>DATJIF010000051.1:0-24134 GCA_035493475.1 Actinospica sp.
CTTGATCGAGATGACCACGCCCGCGGCGGGCGAGGGGATCTCGGTGTCGACCTTGTCGGTGGAGACCTCGAGCAGCGGCTCGTCGACCTCGACCGTCTCCCCCTCCTTCTTCAGCCACCGGGTGACGGTGCCCTCGGTGACCGATTCACCGAGCGCGGGCATCGTGACGGATACCGGCATGAGTTTCTCCTGGTTCGTTCTCAGATTCGGGAGTCGGGGGACAGGTCAGTCGTGCACGTGCAGCGGCTTGCCGGCCAGCGCCAGGTGCGCCTCGCCGAGCGCCTCGCCCTGGGTCGGGTGCGCGTGGATGAACTGGGCGACGTCCAGCGGCGTGGCGTCCCAGTTGTAGATCAGCTGGGCCTCGGCCACCAACTCGCCGACCCGATCGCCCACCATGTGGATGCCGACCACCCGGTCGTCCTCCCCGGCGACGCCCTTGATCTGGACGAGCTTGATCTCGCCCTGGGTCTTGAGGATCTTGCTCTTGCCGTTGCCCGCCAGGTTGTACGCCAGCGTCTTGACGTGCTCGGCGCCGAACTTCTCGGCCGCCTTCGCCTCGGTCAGGCCGCAGGAGGCGACCTCCGGGTTCGAGTACGTCACCCGCGGCACGCCGTCGTAGTCGATCGGACGGGGGCTCAGGCCGGCGATGTGCTCGGCCACCAGGATGCCCTCGGCGAAGCCGACGTGCGCCAGCTGCAGGGTCGGGATCAGGTCGCCGACCGCGTACACGTTCGGCACGGAGGTCTGGCAGAACTCGTTGACCTTCACGTAGCCGCGGTCCGTCTGCACGCCGGCCGCCTCGAAGCCGAGACCCTCGGAGACCGGGCCGCGGCCGACCGCGACGAGCAGCAGTTCGGCGTCGAAGTCCTTGCCCTTGGCCGTGTGCACCCGCACGCCGGTGTCGGTGTAGTCGACGCCGGTGAAGCCGTTGTCGATCTCGAACTTGATGCCGCGGCGGCGGAACGCGCGCTCGAGCAGCTTCGAGGAGTTCTCGTCCTCCAGCGGCACCAGGTGCGGGAGGAACTCGACGATCGTGACCTCGGCGCCGAAGCTCTTGTAGACGGAGGCGAACTCGCAGCCGATCACGCCGCCGCCGAGGATGACCACCGAGGAGGGCACCCGGTCCAGCTTCAGCGCGTGGTCGCTGGTGATGACCCGCTGGCCGTCGATCTGCAGGCCGGGCAGCGACTTCGGCGCGGAGCCGGTCGCCAGCACCACGTTGCGGCCGGTGTAGACCTCGCCGTTCACGGTGACCTGGTTCGGCGCGCTCAGCACGCCCTCGCCCGCCACGAAGGTGATCTTGCGCGCCTTCACGATGCCCTGCAGGCCCTTGTACAGCTGGCCGACGACGCCGTCCTTGTACTTGTTGACCCCCGGCATGTCGATGCCGTTGAGGATCGTGTTGACGCCGAAGGACGCGCTCTCGCGGGCGAGGTCGGCCACCTCGGCCGCGTGCAGCAGCGCCTTGGTGGGGATGCAGCCGCGGTGCAGGCAGGTGCCGCCCACCTCGGCCTTCTCGATCAACGCGACGTTCAACCCGAGGTCGGCCGCGCGGAACGCGCAGGCGTAGCCGCCGGAACCGCCCCCGAGGATCACTACGTCGAATACGTTCCCGGCCTCAGCCACTTGTCCGTCTCCTCGCGTGTTCACGCCGTTTTCCGCGCACCGCCGCGGACCCTTGCCGTCCGGATGCGCGCCCTGACCTTGTCCAGACCCGCCACCACGGGCGGCCGAATGCTGGCACACTGGCTTGTCGGGCGCCCGGGACTGCGAGTTGTCAATGGGAAGCTTAATCCGCTTTCCCGCCCGGTCGCCTCGCCGGGCGCACGCCGCCGCGCGGGACCGGTCAGGGCCCTCGCACGCGCGTGTCGACGCAGCGAACAGGCCTGTCCGCAATCCGGTCGGGGGCCCGGGGCGCCGTACGCGAGACTCGAGGGAGTGATGAGCGTGGCCGTCTTCCGCCGCCGTGGTGCCCGCGCAGGTGAGGGCCGCGTGGACGGCCGTGCGTACCGCGACGGGGAGGAGCACCTTACCCGCTTCGCCGCGACGCGCACCGGGGTGGAGGCCTTCGTCGAGCCGCGCACGGCTGTGACGGACACCACAATCGTGCTGGTCGCGGCCACCGGCGAGTGGACCAGGCGCCGGATGCCGGGTCCGCAGGCCGCCCACCAACTGGCCCACAGGCTGGGCATTCCCGCGTACGACGCGGCCGTCGTCGGCTACCCGCAGCGGATGCGGGACTGGAACTCCCGGCTGGCCGCCGAGGCGAGAGCCCGCCGCGAGCCCTGATTTCGCAGACGGCCGCGACCGGAATGCGGACAGCGAGGATGCCGACACCCCGTCAGACGCTAAGGTGCCGCGCCCCGGAATTCCGGGGCGCGGCACCTTCGTTCGTCCGGGTTACAGCAGGCCGTTGGCGGCGTCGTCGGCGAGCTGCACCAGCGTGCGCACCGCGAAGCCGACCGCGCCCTTCGGCACGTAGCCGTACGGGCCCGCCTCGTTGAACGCCGGGCCGGCGATGTCCAGGTGCGCCCACGGAATCTGGCCGCCGTCCGCCGCGTCGCCGACGAACTCCTGCAGGAACAGGCCGGCCACCAGCATGCCGCCCATCCGCTCGCCGATGTTCGCGATGTCCGCCACCTGGGTGTCCATGCTCTTGCGCAGGTGCCCCGGCAGCGGCATCGGCCAGAAGTCCTCGCCCGCGCGCTCGGCGGCGGACTCCAGCTGCACCCGGAACTCCTCGTCGTTCGCCATCACCGCGGCGGTGCGGGTGCCGAGCGCCAGCACCTGAGCGCCCGTCAGCGTCGCCACGTCCACGATCGCGTCCGGCTGCTCGGCGCTCGCGGCCACGAGCGCGTCGGCCAGCACCAGGCGGCCCTCGGCGTCCGTGTTGAGCACCTCGACCGTCTTGCCGCCGAAGATGGTCAGCACGTCGGAGGGGCGGATCGCGTTGCCGCCCGGCATGTTCTCGGCCAGCGCCGCCCACGCGGTCACGTTCACCGGCAGGCCCAGCTTCGCGACCGCGAGCACCGCGTTGAGCACGGCCGCGGCGCCGGACATGTCCGACTTCATGGTCTCCATGGACGCGGACGGCTTGAGCGAGATGCCGCCGGTGTCGAAGGTGATGCCCTTGCCGACGAAGGCCAGCTTCCGCTCCGCCGCCGGGTGCGTGTAGATCACCTTCACCAGGCGCGGGCCGCGCGTCGAGCCCTGGCCGACGCCGGTCAGGCCGCCGTAGCCGCCCTCGCGCAGCTGGGTGTCGTCGAGCACTTCGAAGCTCAGCGTGCCGACGCCCGCGTTCGCCACGGCCTCGTTCGCGGCCTCGGCGAAGGCCTGCGGGAACAGGTGCGACGGCGGCGTGTTGATCAGGTCGCGGGTCGCGTTCACGGCGTCGCCGAGCACCTGCGCCCGGGCCGCCGCGTCCCGCGCGTCCTGGTCCGGCTCGCCGCCGGTGACCAGCACGATCTCGCCGACCGGGGCCTTGCGCTCGGCCGCGTCGCCGGTCTTCAGGCCGTCGTAGCCGTACGCGCCGTACGCCGCGCCCTCGGCCGTGGCCGCGAGCACCTCGGCGCCCGAGTCGGCCAGCGCGATCGCCGCCTTCGCCTTGCCCGCGAGCGAACGCACCGCCGCGCCGACCGAGCGGCGCAGGTCCTCCAGGCCGCGGGCGCCGACGACCTCGCCGTCGCCCGCCTCGCCGAGGCCCACCGCCACGATCAGCGGCGCGGCCAGCCGGCCGCCGCTCGCCACCCGGGTGGTCTCCTCGGCCGCGCCGGTCGCGCCGAGGGTGGCGAGCGTCTCGGCGAGCCCGCCGCCGAGCGCCTCGTCCACCGCCGCGGCGCCGGGGGACAGCGCGATCCCCGTGCCGTCCTTGTACACGCCGACGATCAGGACGTCGGCCGCCGCCTCGGCCACCGGGCCGGACTGGATGGAGATCGTGGTCACCTGGATACCCCTGCTGGTTCGAGAAGTGGGACTGCGGCGGGATCATGGCCGCCGGACTCCCGGCATCGTAACCGGGCCCCGTCACAGTCGCGATATCGTCGTGGGCATGACGACGCCGTCCCTGTTGACCTCGCCCCTGCACGCCCGCCACACCGCCCTCGGCGCCAAGATGGCCGACTTCGGCGGCTGGGAGATGCCGATCGAGTACTCCGGCACCGTGGGCGAGCACGCCGCGGTCCGCGAGCGGGTCGGCGTGTTCGACGTGAGCCACCTCGGCAAGGCCACCGTCGCGGGCCCCGGCGCCGCCGAGTTCGTCAACCGCGTGCTGGCCAACGACCTGCGCCGCATCGGCCCTGGCAAGGCCCAGTACACGCTCTGCTGCGACGAGGCCACCGGCGGCGTCGTGGACGACCTGATCGCGTACGTGAAGTCCGAGGACGAGGTCTTCCTCATCCCGAACGCCGCCAACACCACCGAGGTCGTGCGGCGTCTGGTCGAGGCGGCCCCCGAGGGCGTCACCGTCACCAACCAGCACAAGGACTTCGCGGTGCTGGCGGTCCAGGGCCCCGAGTCCGAGGCGCTGATCAAGACCCTCGGCCTGCCCACCGACTTCGACTACATGGCCTTCGCCACCGCGTCCTGGGAAGGCAGGCCGCTGACCGTCTGCCGCACGGGCTACACCGGCGAGCACGGCTACGAACTCGTCTGCCGCTGGGACGACGCCGACGCCCTCTGGCAGGCGATCCTGCGCGCCGGCGAGCCCTTCGAGATCAAGCCCTGCGGACTCGGCGCCAGGGACACTCTGCGCACCGAGATGGGCTACCCCCTGCACGGCAACGACCTCTCCCTCGACATCACCCCCGTCCAGGCGAGGGCGGGCTGGGCCGTCGGCTGGAAGAAGGACGAGTTCTGGGGCCGCGAGCCGCTGGTCAAGGAGAAGACCGAGGGCCCGAAGCGCATCCTCTGGGGCCTCAAGCAGGTCGACCGCGCCATCCCCCGCCCCCACATGGCCGTCCACGCCGGCAACGACGCCGCGAACGCCGACGACGTCATCGGCGAGGTCACCAGCGGCACCTTCTCCCCGACCCTCAAGCTCGGCATCGCCCTGGCCCTGCTCCCGCCCACCACCACCGAGGGCGACGTCGTCTACCTGGACGTCCGCGGCCGCCGCGCCGCCTTCACCGTCGTCAAGCCCCCGTTCGTGAAGGTCTCGACGCGGTAGACGGCCCTATCCAGTTCAGAGTTCAGCTACTTCCGGCTCAGATCCAGTCGTTCCAACAGATCCCACAGCACTTCCCGCCCCGCCTCGTCGCGCCGTCCTTCGGCGAGTTCGCCCATTGCGACCTCGGCGGACATCGCGAGGACGAGGCGGGCTGCTTGGCGTGCGTCGGGCCAGCCCATGGCCAGCAGGTCGGGTTCGGCGACGGCGGCGAACATCGCGTTGCGGGAGGCCACCTCGATGCCGACGCCGGGGGAGTTGCGCGCCTCGAGAAGCAGGGCCTTGACGCCTTGGTGGTGCAGGCAGGCCTCGAAGTAGGCGGTGATGGCGGCGCGCAGTCTGGCGCGGCCGGGCGGGTGTTCGGCGAGCGCCGCGGTGGTCGCCTTCGTCGTCTCCTCATGGAAGCGCTCGTGCAGTGCGCTCAGGAAGGCGTCCCGGTCGGCGAAGTGCACGTAGAACGTCCCCTTGGCCACTCCGGCCTCGGCCACCACGCGGTTGACGCTCATGCCGGCCAGTCCGTGCTGCTCGGCTACCCGAGAACCGGCGTCGAGCAGCGCGGTCCGGGTCTCCTGAGCGGCGGCGGCGCGACTGGTCATGCGGACCAGGATAGGCGGCCGCGGGGCCGTTGACCGGTCGCGGGGCGCGCACTACAGTGACTGACCGGTCGGTCATTGAAAACCATCCGAAGGGGACGACGATGCGTGCCGCAGTGGTCAGCGAACTCGGGCAGGCGCCCGGCATCAGCGAGGAACGAGACGAGCCGCGACCCGGTCCGGGCCAGAGCCTGGTCGAGGTGACGGCCGCCGCGCTCAACCCGATCGACCTGCTCATCGCCTCCGGCGGGCATCCGCTCGGCCAGCCGCGGCCCGGGTACGTGCCCGGAGTGGAGGGCGTGGGCCGGATCGTGCGGAGCGACACCCTGGCCCCGGGAACACGGGTGCGGACGTCGGTGCCCGGCGGCTTCGTCGATGGCACGTTCGCGCAGTACGTGCTCGCGCCGGACGCCGCCTGCGTGCCGATCCCGGACGCGCTCGGCGACGACCTGGCCGCCGCGATCGGCGTGGTCGGCATCAGTGCCCTGATCGGGCTGCGCGACGAGGCGGCGCTGCGGCCGGGGGAGAGCGTGCTGGTGCTCGGCGCGACCGGCGCCTTCGGCCAGGCCTTCGTGCACCTCGCGCGGATACTCGGCGCCGATCGGGTGCTCGCGGCCGGGCGTGACGAGGACCGGCTCGCCGCCCTCGGGGATCGGGGCCTCGTCGACGGCACGGTGCTGCTCGACCCGGATCCGGCCGGTTTCCTCGGACGGCTGGAGAAGGTCGGCGGCCCGGTGGACGTCGTGATCGATCCGCTCTGGGGTGCCTACGCGAAGAGCGCGCTCGCCGCGTTGCGCACGTCCGGCCGACTGCTGAACGTCGGTCAGTGCGCGGGCGCCGAGGCCACGGTCGACGCGGGCACGCTGCGGCACTCGAGGCTCAAGGTGCTCGGGCTCAGTGGCGCGTATCTCACGCCCGAGCAGAGCGCTGAGGCGTACGCACAAGTGGCGGCGTACGCGGCGGAAGGGCGGTTGGACCTGGCGCACGCCGTGTATCCGCTGCGGGACGTGGCAGAGGTCTGGGCGATGCAGGCGGCCTCACCCGGCAAGAAGCTGGTGCTGCGCCCCGGCGAGTGAGGCGAGGGGTCGCTAGCGGATTGCCATGATCAGGAGCGCGGCAGTGGTGGCGGTTTCTACCAGTGCACCGAGGACGTCGCCGGTGATGCCGCCGAAGCGGGTGGTGCAGCGGCGGAGGAGGAGCAGAGCAGCGGCCACGCCGACCGCGCAGGCGACTGCGGCGACCACGGCTACCGGTAGGCCGCGGAGGTAGCCGATGCCGAAGGAGGCGGCGGCGCAGAGGACTGCGATCGCCGCCGCCGTGCGTTCGGGGACGGAGCCCGCCACCCACGCGCCCAGGCCGGTGGGGCGGGCGCTGGGGACGCGGGGGGTGCACGCCAGCGTCACGGCGAGGCGGCCCGTGACCGCGGCGACGATGATGGCCAGGCCGCCGCGGTGGTGCGCGTAGGCGGTGGTGACGGCCGCGATTTGCAGTACCAGCGCCAGGAGCAGCGTCACGACGCCGAAGGGGCCGATGTCGGACTGCTTCATGATGTCCAGCGCCTGCTCGCGCGGTTTGGCGGAGCCCAGGCCGTCGGCCACGTCCGCCAGGCCGTCCAGGTGCAGGGCGCGCGTCGCGGCGGCGAGGGTGGCGACGGCGGCCGCGGCACCCACGAAGGGTGAATCCGTGTACGTACGCGCGGCCCAGCCGACCAGTGCCGCCGCGACGCCGATTCCCGCGCCCACCAAGGGGGCGCAGGCCATCGCGCGTCCGGCGGTGTCCCGGTCCGCGTCGTCGATGCGGACGCGGAGGACGGTGAGCGTGCCGATGGACAGTTTCAGGCCGGCGAACGGAGGAGGGGCCATCTACAGCGCGCTGCGGACCGTGGGTTCGGGGAGTCCGGCGTCGGCGTAGGACGGGGTCTCGGCGAGCACGCTCACGGCGGCGCGGACCAGGGGCAGGGCCAGCAGGGCTCCGCTGCCCGCGCCGGCGCGCACCTTGAAGTCCAGCAGCGGTTCCAGGCTCAGCCGGTCCAGCGCCTTGCGGTGCGCGGGCTCGGGGGAGAGCTGCGCGGCCAGGCACCACTCCGGCGTGCGGAAGGCGATGCGCTGGGCCAGCAGCGCGGACGCGGTGGCGCCGACGCCGTCCAGCAGCAGCGGAGTACGCCGCGCCGCGGCCTGCAGGATGAACCCGACGCACGCCGCGAAGTCCGGGCCCGCGCTCACGGCCAGCAGTTCCAGCTGGTCCGCGAGCACCGGACGGGCCAGCCGCAGGGCGTCGCGCACGGCGGCGCACTTGACGGTCCAGCCCGGGTCGTCGATGCCGCTGCCGCGCCCGGTGACCGCCGCGGCGTCCGAGCCGGTCAGCGCCGCCACCAGCACGGACGCGGGGGTCGAGTGCCCGGCGCCGAGCAGCGCGGGGATCAGCAGGTCGGCGCCCGCGTCGATCTCGGCGTCCGCGAGCTGCCGGCCGAGCGCGAACGCGGCCTCGGCCTCCTCGCGGGTGCACGCGCGGTCCACGTCGATCCGGCCGGTGCCGCGCCGGACCCGCCCGGCGGTGACCTCGGCGGGCACCCCGGCCTCGGTCAGCTCGGCCTCGTCGCAGTCCACGGACACGTCCACGAGCCGCACGCCCACGTCGTTGGAGCGGGCCAGCACGCTCGCCGGACCGCCGCCCGCCGCGTACAGCCGGACCAGCGCCGCGGTCGTGCCCGGCGGCTGAGCGGTGACCCGGTGCCCGTGCGCCTCGACCGCCGCGATGCCGTGGTCGCCCGCGAACAGCACGAGCCGCGGCCGCGCGATCGGCCGCGGCGGGCACTGGTCCTGCACCGCCGCCAGCCAGCACGCGACCTTCTCCAGCGTGCCGAAGGAGGCGGGCTGCAGCGCCAGGTCCTTCGCCCAGCGCTCGACGGCCTCGGCCTTCTTCGGGTCGGCCGGGCGCACCACGTTCTCGGAGAGCTTCTCCAGGTCTGTCTTTTCCATCGTGGCGCTCACTTTAGCCGCAGCGGCAGGCCCGCGACGACGAGCCATACGGCGTCGGCGGCCGCGGCGAAGGCCTGGTTGAGCCGCCCGAGTTCGTCCCGGAAGCGGCGGGTGCCGGGATCCGGCGGCACCAGGCCGAAGCCCAGTTCGTTCGACACGGCCACCACCGGGCCCGGGCAGGAATCGAACGCCGCGACCAGACCGCGGGTCAGTTCGCCCAGTTCACGCGGTGCGCCGCCGGACGCCCAGATGCCCTCGTCCCACGCCGAGACCGCGTCCATCGCCGAGGTCAGCCACAGCGTCAGGCAGTCGGCGAGCACCGGACCCTCGGCCGTGCGGAACAGTTCGGCGAGCGCGCCCGGTTCCTCGCCGGTCTCCACGGTCCGCCAGCTGCCCGGCCGCTGCGCCCGGTGCCGCGCGATCCGGTCCGCCCACTCGGCGTCGCCCGGATAGCCGGGGGCGGTCGCGGCGTACGTCACCGGGCGCTGGTCCGCGCGCTCGGCGAGCATCCGCTCCGCGAAGGTCGACTTCCCCGAGCGCGCGCCGCCGAGGACCAGCGTGCGACGCGCGGCCTGCCGGGTATCCACGGTTAACTCCTGGGTAGTCTTGCCGCATGGCATTCACGTGGCGTTACGAGAACACAGCGGGCGAACAGGTCGAGCCGATCGTCGCCGTGGAGGGCGAGCGCGCCGCCTTCCCGAACCAGGGCGACGCGGAGTCCTGGATCGGCGAGAACTGGCCCGCGCTGCTCGCCGCCGAGGTGGACCAGGTCACCCTGCTCGAGGACGGCGAGAAGGTGTACGGGCCGATGTCCCTGCACGAGGACCTGCCCGCGTAAGACCGCCGCCCGGGCCTCCGCCGCGCACGACGGAGGCCCGCGGGTCCGCTACGGCCGCGTGGCCGGGGAGACCGTCTTCGCCGGGTCGCGCTCGATCACCGGGTCGAGGATGTCGTCGATCCGCTTGAGCAGGCCCGCGTCCAGCGTCACGCCGGCCGCCTTGACGTTCTCCGCGACCTGCTCGGGACGCGAGGCCCCGATGATGGCGGAGGCCACGTTCTTGTTCTGCAGCGTCCAGGCGACGGCCAGCTGAGCGAGCGTCAGGTCAGCCTCCGCGGCCAGCGGCGCGAGCTGCTCGACCCGGGTGAGCACGTCGTCGGTCAGCATCCGCTTGATGAAGTTGCCGCCGTTCTCGTCCGTGGCGCGGGAGCCCGCCGGCGCCGGCTGTCCCGGCTTGTACTTGCCGGTCAGCACGCCCTGGCCGATCGGCGACCAGACGATCTGGCTCAGGCCCAGCTCCTCGCAGGTCGGCACGACCTCGGCCTCGATCACCCGCCACAGCATGTTGTACTGCGGCTGGCTGGAGATCAGCGGCACGTGCAGCTCCTTGGCCAGGCCCGCCGCCGCGCGGATCTCCTCGGCCCGCCACTCCGACACGCCGATGTACAGCGCCTTGCCCTGCCGCACCACGTCGGCGAAGGCCAGCATCGTCTCCTCGAGCGGGGTCGAGTAGTCGTACCGGTGCGCCTGGTAGAGGTCCACGTAGTCGGTGCGCAGCCGGCGCAGCGAGCCGTCGATCGACTCCAGGATGTGCTTGCGGGACAGGCCGCGGTCGTTGCGGCCCGGACCGGTCGGCCAGAAGACCTTGGTGAAGATCTCGAGACCCGACCTGCGCTCGCCCTTCAGCGCGTCGCCGAGCACGCTCTCGGCCTTGGTGCCGGCGTACACGTCGGCCGTGTCGAAGGTGGTGATCCCGGCGTCGAGGGCGGCGCGCACGCAGGCGTGCGCGGTGTCCGCCTCGACCTGGGATCCGTGGGTGATCCAGTTTCCGTAGGCGATTTCGCTGATCATCAGGCCGCTACGGCCGAGGTGTCGGAACTCCATGGGCACACTGTATGCCCGGGGCTTACCGGCTCGCCCGCGCGCCCGCTCAGCGGACCTAGCGGACCTTCGGCTCGCCGCGCATCGTTACCCGCGGCCTCGGCTGGCGCAGGAAGCGCGGCATGAC
This sequence comes from Actinospica sp., assembly GCA_035493475.1. Classification (GTDB taxonomy): domain Bacteria; phylum Actinomycetota; class Actinomycetes; order Streptomycetales; family Catenulisporaceae; genus Actinospica. The sequence goes on from DATJIF010000051.1 coordinate 10,739, forward strand.
CGCCCGGGAGAAGGCGTAGAAGCCGGTGCCGCGCGCCTCCTCCGGACCGAAGTCGGCGGCCACCCGGCGCTTGACCCGCTGGCCGAGCAGGATGCCGAGCACGATGCCGACGACGACCACGACCTCCATCACGAAGGAGCTGTAGATGTAGATCGAGGTGTTGCGCATCAGCAGGGTCGCCCAGCACAGGATGACCAGCGGCATCAGCATCTCGAGCAGCCGGATCCGGCCGTCCACGTAGTCGCGCACGAAGGCCTTCGCCGGGCCCTGGTCGCGGGCCGGGTAGTGCCGCTCGTCGCCGCTGCGCAGCGCCTGCCTGGACCGGTCGTAGGAGGCGCGGTTGGCCTCGCGCTCCGCCTGCCGCCGGGCCTTCGGGTCCGCGGGCAGGGCACCGAGGCGCAGCTTGCGCGCGGCCTCGGCCTCCTTGCGGGTGGGCGTGGCACGTCCCTTGCCGGACGTGCCGGTCTCGGCCGGAACGGCGTCGGCCGGGGTGGCGTCTGCCACCTGCTTGGAGGAGTTGCGTCCGAACATGTATGGAAGGGTAAACGCTACGGGCCCGGGTACATAACCGCCGCGATGGCCCTGTAACCCCGCGAGGGAATATCGTGGGGGCATACCAGTCTCAACGTGAGCTAGACCGCACCTTATTGAAGGGGGAGCTGGAGGGCTGATGGCCGACGGAGTTATGAAGCGGATGTCCTTGATCTTCAAGTCCAAGGCCAACAAGGCCCTGGACAAGTACGAGGATCCGCGCGAGACGCTCGACTACTCGTACCAGAAGCAGATGGAGCTGCTGCAGAAGGTACGCCGCGGTGTCGCCGACGTCGCGACCTCTCGCAAGCGCGTCGAGCTGCAGATGAAGAAGCTCCAGCAGGAGGGCGACAAGCTCGAGGGCCAGGCGCGCAAGGCGCTGGAGCTCGGCCGCGAGGACCTCGCCCGCGAGGCGCTGACCCGGCGGGCGAACATCTCGGCGCAGATCGGGGACCTGAACGCGCAGTACGAGCAGCTGCAGGGCCAGGAGGAGAACCTGGTCCGGCAGTCGAAGGCGCTGGAGGCCAAGGTGGAGGCCTTCCGCACCCAGAAGGAGACCATCAAGGCGACCTACACCGCCGCCCAGGCGCAGGCGCAGATCGGCGAGGCCTTCTCGGGCATCTCCGAGGAGATGGGCGACGTCGGCATGGCGATCCAGCGTGCCCAGGACAAGACCGCGCAGCTGCAGGCCCGCGCGTCCGCGGTGGACGAGCTGATGGCCTCCGGCGCCCTGGACGACCCGTCCGGGCTGGCCAAGGACGACATCACCCGGCAGCTCGAGGCGCTGTCCTCCGGCGGCGCGGTGGACGACCAGCTGGCCAAGATGAAGCTGGAGCTGTCCGGCGGCGCCGCCGCCAAGCCGGAGCTCGAGGCGGGCAAGGGCACCTCGTACGCCAACAAGAGCGACGAGATCAGCGACGCCGACGTGCTCAAGGACGGTGGCGCGGCATGATCGTGCGGATCCTGGGCGAGGGTCAGCTGGTGCTCGAGAAGCAGTCGCTGGACGAGCTGAACGAACTGGACAACGCGCTGATGGCGGCCGTGGAGGCCGGGGCGCAGGGCCCGTTCGACGAGGCGATGGCGGCGCTGCTCGGCAAGGTGCGGGAGCTCGGCACCCCGCTCCCGGTCGAGGAGATCAAGCCGAGCGACTTCATCCTCCCGAGCGCCCACTCCAGCCTCGACGAGGTGCGCGACCTGCTCTCCTCGGACGGGCTGATCCCGGGCTGACCTCCCCGCCCCGGCCGTATCCCTTCAGCGGACGTCCCCCCGTGCTTCGCGCGGGGGGACGTCCGCGTTCAGCGGGCCGGGGTGGAACGGGCTGGATTCTTGGCAGTTCCTCAGGCGGATTCGGGATCTCCGGGGGAACCGTCCTCCCATCAGTTTCGTTGGAACCGACAGACTCGCCGACGTGCGGCGACCTGAAGAGAACGCGGGAAAGGGCGGCAGCAGTGGCCACCAAGACGAGGTTCGCTCCGGACCGGGGGCTCACCTCCCGGATGGTGCTCGTGATGTTCCTCATCGGCTTGCTCGCGGTGGCCTTCATCGCGGCGCTGGTGGCCTTCGTGCCCGCGCGGAGCCTGCCGATCGTGCTGATCATCGCCGCGCTGATCCTGGGCGCCCAGTTCTTCTTCTCCGACAAGATCGCCACCTTCGCCATGGGCGCGCGCGAGGTGGACCGGAAGCAGGCCCCCGAGCTGTACGCGATCGTGGAGCGGCTGTGCGCGCTGGCGAACATGCCGATGCCGCGGGTGGCCATCGCGGACACCCCGGTGCCGAACGCCTTCGCCACCGGCCGCAACCCGAACAACGCGGTGATCTGCGTGACCACCGGCCTGCTGCGCAACTCGAACCTCACCGAGGAGGAGGTCGAGGGCGTCCTGGCGCACGAGCTGTCGCACGTGGCGCACCGGGACGTGCTGGTGATCACGATCGCCTCCTTCCTCGGCATCCTGGCCGGCATGGTCGCGCGGATGGCCTTCTGGTTCGGCCTGGGCGGGGACCGCCGGGATGACCGGGACGGCAACGCGGCGATGGCCCAGCTGGTGATCATGCTCGTCTCGGTGGTCACCTACGCGATCTCCTTCCTGCTGGTCCGGGCGCTGTCCCGGTACCGGGAGTACGCCGCGGACCGGGCCGGCGCGCACCTGACCGGCAACCCGACCGCGCTGGCCGACGCGCTGCGGAAGATCACCGGTGACATGTCGAAGATCCCGCAGCAGGACCTGCGCGCCGCCGAGCCGTACAACGCCTTCTACTTCGCCCCGGCGCTGGCTAGCAAGGAGTCGCTGATGGCGCTGCTGGCCACGCACCCGCCGACGGAGAAGCGGATCGAGCAGCTCAACAAGATCGCGCTGGAGCTGAACAGCAACCGCCCCAACCTGCACTGAGACCTCCTCGAACGACTGACCGCGACAGCTCCGACTGGATAGGGTGGGGTCCATGGGTCTCCTCGACACGCTTCTCGGCCGCAGCAAGCCGGTGCAGCCGAACCTCGACCAGCTCTTCGGCCTGCCCTCGGCGGCGATGACGCTGGAGGTCAACGGCACCTTCCGGCCGACCGGCTACGGCGCGGTCTGCTACCGCAAGGCCGAGGGCGTGGCCTTCAGCCAGGTCGAGTCGGACGTCGAGGAGCTGCTCGAGGGCATCGACGGTCCGAAGGTCCAGGTGAGCAAGGACAAGTACGGCTACACCTGGGTGCTCTGCCAGCGCGCGCAGGACGACATGACCAGCCTGGTCAACGACGTGCACGCGGTGAACTCCGCGCTGCAGGACAACGGCTTCGGCCCGTACCTGCTGTGCACCCTGGTCAGCTTCCAGGACGACCGCGGCCGCAAGCTGGCGCTGATCTACCTGTACAAGCAAGGGACCTTCTATCCCTTCGCGCCGCTCACCGAGCCGCAGCGGGACAACACGCTGGAGCTGCAGATCAAGGCCCAGCTGGGCAACGACCTGAGGCTGGAGAAGGACCTGTCCCGCTGGTTCCCGGTCTGGGGCGCGCCCGGCATGTAGCGGCCGAGCCGCTCAGCCGAGGCCCGGACAACTCAGGCCACGACCACACACGTCACACCTCTGCCACGATTCGGCCTCCGACTTGCCAGCCGGGCCGTCCATACCGCTAGGCTCGGCGGCGTCGAGAGCGCCCTGACCTGGGCGCCGCTCTGCGCGGTTGTTGCGGGAAGACCGTGGAGGAATACGAGGCGATGGTGGCTGGGCCGGTGACCGGTGCCGAGGGTGACGAGCAGACGGGGCAGGACACACCCGACCTGCACGTCTGGCCCGAGTTCGGCATTCCCGCGCAGCGGGCCGAGGAAACTCCCGCGGACCCCAGGACGCAGCCGCAGGCCGTGGTCCCCGAGCAGCCCGGACCGCGCAACGAGCCGGGCCCGGTCGAACTCGGCACGATTCCCGAGCAGGCCGGGCCGCAGAGCGAGTCAGGCTCCGTAGAGCCCGGTGCGCTTCCTGAGCAGGTCGGGCACGGTGCATTGGGCGCGGTTCCTGTTCAGGGTGTTCCTGTTGAGCTCGGGTCGGTGCCGGTGGCGGCGCCCGTGCTGGAGCCCGCCTCGCCGGTCGGGGAGTTCGAACCCGAATCCGACGACGTGGAGGACCGGCCGCGGACGTTGCGGTCGCTCAAGTCGCATCGGTCTCGGATGCGGCGTCAGACGTCGAATGGTGTGATCGTCCTCGCCTGTCTCGCCGTCATCTTCCTGGTGCTGCACCGCTTCCTGCCGGACGTGGGCGGGCTCGGGTCGATGCTGGAGACCTGGCTGCCGTGGGTCGGCGTGCCGATACTGCTGCTGTTCGTCATCGCGGCGATCGTGCACACCAAGCGGGCCATCGTCGCCACGTTGGTGGCGGCGCTCGCGTGGGCGGCGCTCTACGGACCGACGCTGCTGCCGCGCGGCAGTTCGGCTCCGGCGCAGCTGCGGATCTTCAGCGAGGACGTGAACGGCAACGCGCAGGAGGCCACCGCCTCCGGGACGCTGGCGCTCGCTCAGCACGCTGACATCGTGGCGCTCGAGGACATGTACTCCTCGGTCTACTCGTCGAGCGCGGTCAACGCGCTGAACGCGGCGTACACCAACCACACGACCGAGTACGAGTTCGGGCTGTGGAGCGCTTATCCGATCGTCAGCGCGCAGCCGATCGCGCTCGGCACGACGCAGTCCGCCGAGTCGCTCTCCCTGGGCACGGACGCGGCGGGACTGGCGTCGTCGGCGTCGGGGGTGCCGATCATCGGTGCGCTCAAGGCGACGCTGAAGACGCCCGAGGGCGCGCTCACGGTCTACCTCGTGCACCTGCCGCAGCCGGTGCTCGGCGACCAGGGCTTCGCCAAGGCCCGCGACCAGGCGCTGACCAAGTTCGCGCAGCTGGTGAAGGCCGACACCTCGACCCGGATCGCCGTCATCGGGGACGTCAACGTGGCCGCGACCGACCGGCAGTTCTCCCAGCTGACCAGCGCCGACGGGCTGACCAGCGCGCAGCGGGCGTCGGGCAGCGGCTTCGGCTTCACCTGGCCCGCCGAGTTCCCGGTCGTGCGGCTCGACGACGTGCTCACCCGGGGCCTGAAGCCGCTGCGCTCGGTGGTGCTGCCCGCCATCGCCAAGGGGCAGACCCACCTGCCGATCCAGGTGGATCTGGACTACTAGCCCGAGGCCGCGCGCGGCTACGGCAGCGCGAGCATCTGCTCCAGGGCGGCCTGGGCGAGGGCGGCGGTGTCGGGGGCCACGGTGATGCGGTTGACCGGCTTGCCCGCGACCAGCGACTCCAACGTCCAGACCAGGTGCGGCAGGTCGTTCCGGTTCATCGTCGAGCAGTAGCAGACGGACTTGTCCAGGAAGACGATCTGCTTGTCCGGGTGGGCGTTGGCGACGCGGCGTACCAGGTTCAGCTCCGTGCCGACGGCCCACTTCGTGCCCGGCTCGGCGGCTTCCAGGGTCTTGATGATGTACTCGGTCGAGCCCACGTAGTCGGCGCTCTCCACGACCTCGTACCGGCACTCCGGGTGCACCAGCACGTTCACGCCCGGGATGCGCTCGCGGACCTCGTCGACGCACTCCTTGGTGAACCGGCCGTGCACGGAGCAGTGGCCGCGCCACAGGATCATCTTCGCGTTGCGCAGCTGATCCGCGGTCAGTCCGCCCATCGGCTTGTAGGGGTTGTAGAGCACGCAGTCGTCCAGGCTCATCCCCAGTTGGCGGACGGCGGTGTTGCGGCCGAGGTGCTGGTCGGGCAGGAACAGCACCTGCTCGCCCTGCTCGAAGGCCCAGGTCAGCGCGCGCTCGGCGTTGGACGAGGTGCAGATCGTGCCGCCGTGCTTGCCGGTGAAGGCCTTGATGTCGGCCGAGGAGTTCATGTACGAGACCGGGATCACCCGCTCGGCTATGCCCAGGTCCTGCAGCACGTCCCAGGCCTGCTCGACCTGCTCGGCCGTGGCCATGTCGGCCATCGAGCAGCCGGCGGCCAGGTCGGGCAGCAGCACCTGCTGGTCGTCGGCGGTCAGGATGTCCGCGGACTCGGCCATGAAGTGCACGCCGCAGAACACGATGTACTCGGCGTCCGGGCGGTTCGCCGCGTCCCGGGCCAGCTTGAAGGAGTCGCCGGTCACGTCGGCGAACTGCACGACCTCGTCGCGCTGGTAGTGGTGGCCGAGGATGAACACCCGGTCGCCGAGGGCCTGCTTGGCCGCCAGCGCGCGGGCCACCAGGTCCGGGTCGCTGGGCGCGGGCAGGTCGCCGGGGCACTCCACGCCGCGCTCGCTGCGCGGGTCGGCCGCCTGACCGAGCAGCAGCAGGGACAGCGGCGTGCCGGCCGGCTCCGCGAAGCCGGTGTCCGTTCTCGGGCCGTGCTCTGTGGTCGTCACGTCCTCGTGCTCCTCGTCCAGAGTTATCGTCTAACTGACGTTAAGCCATGGTACCTCACGGATCATCCCCTGATCGGGTCGGCGGTCGTGTGATATACGCCCCGTCCGAGGATGTGCGACGATAGAGAGCGAAGGACGGCTGGCACCTGGCACCGCTGCTCGGAATACCACGCCGTCGTTGTGACGTTGATCCGAGAAGGCAACGACCCGACGGACCGTACTGAGATAAGGGGTTGGCACGATGTCGGTAGAGGTTGAGATCAGCAGCACCAAGGTCGACGGCATCATCCTCACGGATGAGGCGGCGGCCAAGGTCAAGAGCCTGCTGGAGCAGGAGGGCCGCGACGACCTCTCGCTGCGCGTCCAGGTCCAGCCCGGTGGCTGCTCCGGCCTGCGCTACCAGCTGTACTTCGACGACCGCTCGCTGGACGGCGACGTGGTCTCCGACTTCGGCGGCGTGCACGTGGTCACCGACCGGATGAGCGCCCCGTACCTGGTCGGCGCCACGGTGGACTTCGTCGACACCATCGAGAAGCAGGGCTTCACGATCGACAACCCGAACGCCACCGGCTCCTGCGCCTGCGGCGAGAGCTTCAACTAGGGCTTGCTCAGGCCCCCGACGGGCTCAAGCGTTCCGAGGCGTCGGCCACACCCCCGGTGGGAGTGGCCGGCGCCTGCGCGTGTCCGGGCAGGTTCGCCTTGCGCTGGGCCTTGCGAGTGAATATGTAGCCCGCGCTCAGCGCCAGCGTGCCCGCCACCAGGTAGCACAGGTCGCGGTAGAACACGACGCCGATCAGGGCCGCGCCGGTGCTGATGCCGATCACCTGCAGGCCGTTGACGATCAGCGTGTCGATGCCGCTCACCCGGCCCATCAGCTCGTTCGGCGTATAGAGCTGGATCGCGGTCATCGCGCCCACGATGGCGAACGGCAGCCCGATGCCGAACACGCCCGAGGCGGCGAGCACCACGAACTCGTTCGGCACCGCGAGGCCGAGACCGGCCAGACTGCAGGCCGAAAGTCCCACGCCGACCAGCATCCCGGGGCCGATCCGCTTCATCACCGAGCCCGCCGCCAGCCCGCCCGCCAGGCCGGTCACACCGATCATCGTCACGATCACGCCGACCCAGGTGGGGGAGTGGTGCAGGCCGACCGTGGCGATCGCCATCGCGAGGGTCTCCAGGAAGCCCATGCCGAAGACCGCCACCGACAGCGCGATCGTGAGCTGGCGCAGCACCGGCGAGCCGAACAGGTACCGGAATCCGGCCATGCTCTCCTGCTGCCAGTTCGCCGCCTCCGGCCGCTGCGGCTTCGGGTCGTCGATGCGGATCAGCGACCAGCAGACCAGCCCGACCACGAACGTCGCCGCGTCCATCACGGCCAGCGCCGGACCGCCGTACGCGGCCAGCAGTCCGAGGCCGAGCGCCGGGGTGAACAGCCGCACCCCCTGCTGCACGGCCTGGCCGAGGCCGCTCGCCTCCCCGAACAGCTCCTTCGGCATCAGCTGCTCCTTCAGGCCGCTGAACGCCGCGCTGGTGATCGTGCCGCTCACCCCGTACAGGAACATCACCACGTAGATCAGCCACACGCCGCTCGCGTCGTGCACCGTCGCGAGGCTGAGCAGGACCAGCGCGGTGAGCCCGTTGACCGTCATCAGCGTGCGCTTGCGCGGCAGCCGGTCGACGACGACGCCGGTCACCGGGGACAGCAGCGTGCCGAGGCTGAGGAACATGATGCTCACGCCGGCCTGCGCGATCGAGCCCGTCAGCTCCCTGACCCAGATCGCCGAGGCCAGCCAGAAGGCCATGTCGCCGATCGCGTCCACGGTGCTGCCGATGAAGTAGATCCGGTAGTTCCTGAGCTTGAACAACTCGCGCACGGCGAGCCCCCTCCCGTTGTGCCGGGGCCTTATGAGCCCTCTTCGGCGTCTGAAAGAACGAACTCCGATGTGTCGATCGGGTGCGTGTAGAGCTGGAATTCGAAGGTCTGCCAGTGCTCCGGCCGCAGGCTCGGGTCGGTGATCCGGTCGTGGAACCGGCGGGTGAGCCGGAAGATCGCGTCCTGCAGCTCGCGCAGTTCCTCCGCGGTGCCGAAGATGATCGTGTTCCAGTCGCCGACGGCGTCGCGCACCTGCTCGGACCAGCGCTCCTTGTTCTCCTGGTACGCCTCGCGCCGCTCCAGCCAGCGCTTGAACAGCTGCCGGGACAGCGCGTGCGCGGCGGCCTTCGTCTCCGGGTCGGCGGTGTCGTCGCTGAACCGGAAGCCGATGTGCCGCAGCTTCCAGGGGCGTTCCCGGCCGGTGCCGTCGTTGGTCTCCTCGACGTAGCCGTACCGGGCGAGCGTGCGCAGGTGGTACGCGACGGAGCTCGGGGAGCCGCCGATCAGCTTCGAGGCCTGCGTGGCGGTCAGGCTCTCGTGCAGCGCGAGTACCTCGTAGAGCGCCATCCGCGCCGGATGCGCCAGTGCGCGCAGCTCCCGGGCGTCGGAGAGCCGGCGCAGATCCTCGTACGGGGTGGGCTCGTCCATGCCTGGGACCGTAGCATCGAAAGAGTTCTTTCGAAAGATGTCTTTCGATACATGGCCGGAAAAACGGTAGGGCCTCCGGCGTCGCTACCCACAAACGACGACGGAGGCCCTACCTCCTGCGGACCCGGAGCACCCGCGGATCTTCAGCGGGTGGCTGCCCTCCGTATATGGCCCGCCACAGCGTCCACGTCGCCGGGGGGAGAGCGGCGCGGGCGCAGGCTTGTGTTTTCCCTACCCCATAGTTGTACCCGGACCGGAGCCGTTCCATCACTCAAAGTGATGAACTCGTAATCCCGTCGGTCTCGACTCGGGATCGCCCACCACCTCGAGCTCCGGTGTCCCGGTGCTGAGTACCACTACACCAGATAAGACGGTCGAGTGGCGTGAAAGGTTCCAGGTTTCCTGCTGATTCTTTCCTGTGGGTTTCTCAGCTAGTTCCCAGACTAGCCGATCACTAACCGACCTGAGCGGACTCCATCGTCTGACCGTTCGCCAGGTCGACGACGCGGCGGCCGTTCAGGGGGGCGGCGAGGGTCGCCTTCACGACCATGTGCGCCACGTACATCGGGCAGATCTTGCCGCCCGAGGACAGGTGCACCAGGCCGACGCTCACGGTGCTGCTCGACTGCTGCAGCACGACGTCGTACTGCCCGCACGCGCCGCCCTGCGACTCGATGCCCAGGTAGAGCGTGCGGCCGTCCGCGCTGTGCCCGGCGCTCTCGAACGCGGTGAACTTCGTGCTCGCGGAGGTCGTCGAGGTCTGGGCCCTGGGGGTGATGTCGATGCCGCCCGGATTGACCGACGGCGTGCCGCTCGACGCGGCCGATCCGGAGGACGACGCGGACGCCGACGGCGACGGCGACGCCGTGGTGCCCGCCGCGCTCGGCGAGGTGGCGGAGCCGCCCGCGCTGACGCTGACCGACTTGCCCGTCGAGGCGCAGGCCGCGGCCCCCGTCACCAGCAGCGCGCCGACCGCCCCCGCGGCCAGAACCGAGCCGAGCGTGCGCCGGCGCCTCAACGATCGGGTGCTGCCTGTCATCGCTGTCCCTTCTCGGTGGGGCTCGTGGGTCGGGCCCCGGTGCTCACGGCTCTCCTCTGACGCACCGGGCCGCCCGCGGGTTCCCCGGCTCAGTGCGTTCGTTTGACCAGGTACGCGCGGGCCGCCTCGGCCGACCCCGGGCCGAGCGGTTCGTCCCCGAGGAAATCCTGCCCCGTCATCCGGCACCACGCGGGGATGTCGAGCCGCGCGGCGGGGTCGTCCGCGAGCACCCGCAGCACGGCGCCGACCGGCACGCCGCCGATCCGCTTGCCGAGCTCGATCACCGGCAGCGGGCAGAGCCTGCCGAGCGCGTCGACGACCACGGTCTCCGGCCCGGGTGCGGCGGGTTCCGGCTCCGGGTCCCGGTCCGGCTCCGGCCGCGCGGCGCGGACCGCGTCGGGCAGCACGGCCAGGAACCGCTGCACGTCCTCGGCGCGCGCGTCCCAGGGCAGTGAGACGCGGATGTTGCCCTGCGACAGCACGCCCATCGCCTCCAGCACGTGACTCGGGGTCAGAGTCGAGGCCGTGCACGAGGAACCGGACGAGACCGCGAATCCGGCGCGGTCCAGTTCGAGCAGCAGCGCCTCGCCGGACGCGTAGAGGCAGGAGAACGTGACGATGTGCGGCACCCGGTCCTCGGGGTCGCCGACCACCTCCACGTCCGGCACCAGTTCGGGGATCCGGGCACGCAGCAGCGCGGTCAGCTCCCGGTGCGCGAGGCCGACCTCCTGGGCCTGCGCGCTGCGCGCCCGCAGCGCCGTGGCCGCCGCGAGGATCGCCGGGACGTTCGGCGGGCCGGGGGACCAGCCGCGTTCCCGCTCGTCCTCGGGCCAGTCGGCGGCGAAGCGGGTTCCCTTGCGCACGGCCAGAACCCCGACCCCGGCCGGACCGCCCCACTTGCGCGCCGAGCCGGCCAGCACCGACCAGCCCGCGGGCACCGGCTCGCGGCCGAGCGAGACGGCGGCGTCCACCAGCAGCGGCACGCCGTGCCCGGCGGCGAGCTCCGCGACCTCGGTCAGCGGCTGCCGGGTGCCGACCTCGTGGTTGGCCGACTGAACCGCGACGAACCCGACCGGCGCGGCACCTAACAATTCAGCCAAGGAATCGACGCGCACCCGGCCGTGCACGTCCACCGGGGCCGGCACCGTCTCGCCGCCGTTGCGGGCCGCCGCCAGCTCCGCCGCGTGCAGCACCGAGGAGTGCTCCACGGCGCTCGCCACCAGCGTCCGCCCGGCCCGCGCCCGCCCCTTGGCCAGGCCCAACACGCCCTGATGCGCCGCCGACGTCCCCGAACCGGTGAAGACCAGCTCGTCGGCGCGGCAGCCGAGCACCTCCGCCGTCGCCTCCCGGGCCGCGTCCAGCAGCATCCGCGCCGAGCGGCCCTCCCGGTACAACCGGTCCGGTCCGGCCCAGCCCTCGGCCAACGCCGCCAGGTACGCCTCGCGGCCGGCCGGGTCCAGCTGCTCCCCGCTCGCGGCGTCGAAATAGACCATGGGATCGAGCCTAATCACCGATCACGCGTGTCCGCCGCCTGACGGCTGATCGGGCGGGATCTAATGGAGCGACAACTTGTCCGAATCACCCCTTGTGGCCAGTCATTAGACCGTATGCATGAGCTCCGGTGGGGCCTCCCGCGAAAGGGGGGTACCTGCCCGCAGGTGGTCCGCGTGGCTGGAGTAGGGTTTGGCCGCAGCATTGAATCAGTGATCCCCAGCCCGCGTAGCCGGGCGCCATCGCGAGCGCGACCCACGAAGCGTGTGCGGCGGAACGGGGCGAGAGATCGGGAAGGGTACGTTGAGTCAGCACGGCTCTGAACGCAGACCTCTCCCGCCGCGTGAGAGCACGGGGCGGGCGCGCGTCGACGCGTCAAGAAAGCGGCGCCTGGTCGCCCGAACGACACTGGCCGGCGTCGTGCTTGTCACCGCCTCGGGCTGCGCCGACAATGCCTTCACCCGGCTCGGCTTCCCGGAGCCGGCCTCCAAGGAAGCCCCCACCACCCTGCACCTGTGGCAGGGCCAGTGGATCACCGCGTTCGCCGTCGGTGCCCTGGTCTGGGGCCTGATCCTGTGGTGCTGCTTCGCCTACCGCCGCAAGCGGCACGGCATCGAGGTGCCCCCGCAGACCCGGTACAACCTGCCGCTGGAGCTGCTCTACACGGCCATCCCGCTGATCATGGTCGGCGTGATCTTCTACTTCACGGCCAAGGACGAGACCTCGCTGCTGCAGATCAACAACAAGCAGTACACCTCGATCAACGTCGTGGGCCGGCAGTGGAGCTGGACCTTCAACTACAACTACGACGCCTCGCTGGACAACGGCGACGGCGCCGCGACGTCCTCGGACACCGCGTACGACATCGGCACCGCCGGCCAGCCGCCGACGCTGTGGCTGCCCGCTGGCGAGGAGGTCAAGTTCACGCTGACCTCGCCGGACGTCATCCACTCCTTCTGGATCCCGAACTTCCTGTTCAAGCTCGACGTCGTGCCGGGCCGGGTGAACATGTACGAGGTGACCCCGGACAAGGAGGGCACCTACATCGGTGAGTGCGCCGAGCTGTGCGGCGTCGAGCACTCCCGGATGCTGTTCAACGTCAAGGTGGTCAGCCCGGCCGAGTACCAGGCGCACATCCAGGAGCTGATCGCCGAGAAGCAGAACGGCACGCTCACCACCGGGTGCGGCACCAACACCACCCTGGTCGGCACCAGCCTGACCACAACCGGCTCCGGAATCCGCTGCGTCGTCGGCCCGATGACCAGCGTGAAGGGCCAGAACGCGGTTGGAGGCGACGCGTCATGACGGCCGTCAACGATCCCGCGGTCGCGTCCGTCCCCTCGGTGACGGCCTACCGCACCCGGCAGCCGGGGCAGACCTTCGTCAAGTGGATCACCTCCACCGACCACAAGGTCATCGGCTTCCTGTACCTGATCACCTCGTGCGTCTTCTTCGGCTTCGGCGGCCTGCTCGCCCTGCTGATCCGCACGCAGCTGGCCCGGCCGGGTCTGAGCGTGCTCTCGCCCGAGCAGTACAACCAGGCCTTCACCATGCACGGCACGATCATGCTGCTGATGTTCGCGACCCCGCTGTTCGCGGGCTTCGCGAACGCGATCATGCCGCTGCAGATCGGCTCGCCCGACGTCGCGTTCCCGCGGCTGAACATGGTGGCCTACTGGCTGTTCCTGTTCGGCTCGCTGATCGCCGTCGGCGGCTTCCTGACCCCGCAGGGTGCGGCCGACTTCGGCTGGTTCGCCTACTCCCCGCTGTCCAACGCCGTGCACTCGCCCGGCGCCGGCGGCGACATGTGGATCATGGGCCTGGCGCTGTCCGGCTTCGGCACGATCCTCGGCTCGGTGAACTTCATCACGACGATCATCACCATGCGCATGCCCGGCATGACGATGTTCCGGATGCCGATCTTCACCTGGAACATCCTGCTGACCTCGGT
>DATJIF010000052.1:0-5696 GCA_035493475.1 Actinospica sp.
CTAGTACTCCAGCAGCGTTTCGTGATGTTGTTCGCGTCTTCGCTGGTAGTGGCATCGTCGTGAGACGGCTTGGTGGTGTCTTCGCCAGGTCGACCAGTGCAGGATGTGGTCGCGGTGTCGGGTGCGCGGGGGTGGGTTCAGGCTGAAGTGGCCCCTGGATCCCCGACACGTTTGATCTATGCCGCGAGGGTGACTGGTTGACCATACCTCACGCGCGCTTGTACGGGTGTCAGGTAATCGATGGTCGAGTGCAATCTCCTGCGGTTGTAGTAGCCGGCGATCCACCGGAACACCTGGCTTCTGGCCAGAGCCCGGGTCGCCCATTCCCGCACGCCGATCTCGCTCTTGAGTACCGCGAAGAAGCTCTCGGCGGCGGCGTTATCGAAACAGGATCCTGTCCTTCCCGCGCTTTGCCGCATGTCAAGCCGGGTTAGCTCGTCCCGGAACTCCTTCGACGTGTATTGCGATCCGCGGTCCGAATGAAAAATCGCGTTGCCCTCGACGCGACCGGCGGCGTGCGCCATGCGTACCGCGTCGATGACGAGCCCGGCGCGCATGTGATCGGCCATCGACCAGCCCACCACCTCTCGGGTACACAGGTCGATCACCGTGGCCAGGTACAGCCAGCCCTCGGACGTGGGGAGGTAGGTGATATCCCCGACGAGCCGGATCCCGGGCATGACCGCGGTGAAGTCGCGCCGGATCAGGTCGGGCGCCGGCGGCGCCTTCTTGTCCGCCTTGGTCAGCGACTTCCGCTTCCGGCGGGTGATCCCGGCGATCCCGCGTTCCTTCATGATCCGGGCCACGCGCTTCTTGTTGACCACCAGGCCGCGGGCCCGCAGCTCCCGGGTGACGCGGATCGCGCCGTATGCACCGCCTGAGACGGCGTGAATCTCGGCGATCTCCTGCGCGAGTTCGTTCTCGGCCAGCGCCCGAGCTTCGCGCGCCTCGGTGCGGGCGAGGTGGTCGTAGTACGAGGAGCGATCGATCTCCAAGACCCGGCAGATCCGCTTGACGCCGTAGGCGCCCCGGTGCTCGTCAACGAATCGGAAGCGGATCACCGAGTCGTCTCTGCCGCGAAACAGGCGGCCGCTTTACGCAGGATCTCCTTCTCTTTGCGCAGTTCAACGACCTCGCGCCGCAGCCGGCGCAGTTCGTCTCGCTCATCGGTGGTCAACGCGCCACCTCGATCCCCGCCCGCGTCGATCCGCGCCTGATCCACCCATTTGCGCAGGCTCTGATCGCTGACGCCGAGCTCCGCGGCAATCTCCGCCACCGTCCGCTGCGGCGAAGAGCGGACCAACTCGACCGCGTCTCGCTTGAACTCCGCGGGATACCGCTTGCTGCTGTTGTGCTGCGCCACCTGGTGCTCGTTCCCCTGGATGATCTTCCATCCAGTATCCAGGTGTCGGGTTCCAGGGGTTCACTCCACTCTTCAGAAGCCCCCGCCACGGCGAAGGACCTCAAGCGGGGCAGAACGGAGCCCACATGTCCGATCGTGATCGGATCGAAGTTCTCTTCGAATGAAGGGGTGAAGAACTCGAGGCATTGCTCCACCGCGGCCACGCAAAGGCCGTTGCGCGCCTCGATGGGAACCCGATCGATCAGCCGCTCGAACTCGGCGTCCTTCTCGAGCCAAAGCTCCATACATCGAACCCTTACTCACTGCTCGCGGCTGCGCCGTCTCCCCTCGGCACACCGCGACACAGCACACGTAGTCGTGTGAGCTGAACGACGGTTGCCGCTACTCGCCGCCCTCGAGGTCGCCCTCGAGCTCCAGATACACCTCGCGCAGGCGGTCGAGCGTCTCCGGCTCCGGCGCCGCCCACAGCTTGCGATCCGCGGCCTCCAGCAGGCGTTCGGCGATGCCACGCAGGGCCCAGGGGTTCGAGCGGCGCATGAACTCGGCGTTCGTCTCGTCGAACACGTACGCGGCGGCGAGGCGCTCGTACATCCAGTCGTCCACCACGCCAGCCGTCGCATCGTAGCCGAACAGGTAGTCCACGGTCGCGGCCTGTTCGAACGCGCCCTTGTAGCCGTGCCGCTGCATCGCCGCGATCCACTTGGGGTTCACCACGCGCGAGCGGAAGACGCGGTGCGTCTCCTCGGCCAGCGTGCGCGTCTTGACGGCGTCGGGCACCGCGCTGTCGCCGACGTACGCGGCGGGCGACGCGCCTGTCAGGGCCCTGACGTAGGCGATCATGCCGCCGTGGTACTGGAAGTAGTCGTCCGAGTCGACGATGTCGTGCTCGCGGGTGTCCTGGTTCTTCGCCGCCGCCTCGATCCTTCGGAACGCGGCGTCCATGTCGGCGCGCGCCTCCCGGCCGTCGAGGCCGCGCCCGTAGGCGTAGCCGCCCCAGACCGCGAAGACCTCGGCGAGGTCGGCGTCGTCGTTCCAGTTGTGCGCGTCGATCAGCGGCAGCAGGCCCGCGCCGTACGCGCCCGGCTTCGAGCCGAAGATGCGGGTGGTGGCGCGGCGCGCGTCCCCGTGCTCCCGCTCGTCCGCGCGTGTGTGTGCCCTGACGTAGTTGTCCTCGTCGCTCTCGTCGAGCCCTGCCACGGCCTGGATCGCCTCGTCCACCAGCGTGATCACGTGCGGGAACGCATCGCGGAAGAACCCTGAGATGCGCATCGTGACGTCGATGCGGGGCCTGCCGAGCTCCGCCAGCGGCACGATCTCGAAGCCGGTCACCCGCCGCGAGGCCGGGTCCCAGGCCGGGCGCACGCCGAGGAGCGCGAGGATCTCGGCGAGGTCGTCGCCCTGGGTGCGCATCGCGCTGGTGCCCCAGACGGTGACGCCCACCGAGCGCGGGTAGGCGCCGGTGTCCTCCTTGTGCCGGGCGAGCAGCGACTCGGCGAGCGCGCTGCCGACCTCCCAGGCCGTGACCGACGGGATCGCCTTCGGGTCGACGGAGTAGAAGTTGCGGCCGGTCGGCAGCACGCTGACGAGCCCGCGGGTCGGCGATCCGGAGGGGCCGGCCGGGACATAGCCGCCGGCCAGCGCCAGCAGCACGTGGTCGATCTCGTCCGTGGTGCGCCGCAGCCGCGGCACCACCTCGGTGGCGGCGAACTCGAGCACGCGCAGCACGTCAGGGCTCTGTGCCAGCTCGGCCACCTCCGGGGCGGCCGGGTTCCAGTCGGCCGCGGCGAGCGCCTCGACCAGCTCGCGGGCCCGGTCCTCCAGCGCGTCGACGTGCGCCGGGTCGGTCTCGGCGTCCTCGGGCAGCCCCTCGGCCTGCGCGATCGCGCGGCGCAGGCCGGGCAGGGCGCCGTGGACGCCGCCGAACACCTGGCGGGCGCGGACGATCGCGAGCACGTCGTTGACCAGCTCGGCGCCCTCCGGCGCGCGGCCGAGGACGTGCAGGCCGTCGCGGATCTGCACGTCCTTGATCTCGCACAGGTATCCGTCGACGTGCAGCACGAAGTCGTCGAAGTCCTCCTCGCCCGGCATCGCCTCCTGGTGCAGGTCGCGGTGCAGTTCGGCGGAGGTGACGACCTCCCAGATCCGGGCGCGCAGCGTCGGCGCCTTGGCCGGGTCGAGCGCCTGGACGGTCGCGTACTCGTCCAGAAGCTGCTCGAGCTTGGCCAGCTCGCCGTAAGCGTCGGCGCGCGCCATCGGCGGGATCATGTGGTCGACGACGGTGGCGTGCGCGCGCCGCTTGGCCTGAGTGCCCTCGCCGGGGTCGTTGACGATGAACGGGTAGACCAGCGGCAGTTCCCCGAGCGTCGCGTCAGGGGCGCAGGACGCTGACATGCCCAGGCCCTTGCCGGGCAGCCACTCCAGCGTGCCGTGCTTGCCCAGGTGCACCAGGGCGTCGGCGCCGAAACCGTGCTCGAGCCAGCGGTAGGCGGCCAGATAGTGGTGGCTCGGTGGCAGGGCGGGGTCGTGGTAGATGGCGATCGGGTTCTCGCCGAAGCCGCGCGGCGGCTGGATCATCAGGATCACGTTGCCGAACGTGAGGCTGGCCAGCACGATCTCGTCGCCGTCCACGTACAGCTGACCGGGCGGCTCGCCCCAGTGCTCGCGCACCCGCTCGCGCAGATCCGCGGGCAGCGCGGCGAACCAGGCCTCGTACTCGGCCAGCGGGACGCGGGCGGTGGCCGCGGCCAACTGCTCCTCGGTCAGCCACTCCACGTCGTGGCCGCCGGCCGCGATCAGGGAGTGGATGAGCAGGTCGCCGTCCTCGGGGAACGTGCCGACCGTGTAGCCGGCCGCGCGCATCGCGGCGAGCAGCCGCACCGCCGAGGCGGGCGTGTCGAGGCCGACGGCGTTGCCGATCCGGGCGTGCTTGGTCGGGTAGCTGGAGAGCAGGATGCCGATCTTCTTGTCCGCGACGGGTTTCCGGGCCAGCGCCGCGTGCCGCACGGCGATCCCGGCGACGCGCGCGGCGCGCTCGGGGTCGGCCCGGTAGACCGGGATGCCGTCCGCGTCCGGTTCCTTGAAGGAGAACGGCACCGAGATCAGCCGGCCGTCGAACTCGGGGATGGCGACCTGCATCGCCGCGTCCATCGGCGAGAGCGCGGCGTCGGAGGCCTCCCAGACCGCGCGCGAGGAGGTCGTCGCAATGCCCTGGATCACCGGGATGCCGAGCTCGCGCAGCACGCCGACGTCCCAGGCCTCCTCGTCGCCGCCCGCGCTCGCGTCCGCGGCCACCGCACCGCCTCCGGCGAGCACCGTGGCCACCAAGGCGTCGCACCCTCGCAGTAGGCTGACGAGCCCGTCCCCGCCCTGCGCGGCGCCCTCGCGCAGCGAACGGAGCGAGGCGCAGTAGACGGGCCGGGCGTTGGCCCCGGCGGCCTCCACGGCGTCGCAGAGCCCGTCGACGAAGGCGGTGTTGCCGGACAGCTCGTGCGCCCGGTAGTAGACCACGCCGACGGTCGGCTTCGCCGGGTCCTCGGCGCGCCCGGCCCGGACGCCGGACTCCGGCGCCTCGAGCACCGGCTCCGGCTCAGCCCCCTGATCCCCGCCGCGCACCGCCGCGTCCAGGTAGCGGGCGAGCCGGGCCAGGTTCTCCGGGCCTCCGGCGGCCAGGAGGCGGGAGGCGTGCGCGACCACCTGCACCGGCACCGAGGACAGCGCCGTCAGGTCCGCGTCCGGCACCGCCTCGCCGCCCAGCGCGACCGTCGGCACGCCGGCCCTGGCCAGCGCCGCGAGCCCGGCCTCCCACACCCGCGCGCCGCCGAGCAGCCGGACCACCGCCGCGTCCACGCCGTCGAGCAGCGCCGGCAACTCGTCCGGGGACAGCCTCGCCGGATTGGCCACCCGGTACCCGGCGGCGCAGGCGCGGGCGGCGAGCAGATCGGTGTCGGCGGTGGAGACCAGCAGGAGCGTGGCGGTCGGCACTGTCGGATACCCGGCTTCCTGGTTCGCGGTTCTTGATGCTGAGGGTTCATGGACGCTGAGGTCCACGGGTGTTGACGCGCCGAAGTCTACGCGGGCCCGCACACGGCGCGGCTCCTCCCGCGGCGCACCCCGTACGGCGCTGTGGGCGCCCCGGGTTTATCCGATCGTCACCACGCGGCCGTACGCCGGCCACCGACCAATACGTTCAAAACATGATCGGTGGTGCTAGGTTCATCCTCGTGGCCATCCACCACGCCGCCGAGACCGGCTACAACCTCGCCGCGGCGGACTACGAGCGCGTCCGGCCCTCGTATCCGACCCGCGCCCTCGCCGTGCTCGCGGACGCCCTCGA
>DATJIF010000053.1:0-46174 GCA_035493475.1 Actinospica sp.
GGGCACACGGTGGTGGCCAAGCTGCTGCTGGCGTTCGGCACCGACGAGCAGAAGGACCGCTACCTGCCCCGCATGGCCACCGGCGAGGTGCGGGCGACGATGGCGCTCACCGAACCCGGCGGCGGCTCGGACCTGCAGGCGATGACCACGGTCGCGAAGCTGCTGCTGGCCTTCGGCACGCGCGAGCAGCAGGACCACTACCTGCCCCGGATGGCCACCGGCGAGATCCGGGCGACCATGGCGCTGACCGAGCCCGGCGGCGGCTCCGACTTGCAGGCGATGACCACGGTGGCCCGCCGCGACGGCGACGGCTACGTCATCAGCGGCTCCAAGACCTGGATCACCAACGCCCGCCGCTCCCAGCTCATCGCGCTGCTGTGCAAGACCGACCCGGCCGCCGAGCCCAGGCACGCGGGCATCTCGGTCCTGCTGGTCGAGCACGGCCCGGGCCTGACCGTCTCCCGTGACCTGCCCAAGCTGGGCTACAAGGGCGTCGAGTCGTGCGAGCTTTCCTTCACCGACTACCGGGCGCCGGCCAGCGCGCTGCTCGGCGGCGTGGAAGGGCGCGGCTTCGCCCAGATGATGAAGGGCCTGGAGACCGGCAGGATCCAGGTCGCGTCGCGCGCCCTCGGCGTCGCCCAGGCCGCCTTCGACGACGCGCTGCGCTACGCCCAGGAACGCGAGACCTTCGGCCAGCCGATCTGGAAGCACCAGGCGGTGGGCAACTACCTGGCCGACATGGCCACCAAGGTCACCGCGGCCCGGCAGCTGATCCTGCACGCCGCCGAGCGGTTCGAGTCGGGCCAGCGCTGCGACCTGGAGGCGGGCATGGCCAAGCTGTTCGCCTCCGAGGCCGCCATGCAGGTGGCGCTGGACGCGGTGCGCATCCACGGCGGGTACGGCTACTCGACCGAGTTCGACGTCGAGCGCTACTTCCGCGACGCCCCGCTGATGATCGTGGGCGAGGGCACGAACGAGATCCAGCGCAACGTGATCGCCGGCCAGCTGGTCCGCAGAGGTGGTCTGGACCAATGAGGTTTGTCGGGCCGCGCCGCGACCAAGAATCACCCGTGGACCGAGAAGGAGGGTTGGACCATGTTTCGCAAGGTGTTGGTCGCCAATCGCGGGGAGATCGCGATCCGCGCGTTCCGGGCGGCGTATGAGCTCGGGGCGCGGACCGTCGCGGTCTTCCCGCACGAGGACCGCAACTCGCTGCACCGGCTGAAGGCGGACGAGGCATACGAGATCGGCGAGGTGGGCCACCCCGTTCGGGCGTATCTGTCGGTTGACGAGATCGTCCGTGCGGCTCAACGTGCCGGGGCGGACGCCGTCTATCCGGGGTACGGCTTTCTGTCGGAGAACCCGGAGCTGGCCCGTGCGTGCGAGCAGGCCGGGATCACGTTCGTCGGCCCGAGCGCGGAGCTGCTGGAGCTGACCGGCAACAAGGCGCGTGCGGTGGCGGCGGCGCGCGCGGCCGGGGTGCCGGTGCTCGGTTCGTCGCAGCCGTCGAGCAATGTGGACGAGCTGGTCGCGGCGGCCGAGGAGATCGGCTTCCCAGTGTTCGTGAAGGCGGTCGCCGGTGGCGGCGGTCGCGGCATGCGGCGCGTGGAGGACCGTGCCGCGCTGCGCGAGTCGATCGAGGCGGCGGCGCGTGAGGCGGCGTCAGCGTTCGGCGACCCGACGGTGTTCCTGGAGAAGGCCGTCGTCGAGCCGCGCCACATCGAGGTGCAGATCCTCGCGGACGGCGCGGGCAACGTGATGCACCTGTTCGAGCGGGACTGCTCGGTCCAGCGCCGGCATCAGAAGGTCATCGAGCTGGCGCCCGCCCCGAACCTCGACCCAGAACTGCGCGACCGGATCTGCGCGGACGCGGTCCGCTTCGCCACCTCGATCGGCTACCGGAACGCGGGCACCGTCGAGTTCCTGCTCGACCGCGAGGGCAACCACGTCTTCATCGAGATGAACCCGCGCATCCAGGTCGAGCACACGGTCACCGAGGAGGTCACGGACGTCGACCTCGTCCAGTCGCAGCTGCGCATCGCATCCGGCGAGACCCTTGCCGACCTGGGGCTTTCGCAGGAGACGGTGACGCTGCGCGGCGCGGCTCTGCAGTGCCGGATCACGACCGAGGACCCGGCGAACGGCTTCCGTCCGGACACCGGCAAGATCAACACGTACCGTTCGCCGGGCGGCTCCGGGATCCGGCTCGACGGCGGCACCACGCACGCGGGCACCGAGATCAGCGCGCACTTCGACTCGATGCTGGTCAAGCTGACGTGCCGGGGCCGCGACTTCCCGACGGCCGTCCGTCGCGCGCGGCGGGCGATCGCCGAGTTCCGCATCCGTGGCGTGGCTACGAACATCCCGTTCCTGCAAGCGGTCCTCGACGACCCGGACTTCCAGGCCGGGCACGTGACCACGTCGTTCATCGAGCAGCGGCCGTACCTGCTGACGGCGCGTCAGTCGGCCGACCGTGGCACGAAGCTGCTCACGTACGTGGCCGACGTGACCGTGAACAAGCCGCACGGCGACCGTCCTGAGTCGCTCGACCCGGCCACGAAGCTCCCCGCGCTGCCCGCGACCGAGCCCGCCGCCGGTTCGAAGCAGAAGCTTGTCGAGCTCGGTCCGGAGGGCTTCGCGCGCTGGCTGCGCGAGTCGCCGACGATCGGGATCACCGACACGACCTTCCGCGACGCGCACCAGTCGCTGCTGGCCACGCGCGTGCGCACGAAGGACATGCTCGCCATCGCCCCGGTCGTCGCCCGCACGCTGCCAGGCCTGCTCTCGCTCGAATGCTGGGGAGGCGCCACGTACGACGTCGCGCTGCGCTTCCTGGCCGAGGACCCGTGGGAACGCCTGGCCGCGCTGCGTGCCGCCGTGCCGAACATCTGCCTCCAGATGCTGCTGCGCGGCCGCAACACCGTCGGCTACACGCCGTACCCCACGGAGGTCACCCACGCGTTCGTGCAGGAGGCGGCCGAGACCGGCATCGACATCTTCCGGATCTTCGACGCGCTCAACGACGTGGACCAGATGCGTCCGGCGATCGACGCCGTGCGCGCGACCGGCACGTCGGTCGCCGAGGTGGCCCTCTGCTACACCGCCGACCTGTCGAACCCGGCCGAGAAGCTCTACACGCTCGACTACTACCTGCGGCTCGCCGAGCAGATCGTCAACGCGGGTGCGCACGTGCTGGCGATCAAGGACATGGCCGGCCTGCTGCGGGCCCCGGCCGCCGCGAGCCTGGTCACCGCACTGCGCCGCGAGTTCGACCTGCCGGTGCACATCCACACGCATGACACGGCGGGCGGCCAGCTCGCGACGTACCTCGCCGCGATCCACGCAGGCGCCGACGCGGTAGACGGCGCCGTCGCCTCCATGGCGGGCACGACCTCGCAGCCCTCGCTCTCGGCGATCGTCGCGGCGACCGACTACACCGACCGGCCCACCGGCCTCGACCTGCAGGCGGTCGGCGACCTCGAACCGTACTGGGAGTCCGTCCGCAAGATCTACGCACCCTTCGAAGCCGGACTCGCCTCCCCGACCGGCCGCGTCTACCACCACGAGATCCCCGGCGGCCAGCTCTCCAACCTGCGCACGCAAGCCATCGCGCTCGGGCTGGGAGAGAAGTTCGAGGACATCGAGGCCATGTACGCGGCCGCCGACCGCATCCTCGGCCGCCTGGTCAAGGTCACGCCGTCCTCCAAGGTCGTCGGCGACCTCGCGCTGCACCTGGTCGGCGCGGGCGTGAGTCCGGCCGACTTCGAGGCGACCCCCGACAAGTTCGACATCCCCGACTCCGTGATCGGCTTCCTGCGCGGCGAACTCGGCACCCCGCCCGCCGGCTGGCCCGAACCGTTCCGCACCAAGGCTCTGCAGGGCCGCGCCGAGGCCAAGCCGGTGCGCGAACTGTCCGCCGAGGACCGCGACGGACTCGACAAGGACCGGCGTGCCACGCTCAACCGGCTGCTGTTCCCCGGTCCGACGCGCGAGTTCGAGACGCACCGTCAGACCTTCGGCGACACCAGCGTGCTGCCGAGCAAGGACTTCTTCTACGGTCTGCGGCTCGGCAAGGAGTACGCCGTCGATCTCGAGCCCGGCGTACGGCTGCTGATGGCGTTGGAGGCGATCGGCGAGGCGGACGAACGCGGCTTCCGGACCGTTATGGCCACGCTCAACGGCCAGCTGCGCCCGATCCAGATCCGCGACGCGGCCGTCTCCGCCGACATCCCCGCCCGCGAGAAGGCCGACCGCGCCAACCCCGGCCACGTCCCGGCGCCCTTCGCGGGCGTCGTCACCCTCACGGTCACCGAGGGAACGCAGGTCGAGGCCGGGGCGAAGGTCGCCACGATCGAGGCCATGAAGATGGAGGCCGCCATCACCGCGACCAAGGCCGGAACCGTCTCCCGCCTGGCCATCAACCCCATCCAGCAGGTAGAGGCGGGCGACCTCCTGGTCGTCCTCGACTAGTCCTCGACTCCGCGCCAGCGCAGCACCTCCAGCGCCGCCCCGACCGCCACGACGTCCTGTTCCAGCGGTCGGGGCAGCAGCCGGTCCGCCTGGGCCAGCCGCCGCAGCAGCGTGTTGCGATGGATGTAAAGGCTCTGCGCGGCCCGCGACACGTTGCACTGCTCGGCGATGTACCGGCGGACGGATTCGGTCAGCTCCGGATCCGCGCTCGTCAGCTCGCCGAGCACACGGTGCACGAACTGGTCGGCCGTGTCGAGGTTGGTCGTGAGCAGCGCGACGAGCTCCACCTCGTCGTGCGTGGCGAGCTGCTGCGGCGAGGCCAGGCGCGCGAGCATGCGCTGCACGGTGAGCGCGTCGAGGTGGCCGCGCCGGAATCCGTCCAGGCCGCTGCCGGTGCTGCCCACAGCGATTCGCAGCTGCGGGTCCGCCGCCACCGCCTCGCGCAGCCGGGCCGCGTCCGGGCGGCCGTGCACCCACACCCACCGCGTCGCCGCGCTGGCCAGCACGCTGAGCGGCCGCTGATCCCCGGCGCACGTGCCGATCAGTTCGGCGGCACGGTCCAGCGCCGCGAGGTCCGGCTGCGGCTCGTCGCACCAGACGATCGCAGCGGTGTGTCTTCCATCGAGCCGATAACCGAGACGCTGCTCGGCCCGTGCACGCGGGATCGGCGCGCCGTCCAGCAGCAGCGTGACGGTCTCGCGGCGCTCAGCGTGCGTACCGTGCGTCAGTTCCTCCCGCTCCCGCGCGATCCGCATCGTGAGCGCGGCGATCGTGTCGTCCACGAACTCGGAGATCGACTGGCACGAGACGTCGATCAGCTCGCGGAGCACCTCCGGCTCGCTGGTCAACGTGAAGCAGATCTGAATCCACCGCCGCAGCGCCACGCCCTGCCCGGACCGGTACGCGTCCAGCGCGGACTCGTTCAGCCCCCGGCGCACGAGGTCGCGCACGATGTCCATCGGCACCTCGCCCAGGTTCGGCGGGACACGCTCGCCCGGACGCTGTACGTTCGACGAGGCCCAGAACAACAGGTTCGAACGGTTGGCCCGCCGCGTGGCCGCCGCGAGCACCGGATCCTCGGCGATCTGCGAGCGCTGCGGCCCGGACAGCGTGGCCGCGTCGAGCTCGGCCAGCCAGGCGGCCGGCGGGTCGAGCACGATCTGCGCGCCCTTGCGCATCAGCTCGCGCACCCGTGCGGACGGCGGTTCCCAGGTCATGGCCTCCACGGTACGCCGCGTTGGTGCACTTTGCTGCACTCAGCCCGAAGATTGGTGCATAGTGCCCCTGGAATGCGCGACGCCGCGTTGCAACCATGACGGCATGTCACCGTCGACAGCCTCAGGCCCGGACACGCTGGACGTCCTCATCATCGGCGCCGGGATCTCCGGCATCGGCGCCGCGTACTACCTGCAACGCGACCATCCCGGCCGCAGCTACGCGATCCTCGAGGCGCGCGACGGCCTCGGCGGCACCTGGGCCCTGTTCAAGTACCCGGGCATCCGCTCCGACTCCGACCTGCACACCTTCGGCTTCGAGTTCAAGCCGTGGCGCGACAAGGACGCGATCGCGGGCGGCGACAAGATCCTCGCCTACGTGCGCGAGGCCGCGTCCGAGAACGGCATCGACCAGCACATCCGCTACCACACGAAGGTCGTCAGCGCCTCGTGGTCCTCGGCCGACGCCCGCTGGACCGTGCACGTCGAGCGCACCGACACCGGCGAGCGCACGACGCTGACCTGCCGCTGGCTGTTCGGCGCGGCCGGCTACTACCGCTACGACGAGGGCTACACCCCGGACTTCGAGGGCCGCGAGAACTTCCGCGGCCAGATCGTGCACCCGCAGCTGTGGCCCGAGGACCTCGACTACGCGGGCAAGCGCGTCGTCGTCATCGGCAGCGGCGCGACCGCCGTCACGCTCATCCCGGCGATGGCCGACCAAGCCGGGCACATCGTGATGCTGCAACGCACGCCCACGTACATCATGCCGGTGCCCGGCCAGGACAAGATCGGCCTCGCCCTCACCGCGCTGTTCGGCGAGAAGCGCGGCTTCGCCCTCACCCGGCGCAAGAACATCTGGCAGCAGCAGGCCATCTGGAAGTTCTGCCAGAAGCACCCGCAGCGGGCCCGCCGGATCATCCGCTGGATCAACGCCAGGATGCTGCCCGAGGGCTATCCCGTCGACGAGCACTTCAACCCGCCGTACGGGCCCTGGGACCAGCGGCTGTGCGCGGTGCCCGACGGCGACCTGTTCAAGACGATCAGCAGCGGCAAGGCCGAGATCGTCACCGACAAGATCGCCACCTTCACCGAGACCGGCATCCGCCTCGCCTCCGGCAGCGAACTCGAAGCCGACATCATCATCACCGCCACGGGCCTGAGCGTGCAGGCGATGGGCGGCATCGGGATCGAGGTGGACGGAGCGGCCGTGTCGCTGGCCGACACCGTCTCCTACAAGGGCATGATGCTCTCCGGCGTGCCGAACTTCGCCTATGCGATCGGCTACACGAACTCCTCGTGGACGCTCAAGGTCGGCCTGTTGTGCGAGCACTTCTGCCGCCTGCTCACCCACATGGACGAGCACGGCTACGACGTCGCACGCCCGGTCGTCGCCAACGAGCAGATGCCGCTGCGCCCCTTCCTCGACTTCGGCGCCGGCTACATCCAGCGCGTGCTCGACCAGTTGCCCCGCCAAGGCGACCAGGCCCCGTGGCTGACCTCGATGAACTACGCCGGCGACGTCAAGCTGCTGCGCGAACTCCCGGTCGAGGACGCGCAGCTGCAGCTCAGCAAGGTGCCGACGACTGCGTCGATCAGGTCTGGTGTCTGATGGACCGTTACGACTTCGCCGGGGGCACCGCCATCGTCACCGGCGCGGCGGGCGGCATCGGCGAACAACTCGCGTACGCCCTGGCCCGCCGCGGCAGCGCCCTAGCCCTCGTGGACCGCGACGCCGAACGCCTAGAGCGCGTAGCCCGCCACATCCGCGAACACGCCGGTCAAAAGGTCGCAACGTACGTAGTCGACCTCAGCGACAACGAGTCCACCCACGAACTCGGCAAGACACTAGCCGCCGAACACCCCGACGCCACCCTCCTCGTCAACAACGCGGGCGTCGCGCTAGGCGGCACGTTCGAGCAGGTCAGCGAGGAGGAGTTCGACTGGCTGATGGCGATCAACTACCGCGCCGTCGTCACCCTCACCCGCGCCCTGCTGCCCACGCTGCGAGCCAACCCCGGCTCGCACCTGGTGAACATCTCCAGCCTCTTCGGCCTCATCGCCCCGGCCGGCAACGTCGCGTACTCCACCAGCAAGTTCGCCGTACGCGGCTTCACCGAGGGCCTGCGCGCCGAACTCGCCGGGGAGATCGGCGTGACCGTCGTGCACCCCGGCGGCATCCGCACCGGCATCGCCCAGAACGCCCGCCTGGCCGCGACCATCGCCGGACCCGAGGCCGAAGCCGAACGCCGCAGCTTCAACAAGCTGCTCACCTACCCGCCCGAGAAGGCCGCCGCCGACATCGTCGCGGCGATCGAGAACCGTCGCCCCCGCCTGCTGATCGCGATCAGCGCGCGCATTCCCGACGTCCTCGCCCGCCTGTCCCCGGGCCGCTACCCTGCAATCCTGGCGGCGTTCCAGCGCCTGACCGCAAGACGCCGGTGACGGCCCCCACGGAGGTACCCATGCCCGTCCCTGCTCCCGCTCCCGACTGGCAGCCCGACATCATCGAGGGCTACCGGCAGCACGTCTTCGAGCTCGGCACCGACCCGGACGGCGAAGGCGACGCGACCGCCGTACTGGTCCGCCGCGAACCCCTCGACGGCGAAACGGCGCACGGCGCGGTCCTCTACGTGCACGGATTCTCCGACTACTTCTTCCAGACCGAGCTCGCGGACTTCTTCGCCGAGCGCGGCCTGGCGTTCTACGCACTGGACCTGCGCAAAAGCGGCCGCGCCCGCCGCCCCGGCCAGACCGCGCACTACGTGTCCGACTTCGTGCTCTACGACCAGGAGCTGGAACTCGCACTAGCCGCCGTCACCCAGGAGCACCCCGACGTCCCCGTACTGCTGGCCGCCCACTCGACCGGCGGCCTGATCCTCCCTCTCTGGCTGGACCGCCGCCGCAAGCACCGCGGAGGCGACAGCGGCACCGGCACCGGCAATGCGGCCCCGATCTCAGGCCTAGTACTCAACAGCCCCTGGTTCGACCTGCAGGGCACGCCGTCCCGCCGCGGCATCCAGACCCAAGCCCTGCGCCTGCTCGCCAAGGCCAAGCCGTTCGCCCAGCTCAAACTGCCCCCGAGCCCGTACGGCGACACCCTGCACACCAGCGGCACCGGCGAATGGGACTTCGACCTCGAACTCAAGCCCCTGCTCGGCTTCCCCGTCACCGTAGGCTGGCTCAACGCCGTCCGCCGCGCCCACGCCGCCCTCCACCGCGGCCTGGCGGTAGGCGTCCCGTCGCTGATCCTCCGCTCCGACCGCACCCACTACTCCACCACGTACTCCGACCTCAGCGAACGCGCCGACCTGGTCCTGGACGTAACCCAAATCGCCCGCTGGTCCGGCTGCCTAGGCGACGAGACCACCATCGTCCCCATCCCCTCCGCCCGCCACGACGTCTTCCTCTCCCTCCCAGACGTCCGCAAGCGCGCCTACGAGGTAGTCGACAACTGGCTGTCCACCCACCAAGGCCAGCCCGCGGACTAGCGGTCGGCCCTATCAGGAAGAAAACCAGGTGAGCCGCGAACTATCGCTCTGCTAGCGTGCGCTCCCATGTACGGCTCCATGTGCGCATTCGGCGCGCACTTCATTCGGATCCGCCTCGCCTAGCGGCGGGCCGATCCGAACTTCGATCTTCGACGCTCCGCCGCATCCGGGTCATCCGCCGGTGCGGCAAATCGTGCTGCCCGGCTCCGAACGCGATCTGCCGCGGAGCAGCCATGAACACCTATGCACGCCAGGACTTCGGCCAGAACTTCCTTGCCGACCCGCAACTCGTCACAGCCATCCAGCACCTCGTCAGGACCGAGACGTCCGGCCCCATCATCGAACTCGGGGCCGGTGACGGCGCTCTGACGAGGCCGCTGGCCCGGCTCGGTCGTCGTCACGTCACGGCTCTGGAGATCGACCCTCGCCGGGCTCGTCGACTCGCTCTGAACATGAGCAGTGCGCACGTCGAGGTCGTCCGCGCCGACGTCCTGCGCTACAGATTCCCCGACACCCCGCACACCGTCGTCGGCAACATCCCGTTCCATCTCACCACGGCGATTATCAGGAAGCTGCTGTCCGAGCACGGCTGGACGCACGCCGTGCTGATCGTGCAGTGGGAGGTCGCCCGACGCCGAGTGGGCGTGGGCGGAGCCAGCATGCTCACCGCGTCCTGGTGGCCCTGGTACGACTTCCGACTCATCCGCCGCGTTCCAGCGTCGGCATTCCGGCCGGTGCCGTCCGTCGACGCAGGCTTGATGACCATGCACCGCCGCCCCGTCCCACTCGTTAACGAACGGCTCATGTATCAGGCTTTTGTCAAGGAAGCCTTCCAAGCCCGCGGCCGAGGCCTGGCGGAGATGATCCTGCGCACCGGTCGCGTCCGCCGATCAGACCTGCACGCATGGCTCCGCCGCAATCGAATCCCCGCCCACGCGCTCCCCAAAGACCTGACTGCCGACCACTGGGCCGAACTCTGGACACTGACCCACTAGCCCGCAGGCCGCCGATGCTCCATCAGTTGAGCAGATGCTGCGCGCAGTGCCGTAGGTGGGCGGTTGAGCGACCGAGGTACGAGGGAGCGTGCCGCCCGCCGCAGGCGTCCCGAAGGAGCGGAGCGACTGTAGGGTCGGTTGAGTAGGGCGGGTGGGCGGGGTATGTAATCGCCCCGGACGTAGGCGTGGTGCGGAGCGAGGAACGAGCGCAGCACCATGCCGGAGGTAGGGGCGAACACGGACCGCACGCTGACAGCGTCAACCGGGCGCGACAACGCCGAAGGTTCGCGGACGTAGCGACCGAGGTACGAGGGAGCGTGGGTAGGGTCGACCTCGCGGCTGCCGGGTAGCTAATTTTCCTTGTCTGGCAAGCCTTCGTAATTTTGCCATCGATATATTGCAGGATGCTGTCTTCGGAGTTACGGTCCACGTGCGCCATACCCACATCCTGCTCGGCGTGCGAAGGAGCTCCCGAGATGTCAGAACCCATCAACATCGTCAGACGCAGCGCTCGACGGGTCGGACTGGCCAGGCGGGCCGGGCCGGGCAGACGTGTGCTGGCTCTTGTCGGCGCGGCCGCGTTGGTGAGCGCTGGGGCGGTTGCGTTGAGCGCTGCGCCGGCGTCCGCCGCTGCGGCTCCGACGACGCCGATCTGGTCTACGCAGCTGGATTTCGACAACAACGGGGCCGCTTGGTCGGAGGCGAGCTTCGCGGCGTTGAAGGCGGACGGGCTCAATACGGCGGAGCTGAACATGCCGTGGGGGACGATCGAGCCCACGGCTGGGACGTTCAGTTTCACGGAGTTGGATCAGGAGCTTGCCAACGCGTCGGCGGCCGGGATTCAGCTGGTGCCGATCTTCTGGCAGTCGGGGTGGGGCGGGAGTCCGGCGCCCTGGATCACGGACTTCGAGGTGAGTAGTGGCGGGGCCACCGGCGTTGCGCCCGCTTGGTGGGATGCGACGGAGCAGTCGGAGTACTTCACGTACGTGACCTCGACGGTTCAGCACATCGCGGGGGAGGCCGGGTACGGCGGCTCGATCCTTGACTACGGGTTCTTGGACGCGCAGTGGGATCTGAACGGTGCGCCCGGTGGTTGGGCGTCGGCGGATGTGAGTGAGTTCCGGGGGACGTATCTGCCCGCCACGTACGGCACGATCGCGACGTTCAACTCGGACTACGGCACGTCGTACTCATCGTTCAGTCAGGTTCCGGCGGCGGTGCCGGGGGCGGCGCTCGCGGGCGTGTACCAGGCGTTCCGGGCGTGGAGCGTGCAGACGACGTATGGGCAGCTGACGGCCGATGTTCGTAACGTGACCGCCAGTACACCGCTCTACTACTACTTCGGCGGGCACCTTGCCAACGCGCCCGCGTACGCGAACAACCCGGACACGTTCTTCGCGCTGGCCAAGAAGTACAACGTCGCAGTGATCGACGATGCGGCGCAGTCGCCGGGGCTGACGCTGACGCTCGGCAGTCTGGCCAGGGCGTACGGGGTGAAGCTGGCGCAGGAGTGGACGGCGCCGGGGGACGGTACGCAGTTGGCGGCGCAGGCGGTGCAGTGGCTGTCGAGCTACGCGATGGGGTTGCCGGACGGCGGCGGGGAGGACTTCTTCATCCACGACGGCACGCAGAAGGACACCGTCGGCTTCCCGATCTATCTGCACTGGCTGTCCACGTTGCAGGGGATATCGGGGTCGGGCGGCTCCTACCCGCAGCAGCCTGCCGCCGTCTACATCGACGTGTCGCAGGGGTACGGCAACAGTTCCGGCGGCAGTCTGAACAGCGTCGAGGACAATCTCAGCAGTCTGTGGCAGAACTACCAGTCCGGCTTCGCGGTCGTGACCAGCCAGGAGGTCGCGAACGGGGCGGTGAGCCTGTCGCAGTTCTCTGCCGTGTTGCCGCTCAATGGGACGGATTCCTCTATCGCCTCGTATCAGAGTGCCGGGGGCAAGGTGCTCACGCAGGAGGGTCAGCTCGCCTCCTATGCCCCGGCGTACGCTGAGCTGGCGAACTCGGGCGTGTTGCAGGCTGTTCCGGCGGTCGCGAGCAGTCACACGAGCGCGACGATCACGTTGGCGGACATCACTTCCGGCACCGCGTACGACGATCCGATCGCGATCAATCCGACCGGGCTGAATCTGAACGCTGGCAGCTATCACCTGATTGATGTCGCGACCGGGAACGCCGTGCCGCAGACGGTTCAGGCGAACGGGCTGATCTGTGCCACGGCCAGCGTCGCGGCGGCATCGCTCGACGAGTGGAACGTGGTCGCTGGGGCCGCGCCCGCTGGTACGGCGTCGGCGAGTTGTCCGGCGACGGAGATCGGGGCGACGACGGTGACGGCGACGCCTGGATCGTCGGGCGGCGGGCTGCAGTTCCTCGGGGTCGGGCAGGCGAACCAGGGTGCTGACGGGAACCTGACGCAGACCACGCAGAACGGCACTCCGGTCGTCGAGACGTGGACGACCGCGCAGAGCGGAGCGCCGGGCGCCTACGTGTACCTGCAGATCGATCCCTTCAGCGCTGTGGCCACGGCGTCTACGGTGAACCTACAGGTCACGTACTGGGCCAGTGCCGGTCAGGGCTTCTCGGTGCAGTACGACACCCCGGGCAATGCGTACGCGAGCGGCCCGTCGGTGAGCAGCCCGGGCTCCGGTACGTGGACCACGGGCACCGTGCAGTTGACCGGCGCGCAGTTCGACGAGGCCGAGAACGCGGGTGCCGACCTGCGGCTGCCGGTCGCGGATCCGACGCAGCCGCTCATCATCAGCAAGGTGGTCATGTCGACGACGAGTTCGACCGGTGGCGGCAGTGCCACGTTGAGCGCGTCGCCGAGTTCGCTCTCCTTCGGCAGCGAGGCGGTCGGATCGACGACGTCGGCGCAGTCGGTGACGGTGACCAACACCGGCAGCGCGGCGGCGGCCATCTCGTCGGTCGCCACCGCGGCGCCGTTCGCGCAGACGAACACCTGCGGCAGCACGCTCGCCGCCGGAGCCTCGTGCACCGCGAGTGTGACATTCGCCCCGACTGCCACCGGCTCGGCATCCGGGACGTTGACGATCGCGAGCAACGCCACCAACCCTTCGCTGGCGATCGCCTTGTCGGGCACCGGAACCAGCAACAGTGGTGGTGGCGGCACGGCTACGAACTTGGCGTTGAACGCGTCGGTCAGCGCGAGCAGCTACACGCAGGGCTACGTGCCGGCGAACGCCGTCGATGGGAATTCGAGCACGTATTGGGAGGGCACGGACGGCGCGTGGCCCTCGACTCTCACCGTGAACCTCGGCGCGACGGATTCGCTGAGCTACGTCGTGCTCGATCTGCCGCCGTCCTCGGCCTGGGGGACTCGTACGCAGACGCTTTCGGTACTGGGGAGCGCGGATGGGACGAGCTACGTGACGTTGGTGGGTTCGGCGACGTACACGTTCAATCCGGCGTCCGGGAACACGGTGACGATCAACCTGCCGTCGGGGACGAATGATCGGTACATGGAGCTGTCGTTCACGGCGAACAGCGTGCAGAACGGCGCGCAGGTGTCCGAGTTCCAGGTCTGGGGCACGGCGGGTGGCGGCGGCACGGCCAAGCCCGACCTCGCGCTCAATCGGACCGCGACCGCGAGCAGCTACACGCAGGGTTACGTGGCCGCCAACGCGGTCGACGGGAATACGAGCTCGTATTGGGAGGGCGCGAACGGCTCCTGGCCAGCGACGTTGAGCGTGGACCTGGGGAGCGCCCAGAGCCTTGGGTCCGTCGTCGTCGACCTGCCGCCGTCGTCTGCGTGGGGCACTCGTACGCAGACGTTCTCGGTGTTGGGGAGTGCGAACGGGACGAGTTACGTCACGTTAGTCGGTTCGGCGACGTACACGTTCAATCCGGCGACCGGGAACACGGTGACGGTCAGTCTGCCGTCGGGGACGAGTGAGCGGTACGTGGAGCTGTCCTTTACGGCGAACAGCGTGCAGAACGGCGCGCAGGTCTCGGAGCTCAGCGTCTACGGAGCCTGAGATACAGCGGAGCGCCCCTGTCGACCGTTCGCACGGTGGCAGGGGCGCTTGTCGCGGCCGGGATCAGGCGGCCTTGACGGCGGAGATGTCGAGGACCAGCTTGACCTTCTCGCCGATCAGCACGCCGCCGGTCTCCAGGGCCGCGTTGTAGGTGAGGCCCCAGGCGGTGCGGTCCACGGTCGTGCCGCCCTCGAAGCCGGCCCGGTTGGCGCCGTAGAGGTCGGTCGCGGCACCGGTGAACTCGAGGTCGAGGACGACCGGTCGGGTCACGTCCTTGATCGTCAGGTCGCCGTGCAGGCGGTAGGTGTCGTCGCCAACCTCCTCGGCCGAGGTCGAGCGGAAGGTGATCTCGGGGTAGGTCTCGGCGGCGAAGAAGTCGCCGGTGCGCAGGTGCTCGTCGCGCTGGGCCTGGCTGGTGTTGATGCTCGCCACCTTGATCACCAGTTCGGCGGTGGACTTGGCCGGGTCGGTGCCGTCGAGGTGCAGCTTGCCCTCGTACTCGGTGAACTCGCCGCGCACGTTGGTGACCATGGCGTGCCGGACGCTGAAGCCGATCTTGCTGTGCGCGGGGTCGATCGTGTAGTCGCCGGTCAGGTGCGACAGGTCGCGGTCGAGCGTGCCCTCGGCGGTGGCGACGGCGGTGTCGGACTCGTTCTTGCGGCTGAAGATGCTCATGGCGGCGGGCTCCTCGGGGACGGTGCGGTGTCGTTTAACTTTCAACTACATGCGGGAGCCTAGCCCATTGAAGTTGAAGCTTCAAGTACCGTCGCCGTACTGTCCGCCGAACGGGTGAAAGACGCGAGTGGTCGGTGATCCGAAGACCACCGACCACCCGTGCTACCGGCCGCCGATTTCTAGCTGCCGAAAACCTGCAGTTCGGAGAGCTGACCGGCCGGCCAGCCGGTGTTCGCGGTGAAGGTCAGCCTCAGGTAGCGCACGGAGGCGCTGGTGAAGGTGACGGTGACGGTGTTGCCCGTGGACGGGTCGAAGGTGTAGCCCTGCGAGCCCACGAGCGTCGTGTAGTTGGTGCCGTCGGTGCTGCCCTGGACGGTGATCGTCTGGGTGCGGGCGCCCCACGCCGTGGATGGCGGGAGGTCCAGCACGACCCGGCCGACGGTGCTCGACGAGCCGAGGTCCACCTGGAGCCACTGCGGGAACGCGTTGTCGGTGCTCTCCCAGTAGCTGCTGGTGTTGCCGTCCACCGCGTTCGAGGGCACGTAGTTCTGCGTGTAGCCGCTCGCGGTGACCGGCCGGTTCAGCGCCAGGTTGGTGCCCGTGCTGCTGACGCCGGTGCCGGAGAGGCCGACGGTCAGCGGGCTGCTCGGCGCGCTGCTGGCCACGCTGAGCGAACCGGTGGCCGAGCCCGCGGCGGTCGGTGCGAACTTCACGCTGACCGTGCACGAGCCGCCCGCCGCGATGGAGCTGCCGCAGGTGTTGGTCTGCGAGAACGCGCCGGAGACGCTCACCGAGGAGACCGACGCGGCGGTCGAACCCGGGTTGCTCACCGTCACGGACTGCGCGGAGCTGGTCGAGCCGACGTTCACGTTGCCGAAGGACAGGCTCGACGGAGAGGCCGTCAGGGCGCTGCCGTTGTTCGTCGAGGAGCCGCCGGGGAAGACCTGGAACTCGGACACCTGCGCCGCGCTCCAGCCGGTGTTCGCGGTGAAGCTCAGCTGCACGTAGCGGGCGGTGGTCCCGGACGGCAGGCTGATGGTGGCGGTGTTGCCGGTGGACGGGTTGAAGGTGTACCCGGCCGAGCCGACGATCGTCGAGTACGAGCTCCCGTTCGCGCTGCCGAGCACCGAGAGCGTCTCGGTGCGGGTGGCCCAGGCCGAGGACGGCGGCAGGTCGAGCGTGATCGAGCCGATCGCCTGGGTGGATCCGAGGTCGACGGTCAGCGTCTGCGGGTAGGCCGCGCCGTCGGTGCTCTCCCAGTAGCTGCTCGTGTCGCCGTCGTTCGCGTTCGAGGCCGGGAAGCCCGAGGCGGTGCTGCTCGCCGTGATCGGCGCGTTCAGCGCCAGGTTGGTGGTGGAGGTGACGCCGGTGCCCGAGAGCGCGACCGTCAGGGGGCTGCCGGGGGCGCTCGTCGCCACTGAGAGGGTGCCGGTCTGCGGGCCGCCGCCGGTCGGGGCGAAGGTGACCGAGACAGTGCACGAACCGCCCGCCGCGATGGAGCTGCCGCAGGTGTTGGTCTGCGAGTACTGGCCGGTGACGCCGATCGAGGTGACCGAGGCCGCGCTCGAACCCGGGTTGCTGATCGTCACCGACTGCGCCGAGCTCTTGCCGCCCGAGGCCACGTCGCCGAACGACAGGCTCGTCGTCGAGGCCTTCAATGCCCCGGCCTGCACCGGCGCCGGGTACGCGGTGAGCACCGGCGTGGTGCTCCAGCCCGAGTTCCCGCTGCCCTGGTTGAAGGTGAACGCGCCCGCGACGTTGCCCGGGTAGCTGTAGTTGTACGCGCCCGCCACGCCGATGCCGCTCGCGGTCAGGCCGCTGACGCTCGCCGCGCCGCCGGTCTCCGCCTGGAACACGGTCGTGCCGGTGTTCTGCACGTTCACGTTGCTGATGTTCAGGCCGTTGACGACGTGGCCGGTGCCGTCGCCGCCGACGATCTCGAAGGCCTCGTACGGGCTGTCGAGGATCGCGCCGCCGCTGTAGTTGACGGTCACACCGGTGAAGTCGGAGTTGTACGAGTCGAACTGCACCGCGCCCATCGGGTGGGCCCAGTTCGGGTTGTACTCGCCGCTGCGTATCACGTAGTTGCCGGACACGGTGATCGTGCCGGACAGCGGGCTGAACGGCTGCAGGAATGCCTCGTTGGAGATGTCGATGCCGCTGCCGAGAGGTTCGGTGTCGGCGACGACGTTGTTCGAGATGGTGTTGTTCGAGCCGCCGTAGTCGGCGATTCCGTTGGCCAGCGTGGGCTGCACGATCGTGTTGTTGCTGAAGGTGATGCCCGAGTCCGCGGTCGGGTAGGACCAGATCGCGAGGCTGTCGTCACCGGTGTTGCGCAGGAAGTTGTTCTTCACCGTGCAGTTGGTGGCGTTGCCGTTGAAGTTCACGCCGTCCGCGTCCGTGGACTCGATGACGCTGTTCTCCACGGTGCAGTTGCTGTTGCCGTACTGCAGCCAGAACCCGACGTTCGTGTCCTGGATCCACAGGCCGTTCACGGTCCAGCCGTTGCCGAGCGAACCGTCGATCGCGTTGGACGTGCTGTCGTCGTGCCGGCCGACCGTGGAGCCGAGGATCGCGAAGTTGCTGAGGTTGACGGCCCCGGAGATCGCCGAGGTGTTGTCGATCAGCTCGTTCGTCTTCAGCTGCGTGTACCAGTTTCCGGCGCCCTCGAGCGTGCCGCTGGTCATGTTCAGGTGCGAGCCGATGAGGTACGTGCCGCTCGGGATCCAGACCGCCTCACCGGCCGAGTTGGCCGCGGTGATCGCGTTGTTGAAAGCGCTGGTCGAGTCACTCGCGCCGGTCGCGTCCGCGCCGTAGCTCGCGACCGAGACCGTGTTCGCGGGCTGGCTGATCGCGGCGGCCACGTTGTAGAAGTCGGCGACGTCCAGCGTGTACGGGGTGGCGGAGTTGCCGGAGTCGACCTGGAACTTGACCGTGGTCCCGGCCGCGTAGGTCTGACCGAGCATCATCCGCGTGTCGTCGTAGAGCTTGTGCGTGACGCTGCCGGTGATGCCGCCGGTGGATATGTAGCTGTACGCCGAGGTCAGCGAGAGCGCCTGGCTCAGCTTGGTGCCGTTGACGTACACGTCCAGCGTGCCGGAGGAGCCCTGCGGCACGGCGTAGTGCAGGTCGACGGCGTTCGCGGCGCTGGTCAGCGTGAACTGCACGTACTGACCCTGCGACGCCAGCTGTACGGCCTCGCGTCCCGAGGCCTCGGTGGCGAGTCCGCCCTGGACGTAGGAGGGCCCGATGATCGAGCCGTTGGTGCTGCCGTTCTCGGCCTCGTACTCGGTGAACGGGACGCTCGCGCCCGTTCCGCTCGGCACGGCGAACGGCGACTGCGCCCAGTACGGCGGGGTGCCCGCGTCGGCGGACGCGGAGGTGGCCAGCACGACGCCGGGGAGGGTGAACAGGGCGGTGGCCGCGGCGACGGCGAGCGCGGTCAGCCGCCGACGGCGGAGCGGCGGCCCGGGCGGGCCGCCGGGGGACGGAAGACTGGTGGACATCAGTGTCCTGAACCTTTCGGTCGAGGGGGGTGCACGCGTCGAGGGTGGGTGAGGGTGCTGCGGGGGAGCGTAGAACTTCCGATACATGACCGCAATATCAGCAAGGAAGTTTCGAAAATTGCGCAACGTAGGCTGCAAGAAGTTGCGGAACCTGCGGAGGCGGCGGGGGCGAAGGCTAACGCTGTGCGGCGGCGCGCGCGGCGAGCTGCTCGACGTCCGCGGCGACGGTGGCCGGGTCGCTGATCAGCGTCAGGTGCCGGGCGTTCGGGATCAGGGCGGGCGCGGGGGCGCCGATCCGGGCGGCGGTCTGCGCGGCCGAGTCGGCGGAGTACTCGGGGTCGTCGGCGCCGTAGACCACTGATTTGGGCATCGGGAGCCCGGCGAGCCGGTGCAGCTGCGCGACCGGCAGCGACGGGATCCCGGAGCCCAGCACGTCGAACGCGGCCGGTTCCGCCCCCGCGACCTGGAACGGCCGCCGCCACTGGTCCACGCCCGCCGCGGTCAGCGCCGGGCAGCGCGGGCCGCAGGCGGCGGCGTAGATCATCCGGATCGCGTCGTCCGAGCGCAGCACGAGCCGCAGCAGGGTCGTGCGATACGGCTGCGGGAGAGACAGGCTCTTGCCGCTCGCGTCCCGGCCGCCGTTCGCGGTGCCGTCGAGCGGGAGGCCGTCGCCGTCCAGGAACAGCACGCCGCTCACGTTTCCGGGATCGGCGAGCGCCACCGCCGCCGCGACCGCCGCACCGCTCGAATGCCCGACGACGATCGGCCGCTGGAGATGCATGACGCTGATGAAGTCGAGTACCTGCCGCGTCAGATGCGCGGTGTCATACGGCGCGACCCGCTGCGTGTAGCCGAATCCGTCGAGATCGATCGCGTAGACGCGGTGGTCGCGCGCCAGGATCTGAGCCGTCGGCGCCCACGTGTCGGCCGACTCGACGAAGCCGTGCAGCAGCAGGATCGGCGTGCCGGTCGTGCCCCACTCCCGGTAGCGCGTCGAGATGTCGCCGGTCCGCACGTACGTCAGCCCCGGCGGATACGGCACGGCGCCCTGCGTGGCGAGGTTGTAGGTGAAGCTGAACCCGGTGAACGCCACGACGCACACGAGCGCGGCGATCAGGCACTGCCGCAGGATCCGCCACATGTCCGCTGCACCGACCCGCTACGCGCCGAGGGCGTCCGGGCCCGAGTGGGCGCGCAGCCACGCGGCGATCGCGTCGAAGTCGGCGCCGGTCAGACCGATCTCAGGGTCCGTACGGTAGAGCAGCGCCGGGCCGGAGTGGTGCGCCGCGACGTACGCGTCGTCGGCCTCGGTGGGCTCGTCGTCCAGCCAGACGAACGGCCGTCCGGCGGCGTGCGCCACCAGCTTCTGCGTCTTCCAGCACAGCCCCTCGTCGACGAAGTCGTCGTCCCACGCGGGCAGATCCACCACGGGCAGTTCGGGCAGGCCGAGCAGCGGTCCGATCACGTCGTTCGCCTCGCCCATCCACGCGGTCGCCCACCACAGTTCGCCGCCGAGCCCGAGCAGCCGCGGGCCGTGTCCCCGGTCCATCCGGCCGAAGTTCGGGTAGTCGCCCGCCGCGCCGAAGGGGAGCAGCGTCCCGTCCACGTCCACGAAGATCAGCGGCGGCTCGGTCACACCGGAACGCTATCAGCGGCCGGATCTTCGCTTCCCGGGGGAATACCCCTATGGGGTATAGGGTTGTCGCTCGGGAGCCGACACCCGCCGGGAAGGGAACCGCCGATGCATGCGATCACCCACGCGCTGGCCATCACCGGGTCGATGACCTGGGAGATCACCTGGGCGCTGATCCTCGGTTTCGCGCTCTCGGCCGTGGTGCAGGCGGTCGTGCGCAAGAGCACCGTGGTGCGGGTGCTCGGCGACGGCCGGCCGCGCACCCTGGCCGTCGCCTCGCTGCTGGGCGCGGCGTCCTCGTCCTGCTCGTACGCGGCGGTGGCGCTGGCCCGCTCGCTGTTCCGGAAGGGCGCCGACTTCACCGCCGCGATGGCCTTCGAGATCGCCTCGACCAACCTCGTGGTCGAACTCGGCGTGATCCTCGCGCTGCTGATGGGCTGGCAGTTCACGCTCGCCGAGTTCACCGGCGGCCCGCTGATGATCGTGCTGCTCGCGGTGCTGTTCCGGCTGTTCCTGCGCGACCGGCTGCTGCGCGAGGCCCGCGCGCAGGCGGAACGCGGCGTCGCCGGGTCGATGGAGGGGCACGCGGCGATGGACGTGTCAGTGGGCGGCGACGGCCCGTTCCTGCGCCGGCTGCTGTCGCGCAAGGGCTTCACGTCCGTCGCGCACGTGTTCGTGATGGAGTGGGCCGCGATCCTGCGCGACCTGGTCATCGGGCTGCTGGTGGCCGGGGCGATCGCCGCGTGGGTGCCCGACTCGTTCTGGCGCGGCTTCTTCGTCACCGGCCATCCGGTCCTCGCCAAGCTCTGGGGGCCGCTGGTCGGGCCGCTCGTCGCGGTGGTCTCGTTCGTCTGCTCGATCGGCAACGTGCCGCTCGCGGTGGTGCTGTGGAAGGGCGGGATCAGCTTCGGCGGCGTGGTCGCGTTCCTGTTCGCCGACCTGCTGATCGCGCCGATCCTCTCGATCTACCGCAAGTACTACGGCCTGCGGATGGCCGGATTCCTGGCCGCCACGTTCTACGCCGCGATGGTCGTCGCGGGCTACGTCGTCGAACTCGTCTTCGGCGGCCTCGGCCTGATCCCGTCCCAGTCCTCGGCGAGGATCCCGGACGACGGCGTGAGCTGGAACTACACGACGTTCCTGAACATCGCCTTCCTGCTGCTCGCCGCGATCCTGGTGATCCGCTTCTTCCGCACCGGCGGCCTGATGATGCTCAGGATGATGGGCGGCGACCCGGAGCCCGTCGGCGAGGACGAGGCTGATTCAGGCCACGATCACTCAGGCCACGAACATCACGACCACCACGACCACCACCATCACTGATCCCGCCACTCGACCGTCAGTTCGTCCCGCCGCCCGATCGTGCCGATGCGCGCGGCGATCGCGCTCTTGAGCCGTTCGAGCTCGGCGGGATCCTCGGCGGACACGCGCACGGTCAACGCGTCCGGTCCCGCCTCCATGACGACGTTCTCGTCCTTCGGCAGGGTGTGGCCCCCGTGCCCGCCACGCAGCCGGTGCATGTGGCCGAGATGCCCGTTCAACTGCTCCAGGTAGCGCTTGGCCCGATCGGTCGCTATCCGTCCCTCGCTGCTCAGCATGCGTCCTCCCGATTTATCGAGACAGAGTGTCTTGCTCAATCCAGAGTGTACGCTATCCGGGTGCCGAAGCTGTGGAACGAGACGATCAGCGCGCACCGGGAGACCGTGCGCGAGGCGATCCTGAACACCGCGTGGCGGCTGGTCGGGGAGCGCGGTCTGCCCGCCGTCACGATGTCGCTGATCGCCGAGCAGGCCGGGATCGGCCGGGCCACGCTGTACAAGTACTTCCCGGACGTCGAGACGATCCTGCTCGCCTGGCACGAGCGGCAGGTCACCGACCACCTGCGGCACCTGGCCGCGATCCGGGAGCAGCACACCGATCCGGCCGAGGCGCTGCGTGCCGTGCTGACCGGGTACGCGTTCCTCTCGCGGCATCGCGGCACGCATCCGGCCGACCTCGCGTCGTTCCTGCATCGCGGCGTCCATGTGGACAGCGCGCAGCGGCAGCTTCTCGCGCTGGTCACGGAGCTGTTGTCCGAGGCCGCGACCGCCGGCGTGGTCCGCTCCGACGCGGCGCCCGAACAGCTCGCGTCCTACGCGCTGCACGCCCTCGCGGCGGCCGCCGACCTGTCCGACGAGGCGTCGGTGCAGCGGCTCGTCGGGCTCGTCACGGACGGGCTGCGTCCTCACCCGGATCGCTCAGACGGCTGATCACGCGCGCCGTCAGTTCATCCAGTCGGGCTACGTCGTCCGCGTCGAGGTGGTCGAAGAGCAGGCGGCGCACGGCCGCGACGTGGCCCGGCGCGGCCTGCTCGATCGCGGCGCGTCCGGCGGGGGTGATGGCGAACGTGGCGCCGCGCCGGTCGCTCGGGCACTCGCCGCGCTCGACCAGGCCGCGCTTCTGCATCCGGGACAGCTGGTGTGAGAGCCGGCTCTGCTCCCAGCTGAGGCTGGCCTCCAGGTCGCGGGCGCGCCAGCCCTCCGGGGGCGGGTCGCTGAGCCGCGCGAGCACGTCGTAGTCGGCGTACGAGAGCCCGTGCTCCTCCTGCAACTGCCGTGCGAGCTGCGCGTTGAGCTGCGCGGTCATGGCCAGCAGCCCGCGCCAGGCCCGCTGCTCGTCGTCCGTCAGCCAATTCGTCACGCTCCGAGACTAGCGGAATGCATGAGATGTCATCTAAGTTGGATGACGTATCATCTAGGTGACAGGAGGCAACCATGACCGCCGAACTGACCGTCGA
Source organism: Actinospica sp. (assembly GCA_035493475.1). Classification (GTDB taxonomy): domain Bacteria; phylum Actinomycetota; class Actinomycetes; order Streptomycetales; family Catenulisporaceae; genus Actinospica. The sequence continues at coordinate 22,765 of DATJIF010000053.1, forward strand.
GCGCACGGTGACCCGGGTCGCCGACCGGACCCGTCTCGGGCCGGACGCGCAGGTGGACGACAAGGCGCTGATCTTCACGCCGACCGACCCCGCGCTCACCGACCCGTTCCTGGTCATGGCCGAGGACTGGTTCTCCGCGCCCGGCTTCGAATGGCATCCGCACCGCGGCCTCGAGACCGTCACCCTGGTCGTGGACGGCGTGCTCGAACACGGCGACAACCTCGGCCACACCGGGGCGCTGGAACCGGGCGAGGTGCAGTGGATGACGGCCGGGCACGGCATCGTCCACCGCGAACTGGCCTACCGCGACGAGCACGCGCACACGCTGCAGCTGTGGCTGAACCTGCCCGCCGCCAAGAAGCTGACGCCCTCGCGCTACCAGGACCTGACGCGCGAAGGCATGCCGCGCTTCCAGGCGCCCGGCGTCGTGGTGGACGTGCACGCGGGGACCGTCAACGGCGTGACCGGCGGCGCGGACACGCTGCATTCGGTGCAGGGCGTGGTCGTCACGCTCGACCCGCTCGCGTCCTACGACCTGTCGGTTCCCGCCGAGCACCGGCTGTTCGCGCACACCCTCAGCGGCGCCGCGGTCATCGGCGGCCGTCGGCTCGAGGCCGGGCAGATCGGCTGGTCCGACCCGTCCAGCGTCGAGGGCACGACGTCGCTGCGCCTCGCCGCCCCCGACGGCGACCTGCCGACGAAGATCCTCGTCTACAGCGGCACGCCGCTGCGCGAGCCGGTCGCCTTCGGCGGTCCGTTCGTGATGAACAGCGAGCAGGAGATCTTCCAGGCGTACCAGGACTTCCACGCGGGCGAGTTCGGCCCGGTGCCGCGCACGGCCCGCCTGGCCTACGACCGCTGACCATCGATCCCGGCTCGACTAGGAGAGCCGCTCCGGTACCCCGAAGGCCTCGAACAGCGTCGGATCGGCGAACACGACGTTGCCGGTGATCAGCCCGTCGGCCAGCGTGAAGACCTGCAGCGAGTGCGCGCGCAGGCCGCCGGCGCCGTCCGCGGCGTACGTGGCGAGGGCCGGTTGGCCGCCGTTCGCGGTGACGAAACGGGTGCCCCAGTCCGCGCCGCGCATCGCGAAGACGCGTGCCATGAACAGGCCGTAGTGCTCGCGGCCCCGGTACCAGAGCGGGACCGGCGGCATCTCCATGATCGCCGCGTCCGCGAGCAGCCGGACGAGTCCCGCGACGTCGGCCGCCTCGAACGCCCGCGCGTAGCGGTCCACGACGGCACGCGCCTCGGCGTCACGCGGCTCCGGGACCTCGCCGAGATCCCCGTGCTGCTCCATCGTGGCCCGGGCCCGTTGCAGGGCGCTGTTCACGGACGCGACCGTCGTCTCCAGCTGCTCGGCGACCTCGGCCGCCGAGAACTGCAGCACCTCGCGCAGCACGAGCACGGCGCGCTGGCGTGCCGGAAGCAGTTGCAGGGCCGCGACCAGCGCCAGGCGCAGATCGGTCCGCGCGTCCGGGTCGAGGCGGGCGTCCGGGAACGGCTGGAGCCACGGGATGTCGAGCGCCGGGGTCAGCGGCACGGCCGGATCGGTGCTCGGCGCGCCCAGGCCGGACGGCAGCACCCGGCGCGCCCGGCTGTCCAACGCGGTCAGGCAGGCGTTCGTCGCGATGCGGTAGAGCCACGTGCGCACCGACGCCCGCGCCGGATCGTAGCCGTCCCGCGCCTTCCACGCCCGCAGCATCGTCTCCTGCACCAGGTCCTCGGCGTCGTGGAACGAACCGAGCATGCGGTAGCAGTACGCCACGAGCTCGCCCCGATGCGCCTCCAGATCCACTCGGCCATCATGCCGCAACCGTGCGACGTACGATGCTTTCCGTGACCAGCCGACCCTCCGAGGAACAGCGCCTGCGCGACCTCGCCGTGCTGCGCCGCGTCAAGGACCGGATCGACCGCGAATACGCGCAGCCGCTCGACGTCGAGGCGCTCGCCCGGGGCGCGCACATGTCGGCGGGGCACCTGAGCCGCGAGTTCAAGGCCGCGTACGGGGAGTCGCCGTACTCCTATCTGATGACGCGGCGGATCGAGCGCGCGATGTCGCTGCTGCGGCGCGGCGACATGAGCGTCACCGACGTCTGCTTCGCGGTCGGCTGCTCCTCGCTGGGCACCTTCAGCACCCGCTTCACCGAGCTCGTCGGGATACCGCCCAGCGCCTACCAGCGCGACGCCGCGGACGAGGCCGAGGGCATCCCCTCGTGCACCGCGAAACAGGTCACGCGACCGATCAGGAATCGAGAAGCGGGCCAGGCACCGGGCACCTAGCATCGAGGCTATGGACAACGACCTGACGATCAACGCGAGTTTCCTCCCGCACACCGACCCGGACGCCTCGCTGGCCTTCTACCGCGACACGCTCGGCTTCGAGGTCCGCAAGGACGTGCGGTACGGCGGCATGTGCTGGCTCACCGTCGGCCCGCCGGACCAGCCCGCCACCTCGATCGTGCTCGCCCCGCCGGCCGCCGACCCGGGCATCACCGAGGACGAGCGCCGCACGATCAACGAGATGATGGCCAAGGGCACGTACGCCACCCTGCTGCTCGCCTCGAACGACGTGGACGGCACCTTCGAGCGCATCCAGGCCAGCGACGCCGAGGTGGTGCAGGAGCCCGTCGACCAGCCGTACGGGGTGCGCGACTGCGCCTTCCGCGACCCGGCCGGCAACATGATCCGCATCCAGCAGGTGGGCTGAACGAACGATGGCCGACACGATCCGGGTACACGGCGCGCGCGAGAACAACCTCAAGGACGTCAGCGTCGAGATCCCGAAGCGGAAGCTGACGGTCTTCACCGGCGTCTCCGGGTCCGGCAAGAGCTCCCTGGTCTTCGACACGATCGCCGCCGAGTCGCAGCGGCTGATCAACGAGACCTACAGCACCTTCGTGCAGGGCTTCATGCCGTCGCAGGCCCGGCCCGAGGTGGACGTTCTCGAGGGCCTGACCACCGCGATCGTCGTCGACCAGAAGCGGCTCGGTGCCGACCCGCGCTCCACGGTCGGCACCGCCACCGACACCGACGCGATGCTGCGGATCCTGTTCAGCCGCCTGGGTACACCGCACATCGGCTCGCCGAGCGCGTTCTCCTTCAACGTCGCGTCGGTGCGGGCGAGCGGCGCGATCACCGTCGATCGCGGCGCCGGGAGCAAGGCCGTGAAGGCGACGTTCAGCCGGACCGGCGGCATGTGCACGCGCTGCGAGGGCCGCGGCAACGTCACAGACCTCGATCTCACGCAGCTGTTCGACGCCTCGAAGACGCTGTCTGAGGGCCCGATCCTGATTCCGGGCTGGAGCAAGGACAGTCCCTTCACCACGGGGCTCTACGCCAACTCCGGCATCTTCGACACGACCAAGCCGATCAGCAAGTTCACCAAGAAGGAGATGCAGGAGTTCCTCCACGGCGAACCGCGCAAGGTGAAGGTGCACGGAGTCAACGTCACCTTCGAGGGCCTGATCCCCAAGCTGCAGAAGTCGATCCTGTCCAAGGACCGCGAGGGGATGCAGCCGCACATCCGCGCGTTCGTGGACCGCGCCGTCACCTTCCAGAAGTGCCCCGAGTGCGACGGTTCGCGCCTCAGCGAAGCGGCCAGGTCCTCGAAGATCAAGGGGATCAGCATCGCCGACGCGTGCGCCATGCAGATCAGCGACCTGGCCGAATGGGTCGGCAAGCTGAAGGAGCCCACGGTCGCGCCGCTGCTGACGTCGCTGCGCGAGACGCTCACGTCCTTCGACGAGATCGGCCTCGGCTACCTTTCGCTGAACCGTCCGGCGGGCACGCTGTCCGGCGGCGAGGCGCAGCGCGTGAAGATGATCCGGCAGCTCGGCTCGGCGCTCACCGACGTCACGTACGTGTTCGACGAACCGACGGTCGGCCTGCACCCGCACGACATCCAGCGCATGAACGACCTGCTGCTGCGGCTGCGCGACAAGGGCAACACGGTCCTGGTCGTGGAGCACAAGCCGGAGACGATCGTCATCGCGGACCACGTCGTCGACCTCGGCCCCGGCGCGGGCACGGCGGGCGGCACGGTCTGCTTCGAGGGCACCGTCAAGGGTCTGCGATCCAGCGGCACGATCACCGGGCGCCACCTCGACGACCGCGCCGCGCTCAAGCCGGATGTGCGCACTCCGAAGGGCGCGCTCGAGATCCGCGGCGCGTCGGCGAACAACCTGCGGGACGTGGACGTGGACATTCCCCTAGGGGTCCTCACCGTCATCACGGGCGTCGCAGGTTCGGGCAAGAGTTCGCTCGTGCACGGCTCGATCCCGGCCGACGCGGGCGTCGTCTCGGTGGACCAGAGCGCGATCCGCGGCTCGCGGCGCAGCAATCCCGCGACGTACAGCGGCGTCCTGGAACCGATCCGCAAGGCGTTCGCCAAGGTCAACGGCGTGAAGCCCGCACTGTTCAGCGCCAACTCCGAGGGCGCGTGCCCGGTCTGCAACGGCGCCGGGGTCATCTACACGGACCTCGCGGTGCTGGCGACCGTCGCCACCGTCTGCGAGGAGTGCGAGGGCAGGCGGTTCGACGCGTCCGTGCTCGAATACAAGCTCGGCGGCCGCGACATCAGCGAGGTGCTCGCGATGCCCGTCGCCGAGGCCGCCGAGTTCTTCGCGGACGGCGAGGCCCGCACCCCGGCCGCGCACGCCATCCTCGACCGGCTCGTGGACGTCGGCCTCGGCTACCTCACGCTCGGCCAGCCGCTCACCACGCTCTCCGGCGGCGAGCTGCAACGGCTCAAGCTGGCCACGCACATGGGCGAGAAGGGCGGCGTCTACGTGCTCGACGAGCCCACGACCGGGCTGCACCTCGCCGACGTGGAGCAACTGCTCGCGCTGCTCGACCGCATCGTCGAATCGGGCAAGTCGGTCATCGTCATCGAGCACCACCAGGCCGTCATGGCGCACGCCGACTGGATCATCGACCTCGGTCCCGGCGCGGGCCACGACGGCGGCCGGGTCGTCTTCGAGGGCACGCCCGCCGAACTCGTCGCCAAGCGCGACACGCTCACCGGCCGTCATCTCGCGGACTACGTAGGGGTGACCCCCTAGGCCTGACGGCGTACACGAGAACGGCCCTCGCGACGGACGCCCCCGCGCGCCGCGGCCCGTACTGTCGATCAGGACGGTGGCGCGGACGGAGGGGCGAGCGGATGACCAGCGGGATGATCACACACCTGATCGCGACGTACGGCTACTTCGCGGTCTTCGCGCTGATCGCGCTGGAGAGCATCGGGATACCGCTGCCGGGCGAGACCGCGCTGATCGCGGCGTCGATCTACGCGGGCTCGACCCGGCACCTGGACATCGCCGTGATCGCGGCCGTCGCCTCGGCCGCCGCGATCATCGGGGACAACGGCGGCTACTGGCTCGGGCGGCGCGGCGGGGGAGCGCTGGTCGCGCGGTACGGCCACCTCGTCCGGCTCGACCAGCGCAAACTGAAGGTCGGCCGGTACCTGTTCGCGCGGCACGGCGGTTCGGTCGTGTTCTTCGGCCGGTTCGTGAGCGTGCTGCGGACGTACTCGGCGTTCCTGGCCGGGCTCAACCGGATGCCGCTCGGCCGCTTCGCCGCCGCGAACGCCGCCGGGGGAGTGGTCTGGGCCGTGGGCTACGCCAGCGCCGCGTACGCGCTCGGCAGCGCGGCCGCGTCGCTCGGCTCGCTGGTCACGCTCGTCGGCCTCGGGGTGACGACCGTGCTCACCGTCACCGGCGCGCTGCTGCTGCGCAGGCACATGGCCCGGCTCGAGCAGCGCGCCGACGAGATGTTCCCCGAGGCCCCCGCGGTTCCCGAGGCCGCCGAGGTCACAGCTGCTGAGCCTCGCCTGACCCGAGATGCCGTCGGTCAGTGCCGGTGAGCATGTTCACCACCTGGCCGTACAGGCCGACCCCGGTCTCGCCGAGCAGCCCGTCGTGGATGTCGATCACGCGCTTCGGCCGCACCTCGCGCACGTAGTCGGCGGTCTCCGAGACCTTGCACCAGGGCGCGTTGATCGGCAGCAGCAGCGTGTCGACCGGCTGCTCCGGAACCGTCAGCGCGTCGCCCGGATGGAAGACCGTGCCGTCCACCAGATAGCCGACGTTCGTGATGCGCGGGATGTCCGGATGGATGACCGCGTGCAGCTCGCCGTGCACCTGGACCTCGAAGCCCGCCGCGCTGAAGGTGTCCCCGTGCCCGACGACGTGCACCCGTCCGGGGTACGCGGCGGACAGTTGCGACGCGACCGAGGCCAGCGTCCACACCTCCGCGGCCGGGTTCGCGTCCAGCGCGGCCCGCACGTGCCCCTCGTTGAAGTGGTCCGGGTGCTCGTGCGTGATCAGCACGGCGGCCACGTCCTCGACCGCGCCGGGCTCGGTGAAGCCGCCGGGATCGATGACGAGGACCGGACCGCCCTTGTCCAGCCGGATGCAGGAGTGGCCCTTCTTGGTCAGCTGCACGGTACGTCCTTCGCGTCGGGAGGCTCGAACCCCTCGATAATGTCCCGCTTCGCCCGCGCGTGCATCCCCCTCCATCGGCTCGGCGCTCACCCAATCGGCGGACACCGTCCCAACCGATCGGCCCCCTGCAGGGTCATCAGTTCGACGCCGGGGGCATGCCACCCCAGCGCGCCGCCATCACGGCGCCGTCCGACGCAGCGGAAGGGGAACGGGACACATGGCTTCACCAACGATCGCGATGTCCGCCGCGGAGACCCGTCGCATACTCGCGTGCCGCCACGTGCGCGGCGAGATGCACGAACAGCCGGCCGTGCTCGGGCGGCTGTCCCGGCACGTCGAGCACTTCGCCCGGCAGACCGGCGCGCTGGCGGCGGCCCGCGGCGGCTTCCGCGACGTCGTCTTCCTCGCCCCGGCGCGCACCCAGCCGGTCGCGATCCTCGGCCGGCACGCGGTCGTCGTGCGGTGCGGGCCCAAGGCGGTGCCGCCGGATCCGGACGCGGGATCCCGGCTGGTCGTCGCGCTGTCCCCGTCCGGTGAGGACGAGCGGGTGCTCGAACTGTCCCGCCGCGCGGCCGCGTCCGGATCCGCCGTGGTCGCCGTGACGAACGACGCGCGCTCGCCGCTGGCCGACGCCGCCACGCTGACCGTGGACCTCGCCGCCGGACTCGAGCTGTCCGCGATGCCCACGAAGACCGTGACCGGCATGATGCTCGCCGTCCTCGCGCTGGTCGACGGCCTGCCCGCGGCGTCCGATGCCCCCTCGTCGATCGCGGACTGCGCGCACGCCCTCGCGCTCGCCGCGGCCGTCGCGGACGTGCTCGCCGACCAGGACTCGGCCGACGCCGCGGCCGCCCGCCTCGTCGCCGCGCGGCGCATCGCCGTGCTCGGCCAGGGCCACCACCACCCGGCCGCGCTGGAGACCGCGCGGATGCTGCGCGAGACCGCGGGCCTGCTGGTCGAGGGCTTCTCGGTGGAGGAGTTCTGCTCCGGACCGCTCGGCGGATTCGACGCCGAGACCGCGGTCGTGCTGCTCGCCGGACCCGGCCACACGGACGTCGGTCCGCTGCGTGACCAGCTGCACTCGCGCGGCGCGCAGGTCGTGGTGATCGGCGACACCGCGGTCGCGGCCGCCCGCCCCGACCTGCCGCTGCCCGGACTGCGCGTCTCCGGCGCCGCCGAATGCGTGCTGGCGACCGTGCGCGGCCAGCAGTTGGCGGTCGCCGCGGCCCGCGCGCTCGGCGTGGACCCGGACCGTCCCGCGGTGTCCTGACCGGCCGCGCCCTCGTCACTCGTTCGGCCCTGCGCGCATGCGCGGGCCGGGGCGGGCGCGGAGCGTGGACCGGGGGACGAGAGAAAGGGTTGAGATCCATGGCGGGTAAGTTCGAGGTGTACCTGGACGCGCGCGGCAAGCACCGGTTCCGGCTCAAGGCGGGCAACGGCCAGATCATCGCGGTCGGCGAGTCCTACGAGTCGATGGCGGCCTGCCTCGGCGGCATCGAGTCCATCCGCAAGAACGCGGCCGGGGCCACCCTCACCGACCTCACGTCGCAGGGCCCGAACATGAAGCACGCGGCCAAGCACAAGGCCGGCGCGGGTTCGGCCATGCGCGAGCACTGATTCCGCTCCGGCACGGTGCGCGCCCCGTCGTCGCGCGCACCGTGCCGACGTGATCACCGACGGTGATGTAATACTGGGGAACGTGACGACGATCGACCGGGCGGACGCGTACGCGTTGCTCACCGACGGCCGCGCCGTCCGGCTGCGCTCGGCGACCCCGGCCGACTGGCGGGCCGTGCACGACTTCGCCGGAACCCTCGGCCCGGACAGCGTCTACCGCCGCTTCTTCGGCTCCCCCCGCGATCCCGGCGCGATCCTCGCGGACCTGGTCTGCAAGCCGCAGCCCGAGCACGGCCCGCCGACGCACGGCGGGCTGCTGGCCGTGCTCGACGGCGAGATCGTCGGGCTGGCCGACTGGTACCGCTCCGGCAGTGCGAAACCCGACGAGGCCGAGATGGCCTTCGCCGTCTCCGACGCGCTGCACGGCAGGGGCGTCGCCACGCTGCTCGCCGAACACCTGATGATCGCGGCCGAACGGGCCCGGATCCGGCTGTTGCACGCCGTGACCCAGGGCGACAACCGGGACATGCTCGGCGTGTTCATCGCGCTCGGCGTGCCGGTGCGCCGCGACTGGTCCGACGGTGTCTGCACCCTGACGATCGATCTCGAACTCGACTCGGCCGCGCGGGCCACGCTGATGGAGGCGGCCGCGAAGCGCGAGGGCCTGGCCGACGAGGCGAGCCTGCGCAGCCTGCTCGCGCCCGGCTCGATCGCGGTCATCGGCGACGTCGCGCATCTGGCCACCCGGCGGCTGATGGACGAACTCGCCGCCTTCTCCGGTCCCGTCTACTACGGCGGCGTCGAGGGGGCCGACCTGCCGGACGACGCCCGACCCGAACTCGCCGTCGTCACCTCGCCGCCGGACCGCGCCGTGGTCGCCGCCGCCCGCTGCGCCGAACGCGGCGTCAGGGCCCTGATCGTGACCGCGACCGGCTTCGACCGCGAACAGGGCCTGGAGCTGCTGACCACCTGCCGTGCCAACGGAATCCGCCTCGTCGGTCCCGGCAGCCTGGGCGTCGCCGCACCCCACGGAGCCGACGGATTCAGCGCCCTGCTCTCCGCCACCGCACCGGATCCCGGGCCAGCGGGCGTGGCCGTACAGTCCGGCGGAGTAGGCCTGGCCCTCCTCAGCCACCTGGACCGACTAGGCATCGGCGTCAGCACCTTCGCCGCGGTCGGCGAGAAATACGACGTCAGCGCCAACGACCTACTCCTGCACTGGGAGCAGGACTCTGACACGAAGCTGGGCCTGCTGCACGTCGAATCCTTCGGCAACCCGCGCAAGTTCGCGCACACCGCCCGCCGGCTCTCCCGCCTCATCCCGCTGCTCGCCGTAGATCCCGAGCAGTCGCTGAGCCAGGCGCGCACCGCCCTCTACGCGCAGGCCGGCATCATCGCGGTCCCCTCACTGGGCGCCCTCATCCACGCCGCCGCCCTCACCGCCCACCAACCCCTCCCCACCGGCCGCCGCGTAGCCGTGCTCGGCAACACGCACGGCATGGTCAGCCTCGCCGTCCAAGCCTGCCTGCACTCAGGCTTCGAAGTCACCCATGCCGTAGACGCCACCCCCGCCGCCGACGCCGCCAAGCTGGTAGCCCACATCACCCACATCTTCGAGGATCCTTCCGCAGGAGAGACCGACCTCCCAGAATCCGTCCTCCTAGCCCTGGCCCCCGCCACCCCCGAGCTCACCAACCTGGACGCGGTCATGGACGCGGTCCCCGCCACCATCCCCATCCTCGCCGTCCTGGCCGAACAACCCGAATCAGTGGCCGTACGCCGCTGCGGGGCTCGCCACGAGCACCTGCTGCCCTGCTACAACGACGCCGCCGCGGCCGCCGAAGCCCTCACCGCCGCACGCCGCGCCGCCCGCGTGAAGAAGCAGTCGCCCGCGCGCATCGAATACCCGGACGGCATCGACCTCGCGGCCGTGCGCGGCGTCCTCAAACACGAGGGCGAAAGCCGCGAGCTGCTCCCGTCCGAGAACGACGACCTGCTCCGCGCGCTCGGCATCCCCGTCGGCGGCACCGCACGACTCGGCCCCGACGCGCGCGAGGCGAGCGTCACCGCGTGGCAGGACAAGGTCTTCGGCCCCGTGCTCTTCGGCCTCTCCGACGAATGGCGCCAGCCGGTGACGATGCTCGCCCCGGTCGACGCGGGCACCGCCGAGAGCGTCGCCGCCCGGATCGCCGGGGAGCCCGCGCCGCCGCTGGCCGACCTGTACCGCCGCGTGGCCGCACTCGTCGACGCGTGCCCCGAGGTCGCGTCCTTCCGGCTCGACGTAGAGTTCGACATGTCGGGGATTCGGCGCGGCGACGTGGTCACGCTGCTCGCACCCGCGGAGAGTCAGAACCCGCACCTGAGGAGGCTGCGTCGTGCCCCGGTCGAATAGCGAACCCGTGAGACTGCTGATCCCGTGGGACGAGACACTGCTCAGCTACGACCTCGGCCCCGACCACCCGCTCGCCCCGGTGCGCGTCGAGCTGACCATGGCCCTGGCCCGCGACCTCGGTGTCCTCGACGCCCCCGACGTCGAGGTCGTCCCGGTCACCCCCGCCACCGACGAGATCCTCGAACTGGTCCACGACCCCGCGTACATCACCGTGGTCCGCAACGCCCTCGAGGCCGACCCCGCCTTCCTGCGCCGCCACGGCTTCGGCTCGCCCGACAACCCCGTCGTCCCCGGCCTGCACGAGTCCTCCGCGTTCATCGCCGGGGCCAGCGTGCGCGCCGCCGAGGCCGTGTGGACCGGAGAGGCCGAGCACGCCGCGAACATGGCGGGCGGCCTGCACCACGCGATGCGGGCCCGAGCCTCAGGGTTCTGCGTCTACAACGACGCCGCCATCGCCATCGCGCACCTGCTGGAACAGGGTGCCGAACGCGTCGCCTACGTGGACGTCGACGTGCACCACGGCGACGGCGTGCAGGCCGCGTTCTACGACGATCCCAGGGTCCTGACGATCAGCCTGCACGAGACCCCCGCCGCCCTGTTCCCCGGCACCGGCCGCCCCGACGAGGTGGGGGCCAAGGGCGCCGAGGGCATGAGCGTCAACGTGGCCCTGCCGCCCGACACCGGCGACGCCCAATGGCTCCGTGCCTTCGACGCCGTCGTCCCGCCCCTGCTCAAGCAGTTCGCCCCCGAGATCCTCGTCACCCAACTCGGCTGCGACAGCCACTTCCTGGACCCCCTGGCCCACCTGGAACTCTCGATCGACGCCCAACGCACCGCCATCGCGCTGCTGCACGACCTCGCCCACCAGCACGCCGACGGCAAGTGGCTGCTGCTGGGCGGCGGAGGCTACGCCCTGGTCGACGTGGTCCCGAGAACCTGGACCCATGCCCTGGCCGAGGCCGCCCACCGCCCCGTCCCCCCGACCACCGAGACCCCCCAGACGTGGCGCGATTTCGTCCGCACCCGCACCGCCGCCGAGCCCCCCGCCACCATGACCGACGGCCGCCCCGCCACCTTCCTCCGCTGGACCGACGGCTACGACCCCGCCGCCCCCATCGACCGCGCCATCCGCGCCACCCGCACCGCCGTCTTCCCCGAACACGGCCTAGACCCGCAGCCGTGACATGCTTGCGTCAGTTGTCTGAGATCCGGGCCAGCGCGTCGTTGAGGTAGTCGATCGACTGCTTGCCTCCCGCGATCGAGATCACGCAGCCCTGGGTCGAGTCGGTGTCGGAGCCGGCGGTCTCTTCGATCTCGATGCCGTTGTTGATGGCGTAGTCCTCGTAGTGGCCGTTGTTCGGGACGAGGCCGACGGGGTCGACGCTGCCGCTTGACGTCGTGGAGACGTCGAAGGAGATGTCGCAGGTCGCTCCGTAGTATTCGCAGGACATGTCGTTGACCGTCGTCTCCATGTTCAGCGTGTCCGCGCCGATCGAGCTCTGGTTCTCGGATGTGGTGCCGAGGAGGTTGTAGGGCGGCGTCGGGAAGAGCTTCTCGCACATCTTGGTGATGGGCTCTTCGGTGTGCGAGTCGACGTACTGCTTGATGACGTCGGCGATCTGGGACGCCTTGACGACCGCGGCGGGCCGCGCGGGGCCGCTGCTGGAGCAGCCGGATGCGCACAGGAGTCCGGCGGCGACGGCGGAGGCGAGCGTGCGCCTGGTGACCCTCATGTGAAGCGGAACCCCTCCGGTGGCGGGCAAGATCAGACAAAAAGTCTGCCAGCCGCGGTTCGGGTGCACATCCGTAGAACTACGTAACCTGATCGCCGATCTGGCGCGCGTAGCGGATCTCGTCGAGCGAGCCTGCTTCGCCGCCGAGGGGGATGGTGCGGGCGTGGCCGTCGGCGTGCCAGCCGTGGCGCTCGTAGAAAGCCCGGGCGCGGGCGTTTCCGGGCAGGACCCAGAGGATCGCGGTGGTGAATCCCGCCGCGTGCAGGGCGACGTGCGCGGCGTTGAGGAGAGCGGGACCGGCGCCGGTGCCCCAGGCTTCGGGGCCAACGTTGATCGCGAACAGTTCGCCGAGTCCAGTCGAGTCGTCGTCGCGGCACGGGCCAGTGTGGGCGAAGCCGACCACCGACCCGACCGTACCGTCCTCCGGCGTGACGGCTACCTGGATTCGTTCGCCGTCGGTGCGCGGCGTGGCGAGGATTCGGTGCCACATGGCCACGCGGCGTGCTGCGGTGACGGTTTCCAGGTACGCGGTCGGTATTTGGTCTGCGTAGGCGGCTTGCCAGGCGGCGGCGTGCAGGTGGCCGAGGGGTTCGGCGTCCTCGGGCACTGCGTCGCGGATCAGGGGACTGGGGGTCACGGTGCCACTTTAGGCGCCGTACGAGGCTCAGCCGATGTTGAGTTTGGCGGCGGCGCGCAGTAGGGCGGGGGAGATGCGGCCGAGGGTGCGCGCGATCTTTGCCTCGGCGGTGACGGGGACCATGGAGCGGTTGTGCAGGACGGCGTCGACGATCTGGGCGGCGACCTTCTCGGGCGGGTAGTTGCGGCGGGCGTACATTCCGGCGGCCTTGCTGCGGCGGGCCTCCTGCTCGGCGGCGGAGGTGCCGCTGAAGGTCGTGGTGCGGGTGATGTTGGTATTGACGATGCCGGGGCAGATGACGCTGACGGCGATGCCGTGCGGGGCGAGTTCGGCGCGCAGGCAGTCGGACATCATGGCGACGGCGGCCTTGCTGGTGGCGTACGCGGCGAGCACCTTCGAGGGCAGATACGCGGCGGCCGAGGCGAGGTTGACGATGTTGCCGCCCTGACCGGCCTCGGTCATCAGCGTGCCGAACGCGCGGCAGCCGTGGATCACGCCCCACAGGTTCACGTCGAGGACACGCTGCCAGTCCTTCTCGCTCGTCTCCAGGAACGTGCCGTGGTGCCCGATCCCGGCGTTGTTGACGACGATGTGCGGCACGCCGTGCTCCTGCGCGACCTCCTTCGCGAAGTCGTCCATCGCGGCACCGTCGGTGACGTCCACGCGGTAGGCGTGCGCGGTCGCGCCGAGGAGGGTGGCGAGTTCGGCGGTGCGTTCGGCGGACGCGCGGTCGATGTCGCAGGCCACGACGTGTGCACCGCGCTCGGCGAAGGCCAGGGCGGTGGCTCGGCCGATGCCGCTGCCCGCGCCGGTGACGACGGCGACCTTGCCGGTGAAGGGCTTTCCGGAGTGGGCAGCGGAGACAGCGGGCACGGCGTCTTCGGGTTCCGACGTGCCGCCCTCGGGGTCGGCGGCGAAGGTGCGGATCATGCGGGCCACGGTGCTGGCCTCCTTGTCGAGGGCGGACCAGTGGCCCGCGTCGATCTCGCGGCGGCGCAGGTCGGGGACCCAGCGGTCGAGGTCGGAACCGGCGAGCGCGGGGCTGACGAAGCGGTCGCGGGTGAGCGTGATCAGCTGCACCGGGATGCGGGCGAAGCGCTCGGCGGGCCGGGTGAGCCGGGGCAGCATGTTGGCGCGGTAGAGCTTGATGCCGCGCACGGCGTCGAGCCGCAGCGTCGCCGCCGGGTGGCCGGGGCGCGGCTCCACGCCCTCGGTGACGCGCAGGATCTCGCTCCAGCGGTCGGCGAGGGCGAGCCGCCAGGCGGTCGGCGCCAGCAGCGGGATGTGGAAGACGGCGATGTACCAGGACTTGAGCTCCTGGCCGATCACCTGCGCCACGTTGCGCGGCGTCGGATGGCCGAAGCGGCGCCGGAACCAGTGGCCCACGTGGTCGAGGCAGGGGCCTGACATCGTCGTGTAGGAGGCGATGCGTTCGACGGCCCGGGCGTCGGTGGCCGCGTGCCACGCCTGGATCGAGCCCCAGTCGTGCGCGGCGAGGTGGACGGGGCGGTCCGGGCTGACCGCGTCGGCCACCGCGAACAGGTCGTCGGCGAGCTGGTCGAGGTGGTAGCCCTGGAGCCGGCGCGGGTGGCCGGACGCTCCGGCGCCGCGCACGTCGTAGCGGATCACGTGGTGGTCGGCGGCCAGGTCCTCGGCGACGACGTCCCAGACGCGGTGCGTGTCCGGGTAGCCGTGCACGAGCAGCACCGGCGGCTTGGCGGGGTCGCCGAGTTCGAAGACGGCGAGATCCACGCCGCCGGACGTGACGGTGCGGCGGCGGACGGGGTGTTCGGCGGGTGCGGTGGGATCGGTGGGTTCAGCGGGCATCGGTCGTCAGCACCTCATTGTCAGCGGCACGGATGTCGGCGTTGTCGGCACGTTGCGTCCAACGGCGCACGTGCGGAAGGTCGTCGTCGAGCCAGTACGCATCGTCGTCCGTCACGACCAGCAGTTCCTCGAATTTCAGGCCCACGTCGCGCAGGGCCACGTGCGGTTCGACGGCCCACAGTCCCGGAGTCGGGACGTGTCGCGAGGCGCGTCCGTCGGCCCAGAGCGGGGAGCGGCCGTGCCTGCGCTCGCCGATCAATTCGCGTCCCAGCGTCTGCAGTGTGCGGACACCGAATCCGAACACCGTCACTCCGGCCGGACCGCGCTCGACTACCTTCGTGACCTGGTGGCCGATCACGCGGCCGGGGTAGACGCGGTGCCGGTTGTCGAAGCCGTGCCGCGCGATCTGCGCGTCGACCGAGGCGTAGATCTCCGCGAGCGCGCGTCGTTCGCGCACCTCACGCAGGATCAGTTCGCGGTATACGCGCAGGTCCTGGGCGATGAGGTCCCAGAGCGGGTTCTCGCCGATCCGACCTGCGTATCCGATGTCTGCGGTGTAGCCGTCGCGGACCGGGGCGCAGTCGAGGACGTACGGCATGCCCTCGGCCAGTCGCCTGTTCGTCGGGAAGAACTGCAGCGGCGTGCGGAAGTTGCGGAACGCCGTGCGGTCGCCGAACCAGGCGAAGGGCACGTGGAAGAAGTCTGAGACACCGGCGTGCACGAGCTCGCGGCGCAGTCGGGCGGCCGCCTGCCGTTCGGTGACGCCCGGTTCGAGCCAGTCGGCCACTCGTTCGGCGCAGTCGTATGCCAACTGCTGGAGTTCGCGGAAGCGGTCCAGGTCGGAGCTCGTATAAGGGAACGTCATCGGTCGATCACCAATCTCTCGCCCTCCGGCGCTCGGGATACGCATACCAGCATCTCGCCCGCCGCACGCTCGTCGTCGGTGAGCCGCAGGTCACGGTGCTCGACGCTGCCGGACCGCACGTGCAGCTTGCAGACGCCGCAGAAGCCCTGCCGGCACGAGTACGGCGTGCCGACGGGGTCGTGGTCGCGCAGTACGTCGAGCGCGGAACGGTCGGCGGGCACCGGCAGCACTGCGCCGCTGCGGGCGAGTTCGAGTTCGAAGGGTTGGCCGTCCACGATCGGCGGCGGGGTGAAGCGCTCGAAGTGGAACGCGCTGACCGCCTCGGGCCCGGCGTCGAGCGCGGCAGCCCGAGCGGCGGCGAGCATCGGCGCCGGACCGCAGCAGTACACGGCCGCGCCGCGTGGTGCCTCCGCGATCAGGTCGGCGCCGTCGGGGACGCGGCCGGTCTCGTCGTCGGCGAGGATCAGCACACGCTGCCGTCCACCGAATTCCTCCACCTGCTCGATGAACGGCATCGCGGCGCGGCTGCGGCCCGTATAGACCAGCCGCCAGTTGAGCCCGTTCGCCGCCGCCTCGCGCACCATCGGCAGGACCGGGGTGATGCCGATGCCTCCGGCCAGGAACAGCACGTTCGGTTCGCCGGCGAACGGGAAGGCGTTGCGCGGTTTCATGACCCGGATCGTCGAACCCTGCTTGACCACGTCGTGCAGCTCGACCGAGCCGGAGCCGCTCGCGATCCGGCGCACGGTGATGGCGTACGTGTCGCGGCGCGCAGGATCGCCGCACAGCGAGTAGTGCCGGACGAGGCCCGAGGGCAGCTCGATCCGCAGGTGCGCGCCGGGCCACCAGGGGTCGAGTGCGGCGCCGTCCGGGTCGGCGAGGCGGAAGGTGACGGCGTCGGCCGCGGCGTCCTCGCGTTCGACGACGCGCATGGCGTGCCAGGAGGAGACCCGGGCCGGTCCGCTGCGCAGCGGGACGCGTCCCAGCAGGCCGAGATACGCGTCGACGAACGCGGTGAAGCCGCGGAAGAAGCGGTCCGGGCCGCCGCCTCCGAACAGGTCCGCCGGGGGAGTCGCCGGGGTGGGGGTGGTGGGCATGGGGAGGTCCCTCTCAGTGCGCGGCGGCGCGGGCGGCGGGGGAGGACCCGAGGTAGGCGATCGCCTGCCGGGTCGAGCCCTCCTGCGTCGGGTGGTAGTCGCGGCGCAGGTAGCGCAGCCCGGACCGCAGTGCGCGGCGCGGCGAGGGCAGTACCCCGCGGCGGGCGGCGGCCGAGACGGCGCGCCAGCTCACCTTCGCCCCGGGCGCGAGCTCGGGGTCCCGGGCGAAGAGGTATTTCGCGCCGCGGGCCCACAGGTAGACGAGCACCGGGCCGGTGATCATCATGGCGCGCACCCGGCGTCCGTAGCGCGGGTCGAGGTGTTGCAGCAGGTCGTAGGCCACGCTGCGGTGCTCGACCTCCTCGGCGCCGTGCCAGCGCAGCAGGTCCAGCATCTCCGGGTCCGCCCCGGCCCGGTCCAGCGCGGGGGCGTTCAGGATCCAGTCGCCGAGGAACGCG
This sequence comes from Actinospica sp., assembly GCA_035493475.1. Classification (GTDB taxonomy): domain Bacteria; phylum Actinomycetota; class Actinomycetes; order Streptomycetales; family Catenulisporaceae; genus Actinospica. Next base: position 39,837 of record DATJIF010000053.1, read on the forward strand.
GTGAAGTGCTCGATCGCCGCGATGATGGCCACCCGCTCGATCAGGTGCCGGCGCTCCACCTTGGGGGACAGTCCGGGGCGCTCGCCGAGGACGCGCTGGAAGAGCCATTCCATGTGCCGCACGTACGGCTCCGGGTCGAGTCCGTGCGCGCCGAAGTAGTCCAGCACGCCCTGGTGCGCCTCCGCGTGCATGGCCTCCTGGCCGATGAAGCCGAGCACGTCCTCGCGCAGCTCCTCGTCCCGGATGAGCGGCAGCGCCTGCTGGAAGGAGCGGGCGAACCAGCGCTCGCCCTCCGGCAGCAGCAGGTGCAGGACGTTGACGACGTGGCTGGCCACCGGTTCGTCCGGGATCCAGCGCAGCGGCAGCGCCGACCAGTCGAACTGTACGTCTCGGGGCTGCAGCACGATCCGGTCGGGCTCGGGCACGTGATCCTCTCCCTTGAGGGTGGGTGCGGCGCGGCTATTGATTGTTACTCAACAGTAGCTCGCTGCCCGGGGAAGTCAATAGAATCGTGCCGTGCCCGAAACCCCCGCCCCGGCCGCGCGCCGCCTGTCGCCGAACGAGCGACGCCGCCAGATCCTCGCGACGGCGCGCGAGCTGATGGACACCGAGTCGATCGACGGGATCTCGGTGGAGGCGGTGGCCAAGCACGCCGGGGTCTCGCCAGGGCTGCTGTTCCACTACTTCGGCTCGCAGCGCCGCTTCCGGCACGCCGTGCTCCAGGCGGCCGCGCGGGAGATGCTCGGGCAGATCGCGCCGGACCCGACGGCGAGCCCGGCCGAACGGCTGCGGCTGGCGCTGGAGCGGTTCACCGACTACGTGCACCGCAATCCGAGCCGGTACCTCGCCGTGGTCCGCTTCGCCAGCGCTAACCGGGAGCTGCGCAACCTGCACAGCTCGGTGCGCGCGGTCTTCAGCGAGTGGATGCTGGAGGGCTTCGCGGACGCCGGGATCCCGGACAGCCAGCCGGTGCGCGCCACGATCGCGGGCTGGCTCGCGTTCGTCGAGGAGGTGCTGCTCACCTGGCTCGACGATCCGCGGATGACGCAGCAGGAGGTCGTCGACCTCTGCGAACGGGCCTGCTACGCGGTGGTCGAGGCGGCGATCGCCGATCCGGAGCGCTGGACCGACATCGAACGCCGCCTCAGACAGCGTCCGGCGCGGCCCTGAGACCCGCCGGACCCGCCGGACCCGCCGGACCCGCCGGACCCGCGTGCACGGACCCGCCGACCACGCGCACGCGGACTCAGTTCTCGTAGTTCTCCACCACGCGGGCCGGGCGCTCCCTGGCCCGGTTCGGGTCCTGGTCCCACTCGCGCCGGGCCTGGCGCTGGCGCAGCAGGTCCCAGGCCTGGTCGAGCTGCATCTCGAGCTCGGCGAGGCGGCGTCGGCGCTCGGCGTCGTCCAGCTCGGACTGCTCGCCGCCGCGCAGGCGGTGCTCCTCGTCGATCAGCTCGTTGATGCGCCGGTGGATGCTCGCGTTCGCGTCCGCCATGTCCTCGACCTCCTCGGTAGGGCCGTTCCGGGCTACGCGCCGTTCAGCTTCGCCGCGATGTCGGCGAGGCGACGGCCCTGGTAGCGCGCTGCCTCGAGGGTAGCCTCGTCCGGCCCCTCGCCGCCGCCCGACGGCCAGCTGACGCCGTACGGGTTGCCGCCCGAGGCGTAGAGCAGCGGGTCGGTGTATCCGGGCGGCACGATCAGGCAGCCCCAGTGGTAGAACACGTTGTTCAGCGCCAGGATCGTCGACTCCTGGCCGCCGTGCCGGTTCGCGGACGACGTGAAGCTGGTCACGGGCTTGTCCTGCAGCTTGCCCTGCTGCCACAGCCCGCCGGTCAGGTCGAGGAACTGCTTGAGCTGCGAGGTCACGTTGCCGAAGCGGGTCGGAGTGCCGAAGGCGTACGCGTTCGCCCATTCGAGGTCGTCGAGGGTCGCCTCGGCCACGGAGTCCTTGGTCGCGTCCACGTGCGCGCGCCACGCGGGATTGCCGTCGATCGCGGTGTCGGGGGCGAGCTCGTGCACCCGGCGCAGTCGCACCTGCGCCCCCTGCTTCTCGGCACCCTCCGCCAGGGCCGACGCGAGCGTGTGCACGTTGCCGGTCGCGCTGTAGTAGATCACTGCCACACGGACACTCATGGAGTAGCTCCTTCCGTCCTCACCATTGGACCGTCGTCCCGCGGCCCACGCGAGGCGGTTCACCCGTGCGGGCTACCGTCAAACTCCGGATCCGGCTCCCGCATCTCGCGCAGCGCCCGCCACACCGCCCAGCCGATCGAGGCCAGCGGCACCGCGACCACCGCCCCGGCCAGCCCGGCCAGCGAGGTCCCGGCGATCACGCACACCGCCACGACCACCGGGTGCAGCCGGACCGCCCAGCCCATCACGAAGGGTTGCAGCACGTGCCCCTCGATCTGCCCGATCACCACGATCAGCACCAGCACGACGATCGCCGTGGTCACGCCCCGGCTGGCCAGCGCGACGATCGTGGCCACGGCCATCGCGATCGGCGAGCCGACCAGCGGGATGAAGCTCAGCACGAACTCCAGCAGCGTGAGCGGCAGCACCAGCGGCACCCGCAGCACGTTCAGCGCGATCCCGACCATCACCGCGTTCGCCGCCGCGACCAGCACGATTCCGCGCGTGTACCCGGCGAAGGTGTGCCAGGCCGTCAGCCCGCAGCGCGCCCACGTCTGGCGTGAGCTGCGCGGCAGTTGCAGCTCGAACCACGCCCACATCCGGTCGCCCGAACTGGTGAAGAACAGCGCGCAGAACACCGAGAGCGCGAGCACGGTCACGATGTCCACGACCCGGCTGGCCTCGCTCACCGCCTGGTTGATCAGCGTCGAACGGTGCTCCGAGAGCCACGTCGTCAGCTTGCTCTGCAGGTTCGTCAGCGTGCTGGCCTTGACGTGGAACGGCGCGCCCTGCAGCCACGTGCGGATCTGGTCCACGCCGCCGCGGAACTCGCTGGCCAGGCTGCTCGACTCGTTCGAGACCGAGTCGGCCACCAGCCAGCCCAGCGCGCCGAGCAGCGCGAGGCTGCCGAGCCCGGTGAGCAGCAGCGCGAGCGGCCGCGGCATCCGGCGGGAGAGCAGCCGCACCGGCGGCCACAGCAGCGAGGTCAGGATCAGCGCGATGAACAGGGCGATGAACACCAGCTCGAAGCGCACCAGCACGCGGAAGAGCACGTACACCGCCGCACCGAGCACCAGCAGCCGCCACGCGTAGTCGGCCACCCGGCGCAGGCCTGGGCCGACCGACCGCGGTCCGGGGTGCTGATCCATGATCGGTGCCTACCCGGGAAACTCCGGCGGATGCGGACGTTACGTCGTTCGTGCAGCCGCGCGCAATGGCCGACTGATCCGCCATCAGCCCTTGTCGCGGCGTACGTACGCATGCTGCAATGACCGCAAGGGGAAAGGCGGACCGGTGATCACGTGGTGGGGTAAGCGGCCGAAGCTGCTCGCTTTCATCGTCCTCAGCGGCCTGGTCGCCGCCCTCGCCGGGCTTGCCGCGATGACCGGCTTCGGCAACGGCTACCTGCCGAACTTCCTGCTCAACGCCGCGTGCGACATGCTCGGCGGTCTCACGATCCTGTTCCTGGTCGAGCCGATCATCCGCAGCGCCGCGATCGGCATCAGGGCCCATCCGTTCATGAGCTCCACCCGCTTCACGGCGCGGGTCGCCGCCTCCCGGGACGTCGTGCGGATCCTGGACACCGCGAGCAAGATGATCCGCGACGACGCCGAGGAGGACGACCAACTGCTCGACGCGATCCGCAGCGCGACCATGAACGGCGCCTACGTCAAGGTGCTGCTGATGAACCCCTCGTCGGACGCCTCCCGGGCCCGCGACGCCCAGCTGCGCGAGGTGCACCCGGACTTCGACCTGGACCGGATGATCAACCGCACGATCACCCAGACGCAGCGGATCCAGCGCGAGCTCGGCGACCTCGGCGCGCGGGTCGAGCTGCGGCTGTACTCCTCGCCGGTCCCGTTCATCCTCTACGGCGCCGACTCCTCGCTGCTGTACACGATCGTGCCGCACAGCCTGCTGGTGGACGACGCGCCGCAGGTCGAGGTGCGCGCCGAGACCGAGCTCGGGCGGCACCTGCTCACCGGCTTCAACACGCTCTGGGACTCGGCGCGCGGCCTCGACGAGCTGGTCAAGGTGCGCTTCGCCGAGCAGCCCGGCGACGTGCCGATGCTGATGCGGCACATCGAGCACGACAGCGTCCTGTACCTGGTCTCCAGCCGGATCGACCGGGTCTACGAGTACCAGAACGAGCCGCGCTTCCTGCTCGGCGACGACTCCAGCACCGCCTACCGCGCCGTGCCGGTCACCTTCGGCACGAGCGTGCACAACTGGCTGCTGGACGCGTTGCAGGACCGCTACCCGCGCTCGATCCGGCGCGCCGACCGCCGCTTCTACCGGGTCGTCAAGGATACCGGCAGCGAGAGCGAGGACGGCCGGCTGCGCGCCTTCCAGGGACTGCCGGCCGTGCACCTGACCAGCCTGATCGGCGTGGCCGGCCGGGAGATACGCATCTTCGACAGCTGCTCCACGCTGCTGGTCGAGGACGCGACCCGCAGCGAGTTCGGCGGGCCGGTGTTCCAGGCGATGGTCGAGGCGCTCGACCACGGCGCGCACGTCAAGGCCCTGCTGATGTATCCGGGCACGTCGTTCTCCCGCAAGCGCCCCGAGGACGGCCCGGAACCGCACGTCGAGTCGCGCATCGAACAGAACCTCAGATGGCTCACCGAGCTGCGCGACCAGGCCGTGCGCCGCGGTCTGCCGGCCGACCGGGTGCAGGTCAGGCTGCACAACTCGCCGCCGAGCTTCAGCGTCTACCAGGTCGACGACACCGTGATCGCGGGATTCACGCCCGCGGCCAGCCGCGGTTCGGGCGGCGCCACGCACTACAGCACCGAGCTGGACTCGCCGCTCGCCGGATTCGTGCTCGACCAGTTCGACCTGCTCTGGAACCAGGGCCCCGCCGACCACGTGCACCAGCTCGAGTCGCTGGAGTTCGTGACCGTCCAGGCGCCGCGCCAGGCCGTGCGCATCCTGGCCCGCGCCTGGCAGTCCGGCGGCGAGTGGTTCGTCTGCTCCGCGCGGGTGGACGACCTGCTCGACCAGCACGGCGAGGACCTGCCGATCATATTCGACCGCTGGCCGGACCGCAGCTGGTGGCTGCCGAAGGTGCTCGGCAAGGTCGAGTTCAACCAGGCCAGGGACACCTACGTGCGCCGCTTCGGGGTGATCCCGCAGGACGCCAGGCTGCGCCAGGTCGTCCCGCTGCGCTAACGCTCCCGGTGCTCGAGCACCCGGGAGAGGAACCGCTGCGTCGAGGCGTGCTGCGGATCGCCGAGGACCTGCTCGGCGCTGCCCTGCTCGCGGATCACGCCGTCCTCCAGGAAGCACACCTGGTCGGCGGCGTGCCGCGCGAAGCCCATCTCGTGCGTCGCCATCAGGATCGTCATGCCGCGCTGCTTCAGGTCGCTGACCACGTCCAGCACCTCGCCGACCAGTTCCGGGTCCAGCGCCGCGGTGATCTCGTCGAGCAGCAGCAGTTCCGGCTCGGTGGCCAGCGCCCGCGCGATCGCCACGCGCTGCTGCTGGCCGCCGGAGAGCCGGTCCGGATAGTCCCGCGCCTTGTCGCCGAGGCCGAGCCGGGTCAGCAGCTCCATGGCGCGCTGCTCCGCCTCGCGGTTCGGCACCCGGTGCGCCTTGCGCGGCGCCAGCGTCACATTGTCCAGCACGCTCAGGTGCGGGAAGAGGTTGTAGGACTGGAACACGACGCCGATCCGCCGCCGCGCCGCGTTCGCGTTCAGTCGGGGATCCGTCAGCTCGGTCCCGCCGAGGTGGATCGTGCCGTCGTCCACGGTGTCGAGCAGGTCCACGCAGCGCAGCAGCGTCGACTTGCCCGAGCCGGAGCCGCCGATCAGGCAGACCACCTGGTGCTCGGAGACGTCCAGGTCGATCGAGCGCAGCACCACCCGGCCGCCGTACGACTTCCGCAGGCTCCTGATCTGAAGAAGAGCGCTCATCGCCCAGCCTCCGCCCACTGCCGCTGGACCGCGTTCGCCTGGAGCCAGTCCGCGTACCTGGCCAGCGGGATCGTCACCAGGATGAACAGCAGCGCCGCGGCGAGGTACGGGGTGTAGTTGAAGTCGTAGTCCGCGTTGATCTGCGCCACCCGCAGCGCCTCGAGCGGGCCGAGCACCGCGACCAGCGCGGTGTCCTTCTGCAGCGAGATGAAGTCGTTGAGCAGCGGCGGCACCACGTTGCGCACGGCCTGCGGCAGGATCACGTGCCGCAGCGTCTGCCGCTCGCTCAGG
>DATJIF010000054.1:0-2496 GCA_035493475.1 Actinospica sp.
CGTCGTGTCCCCGAGGACCTGCGACACGACGTTCTGGCCGCCCTGCTGCGGCCCCGTGGTGCCGCCCCCGCCCGGCGCCTGGATGATCTTCCCGAGGAGGCCCTGCTGCGCCGCCTGCGTCGCCGACGGGGCGCCCGTCACCGGGTGGGGGGAGAACAGCGCGTTCAGCGCGCCGAGAACGGAACCCTGCGGGTTGGACCGCAGGCGCGCCATCGCGTCCTTGCTGATCTGCTGGTCAAGCTGAGCGAACTGCTGCCGGGCCTTGCTTAGCGAGCTTGAATCGAAGACAGCCGCGATCTTGATCTCGTGCCGTTCAGATTCAAAGCGCTTAACGCGTGCCTCTGCGGCATCCAGGTCGCGATTAAAGGCGGATGTATCAACAGTAAGTCTGGCCTCTACTGCTCCAGCATCAAACAAAGTTCTGTATTCACCTCCTCTCGTTTGTGAATTAACAGTTATTGGACTAAAATAGTTACGTGTCGAATTGCAGTGAGTGTGAGCGACCGACTTGGGCTAAGGGAATGTGTGGTGCCCATTACGCCAAGTTGAGGCGAACCGGCATTCGAGGTGGCCCCCTGCGCCGCCTCGACATGACACGTCTTGACAGGTACCTCTCCTACATTGACCAGCGAGGTCTTGACGAATGCTGGCCTTGGAAGGGTTCTGTTAGTCCTTACGGCTATGGGCAGTTTGATGAAGGAAAGCGCGGCGGCACAAAAGGCGCTCACCGATACGGCTTCAGCCAACTTGTGCGCCCTCTTCAGCCGGGCGAGACTGTCGATCACGTCTGCCACAACCGCAGTTCGGACTGCCCTGGCGGGCCCGGATGCCTGCACCGGGCATGTCAGAATCCGGCGCACTGGGAGGCTGTACCGGGGCGCGTGAATACGGCGCGCGGAAAGTCGCTCCACGCGATCAATGCCCGGAAGACCCACTGCAAGTGGGGTCATGAGCTTACGCCGGAGAACTCCTACGGGTATAACGGGCAGCGACAATGCAAGACCTGCGCCCGACTGGCGTCGCGAGGGGAGCACCCGCGCCAACTCGCTCGCTCTGCGTAGCACCGCTCACCGCCTCCCTATGACCGCCGCCTTGCCGCCGGATTCGCCTCCAGCTCCTGCCTCATCGCGTCCAGGTCGATCACCGCGACCCCCGCGGCCACCTGCCTGACCGCCGGCCCCTCGGACTCCCCCGCCCGGCCCCCGCCGCCGCCCTGCTGGATCCGGAACGGGATGTCCTCCTCCTCGGACAGGCCGTCGAGGTACGTCTCGCGGAGGTCCCAGGACAGGGCGTCCCATTCGTCCGGCGTGAAGTGCAGCCAGCGGCGGACGGCGTAGAGGATTACCCGGCGGCTACGGACCGCAGGGTCTTCACCTGCGCGTTCCCACCGCCGGGAGCGGCTTCCGGGGCCATCACCTCCTGCTGCAGCCAGCGGGCGAACACGGCCCGGATGCGCGGCGGGAGGGCGAGGATGTCGTCTTTGGACGGGTCGCCGGAGCACAGGTCCGCGAACAGCCCGGCCATGTCGGCGTTGAACCTGACGGTGACTTCCGCGTCGAGGTCTTCCACGGCGGACAGCACCGCGGCCATGTCGGTGCTGCCGCCGATCAGGTCGTCGGGAAGCTGCCCCCGGTAGTCCTTGATCAGCTTCTTGACCCCGGCGAGGTAGGCCGCGATCTGCCGGTCGGTCGGCTCCTTGATGGTCCCGGCCTTGTCCACGTGGGGCCGGAACGAGTAGTCCAGCGGTTCGACGACCGCCTCGGCGTTGAAACCTGCCATGTGGTCTCCGTGTGCTCCTGACGGTTAAGAGGTCGCGACTGCGGTCAGCTGGGTGAAGCTGATGGAGTTGAACGGGCAGATCGCCGAGAGGGTGAGCGGGTAGAGCCGCTGCTGCGCGGCGCGGCGGAACGCGGTCTGCACCTGCCCGGCCGACACGACGACCGGGATGTAGAGCACGGTCGCGAACCCGAAGGAGTTGCGGGCGATCAGCGCCGCGGACAGCGTCGCGAAGGTGGTCGACAGGGTGAGCACCGACTTGCCGGGCTGCCCCGCCCCGGCCGCCGTGACCGCGATCGTCCCGCTGTTGCCGTAGGCGAGGTTGATGTTGGCCAGCGTCTCTTCGCTGAGGTTGGTCGTGAACTGCAGGTCCGCCGTGTTGACCGCGACGCCGACGGGTGTCGGCTGCTCCTCGATGTTGATGTTCTGCGTGCTCGGGTTGTACGTCTGCGTGACGCCGGCCTCGGTCGCGCCGACGTAGCTCCAGCCGAGGCCGAGCCACGACGAGCCGACGCCCAGGTTCGCGTCGGACGGCACTGTCGCGCCGACGCCGGGCGAAGGGTTCGGCGCGGTCATCAGGATGCCGGTCCCGAACAGGACGTCGCTGGTGCCGTACGCCGGCGGGGTATAGGGCAGGGACGGCATCTACGCCTCCTCTAGGACGACGCCCGCGTCGGCCGCCGCGGCACTCAGCCGCGCCAGCGCGCCCGCGGGCACAGG
>DATJIF010000055.1:0-30938 GCA_035493475.1 Actinospica sp.
GACGGCGAGCAGGTCGCGCGCCGACAGGACGAGGTACTCCTCGCCGTTGTACTTGACCTCGGTGCCGCCGTACTTCGAGTACAGGACGACGTCGCCTTCCTTGACGTCCAGGGGCAGGCGGTTGCCGTTCTCGAACCGGCCCGGGCCGACGGCCAGGACGGTGCCCTCCTGGGGCTTCTCCTTGGCGGTGTCCGGGATCACCAGGCCGGAGGCGGTGGTCTGCTCGGCGTCCAGCGGCTTGACGACCACGCGGTCCTCGAGCGGCTTGATGGCAACGGTAGCCACGGTCGTGACCTCTCCTTCGGAGACGTTCGGTGTCTAGGGCGAACAGGCCGGATCCTGTCGTCGCGGGTGCCAGGAGGACGGGTTCGCGTTGGCACTCTCGGGTCGAGGGTGCCAGTCGGCAGATTATGCCGCTTCCTGGCACTCGGTCAACCCGAGTGCCAGCGTCCGGGACCAGGCCCGCAACGGTCGGCGCGGCACGCCGGGACTGGCCTAGACCGGTCGGTAGCGGTCATGATAGGCGGCGGTGCCCTACTCGTCCGACGACTGGACCAGACCCGAAGGGAGCGACGTGCTCGGCATCCTCGGCCTCGACGAATCCACCGAGCGCGTCTACCGCGAACTGGTGCAGGCCGGACCGTGCAGCGTGGACGCCCTCGCGGTGCGGCTCGGCCAGCCCCGCGACGCGGTGGCCGGCTCCGTCGCGACGCTCGAGGAGAAGTCGCTGGCCACGCGCGACGCCGTCGGCCTGGTGCAGACCGCTCCCCCGCAGCTGGCGCTCGGCGCCCTGCTCACCGCGCAGCGGCACGCGCTGGGCCAGGCCGAGCTGACCGCGGCGGCCCTGGACGAGGCGTACCACGCGGCCTCCGCGCAGAACGCGCACGAACTCGTCCAGGTGGTCGTCGGCGCCGAGCAGGTGCTGCAGCGGCTCGAGTACCTCCAGCTCAACGCGGAGAGCGAACTGCTGGCACTGGTCCAGGCGCAGGTGGAGATCCCGGCCACCTGCGAGGGCGAGGCCGAGTCGGCGGCCGTGCGGCGCGGCGTGCGCTACCGGGTCGTCATGGAGCGCGCGGGGCTTGACGGGCCGCAGTCCGGGCAGAGCCTGTCCGCCGACGTGCCGATGAGCGAGCAACTGCGCGTCGTGGAGACCGTGCCGACGAAGCTGGTCATCGCCGACCGGAACACCGTGATGCTGCCGCTGAGCCTGCCCGGCAGCGCCGAGAAGTCCGCCGACGAGGGGCCGATGGCGCTCATCTCGCGGGCCCCCGGCCTGGTCAACGCGATGCTCGGGCTGTTCGAGTCGGTCTGGCAGCGGGCCCTTCCGGTGCACAAGAACGGCGACGAGTCGATCGCCGTGGACGAGCCGCGGCACGCGCTGCCCACCCCGCTCGACCTGCGCATCCTCTCGCTGCTGCTGGTCGGCGCCACCGACGCGGCGATCGCCAAGCAGCTCGGCCTCGGCCTGCGCACCGTGCAGCGGCGGGTCGCGCACATGATGGAACTGGCCGAGGTGAGCACCCGGCTGCAACTCGGCTGGCAGGCGCACGAACGCGGCTGGCTCAAGTAACCGGCTCCGGTGACCGACTCCGGCAACTGACTCCGCGCCGGATGCGACAATGGGCGGGTAGGCCGGTGGAGTGACGGTGGAGCGGAAGGACGCGCGTGGTCGCGATCTCGAAGTCGGACGAGGCGGACAAGTCGCTGTTCGAGCGGATCGGCGAGGAGCCGTTCCGCCGGATCGTGCACGCCTTCTACGAGGGCGTCGCCGAGGATCCGGAACTGCGCGCGCTGTATCCGGAGGAGGACCTCGGCCCGGCCGAGGAGCGCCTGGCACTGTTCCTGATCCAGTACTGGGGCGGCCCGAACACGTACTCGCAGGAGCGCGGCCACCCGAGGCTGCGGATGCGGCACGCAGGCTTCCACATCGACGCCGCCGCCCGCGACCGCTGGCTCAAGCACATGCGCGTCGCCGTCGAGGGCGCGGATTTGCGCGAGGCGGATCGCGCGGAGCTGTGGGCGTATCTCGAGTACGCCGCGGGCTTCATGGTCAACGCCGCGTGACGATTGCCTTACCCGGCGAACCCTGATACCTATTGATCCATGACCATTCGCGGCGTGGGAGACGTAGCGTTGGTCACGCGCGACCACATCGACTTCGGTCGCGTGTGGTCCTCCTCGTGTCGCTGCCACCTCTGACAGCCCACGCAGGTTTCTTCTTCCTTTCCCTCAGAGGTGAATACCGACATGAGCACGATGACCGTGCCCGCAGCCGCCCTGATAGCCACCGCCGACCTCGTCCATCTCGAGGCGGGCGACCCCCTCGCGGTGGAACTGGCGGCGTCCTTCCTGGCCGAGGAGTCCGCCCGCGGCGGCGCCGCGGCCGCCAAGTACCTGGAGTCCGACCCGCGCGAGTACGAGACCTGGCTCGGCGGCGCGTGGATCGGCCTGAGACAGCCGGACGGCACCCCCGCGGCCGGCGGCGCGTACCGCAGATACGACTCCACCACCGCGGAACTCGCGCAACTGTGGACCCGCCCCGAACTGCGCCGCAACGGCCTGGCCCACCGCGTCCTGGGCCAACTCGAGTTCCTCGCCGAGCGGTCGGGTTACGCCCGCCTCTACGCCGTGGCCGAGCCCGGCCAGCAGACCCTCCGGAAGCTGCTGACCGCCGCCGGATATCGCGCGCTGGGCAAGCAGTCCCTGGAGTTCCTCGGCTACGTCAAGCCCCTGCCGAGCAGCGACTACCTCCCGGACCCGCTCAGCTGAGGGAGTCTCTGGAGAAAGACTGAGGTGCGGACGCCGGACGGGGCGCCCGCACCTCGGTATCAGGTCTCCGGTCTCAGGTCTCAGGTCTCAGAGAGCGGATTCAGTCGGTTCAGGTGGTTCAGTCGCCGCCGCCACCGTCACCACCACCATCGCCGCCGCCGTCACCGCCATCCCCGCCGCCGTAGCCACCATCGCCGCCGTCGCTCCCGTCGTCACCGCTGCCGTCGCCGTTGTCACCGGAGGCGGAGGTGCCGTCGTCGCTGGAAGTCGCCGAGGTGCCGTCGTCATCGCTCGACGTGGCCGAGGGATCGGTGGACGTGCTCGTATCCGGCGTGCTCGTGCTCGTATCCGGCGTGGTCGAGGTGGACGTGTCCGGAGTCGTGGACGTCGTCGAACCCTCAGGCGCCGTGCTCGTACTTGTACTCGTGCTGTTGTCGGTGTCGCTCATGCTGTAGCCCGTCGGGTCACCCATGGCGTCCACGGCGGGCATGCTCGAGTCCTGGTCCGGCGCCGGGGTGTCGTTGGTCACCGAGGTGCTGGTGCTGGTGTAGCCCCAGCTGCCGACGTGGCCGCCCCACGTGGTGGATGTGGCCGTCTGACCCGGGCCGGCCGTCGCGCTGCTGCCGGTGCTGCTGTCCCCCGCTGACATGCCGGACGACGCGGTGCCGCCGCTCGAACTCGAGGAGGACACGCCGAATCCGGCCAGGCCGTCGCCGACGTCCACGCCGCCCGACGCCGCGCTCGACGTGCCGGTCTGGCTGCTGCTGGAGGCCGCGTTGTTCATGCCGCCGTTGCCGCTGCTCGCGTTCGCGGTGCCGCTGCCGACGGCCGTGGACGCGGAGGCGTCGCCGCTGACCGAGCCCCAGCCGTCGTTCGTGGAGATGCCGGACAGCGACGCGCTGCCGGACACCGAGCCGGTCTGGCCGGTGGCGGCGGCGGTGCCGGAACTGTTGGTGGACGAGGAGATCGCGGACGAACTCGGGTCCGAACCGGCCGCGCCCGAGACCGCCACGCTGCCCGAGGCGACGCTGCCGAGCCCGAGCGGAGCGGCGCCGTTCGCACCGACCGACACCGAACCGGCGGTCCCGGACGTGGTGCTCGACCCCGTGTCGCTTCCCGACGGACCGGATCTGGTGCTCGACCCGGCCGAGGCGCCGTCGCCGACACCGAGCGAGCCCTCCGCCGTGCCGCTGACGCCGGTCTTCCCGGCCTTGCCCGAGGCGGACGCGCCGATCGAACCGGCACCTTCCGACCCCGCGGCGTCGGTGGAGCCCGAACTCGAGCCCGCGGACGTGTTCGAGGACGACGTCGAGTCCGCTCCGGTGCCCACAGACCCGGATACGGTGCCGCCGACGCCCTTTCCGACCGTGCCACTCACGGCGGCGCTGCCGTTGACGCCCGCACTGCCCGCACTCGACCCGGCGCCCTTGACCCCGGCCGAGGACGAACCGTCGTCGCCGACGCCGAGGGATCCCTGCGTCCCGTCGACGCCGACCGAGATGGACCCGACGTTGCCCGAGGATCTCAGCCCCTCCGCACTCGACTTCGCCGCGAGCGAGGAGTTCGCGAGGCTCGTCCCCGTCAGGTGGATGACCCCGAGCGCGCCGATCGCCGCGACCAGCAACGCCTTCCGCGCCGCCCGAGCGTACACCGAGCTACGCCGATGCCGCCCGCCCGGCGAGTATGAATGAGGTGAATAATCGTTTCTGGACATCAGGATTGAAGCCTTCCGTCATACGCTGTCAGCGGTGGGTCGCATAATCCAGCGCCAAGGACGGTAACCACCGACGTGCGCAGACGCTTTGGCGCACAGTGCCCAATCGGCCGCGCCGATTCGTGAATCGGCGACAAGTTCTATGAGCAGGAATGCGAATTCCTGCCGATGTCTCGGATATTCACCGAGTGTTCACGGGGGTGAGCGAGAGGAATGCGCGCGTGCGAGAAGCGCCGCAGGCTCGCGGACGTAGCGACCGAGGAGCGCCAGCGACGAGGGAGTGTAGGTAGCGGGCCGAAGGCTTGGGGCGGGTGGGCGGGGTAAGTAATCGGCCCGGACGTAGCCGCCGACGCGGAGCGAGGAACGAGCGCAGTGACGGCGGCGAAGGTAGGGGCGAACACGGAACCGCAGGATGACGGCGCGACCTGCACGGCGACACCTACAGCCACGTATTCGACGACGTAGGTAGGGCCGACGATGTAACGCTCAGCCCGCGGCGATGCTCGGCACCAGGTGCTCGGCGAGCATGAGGGTGGGGAGGTGGATGTTGCCGCTGGGGATGACCGGCATGATGGAGGCGTCGGCGATCCAGAGGTTGGGGACGCCGTAGACCTGGCCTTGGGCGCTCACGACGGCGCCCTGGTCGGGGTCGGGGCCCATGGCGCAGGTGCCGCAGGCGTGGTGGTAGGTCCAGACGGAGCGGCGGACGGCGTCTACCAGGTCGGCGCCCTCGTCGAGGTCGGCGCCGAGCCAGTGTTCGGGGCCGGCGGCGAGTTCGCGCAGGGGGCTGAGGGCGGCGATCTGGCGGGCGGAGCGTACGCCGCGGATCATGGCGGCCAGGTCGGCGGGGTCCTGGAGGAGGTTGATCCTGATTCTGGGCGCGGCTTCCGGATCGAGGGACGCCAGGCGCAGTCTGCCTCGGGAGCGGGGCCGCATCACGGTGGCGGAGATCCAGAAGAGGTTCGGGGTGGCGGCGGGCACGTGCTGCAGCCAGGGGGCGTCGTCGGTGCCGTCGGAGTCGGTGCGGGTGGCGACGACCTGGAACCTGGGGCCGTCCGGGAACTCCGTGGCGGCGGGCCAGATCACCGAGATGCCGGGGTGCTCCTGCAGGTTCGCGCCGACGCCGGGCAGGTGCGAGCGGCAGGGCAGGCCGAGTACGGCGAGGTCGTGGGCCGGGCCGATGCCGGAGCGCAGGAGGATGGCGGGTGAGCCGTACGTGCCCGCCGCGAGGACGACTCGGCCGGCGCGGATCACGCGGGAGTCGGCCAGCTTCACGCCTACCGCCCGGCCTTGTTCGATGAGGATCCTGTCGACGAGGGCGTCGGGCAGGACGGTGAGGTTCTCGCGGTCGCGGGCGGCGGCGAGGTAGGTGGCCGCGGCGCTCATGCGTACGCCGCCGATCGTGTTCACCGGGGCCGCGCCCACGCCGACGGCGCCCGGCCGGTTGTGGTCGACGACCTCGGGGAATCCGGCCTCGAGCATGGCCTCGTACGCGGCGGCGTTGACCGGGGTCAGTTCCTTGGGCTCGTAGCGGCGGATCGGGATCGGGCCGTGCTGCCCGTGCCAGTCGTCGGCGAAGTCGAGGTCGTTCTCCAGCCTGCGGAAGTCCGGCAGCACGTCGGCGAAGGACCAGCCGGGATTGCCGAGCCGCGCCCAGCCGTCGTAGTCGGCCGGGGCGCCGCGCAGCGCGATCGTGCCGTTGGTGGCGCTGCAGCCGCCGACGACCTTCGCGCGGGCCACGACGCCGCCGGTCGCCTCGTCCGTGTAGCCCCAGTCGTGGGTGCCCGCCGAACGCCAGCCGGTGCGCAGTTCCGGGGGCAGCGCCTCGGGATTCGGGTAGTCGGGCCCGGCCTCGATCAGCAGGACGCGCGTCCCCGGCCGCTCGGACAGCCGCGCGGCCAGCACGCAGCCGGCCGCCCCGCCCCCGACCACCGCTATGTCCGTCTCGATCCGGTCGGCATCGGGCAGCAGGGACATGAACGCACCGCCTTGCGAAGATCGGGGAGCCGTCCCTCAACACCCTGTACGGGCCGCGGCGGCGCGCACAAGGGCGTATCGGAGCACTGATGCCCCGACACGCCCCTGTTCGCTCGTGTGGCCGCGTTCGGCGGTTGTCGACCTCAGCGGTTGTTGTTGACCTTCATGTCGAGCAGGCCGCGCTCGCGCAGGTAGTCGCGCAGCGGGAACTTGTCGCCGATGCCCCAGTAGGACAGCGCGTCCTTGCCGCCGCCGAGCAGCTGCTGCTGGATCGGGGTGAGGTCGTTCCACCACGGGTGCTCCGGCGTGATCACGCGGTCCTCGTGCGGGGCGATCCAGCGGTACGTCCAGCCGATGAACAGGCAGCGCCGGTCGATGTCGGAGTAGTTGTCCGAGCGGCCGTGGTAGAGGCGGCGGTCGAACAGCACCACGTCGCCCTGGTTCGCGCAGACCTCGACGGCGCCCTCGGGCTGCTCGAAGTCGAGGCTCAGGTCCTCGGGCCGGTGCAGCCGGCTGGTCTTGTGCGAGCCGGGGATCGTCATGAAGTTGCCGCGGCCCGGCTCCGAGAGGTCGGAGAGGTAGAACGCCGTGCGGATGGACAGCAGCGGGCGGACCGGCTCCGTCTCGATCTCCAGGTTCTGCCGGCCGCCGTCCTGGTGCCAGCGCCACGTCTTGCGGGTGTCCGCGGGCACGCCCGGGTGGATGTCGATGTGGTGGTGGTACGCGTGGATGTTCCAGCCGAGGATGCCCCACACCAGCGGGAAGACCGTGGGCAGCTCCAGCAGCTCCAGGAAGACCTTGTCCCGGTGCAGGAAGCCCATCAGGTGCATACTCTGGTCCTTCGGGTGCAGCAGGCCCTCGGCCTTCTGCTGCGCGTACACCCGGTCCTGGGCCTCGATGAGCCGCTCGAGCAGCTCGGCCGGGATCGCGTCCCGGATGATGAAGTAGCCGTCGCGGTCGAAGTCCGCGCGCTGCTCGTCGGTGATCTGGATGCCGTCGTACGGCACCAGCGCACGCTCGTCGGCCGCGGCCGGTGCGGCTATGGACTCGCCCATCATGGACATGGGATTCGCGACCCCCTTGTGTCGAGGAACTGGACGACCACGCCGCGCGGCCCACGAAACGCGGTCGTATTGGAGACGCCGTGCCCACCTGTACGGTTGCGGCGCCCCTGGCACGCTAGGAGGCCATTCTTAACGACTTCCGAGCAACAATTCAACGGTCGGTGACCTGGAGGCCCGCCGTCCACTTCTCCTCGATGCGGCCGAAGCGCCAGATCGCCATCGCGGCGAGCCAGGTCAGCACGAACAGCCCCACGATGAAGAATCCGGCCTTGTTGATGTCGAAGGCCGACATCGCGTCCCAGAAGCCGCCGGACAGGTGCAGCTCGCTGGCCAGCAGCCCGAGCACCTCGATGCCGCCGATGAACACGCAGATGCCGATGGACAGGCCGGTGATGGTGAGGTTGTAGTAGACCTTGCGCACCGGGTTCAGGAACGCCCAGCCGTACGCCAGGTTCATGAAGCAGCCGTCGATCGTGTCCAGCAGGGTCATCCCGGCGGTGAACAGGATCGGCAGCGCCACGATCGCGTACCAGGCCACGTGCTGGCTGGCCAGCAGCGCCGTCGTGGCCAGCAGCGCGACCTCGGTGGCGGTGTCGAAGCCGAGGCCGAACACGACGCCGACCGGGTAGATCTGCCAGGGCTTGCGGATCGCGCGCATCCAGCGGCCGAAGAAGCGGGACATCAGGCCGCGGTTCTGCAGCTGCTCCTCGAGCGCGGCCTCGTCGAACTCGCCGCGCCGCATCGAGCGCCAGACCTTCACGATCCCGCCGAGGATGACGAGGTTGAGCGCCGCGATCAGGAACAGGAAGCTCGCGGAGACGGTCGTGCCGAACACGCCGCCGAACTGCTCCAGCGTCGAGTTCGGGTTGGAGACCGCGCCGAACACCGCCTTCTCGGCCACCACGATCCCGGCGCCGATCGCGACGACGATCGTGGAGTGCCCGAGCGAGAAGAAGAAGCCGACGCTGAGCGGCCGCTGCCCGTCGTGCATCAGCTTGCGGGTGGTGTTGTCGATCGCGGAGATGTGGTCGGCGTCGAAGGCGTGCCGCATCCCGAGCGTGTAGGCGAGCACGGCGACGCCGATGCCGAGCCCCTTGTAGTGCTGCGGGACGACGAGGAAGACGTAGATGCCGAAGCCGACGACGTGCAGCAGCGCGATGAAGCCGAACATCAGCAGCGTGCGGCGCCACTCGGCCGGGGTGAGCAGCGCCCGGACACGGCCGAGCCGACCGGGCTCGGCGGACAGGGCGACGGGGCTCGACAGGGTCACGGCGGGTCCTCGGTCCTCGGCGGCGGGCGATCTCTTGTGCATTCTGGCCGCACTTGCAAAGAGTTCGCAAGTAGTAGGAGGCGGCAGGATGCGGCCCCGCGCGAAATATCCGCGCGGGGCCGCCGGGTGTTACCGCGGGCCGCCGACCGTGGGCGGGACCGCCTGCTCCTACCGCGTGACCGAGCCTCGCCTCGTTGCGGTGCCCTGGTCCCCGCCGTCAGGCGCGCTCGCGCCGCAGCAGGCCGGCCGCGACCAGCGCCGTGCCGAGCAGCAGGATCACCGCGTCCACCCACATGGCCAGGTGGAAGCCGCCGATCAGCGCGTCCTGGGCGGAGCGGCCGGCGTGCAGCAGGCTGTTCTGCCGGGTCGAGGCGATCGCGCTCAGGATCGGGATGCCGACGGTCAGCGCCACCTGCTGCGTGGTCGTCGCCAGGCCGGTCGCCAGGCCCTGCTCCTCGTTGGACAGCCCCGAGGTCGCGGTCACGTTGAACGCCACGATCGCGTGCAGGTTGCCGTAGACCCAGATCACGCCCGCGATCAGCAGGATCAGCACACTGTCACCGCGGGTCATCGTCGCGATCAGCACCGAGCCCGCGCCCTGCGCGAGCAGGCCCGCGACCAGCACCGGGCGGGAGCCGTAGCGGCCGATCACCCGCGGCGCCACGTTGCCGGAGATCGCCGCGACCACGCCGAGCCAGCCGAAGACCAGGCCGGCGCGCAGCGGGCTGAGGCCGTTGATCTGCTGCAGGAACAGCATGCCGATGAACACGATCGCGCTGCCGGTGGCGAACGCGAGCAGCCCGCCGATGTTGCCCAGCGCCACCGTGCGGCGGCGCAGCACCGTGAGCGAGACGAGCGGGTGCGAGCTGCGCGCCTCGACCGCGACGAAGGCCGTGAGCAGCAGCACTCCGGCGATCAGCGTGCCGAGCACGTTCGCCCGTCCCCAGCCCTCCTGCGCCGCCGTGGTCAGCGCGTAGATCAGCGCGAGCAGGCCGCCGGTGACGGTCGCCGCGCCCGGCAGGTCGAGCCGCGAATGGTGCTCGTTGCGGCTCTCCCGGACCAGCAGCGGCGTGGCAATGAGCACGAAGATGCCGAGCGCGATCGGCAGCACCATCGTGAAGCGCCAGTTCAGCATGTCGGTGAGCACGCCGCCGAGCAGCGTGCCGACGGTGAACCCGGTCGCCATCACCGAACCGGCGATGCCCAGCGCGCGGTCCCGGGCGTGGCCCTCGGGGAACGACGTGGTCAGTAGCGCCATGCCGGTGGGCACGACGCCCGCCGCGCCGACGCCCTGCAGCGCCCGGCCGACCAGCAGCGCGGCCGGGTCCCAGGCGAGCATCGTGAGCACGGACGCGAGCGTGAACAGGGCGACCCCGGCCAGGAACACCCGGCGCCGCCCGATCAGGTCGCCGGTGCGGCCGAACAGCAGCAGCAGTCCGCCGGACGGCAGCGCGAACGCGGTGGCCACCCACTGCAGGTTCGCCTCGCCGAGGTGCAGGTCGGTGCCGATGGCCGGGAGGGCGATGTTGAGGATGGAGAAGTCGATGCCGACGAGGAAGTTCGCGGCGCACAGCACGAGCAGCACGAGCTTGGCCCGGCCGTCCAGGCGCGCGGTCGGCGCGGGGCTCGGGGCGGGATCCGTGGCGGGGACGGCGGCCGCCGCCGGTGCACTGTCGAGGATTTCGGTCATGGCTCCAGCCTGCGGCCGGGGAATGCCTTGTCCCGAGAGTGCGCTTATGGTGGTGTCGGCACCACCAGCTTCGGGGGAAGGGCTCTGCCAGATGACGACGACCTTGGACGTGCAGGGCGGCCGGGAATCACGCCGCCGTGCCGAACTGCGCGACTTCCTGACCAGCCGCCGCGCCCGGATCTCGCCGGAGGACGCGGGCATGCCGCTCGGCGCCGGCCGCCGCCGCACGCCGGGCCTGCGCCGCGAGGAGGTGGCGGTGCTCGCCGGGGTGGGCGTCTCCTGGTACCAGTGGCTCGAACAGGGCCGCGACATCACCGTCTCCGGCCAGGTGCTCGACGCGATCGGCAAGGTGCTCCGGCTGACCGAGCCCGAGCGGCAGCACCTCTACGCGCTCGCCGGCCTCACCCCGCCGCCGCTGCGCACCAGCCCGAACCTCGGCCGGGACGAATGCTGCCTGGCGCTCAAGCGGATGATCGACGCGTGGCTGCCCAACCCCGGCCACATCGTGGACCGCTACTGGAACATCACCGCGATGAACACCTCGGCGCAGCTCGTCTTCGGCTTCGACATGGTCGGGATGAACTGCCTGGTCGACTTCTTCGAGAACCGGCAATACACCGCGTATCCAGACGCGGACGAGATCACCCGGCGCGTCGTGGCCCAGTACCGCGCCGAGATGACCAACCATCCCGGCGACCCCGGCTTCGCGGAGATCGTGCACCGGCTGCTGGAGTCCAGCGAGCGTTTCGCGGAGGTCTGGAACCTGCACGAGGTGCAGGCCGCGGGCACGAACCTGAAGTTCTACACGCACCCGCAGGCCGGCGAGCTGCACTTCGAGTCCACCCAGCTGCGCGTGCCGGAGTGGCCGGACCTGACGATCGTGATGCACACCCCGCTCGCCGAGACCGACACGCGGCAGCGGCTGGAGGCGCTGGTCTCCGAGCACGAGCGCAGGCACGGTCTGCGCGTCGTGGCGTAGCGGGTCCTGCCGCGGCCTAGAATCCGGAGCCGCTGCCGGAGTCGGTCGAGTCCCCCGCGTCCGGCAAGCCGCAGAGCGAGTCCAGCGCCGAGGTGTCCGTCGTGATCGCCTCGTCGATCGTGACGAACTCGGCGGGCGGCGTGCTGGTGGACGTGTCGAGGTTCGGGTTCGCCTGCAGGTAGGTGTAGAGCTCGCTGAAGTCGCCGACGACCTTAGACATGTCCGTCTTGAACGAACCCGCCGCGGCCTTCGTCGATATCGCCTGCATCGCCGGCACGTCCTGCGCGAGCAGCGCGACCATGTCCGACTCGGTGTTCGGGTTCTGATTGTTCATCGTGTCCTGCTCGGTCTTCCACGAGGCGCACGACTGCGTCTGCGTCTGCGAACCCGCGTTCGTGACCGTCCCGGTGCCGCCGGCGCCGCCTCCGCCGCCGGAGTTCGAGCCGTTCCCCTTCAGGGCGAAGAACGCCACCGCCGCGATGACCAGCACGCCGACCACCGCGCCGCTGATGATCATGTTCTGCTTCTTCTTCGGGTCGGCCGGCGCGCCCGGCTGCTGCGGGAAGCCGTAGCCCGGCTGCTGTTGCCCGTACGGGTCGTACGGATTCTGCGGCTGCTGCGGGAACGGCGGCTGCTGCATCGGCTGGGTCGGCGGCAGGCCGTAGGGGCTCTGCGGCTGCGCGGGACCGTAGGGTCCCGGCTGCGGCTGCTGGCCGTACGGCCCCTGCGGCTGCTGCACCGGCTGGCCGTAGTACGGGCCCTGCGGCTGCTGCGGCTGGCCGTACGGCCCCTGCGGTCCGCCGCCATAAGGATTCTGCGGTTGTCCCCACTGATCGGACACGGGCCCCTCCCCAGTCTCACCCCCGGCCGGCGCTCCACCCGCGCCGGCCCAACGCGTCCGTACAGTTTACCGCCACCGTGACGGGACGTCAGCGTCACCCGCTCGCCGTCGCGGAGGCGGTGGTGTTGCCGGCCAGATCCCGGGCGACGACGTAGTAGGCGTGCGCGGTGCCGCCCCGCGCGGTGTCGACGTAACCGAGCGAGGCGGGCGGGACGGTGGCCAGGTAGGCGCCGTCCCGATAGACGTCGTACGCGCCCAGTTGCACGTTGTCGGTGGCCGCGGTCCAGGTCAGCGTGGCCTTGGAGCTCGTCGCGGCGATCGTCGGGGTGCCGGGCGCGGTCGGCGCGGTCGAGTCCGCCGACAGGTTGTAGCTGTACTGGTCGAACACCGCTCCGGTCGAGTCGATCGGCGTGACGGTCACGACGCTGCCGCTGACCGAGACCTTCAGGAAGTGGTAGACGTGCGAGTCGGCGCTCACCGCCGTCGCGGCTCCGCAGGCGTCGCCCTTGGCCTTGCTGTAGGACCAGCCGATCGCGTAGGCGTCGGTGGAGGCGCAGCCGTGCCCGCCGATCGCGCTGGCCGAACCGCCGCCACCGCCGGACGTGTAGCTGACCACCCCGTAAGGCGGCGCGACGTTGCGCTGATAGTCGTGCGCGTGCCCGTTGAAGACGAGCTGGACGCCGCCGTCCTTCAGGAGCTGCTCGAGCGATCCGCTGGTGCCCGGACCCGCGTCCAGGTACGCGTCGTTCGGCTCGGTGGCGTCGTCGGAGCGCAGCGGGAAGTGGAAGACCGCGATCTTCACGCCGCCGGGATGCGCGGCCAGATCGGCGGCCAGCCACTGGTACTCGGTGGAGGACGTGGTCCAGTGCGCGTCGTGGTCCACCTGGTAGATCGCGCAGTGCGAGCCGCAGGCTCCGCCGTCCGCGGTGCCCACGTTGGAGTTGCCCCACGCCGCGTCGAGGACGTAGAAGCGCACTGATCCGGTGGTGAAGGCGTAGTAGCTGGTCGGGTAGCTGATCGGATTCGAGCCGTCGATCGACGGATAGGCCGTCACCGCGTACATCCCGTTCGCGGCGATGTTGGCCTGGGGCCAGTAGAACAGGTCGGTCGTGTTCAGTCCGTGGTTGCCCAGGGCGGTGTACACCGGGACGCTCATGCCGGGCGTCGCCCAGTACGACGGGCCGAACACGGCGCTGACGTCCACCCCGGTCTGGTACAGGTCGCCGTAGTTCGTCGCGGTGCCGCCCTGATACGCCACGTCGCCGGCCGAGAGCAGGAACCGCACCCCGCTCTGCGCGATCTGCGCGTCCACTCCGGCCTGGTTGCCGTTGAGCGAGCCGTCGTCGACGCCGCTGTCCGTGGTGTCGCCCCAGTCGCCCATCACGCCGAAGGTGAACGACTGGCCGTCGCCCGCCGCCAGCAGCGTCGTGAACTGCGGCGAGGGGATCGTGCCGAGCAGGTCGACCGGGCTCGTGCCGCCGGTGAAGATCCGGTAGCAGTAGGCCGTGTTCGCCGAGAGACCGGGGATCGTGGTCGAGTTCTGATACTCGGTCACGCCGTTGACCGTGATCGGCGAACCCAGCTTGGCGGACACGACGGAGTTCGCCGTGCAGTTCCCCGGCGGACCGTACTTCACGGTGCCCCGGCTCTGCGCGGTGGTACCCCAGCTGACCGTGACCGAGTCCGTGTTCAGGTCGGAGAGGTACGGCGCCCGGGTCAGCTGGCTCGACTCCCCGGCCAGGGCTGCGTGCGCGGCGGCGGGAAACCCGAGCGCCACGCCCTGCGCCACTGCCGACGCGAACACCGCCGCGCCGATCCGGCGCCGGACGGATCTCCTGTGACTCGCCGTCGAACCCATGGTCCTCTCCTTCCCGAGGTCTGCCGGCCGGTCAGTCCGTCCGGGTCCTGCTGCCCGCCGCGCCCGCCAGGCTGCCGCCGGCCCTGGGCGGCCGTTCCTCCGGATCCTCGCGGCGGCGCGGTGCGCGCACCGCGGCCAGCAGGCCGAGTCCGCCGCACAGGGTGAGGCCGAACCCGCCGAGGCGCAGCAGGTTGGGCCAGTAGCCGGCCGCGGCGGCGCCGGTCGAGCTGGAGTCCTGGGTCGCGGCGTTGTCCGGCAGCGTCGCGCCGCGCAGCTCGCGCACCGTGTTGAGGTATAAGGACCCGTATTTCTTTGAGGGCTCGATGTACGAGTTCTCGCTGAATTCGTTCCAGCTGATCAGGCCGAGGACGTCGGGGGACGAGGAGAGCGCGGCCGAGTACTCGGCGCGCAGCGTCTGGCCGTCCGCGCGGCTGATCGACTTGGTGCCGCCGACGAGGCGCGCGTCGAAGCCCGGGGCGAAGGGGGCGATCCAGTACTTGCCGTCCTTGTGCACGGCCGCGGCCATCGCCTTGAGCTTCGTCGAGTAGTTGGTGTTGGTCTGCGGATCGACCGAGGACCAGTAGTACGCGTCCCCGTCGGTGTAGGCGCTGATCCGGTGGTAGCCCTGCACGCTCTTCTCGGTGGAGAGCACCAGCAGACCGCCGCGGACCGGCGCGGTCACGGCGGCGACCTGGTTCCTGGTGAAGGCCCAGGTCCCGCTCCAGATCGTCAGCGCCTTGCCGCCGATCCGGTAGAACACCGGATCGCCCGCGTACTGGTCCCGGAAGGTGCGCAGGTCGGCGGCGACCCGGGACGGCGGCAGCGGCTTGCGGTGGAAGTCGAGACCCTGGTAGATCATCGCCAGCTTGAAGTCCTCCTGCTTGGCGATCTGCATCAGCAGCCTGAGCCTCCGGTCGTTGGTCGCGGTGTCCTTCCAGCTGACGATGAAGCCCTGGATCCCGGCCGACTTCGCCCACTCGATGTGCTGGCGCAGCACGTTCGGGTCGTCGCTGGAGTAGTCGCCGAGCTGCGGCGTGTCGATCTTCGCGCGCTGCCAGGAGGACGGCGAGAACCAGATGTAGTAGTACGCGAACAGCGGCAGGGCGGTGGACGGCCCGGCTGAGCCCCCCGCGGCCGTGGCGGCGCCGGCGTTCGGGGCGTCGGCGGTGCTCGTCGCCGTGCGGTTCGCGCCGTCGTCCTGGGCGGCGAACCCGGCGGCCACGCCGCAGACGCCGAGCAGGGTGAGGGCGCCGAGCAGCATGATCAGGATTCTGGAACGGCGTGCGGGCTTCATGTGGGTTCCACCTTTCCGCGGCGCAGCACGCGGCGGAGCCGGTCGCGTCGATGACGGGCCAGCAGCGGCAGGGTCAGGGCCGCCGCGGCCCCGCCGCCCGCTCCGGTTCCGACGTCCCCGGCGCTGACCACCTGAAGGTCGGTGCCGGTGTCGCGGGAGAGTCGCACGGTCTTGGACAGGCCGATGCCGCCGCCGGCCACGCTCACGGTGTAGTCGCCGCGCGGCAGGTGGCGGAAGACCGCGGTGTGCGAGTCGTCGAAGCCCAGCCGGTAGCGGACTCCGCTCGCGCCGACCACCGTGACCGTGCCGCCCGAGCTTCCGCCGAACAGGGCGTCGTGCGCGGTGACGGTCAGGTCGTAGAAGTAGCCGACGAAGATCGGCTTCGGGACGGTGGCCGGGTTGAACGCCTGGCGCCCGGAGTCGACGATGTTCGTGGCCGAGGTCAGCAGCGTCTGCAGCCGGTAGACGACCGGCCGCGTGGTCAGCGCGCCGTTGCCGTAGACCGCGACCGTGCAGGTGAGCCACGCGGTGCCGCGCACCGGCAGGGCGCTGACCTGGCCGGTGTCGCTCTTCACGGTGGCCGAGGCCAGCAGCGCCGGGTCGATCGGCCTGCCGTGCTGGTCGGTGAAGGAGGGGGTGACCGGGCACTGCTCGGTGAACGCGGCGGTGATCACGTAGCCCGCCCGCCACGGCAGCCCGGTGACCACCGTCCGGTAGGTCTGGTCGGGATCGCGCTGACCGGACCAGCGGGCGAAGGCGTAGTGCCGCGTGCTGAGCGCGAACTGCGGGGTGAGCAGGGCGAGGGTGTGCGGGGTGAAGTCGTGTTCCCTGGTCACGGCGACCGTGCCGTCCGAGCCGGTGGTGAAGATCGCGCCGTCCACCGAGAAGCGGACTCCGGCGAGCGGGGGCACCGTGCGCAGCACCACGCTGACCGGCCACGGCTTGCGCTTCGGATGCGGCCGACGGGGCGCGGTCGCGTGATGGACGTGCACGGATGCCTTGTGCGTGGTCGCGCTCGAGGTCGGCTTCGCCGTGCTGCTCGCGGCGGTCGCGGGCGAGGCGGCGAGCGCGAGCAGCAGCGCGCCGAGCACCGCGGCGGCCGGCACGAGAGCGAGCGCGAGGAACCGCGCCCGGCGCGGTTGACGGGCCGTCATGGTCCCACCGCTCGTTCGGTCGGCCGCGACTCGGCATCATCGGCATCATCGGCGGCGTCGGCCGACTGCTCGTGCGACGACTTGTCCGCACGCCGCGTTCGCCACCAGGTCGAGAGCGCGACGCCGAGCACGAGCGCGAGGCAGAGCGCCAGCGTCACGCCGTAGAGCCGGCTCGCCACGTGCGTCCGGGCCGGTGCGCCCGCCGCGGTCGAGGCGGACAGGGCCGCGTAACCCGGCAGCAGTCTCGCCTTGCGCGGCGCGGCGGTGAAGTCGAACGCCTTCGTCAGGTCGCCGGCTCCGGCGTCCCGCGCGGTCAGCGAAGGCAGCCGCCAGTTGGTCTCGATGAACCGCAGCGCGCTGGTCGGATCGGTCTGCGCGTGGTCCACCATCCCCCGCCGCGCGTACGGGCTCACCAGCAGCGCGGGGACCCGCAGCCCCAGCGTGCCGGTCGGCGTCCGCGGCGGCACGACCTGGTCGTACCAGCCGCCGGACTGCTCGTAGGACCAGAAGAAGGCGCTGGACGACCACGAACTGCTCACCATCAACTGGTTGATCATGGTCTGGATCAGCCGCTGGCCGGCCGGGATCGAGCGGGCCGAGCGTTCGTCCGCGCCGGAGGTCGCCACGTAGGCCACGGCCGGCAGCGTTCCGGCCGCCAGGTCCCGGTAGTACTGGCTCAGGTCGACGATGCGGCCGCGCAGCCGGGGATCGTCGAGGAAGCGGGCATAGTCCAGCACGGGCACCCGGGTCGCCTGGTCGTCCAGACGGCCGGCCGCCGGGGCGCGGAAGGTGTGCGCGGGATTGTAGCCCTGGACGTAGAACTTCCAGCTCACGCCGGCCGCCTGCAGCCGGTCGAAGATCGTGGGCTGATTCCCGAGGCCCGCGGCCGGGATCCGGTTCCCGCCGTCCGCCGCGGGCGCTCCGGAGATCCAGTAGGAGCGGTTGGCGACCGTGCCGAAGGCGGCGTCCGAGAAGAACCGGTCGAACAGCACGTACTGGTCGGCCGCGGCCCACGAGGTCGGCAGGTCGGTCCGGTCGTAGTAGCCCATCGCGCTGGTGCCGTCCCGGCCCTGGCGTTCGTAGGCCGAGACGAAGGCGTCCATCTTCCCGCCGTCGAGCTGATTGGCGATCAGCCGGCTGCCCGCGGCCAGGGTCGGCGCCGCCTGGCCGTGCAGCGGATACGGCTTGACGCACGCCGCGCGCTGCGCCGAGGTCCCGAGGGACTGGCACGCGCCCGCCGGGAAGCCGTCCGCGCCCGGATAGGTGCCGAAGTAGTCGTCGAAGGTCCGGCCGCCCTGCATCAGATAGATGAAATGCCTGATCGGCGTCGTAGTGGCCGGTCCGGCCGCGTGCGCCGCCGCCGGGGTGCCCAGCCAACCGGCCGCGCACGCGGCGGCCACCGCCGCGAGTCTCCCCCACCTGCTCATGGATGCACCTCGTACACGATGATGACCGGGACGGCGGACGCGCCCGCCGGGGTCTGGACGGGCACGGTCGCGGTGAACACGGCGACCCCGTGGTACCTGCCGATCAGCTTCCTGAGTTCCGCCGCGTAGTACGGGCTGCGCGCCGCGGTGTACGAATCCCAGACCAGGTACTGGTATTCGCCGGTCCGCACGGCGCGGTCCGGATTGGCGACCGGCGTGTAGACCGGGTTCCGGTTGCGCGGGTCGGTCGAGACCGAGAGCGCGCCCACCGGATGGCGGCCGTAGAACTCGAGCACGTTGGCGATCGACGGGCCCGCGCCGAGCAGCCGGGCGCCGTCGGGCACGTTCGCCGCGATCCACTGCCCGGCGGCCCGGCCGCCCGGCAGCCCTCCGGTGCCGGCCAGGAAGGCCGTGGACGAGGACGGGGTGATCCGCTGCCACGTCGGCACCGCCAGCGTCGCCACCCCGGCGGCGGCGCACACCCCGGCCGCCGCCGCGAAGCCCATCCGGCGGCGGCCCGCGCTCAGCACGGACGGCCACGCCCCGTCGCGCGCGGCCCACAGTTCGCCGATCGTGCGTCCGGCGAGCACGGCGAGCGCGGGCACCACCGGCAGCAGGTACTGGAATCCCTTGACCGGCCAGATGGTGAAGAACGCCAGCGGCACCAGGATCCACGCCAGCAGCAGCCGTTCGCGCCAGCCGAAATCGCGCCGGCGCCAGACCAGTCCGGCCGCCGCCAGCAGCAGCACCGCGGGACCGATGACGGAGGGCAGGTCGGTGAGATAGAACCAGAGCGGATGGTTGGCCCGGCGCAGCATCTGCCAGAGCACGAAGTTCTGCCCGGTCCTGGTGACCGCGGAAAGCCGCAGGGCCACCGGATAGACCGCGAACACCGCCGTGAACACGCCGAGCCCGATCGCGTGGTGCCGGAACCTCAGCCTCCCCGCGGAGCCGAGGGCGCCGAACGCGTAGAGCCCCGCGAGCAGCACGACCGCGGTCTCCTTGGACAGCGCGGCCAGGCCCAGCGCCGCGCCGGCCGCCGCGATCCACCGCCGGGGCGCCGACTCGGCCGCGCGCACCACGCAGTACAGGGCGAGCGTCGCGAAGCAGGTCATCGGACCGTCCAGCAGCACCTCGCGGCTGACCATCACGTGGTACGGCATCACGGCGAGCAGCGCTGCGGCGGCCAGCCCGGCCGGAGCGCCGTAGAGCCGCCGCCCGAGCAGATAGGTCAGGCCCACGGTCACGACGCCGAGCGCGGCCGGGACCGCGCGCGCCGTCCAGTCGGTGTCGCTGACCCGCAGGGCCTGGCCGATCAGCAGCTGCACCAGCACCGGGTGCGCGCGGAACACCGGGAACATCGACTCGAGCCCGTGGTGCCCGGCGAGCGCCTCCGCGCTGCCGGTGTAGACCGCCTCGTCGCTGTTCAGGCCAACCGCCGCGAGCTGCCGGTAGCGCACGAACGCGGCCAGCGCGAGGATCGCGCCGAGCGGCAGGACCCTGAATCCCAGCCGGTACGCCACCGCCGAATCCCGCACCCGGCGCCGGATCCGGTCCGCCCGGCGCTCGCCGCCGGACGGACCGGGGGCCCCGGACGGCCCGGGGGGTAGGCCGTCCGGGTGCTCGGGGGGCTCCTGCGTGAGGACCGGCGCCTCCGGCAGCTCGCGCCGGTCGAGCAGGGCCGACTCCCCCGGCGGGTCGAGCGCCCGGACCTGCCGGGGCGCCAGACCCGCCGCGTACGCGGCGCGCTTCCAGATCACGCCGCGCTCCGCCCCGGACCGGCGTCGGCGCTCCAGCACGGCCACGCCGCGGACAGCGGCCGGCCGCCGCGGACAGCGACCGCCTCGCGCTGCGGCGCCGCGGCCACGAGCTCGCCGCCGATGAGCCCGGGGATCTGATCGGACCAGCCGAAGCTGTCAGAGGCCAGCACCCGGCAGCGCACGTTCCCGAGGAAGGCCTCGAGGATCTCGCGCTCCCTGGCCCGCAGCTCCTGGTAGCCCTGCCCGCCGATGACGATGCTCGGCGCCAGGTACTTGAACGGCGGGAATCCGTACGCGTCGTCGGTGTTGGTGAGCATCTGCTCCACGGCCGAGGCGTGATCGAGATCGGCCAGCCGCGGCGTGCCGCGCTCGATGACGAACAGCTCGGAGACCTGCACCGTCGGGGCGAACTCGCAGCGCACCAGGCGGTCCGCGGTGTACTTCGGCGGCGGCACGAGGTACTGCGTGATCGCGTTGATTCCCATGATGGGCAGGTTGAACCGGCTCAGCGCGACGGCCAGCGAACGGCCCGACTTCGAGTGCAGCCGGCTCTGCAGCTGCAGGTGGCGCCACTCCTTGCGGGTCAGGTCGTCCGCGTTGACCGCTCGCAGCGTATGGGAGCTGATGGTGAGCGGCTTCGGGAAGCAGTGCGCGGTGCCGTCCGGGTCGACGACGGTCATGTCGTCGGACAGGAACCTGCCGCCGTGCTCGCGCAGTAGGCGCAGCACGGTTCCGGTCTTGCCGGTGTCGGTGAGCGCGGAGAGCATCACCCCGACCCCGTCGAGCTCGACGCAGGCCGAGTGCAGCAGCATCTTGCCGCGGGAGACCATGACGAAGCGCAGCAGGGCCTCGAGCACGTTCGTGTAGACGACGTGCGGCGAACGCGCCAGCAGCGGGCCGACCTCGATGTCCGTGTGCTCGCCCAGGGTGATCCGGAAGTTGGCCCCGGCCCGCCCGAGATGCTCCTCGTAGTACACGACGCTCTCCTGGTCGGCGAGCGCGGACTCCGGCCGCTCGGTCATCGCGGCGCGGCGGCGCGGCGAGCGTCCGCCTATGTCGCCGACCCGCACGGTGATGTCCAAGTCGTCGTCACCGGTCCACTGGGCGCGGAAGAACTCGAGCTCGGGCAACAGGATCTGCGAACCGATCCGCACCACGCCGGCCACGTCGTACCGGTAGGCCAGGTAGCGCGAACGCTTGCGGGCCAGGCGCCCGGACTGCGCGGCGCCGGTCGTGGCGGCGGGCACGGACGGCGGGGCGGCGAGATCGACGAGCAGCCGCACCGGGTCGCGGCCCTTCTCCGACGCCTTGCCGTAGATGACCCGGTCGCTGATCACGAAGCGCAGCAGGAACAGGGCGACCAGCGTCACCGCGTTCGCCGTGAGCACTCCCATCCCCCAGACCACGAGCAGCTGAAGCACCGGAAGCCGTCCGAGCAGGAGCAGGTTGTTGAGCAGGAAGAAGCGGGTCGCCCTGGCCGGCATGCGCCCCTGGCCACGGCCTCGGTAGACCAGGGCGTCGATCAGCAGGAAGTTCCACGTCGTCGAGCACTCGGTTGCCAGGGCGGCGGCTACCAGGTGGTTGATTCCGAGCGAGTGGTACCCGAACCACAGCGCCAGGGTGTTCACCACGATGCCGGTGGCCCCGACCGCGCCGAATCCGACCATCCGCAGCAGCGCCGCCCAGCGGGCCTGCGCGGAGAGCGACTCCGGGCGCAACTGCCCGACCAGCCGCGCCCTGCGCAGCCTGGCCAGGTGGCGCAGGTAGGTCAGCCCCTGCCGCAGACCGGCCTTCGAGTCGCCCGCGTGCCGGGGCTCGAACCGGTAGGTGGCCTCGGCGACCCGCGCCGCGGGATGCCGGACCAGGATCTCCACCAGGATCTTGAAACCGAGCGGGTTGAGCCGGTCGAGGTCGATCGCGTCGCGGCGGAAGGCGAACAGGCCGGAGAGCGGGTCGGTGACCATGGCCAGCCGACGCGGGAACAGCAGCTTGGCCAGCCGGGTCGCCCAGCTGGAGACCGCGCTGCGCACCGGACCCGACAGCCCGTCACCGGCCGAGCCCGCACCCGCGTACCTGGTGCCGATGACGATGTCGGAGTCGTGCCGCAACGCCGCGGCGGCCAGTCCGGCGGCCGCTTCCGGCGGATGCTGCAAGTCGCCGTCCATCACCATGACCCAGTCGCCGCGCGCGTGCCGGGCCGCCGCGATGACCGCGCCGGACAGCCCGCCGTGCCGCTGGTCGGGCGCGCGTTCCAGCACCCTGACCGGCAGCGCACAACCGGCCGCGGCCTCCTCGATCGCGGCCACGGTGGCGTCGTCGCTGTCGTCGGTGATCAGCAGTTCGGCGTCGACGCCCGCCAGCGCCGCATCGAGCCGGGAGAGCAGCGGCGCCATGTTGTGCGCCTCGTTGCGGACCGGGACGACGACGGAAAGCCGCGGACGCCGCGGTTCCTGCGGTTGCAGCGCATGCCGCGGTTCCCCGGCGGAGCGCACCGCGGCCGGGTTGACCAGGCGCGGAATAGCGACACCGTCGTCCGACGCGTCGGCCTCGGACGGGGCGTAAGGCAGAGTGGAAGTCATCAGACTGATCCCCCTCGATGCAAGGTGGCTGATTGCGTTGCCATTGCAGATTTGCAGGGAGACCAGCGTCAGGTTCCCGAGAGAACACCTGGACGGTCATGCCAGGATATACACGCTGTACGAGGATCCCCGTCGATCACGGCGGGGGGCGCGGCCCGTCATGGGCGCCCCGGCCGACGATCGCGAGCTTCCGGATCCAAGGGGGCCAACGGTACCAGACGTGACCGCAGGATGAACAGGGAGTGAACGACCCGACCGGCATCCGGTGCTTCGCGCCCCCGTTAGGCCTCTTGACGCACGCTTTACTCACGGACACGATGTACGGGTCAAGCAGCAGAAAGACGTCTCGCGAGAGGATCAACGACCGGCAACTCGCAGGGCTCTGTCTCATTCGGCGTCAGTGGGGGACGCAATGAACGGATCGCTAGAACAGCTGGAACGACAACTGGATCGAGATTCCCAGGTATCGGGCCCGGTGGAGTCGATAGCGGCGGCAGCGCGAGCCGCCGCGGCGGCACTGGAACACCTGGCAGTACAGTTACATTCACAGGCGGAGATAACGCCACGATCATCATGGTCGTCATCGCCACCCCCGTCACCACCCGACCCGGCCGCGCCCGAAGGAACGAAGCCCGGAGGGGCAATGTCCGCAGGGGCAGCATCCGGAGGCGCGACATCCGGAGGCGCAACGTCCGAAGGCGCAATGTCCGACCAAACGGCGTCAACCGCAGCGGTGTCGAGCACCGTGGCACCCGACACCGGGCCCCCTGGCACCGGCGCGGTGATGTCGAGCGCCGTGGCTTCCACCGACGGCCGCTGGGATCTCGTCGAGGAGAACCGCCAACTGCGCGAGGCACTCGAAAGCCGCGCCACGATCGAACGCGCCAAGGGGGTGCTGATGGCCCTGCACGACTGCTCGGAGCAGGAAGCCTTCAAGATCCTCGCCGACACGGCCCGCCGCCGCCACCGCAAGGTCCGCCGCGTAGCCGAGGAGTTCCTCCTGACCCTGGCCGCCGAAGCCGCAACCCGGCCCCGCGACCCCCAGCCCGCCGCCGTCCAGCGGTAACACACACGCCTGCTGCGCCCCGGCCACCGGCCCCAGCCCCGGCCGCGACGCAGCAGGCGCGACCGAAACGCCTCCGCATCACGACGAGCGGACGTCGCCAGACGGCACAACGGCATGAGATAAAGCAGGTGGCCAAAGAACTGCATTTTTCGCATCCAGCTACGCAAGGGTCGCGAAGCCGCCCGAGATCTTCGAGCCAGCGACGAACGCGATTCCGTGCCCGCCGCATGCCCGTACGAAGCGGTAGCGGCGGTCAATCACGGTCAGTTGTGCAGTTGTGGCGAACGGGCCATGGGGCCGCAGGTCAGAGCGCCCCCGCTTCGGTTGCTTCGTGAGATGGAAGCCGCCAGTATGTAGCCGCCACAGCGTAGGGAGGGGTTTCATGTTCATCCACGTTGATTACAGGCTCGAAGCTGACGAGTTCGCTCGGGGCGTACTCGCGGCCTTCCGACGAGGGCAGAGGATATTCCAGGCCATGGGCGTGATCACCGGGCTCTTACTGGTGGCGGCCTACGCCATCAGCTTTGCGAAGCACTTGGCACCACCTTCCTTGTGGACAACGGCTGTGCCCATGCTTCTGGGAACGCTCTACTTGACCCTCATGTCCTGGGTGCGCGGAGTTGTACTAAGGCGACAGCACCGGCAGCGGAAGATTACGAGCCTGAGCGTCACGTTCACCGAGGACGGCATGACCTGGGATGTTCAGACGGAGGGCGGAAGACACCGCAGCACCATGGGCTGGGCGAGCCTTGTCAGGATCCGGGAGACACCTGAGTTCTTCCTGCTCTATCCGACACGGAAGCGGGCAACCGTAGTTCCCAAGCGAGCCTTTGCTCCGGACCAGGCGGAGTTGTTCTCCCGGTTCGTGGAGTACGCATTCGCCGAGGCGCGCCAGACCCAGCCCGACGTGCAGGCCGCGCAAGCCTGAGCCGAACCGACTCGTCCGCAGCTGGTCAGGGGCTTCAATATGCTCCGAAGGACAGGCTCTTCCAAGGCCTCGTATCAATGGCCGAAGTCAGCCGAAAGCGCGACAGCGTCAGCCGCCGATTGAGCACGCGAGTCGGCGAACTCGATGCGTGATGAGTCGTCGTGCGAACTGCCACCGTCTCGGTCGTTGCAGACGTGGCTACCGTCGCCGATGGCGATTGCGAGGGGAACGGCGACAGGGACGGAGACGCTGATGGCAGAGCAGCGCTCTTGGTCGGGCTCGCAGTTGAGGTAACCGAACGGGACGACGCGGCGGTTAGGTGCGTGGCGCTGCCGTGGCTGCGTGTGACGACGTGAGGACTGCGGCCAGTGCTGTCCCACCACCGATGACACACAAGCATCCCGCAAAGCCCACGTACGCCATCCAGCTCGGCGGAAACGAGACGTCGTGGTGGCTGCCGCGCAGACGCGTTGAAGACCGCTAACACTTCAGGCTGCCCTCCGCCGTCCCATAGGGCTTGATCGAACCTGGGTGCCGTTGCAAGAGGATGAGATAAAGCAGTCGGCCCCCGGGCTGCGTTTCCGCAGTTCCGGGGGCCGTACTGGCTGGTGTGGCAGATCCAGGATTCGAACCTGGGTAGCTTGCGCGACGGATTTACAGTCCGCTCCCATTGGCCGCTCGGGCAATCTGCCTGGGATGATCGCCCCTCGCGGGGTGACCTCGGAAAGATTACCTCATGGCGGGGGGTGCTTCGCAACCGGCTTTGAACGGGCTGGCCAGGGGGGTGGTGGGCGGGTGAGTGGACGTGTCGCTCGTTCGTGGGCGGGTCTGTTCGGGGTGGTGGGGGGCGGGGAGGTGATCAGCGCCGCAGCTCACAGAATGAATGAGAGGGATGGCGTGCCGAAGAGGGATCGACTCCGGATGGCGCATCGGGGGACGGGGATCTGGGTGGGGGTGGTGGCCGTGGGGACGGTCGCGGGGCTGGTCGGGGGGCTTACGGTGGGGGCGGGGGGTGCGCAGGCGGATCCGGCGCCCGGCGTGGTGGCGGTGGCCGGGGCGCGGCCTGGGTGGGCTACGGCGGGGAATGTGGTGGGGACGCCCGCGGCTTCGGCGGGGATGACTACGCGGGTGTTTCTGGCGGGGGCGGATCCGGAGGGGTTGGCGGCGTACGCGCAGGCGGTGTCGACGCCGGGGAACGCGGATTATCGGCACTACCTCACGGCCCAGGAGGCGGCGGGGCGGTTCGGGCCTTCGGCTGGGGAGGCGGCGGCGGTTTCGGGGTGGCTGGCGCGGGCCGGGCTGCGGGTGTCGGTGGTGGACGGGGAGTATGTGCAGGCCACGGGGACGGTGGCGGAGAGTGAGGCGGCGTATGGGGTCGCGTTGAGGACGTATCGGGTGGAGGGCGGAGAAAGTAGCGCTGGCGGGAACGGGGTCGCACCTGCGGGGGATCCGGTGGTGCCGGCTGCGGTGGCGCGGGATGTCGCGGCGATCACGGGGCTCAGTTCGGTGTCGCAGCGGATGTATGCGGAGCATGTGACGGCTGCCAGTGCGGAGGGGGATCTGCGGGACGGCGGCGGGACGGGGACGGGGGCGGGGTCGGGGGCAGGGTCAGGGATGGGGTCGGGGTCAGGGTCAGGGTCAGGGGCGGGGTCGGCGGGGGCTCCTTCGGGGCCGTTGATTCCTAGTCCTTGTTCGGACTACTACGGGCAGGTCACCGATACCACTGATCCGGCGTTTTCGGGGGTGCGGGAGCCGTACACGGTGTGCGGGTATTCGGCCTCGCAGCTGCGGTCGGCTTATGGGGCTACCGGGCACACGGGTGTGGGGGCGACGGTGGCGATCGTGGATGCTTACGGGACGTCGACGATGCTGCGGGATGCGAACGAGTGGTCGGCGCAGAATGGGCTGCCTGCGTTCGCGTCGGGGCAGTACACGGAGCATGTGACGCCGTCGGCTTGGAACTCGGAGACGGCTTGCGGTGGGGCTTCGGGGTGGGCTTCGGAGGAGGCGTTGGATGTCGAGGCGGTGCATGCGATGGCTCCGGGGGCGAGCGTGTTGTATTACGGGGCTAACTCTTGTCAGGACTCGGATCTGTTGGCGGCGTTGTCGGATCTGATCACGAATCATCTGGCGCAGGTGATCTCGGATTCTTGGGGCGGGCCGCTGCACAGCACTTCCGGGGACGAGGCGGCGGCGACCATCGCGGAGTACGACCGTCTGTTCCAGCTCGCGGCGGTGGAGGGGATCACGGTGAACTTCTCGTCCGGGGACTGCGGGGATAATTCGCCGAGTACGGCGTGCGGCGGGGCGGATGGGTTGCAGTCGAGTTCGGCGCAGACGACGTTTCCGGCGAGTGATTCGTGGGTGACGGCGGTGGGCGGGACCTCGGCGGCGATCGGTGCGGGCGGACAGGTGGAGTGGGACACGTCGTGGGGGACGAAGGCGTGGGTGCTGAACTCGGCGGGGACGGGGTGGACGTCGGCCGGGTGGATCTTCGGCGGGGGCGGCGGGACTTCGGCGGACTTCGCGCAGCCCTGGTATCAGGCGCGCGTGGTGCCGGCGGCGTTGTCGGGGACGTTGCTGACCGGGGCTAAGGCGGCCAGCGCGCGGCGCGTGGTGCCGGACATCTCGTTGGACGCGGATCCGTTCACGGGGCTGCTGGTCGGGTCGACGCAGCCGCTGCCGAACGGGAAGACGGGGTACGCGGAGGCGGCGATCGGTGGGACGAGCCTGGCCAGTCCGCTGCTGTCGGGGCTCGAGGCGGACGCGATCGCGGTGCGGGACGGGCTGCCGCTCGGGTTCGTGAATCCGGTGCTGTACCTGGACGACCTGGTCGGGCTGCCGGACACGATCCGGGATGTGACGGACGCGCCGTCCAACGCTCGGCAGCCGATCGCCGAGGTGTTCCCGCCGTTCGAGGGGCAGGGGCCGGCGGTCGCGGGGCTCGGCGCGGACGGGGATCTGCACGCGACGGCCGGGTACGACGACGCCACCGGGCTCGGCACGCCGGGGCGGTGGTTCATCGAGAGTCTCGCCGCGCAGTAGGGAGTTGAAGGACGGCGGTGGGGACCGCGTGCCGGTGGGACGGTTCTCGTCGGGCGGAGTCGATAGAGTTCGGTGGATAACGGACGTGGCTTCGAACGACGAGGAGGGTCGAGATGGCGAGCGAGTCGAGTTTCGACGTGGTCAGCAAGGTGGACCGGCAGGAAGTGGACAACGCGCTGGGCCAGACCGGCCGTGAGCTGGCGCAGCGCTTCGACTTCAAGAACACCGGGGCGACGATCGCCTGGAGCGGCGAGAAGATCGAGATGCGCGCGGGCACCGAGGAGCGGGTCAACGCCGTGCTCGACGTCTTCAAGGACAAGCTGATCAAGCGCGGGATCTCGCTCAAGACGCTGGAGGCCTCGGAGCCCGCGGCCTCCGGCAAGGAGTTCAAGATCAGCGCGGAGGTGACCGAGGGCATCTCGCAGGACAACGCCAAGAAGGTCGCCAAGCTCATCCGGGACGAGGGCCCGAAGGGCGTCAAGGCGCAGATCCAGGGCGACGAGCTGCGTGTCTCCTCGAAGTCCAGGGACGACCTGCAGGCCGTGATCGCGCTGCTCAAGGCGCAGGACTTCGACTTCGCGGTGCAGTTCACGAACTACCGCTGAGGCGCGGGATCTCACGCCGGGCCGGGGCCGGGGCCGGGCCGCGCCGGGCCGGACTCGGACGCCGAGCCGGGACCGGCGTTCCGGACTGCGGGCGGAGCCGCTGACACCGCGTCAGGTGGACGGCGGCGCCGCCCGGTCCGTCCCGAGGATGACGCGAACTGCCTCCCCCGGAAGGATCCCGGAAACGGCGATCGGTGTTGTGATGGACTCATGAACGAGACGAGTACGCCGAGCACCACCACCAAGACCTGGTACCGGCGGGGGCCGGTCCGAGCTCTCGTGCCGCTGGCCGTGGTCGCCGTGATCGCGGGGGGCGCCGCACTCGCTCCGAGTCTGGCCTCCGCGAATCCGAGCCTTCCGTCCGTGACCGCGCAGCAGCTGCTGACGAAGGTCGCCTCCTCGAAGGTGGACGCCTACTCCGGCACCGTGTCCCTGACCACCAACCTCGGGCTGCCGCAGCTGCCCGACCTGACCGGCAGCGCGAACCCCTTCTCGCTGCTGAGCGGCTCGCACACCCTGCAGGTGGCGGCGAACGGGCCGCAGCAGCAGCGTGTCGCGCTCATCGACCAGCTCTCCGAGTACGACTTCGTGCACAACGGGGACCGGTTCTGGACCTACGACAGCGAGAAGAACTCCGTCGAGTACGGCAAGGCCTCGGGTGACGCGAAGGCGAAGGCCGAGCAGCAGCAGAAGCTCAAGCAGGAGGCCGGCAGCTTGCCGACGACGCCGCAGCAGGCCGCGCAGCAGTTGCTCGCCGCGATCTCCCCGTCGACCGAGGTGAGCGTGGGCTCGCCGCGGACCGTGGCCGGGCGTTCCGCGTACCTGCTGGTGCTGGCGCCGAAGCAGCAGGGTTCGCTGATCGGCCAGGCGGAGATCTCGGTGGACGCCGCGACCGGCGCGCCGCTGGGCGTCGCGCTCTACCCGGTCGGTTCCGGCACGCCTTTCTTCGACCTCTCCTTCACCTCGGTGTCTCTGTCCGCGCCGCCGGCCTCCCGCTTCGACTTCACCGCGCCGAAGGGCGCGACCGTGACGCCGTTCGGGCAGCAGAAGTCCGGCGCTTCCAAGGACTCGTCGCAGCAGGACCTGGACCCGCAGACGCTGGGCACCGACTGGCTCTCGGTCGTCGAGCTGCACGGGGTGAACGTGGCCGACCTGACGAAGGCGGTCAGCGGCGCCGGGCAGCAGGCGGTCAAGGACGGCACGAGCACCTCGCCGAACTCCGACGGCGGCAGCGCGCAGCTGCTCAGCGGCGGGGTCGGCAGCTACCTCGACACGCTGCTGGGCGGCGGCAAGGCGGTGTCCGGGAAGTTCGGCGCCGGCAAGGTGTACACGACCGAGATCGTCTCCGTCCTGGTGACCGACGACGGCCGGGTCTTCCTCGGCGCCGTCACGCCGCAGGTGCTCGAGGCGGACGCGAACACGCAGGGCAGCAAGTGAGGCCGGACGCGTGAGCGAGCACTCCTCCCCCGCGGCCGCGCAGGGCGGCGGCACCACCGCCCTGCGCGCGCCGCAGGGCGCGGTCGCGGCGATCGCCACCGACGGGCTGTCCAAGCGCTATCGCGGCGGGCAGTTGGCGGTGGACGGCCTCGATCTGCGCGTGCCCCAGGGCTCTGTCTTCGGCTTCCTCGGGCCGAACGGCTCGGGCAAGACCACGACCATCCGGATGCTGCTCGGGCTGATCTCGCCCACCGCGGGCGGGGCGCGGCTGTTCGACGAGCCGGTGGACGCGGCCCACGTCGGGACGCTGACCCGGGTGGGCGCGCTGATCGAGGGTCCCGCGCACTATCCGTACCTGACCGGCCGGGCGAACCTGGCCAGGTACGACGCCGCCGACCGCACCGCCGAGCCGGCGACCCGCTCGGTGCGCATCGACCGGGCGCTGGAGCAGGTGGGGCTGGCGAACGCGGCGGAGAAGAAGGCGAAGGCGTACTCCCTCGGGATGAAGCAGCGCCTCGGTCTGGCCTCCGCGCTGCTGCAGCCGCGCGATCTGCTGATCCTGGACGAGCCGACGAACGGGCTCGACCCGCAGGGCATGCGCGAGATCCGTACGCTGATCACGTCGCTTGCCGCGCAGGGCACCACGATCTTCCTGTCCTCGCATCTGCTCGACGAGATCGAGCAGGTGTGCACGGATGTGGCGATCATGAGCCGGGGCCGGCTGGTGACGCAGGGCTCGGTGGCCGAGCTGCGCGAGGGGCTCAAGGCCAGGCTCGCGGTGACCACGCCGGACACCGCGGAGGCTGCGGCCGTGCTCAGGGAGCAGGGCGGGCAGGACGTGCGGGTGGACGGGGAGCGGGTGGACTGCGACGCGGCGGCCGGGCTCGGCCCGGAGACGGTGTGCGCGGCGCTGGTCGGCGCGGGCGTGCGGGTGCGCGCGTTCGGCGTGGAGCGGCCGTCGCTGGAGGACGCCTTCGTGGCGCTGACCGGGGAGGGTTTCGATGTCGCAGAGTAGTGCGGCCGCAGCCGTGTCGACGGCCGGGGAGGCGAGGCCCGCGGCGAGCGCGGCGCGCCGCGGGTTCGCGAATCCGCGCGGGTCACTGCTGGCCAACGAGCTCGCCACGATGTTCCGCAGGAACCGCAACCTGGTGCTGCTGGCCGCCCTGGCGCTGATCCCGGTGGCGCTGGGCGTCGCGCTGAAGGTGACGACGCGTCACCACGGGCAGGGCGCGGGCGGATTCCTGGCGCAGGTGTCGAACAACGGCCTGTTCCTGGTGTTCGCGGCGCTCTCGCTGACGCTGCCGATCTTCCTGCCGATGGCGCTCGGCGTGGTCGCCGGGGACTCGATCTCCGGCGAGGCAGCGCAGGGAACGCTGCGCTATCTGCTGGTGGCACCGGCCGGCCGGGTCCGGCTGCTT
Organism: Actinospica sp.; assembly: GCA_035493475.1. Classification (GTDB taxonomy): domain Bacteria; phylum Actinomycetota; class Actinomycetes; order Streptomycetales; family Catenulisporaceae; genus Actinospica. Next base: position 30,876 of record DATJIF010000055.1, read on the forward strand.
GCGGTCAAGGCCGTCTCACTGGTCGTGTTCTGCCTGGTCGCGACGGCGGTGGTGGCGGGCGCC
>DATJIF010000056.1:0-181509 GCA_035493475.1 Actinospica sp.
CCGGAGGCGCCTTTGACGTTGACCTTGACCTTCAGATTGAAACCGCAGGCAGCGCTGCTACGCAACGGGTGGGAGGGTGGGCAAACGCAAACCAGGGCAGCGGAGCAAAGCGACGCACCCGCAGCCGAACAGCGAACAGCAGGCTGGGCTTAGCGGGTGGAGACTGTTAGGGCGCTGCGGAGTAGGCGGCCTTGGTGGCCGCGCCAGAGGAAGGGGCCTTCGTCCTGCTTGGGCCAGAGTAGGTAGTGCATGCTGCCTAAGACGGTGGGGGCGCGGCCGTGGCGGTACGCGAGTTTTGCGGATTGGCCGCCGTCTAGGTGGTGTGTGGCCTCGGGGTCTAGGCCGTCGGCTTCCAGGATGCGGGCGGTTTCGGAGCAGGAGACGCCTTGGAAGTCGTGGGTCAGCGGGGCGCCGTCTAGGACGCGGACTCTCAGTACATCGTCGGTCAGGCTGATCAGGGTTCGGGCGTAGCGGGCGCCTGGCAGGAATGGGGAGAGGCCTAGCGAGTCGTCGTAGCCGGCTAGGGCGTCGCCTCGTCCGGCGGCGGCTGCGCTGGGGCCGATGGAGAAGCCTGATTCGATGTCGGCGGCGTGTAGGTCGTCGATGGTGAGGATTTCGACCTTGTCGCCGGGGCGGACGTCGGCCAGGGTCTTGGCCGTGCCGCGCAGGATGAAGGAGGCTTCGAAGAGGTCTGCGCCGCCGCCTGGGTGTAGGGAGCTGACTACGTTGTGGGTGATGACTAGGTCGATGGTGTCGGCGTCGGCGATTGGGGTTCGGTTGGTGTGGCGGTCTACGGCTCGTAGTAGGGCTACGCGCTTGGCTTTGGTGTATTCGACGTGGCAGTTTGCGGCGCCGTAGATGGTGAGGCCTTCTACGGGCGCGGGGAGTTTTGAGCCGGTCCAGGTGTGGGTGCGGGCGCCTATGCGGAGAGTGCCGTGGGCGGCTAGTTGGCGGAGTTGTGCGGTGCCGTCTTGGCCGACGATTAGGGCTGGCTTTGTGATCGTGGGCAGGGAGACCGTCTTGCCGTCGCGGGCGCAGAAGTCTAGGCAGAATTCTGCTGGCTCGTAGTCGATGTCGTCGGAGATGAAGGAGAACGAGCCGGTTACTGCGGCGATCGTTGTCGGGGCTGCTTCGAGTACGCCTGGGAGGTGGAAGCCTGATGTCGCGCTGTGCACGTTTAGGCGGGCGCGTTTTGTGTCCACGGTGAGCTCGAAGGAGTTGGTGAAGCGGTCGCCGTCGTCTAGTTCGATGGTGCGGGCGGAGAAGGTCACGCCAGGGGTCACGGCGAGCGTGTAGGGGCTCAAACGGATGGCAAACGGGGTCTGGTCCTTGGAGATGGACTCGACGGCTAGGCGGCGGGTGCCGAATGCTCCGTGCACGTCTACGAACTCGTCATCGTGGGCGACGTACTTCAGGTCGGGCACGCGTGTTGGGGGGATTGTGGCCGGAGCCTTCGTGGTGAGGGCGGCGGGGAGTGTGCCTAGGGCGGCTCGTAGGGCGGCGCCGTCGGGGTAGCGTTGCGCGGGGGTGGGGTGTAGGCAGCGGGCTACGATGCGGGCCAGTGGCTCAGGGGTGTCGGGGGGTAGTGGCGCGTCTAGTTCGGCGGTGCCGGTCAGAGCGTGGTGGGTCAGGATGCCGGCGCAGTAGACGTCGCTGGGTGGGAGCACCATCGTGCCGCGTGTGTGTTCGGGGCTGAGGTAGCCCTTGGTACCTACACAGTGTGCGTCGGCGGGGTCCGGTTCGCCTAGCCGGTATGCGAGGCCGGGGTCCATGACGCAGTAGGTGCCGTCGGTGCGTCTCCGTACGTTGACCGGGTTGAGGTCGCGGTGTACGTAGCCTGCGTCGTGTAGGGCGGCTAGGGCCTCGGATAGGTGTGTGAGCAGGAGGGCGGCTTCTGCGGGAGGCCACGGCGTGCCTAGGAGTTTGTCTAGGTCCTCGCCGTCTAGGAGTTCCTCTATCCACGCCACGCCGTAGGGCAGTACGCCGCCGTAGTGCAGTTCCTTGAGGTTGCTGAGGAGGCGAACTACGTGCGGGGAGTCGACAGCTCTGAGCACGTCTGTTTCGCGGGTGGCGCGTTCCAGGGCTACCGCGTAGGCGGGGCCGGGTGGGACGAGCAGGGCTTTGACCGCGACGTGCCGGCCCGCGTGCAGGGCGCGCAGTACGAACTTCTGCCCGCCCTGCGCGATCGGCACGAGCTCGGTCACGCCCAGCGACGCCGCCAGGTCCGCGAAGACGGCTTGGGGCGAACCCGGCATCGGCGTGCTGCTCATGCTCGGCGGTCCGGCTCAGCTGCTGGACGGGTGCAGGACGTTGTAGGCCAGCTTGCCGTCCATCGACTGCAGGTTCGACACCAGGCTGTTGAACATGCTCGCGAAGCTGTTGATCGCCTGCACGCACTGCACGGCCGAGGTGTTGAACTGCTCGTACTGGCTCCAGATCGCGGGACTGGTCTGCATCATGTACAGGCCGCCGCCGTCCTTGAGCAGCGAGTCCACCTTGTTGTACAGGGTGGTCAGCTCGGGCGAGATGGTGTTGTTGGCCGCGTTGTTCAGCAGCGCGGCGGCCTGGGAGATGTCGTCGTAATTGATATCGATGTCGGGCACGGGGGCTGTCTGCCTTTCGGTTCGGTGCGAGGAGGTCGGGTGGTGGTCTAGTCGACGAAGGGGGCGGCGTCGGGGCCGCTGTCGCCGTTGTCGCCGGACTGGTCGCTGGCCGGGGTGGTGTCGACCCACTTGGACTTCCAGTCGGCCCGGGTGTACGTGGTCGTGGTGCCGTCGCTGTTGACGTCGGTCATGTTGCCCTTGCCGCCGGTGTCCGTGGTGGTGGTCACGGTGTCCGTGGAGCCGTCCGGGTTGTTGATGACCTGCGTCGTGTTCTGCGTCGGGGAGCCGTTGCCCCAGCCCTGGTCGGCCTGGAAGGTGGTGGTCTCCTTGTACGTCATGCCGTTGACGGTGACGGTCGTCGTCTCGGAGGCGAACACGACGTTGGCCGCGTGGGTGGCCTTGTCGTCGGACGGGACGTTGGTGTCCGTCTGCGTGGTGAAGGTGGTGGTCGCGTTGTTGCTCGAGTTCGCGCCGTACGCGCCGTTGGCCAGGCTGTACGGGCTGGTCGGGGCGGTCGGCTGGGGCTCGGTGAACGTCTTGCCCGCGGCCTCGGCGTCGGCCTTGTCCTTGTACCACTGGTCCAGCGCGAGCGGGTCGCGCAGCACGGCGGACATCGCGGAGCTCATGTTGAGGCCGGCCGCCTGCGAGGCGTCGGTCTCCATGAAGCTGTCGGCGACGCCCTTGAAGTACCCGCCCATCTTGTTGAGCGAGTCCATCGCGTTGCCCATGTCCCGGCCCCACGAGCCGTAGAACCGGCCGAGGGCGCGGTACAGGCCGCCGCCCGGGCCGAGTTCGAGGTTGTTCTCGTTGTTCTGCCCGGGCACGGTGTACGTCTCGCCGCCGCGGTACACCGCGTGCGCCGCGTTCTTGATCTTGTCGATCTGGGGCGAGAGCGCGGTGATGTCCGTCGCCGCCTGGTTCAGCAGGCTGTAGTCGATGACGAGATTCTTGTAGTTGTAGGTGCTGCCGTCGCTGCTCATCGCACAGGGGTACGCGGGCGGTCGGCGGATCGTTCAGTGTTCGGTCGCGAACCGCGCGATCTCCCGGCGGGACTGGGCGCCGAGCTTGCCGAGGATGTGCGAGACGTGGGTCTGCACGGTGCGCCGGGACAGCAGCAGCCGGGCCGCGATGTCAGGGTTCGACATCCCGGTGGCGGCGAGTTCGGCCACCCGCAGTTCGGTGTCGGTCAGCGCCGCCCAGCCGTGCCGGGGACGCTGTCGTGGCCCGCGCACGCCGAGCCGCACGCCGTATCGGCGCAGCCGGGCCGCGGCACGCTGTCCCGGCCAGGAGGCGTCGAGCCCGGTGTAGACGGCGAGCGCGGCGGCCAATTCCGTGCGCGCTCCCTCGATGTCGCCTTGCACGGCCTGCAACTCGGCCGCGTCCTCCAGCGCGTTGCCGAGCTCCATCGGACGGTGCGCGACCCGGAAGTAGTCGGCGGCGGCGAGGACGGGCGCCGGGTCCTGGTCGATCTGGCCGCGGCACCAGCCGTACATGGCCTCCTTGTAGGCGATGGGTTCGAGCTCGTATTCCTCCTTGGCGGCGTCGGCGGCCTCGCGGGCGAGCTCGATGTCCCCGGCCGAGAGGGCCGCGCGCACGAGGTACGGCAGGAAGTCGGCGCGCGCCTCGTGGAAGCGCGGCTGGTCCGGATCGACGAGCACGCGCAGGATCTCGGCAGCGTCGCCGAGCCGTCCGGCGCGCTCGGCTTCGAGGGCGCGCGCCGCGATGCCGGGTAGTAGCGAGGCGGCCCAGTCCACGTCGCCCGCCTCGTCCAACGCACGCAGTTCCCCGGTCAGCGCGTCGGCGTCGTCGCGGTGCACGGCGATCAGCGCGCACATGCCGTGGTAGAGCACCGGCACGTCCACGAAGGACTCCAGGTCGTCGATCGCGCCGAGTTCGACGAGCGCGTCGTCCCACTCGCCCCGGTTGAACGACGCAGTGCCGATGTGCAGTCGCAGCAGGTTGATGCGCGTGGTGCCGGTCCGTTCGCTGATCGCGGCGGCGCGACGCAGCGAGGCGAGCGATTCCTCTTGGCGGTCGAGGATGTCGAGCACGGTCGCGCGGTTGGTCAATATCAGTGTGCGCAGGTCGTCGAGCCGGGCGTCACCTTCGATCACGTCGAGGGCTCGGTCCATCCGGGCCAGCGCGCCGACCTGGTCGCCTTCGGTGACGCTGCGCAGCGAGAGCGGGTGGAGCGCGTACCCGATGGTGAGCGGATCGTTCAGCTCCTCGCCGAGGCGCAGCGCTTCTTCGGCGGCCGCACGTGCGTCGGCGGGCTCTGCGGTGCGGTTGAAGACCATGGCGCGGACCACGGAGAGCCGTGCGGCCCACAGCGGGCTGAGGGTCTTCGAGGCCTCGGTGACGAAGGTGAGGGCGTCGTCGTAGCGGGCCACGCGGAGTAGCACCTGCGCGAGGATCCACGAGGCGTACCCGTGGCGCTCCGGTTCGGCGGCGTCCGCGGCCGCGAGGATGTCTCGGGCCAGCTGCTCGGCTTCTTCGTAGCGGCCGGTCAGGAAGAGGACGGCCGCGAGCTGGTCTTCGAGGTGCTCGGCACGCGCGTCCACGGCGCCTCCGGTGTGTGCGAGCGCGTGCTCGAACAGCTCGACGGCGATGGAAGGGGCGAGGTAGGCAAGCGATTCGGCGTTGTCGACGAGCCAGTCGAGTTCCCATCCGTCCGCCGCGTCGAGGGCACGCAGCACCGCTTCGGCCGTGCGCTCGACTGCCGCGCCGGACCTGATGAGCTGGAGCGCGGCGTCGCGGTACATGGCGATCCGCAGCGCCTCGGGCATCGACTCGAACAGCGCCTGACGGATCAGCCCGTGGCGGAAGCGGACGGCGGGGCCGATCTGCTCGACCACGCCGGTTTCGATTGCTTCGAGCAGCATCGGCTCGACCTCGGCCACGGGGAGCCCGGCGAGCGCGGAGACCTGTTCGGCGGTGACTTCGACGCCCTGGAGCGCGGCCGCTTGCAGTACGTTGCGACATTGCGGGCTCAGGAACTCGAGGCGGTCCGCGATCGCCCCGGCGAGCGACGCGACGGACGGATCCCCAGGCTCGGTGGCGACGAGTTCGACGGCTCCGTCAGTGGCACGCAGCTGTCCAGAGCGGCCGAGTGCGTCGACGATCTCCCTGACATAAAGCGGGTTCCCGGCCGCCGATTCCAGCATCGTGCCGAATGCGGGTCCTGGTTCGCCCCCGGCCAGCCGTGCGGCGAGCTGGGCGACTTCTTCTTTCCCGAGCGGATCGAGCGTGAGGACGGTTCCGTGCTTGGCGGCGGCGAGTTCCGCGCGTAGTTCCGCGAGCCCGGTCGGACGTGGCGACGGTCGGCACAGTCCTATGAGCAGGAGCGGCAGCTGCGCGGTCGCTCGGCTGAGCTGTGTCCACAGTTGGAGGCTGGCGTCGTCGGCCCACTGGAGGTCGTCGACCGCGAGTAGCACCGGGCTGCGTGCACAGAGCCGGTCCACCAGCTCAGCGAGGCTTTCGATCGCGGCGGTGGCGCCATCGCCTGAGGCGACCGCGGGTTGGCGCGCGGCGGTCGGCTCACGCTTGGCCAGTGCCCGCGCGGCCCGCGCCCGATCAGGATCCGCCGCGCCCTCAGCGACTCCGAGCGCGGCCACCAGCACCGACAGCGGGAAGCGGCGCCCGAGTTCGTCGCATCCGCCGCGCAGCACCTCGATGTGCGTGTTCTGATCCCCGTTCCGCTCCAGCGTGCCGAGCACCGCGGCGGCGAGCGCCGACTTGCCGATGCCCGGCTCCCCCTCGATCAGCACCGAGCGCCCCCGCCCGTCGGCCACGTCCGCCAGAGCCTCGGCCAGCACGGTCCGTTCGCCGCCCCGGCCTATCATGAAATCGTCAGAGTTCTTACCCGGGTATTCAGTCGCCACTGGAGGAATGCTAGGTGCAGGCGCCTTCGCATTCGACCCCGGGGGCGCAGCGGCCGACGCAGCCGACCACCGCCCGTACCGCGCGCAGGCCGTGGTGCAGCCGCGACTTCACGGTCCCCTCGGGCACGCCGAGCGCGGCGGCGGCCTCCGGGACGGTGCGGTCCATCAGGTAGACCTGTACCAGGGCACTGCGATGGACCTCGCTGAGCTCGCGCAGCGCGCCGACCACGGTCGCGCGGTCCAGCAGCTGCTCGTAGGGCTCGCCGGGTTCGACGGCCTCGTCCAGCGAGTCGGGCTCGGTCTCCGGCGGGCGCACCACCCGGGCCCGGAAGCGGTCGATCGCGATGCGCCTGGCCACGGTGAACAGCCAGGGGCGCAGCGTCTGCGGGTCGGCGTTGAGGGTCTCCAGGTGCCGCCAGGCGCGCACCATGGTCTCCTGCATCAGGTCCTCGGCGGCCTGCCAGTCCCCGTAGGTCCAGTTCAGCAGGGTGCGCATCAGGGCGGCGGAGTGCAGGTCATAGATGGTGCGCATGCGGTACGGGGCGTGGGCGTGCGCTCGGGCGGTGGCAGGGGCCTGCTCGAGGCAGGCGGCAGGCGATGCAGGGGTCATCGTCCGTCTCTTCTCGGAGGGAAGCACCTTCGTGTTCCAAGCTTCAAGCACCCGGTCGGCCGAGACATCCGCCACTTTCACTGACCTTTTCCCGGCCTCGCGTACGTAATCGATAAGAGACCCTTAAGTCAGCAGACGAATTGCGGGTTTGTTTGCCGGGAGGCGGCGCCGAATTCCGCGGTTGTTCGCTTCAGTCCCGGCGCAGCAGCTCCGCGGCCTCGCGCCGGCTGCGCACGCCGAGCTTGGCGAGGATGCGGGAGACATGGGTCTCGACGGTGCGCCGGGAGAGTGACAATTCCTCCGCGATGTCAGGGTTGGACTTCCCCTGACTGAGGTGTTCGGCGACGCGCAGTTCGGATTCGGTCAGTGCCTGCCGTCCGCTGCTCGGGCGGCGTCCGGCGCGGGTTCCGGTGCGCACGCCGAGGGCACGCAGCCGGGCCACGACGCGCCGGGCGTCCCAGGCGGCGGCCAGTTCGCCATACCGGTCCAGCGCCTCGGCCGCGGCGATCCGGGCCCCGGCCGCGTCGCCGTCCCGGGCCCGGTGCACGGCCAGTTCCTCGAGCGCCCGGCCGAGGTCGGGCGGGCGTCCGGCGGGGCGGAGTCGCTCGACCTCGGCGGCCAGGTGCGCTCCGTCCGCGTGGGCGGCGCACGTTTCGTCGGGGCGGGTGGCGCGTTCGGCGTACGTGGCTCGGGCGGCGTCCGCGTACGGATCCTGCGCATGGAGAACTGCGAGGTGCGGGGCGGCTGACAGTTCGTCGTCGCGGCGTAGTGCGATGAGGGCGGCCAGGCCGTGCAGTTCGGTCGGGTCGGCCACGGAGTCGATCTCGGTGCACGCGTCGTCCCAGCGGCCTTCGCGGTAGGCCTGCGCGGCGTCGGCGGCGGCGCGATTGTCGTTGAGGACGCGGCGGCAGTCGGGGAGTCGCGGGGGCGGGCCGATCGCCAGCAGCGCGCGCTCCACGGCTTCGTGACAGCCGGGCAGGTCGGCGGCGCGGAATCGGATCACGGCTGCGGCGGCCAGTGCGTAGGCAATGGTCATCGGGTCCGCGAGCGATTCGCCTTCGGCCAGGGCGCAGGCCGCGTCGTGCTGCGTCGCGGCGGCTCGGGCGGCGAGTCTGGCACGCCAGATGGGGGCGAGTTCGGGTTCTGGTTCGATGCGCGCGGCCACGCGGTCGGCTTCGGTGCGGCGGCCGAGGGCGTAGAGCGTGAACGACAGCGTGGCCAATGCTTCGACGAGCGTGGCGCGGTCCGCGTTAGTGCGACTGAGTACGTGTTCGAAGAGGTCGGCGGCGTGGTCGGGGGCGCGTCGGGCGAGCGCGGCGGCGTTCCGGGTCACCCACGGCGTCTCCCAGCCGTCGGCGAGGGCGGGATCGGCGGCGAGGAGTTCGGCGATCCGCTCGGCCGGTGCGCCCACGTCCATCAGGGCTCGTATCGCGATCAGCCGCATGGCCGCGCGGACCGGCTCGGGCGTGGACTCCTGCAGGGCCTGGCGCAGCAGTCCGTGCCGGAAGCGCAACCGTGGCCCGACCGGCTCCAGCACTCCCCCGGTCAGCGCCTCCTGGACCGCCGCTGCGAGCGATCCGGCGGGCCGGTGCAGCACGGTGGCGAGTTCGGTGACGGAGAACTCGGCGCCGAGCAGGGCCGCCGCGCGCAGCAGCTCCCTGATGTCCTCGTCGAGGAAGCCGAGGCGGTCGACGACGGCCGCGGCGAGGGAGTCGACCTCCGGCGCCGTCTCGGCCGCGACAAGCTCATGAATCAGGCGCGCATTGCCGCCCGCCGATTCGAGCCGCGTGGCCAGTCGGGGTGTGAGGGTTCTGCCGAGCAGTCGGGTGGCGAGCTCGGTGACGGCGTCCGGGGGCAGCCGGTCCAGGGCGAGGATGACGCCGTCGTTGTCCTTGAGGATGACGCGGATCCGGTCGATCTCGGGGCGGCGCGGCACCGGCCGGATGGTGCCGACGAGCAGCAGCGGGGCGCGCCTGGCCACGGTGCTCAGCCGCTGCCAGACGAGCAGGCCCGCCTCGTCCGCGGCGTGCAGGTCGTCCACGGCGAGCAGCAGCGGGCCGCGCGCGCAGAGGTCGTCGAGGATGGCCAGGACGCGGCGGACGGCCTCGGCCTCGGTCGGGTCGGGCGCCTCGGAACGCAGGGCCCTGAGGAGGGCGGCGAGCGGGGCCTTCTGGTCGGTCTCCACGCAGGAGGTGCCGCGGACGGTGATGCCGGGCGGCGTGGTGCCGAGCAGCGTTTCGAGCAGGGCGGTCTTTCCGCTGCCGGGTTCTCCTTCGATCAGTACGCTGCGACCCTGCCCGCGGCCGAGGTCGTCGAGCGCCGTCGCGAGCACGGCGGATTCCACCTGCCGACCGACCAACATGATGGGTACGCTAGCCGTTCCGGAATCCGGCCACTAGCCCTTGCAACGTTGTGACCAGGCCTTAAGCCGTTATTGTCGCAGAGTTCATCATCTCAGGTGGTCATTCAGGTGGCGCAGCACGGCCCGCCACGCCGGGTGTCCGGGGTCGAGCACGTCGAAGTGGTCCAGTGTCGGGTAGCGGGCCAGGCGCACCCGGTCGCCGACCTGCTCGGCCCGGTGCGCGTACCGCAGGGCCTGCTCGGGCGGCACGTTCACGTCGGCGTCTCCGTGCACGAGCAGCTGAGCCACCTCGCGGCCGAGCGGCAGCAGGTCGAGCGGGGAGCCGAGCCGATAGCGCCCGGCGACGTCCGTCGATCCCCCGCCGAGCAGCGCGACCGTGGCCGACGGCCCGTCCTGCGGCACGAGCGGCGCGGGCAGGTCGAGGCCGTCCCGCTCGGCGGCGCGCAGGTCGGTGATGCCGGCGAGGGTGACGACGGCGCGCACATGGACCCGGGTGTCCGCATCCGGGGCCAACCGCGGGCCGTTGAGCCATGCCGTGGCCCACAGCGCCAGGTGGCCCCCGGAGCAGTGCCCGACGACGGCCACCCGGCTCGCGTCCAGGTCGGGCAGCCGGGCCGCGAGGCAGACCCCGTCGGCCGCGTCGAGGAACGTGCCCGGCCAGCCCGCGCCCTGCTCCCCGATCCGGCGGTACTCCAGATTGACCGCGGCGAAGCCCTGCCGCGTCGCCAGATCCCGGGCCAGCCGCTGCATCGACTCACGGTCCTGCGATGCCCGCCAGAAGCCGCCGTGCAGCAGCACGACGACGGGATGCGGACCGGGACCGGACGGCAGGTGCACCTCAGCACTCTGTGAACCATGCGGCCCGTACCCGACTTCGAGCGTCCTTGCCCGTAATCCGTTCATCCGAGTTCTGCGGCCACCCGCGAGCACCATTCGGCGGTCACCAGGTCGGGCGTGATCCCGGCGCGGTTCTGCACGACGAGTTCGGCGGTCGAGCATCGCATCACGCTGCGGCATTCGGCCACGGTCGTGCCGATGGTGTCTAGGCAGAGCGCGTACACACCTGCCTCCGGTCCCCTGCCCAGGATCTCCGCGACGCCGTCCACCTCGTGCAGCATGCTCGCGCGGTCGAACACGGCGAGCACGGCCTTGCGCTCACGACCGGGCGACGCGACCCGCGCGGCCAGCTCTGCGATGCCGCGTCCGATGCTCAGCGGATCCGCTCCGCTCCCCTCGAAGTGCGGCAGACGCGTGGCCCACTCCCACGATCGTCCGGCCGACGGATCCGCGAAGACCCGGATGCCGAGCCCCTCAGGCGCGCAGTGCGTCGCGGCCTGCACGACGAGCCAGCGGGCCAGCGCGCGGACCGTGTCGGGGCCGCCGGACACGCCCAGCACGCCGACCTCCGCGAGATCCACTCCGCACGGCAGCCCGGGGATGATCCACGGCTCGGTGCGGGATGTCCCCTCCATCGAGCCGACCCGGAAGCGCAGGTAGCCGCGTGACCCCGGCTTGCGCAGCCCGACCGCGGTCCGGCCGGTGAAGACGTCCGCCGCGAGCGCTGCCGGGTCGGGCGTGTCGGCGCGGCGCATCGCGGCTTCGAGCAGAACATCCCGCTCGACCCGCGCGAGCTCCGAGACCGGCTCGGCGGCCGTCGATCGTGGTGGCGCGCTCCCGGTCAGGCTCAGCCGGGTTCCGTAGATCGCCAACTGCGCGCCTTCCGGCCAGCGGAACTCCCAGGCGCTGCCCGAGGCCTGCTCCGGAAGCGCCCACGGCGTGCCCGCGACGTCGGCCGGGTGACAGGTGCGCAGGGTGGGAGCGCCGGGCTCGGGCGGCAGCGCGTCGTTGCCGGCGCGCGGGTCGGGGATCGCCAGCCACGCCTCCCCGCTCGCCGTCACGGTGAGCCGCACGCCCGGGCGGCGGACGTGCGCGCCGCGGAGCAGGATGGCGCTGTCGGGGGCCGGGCCGAGCGTGTGCGTGCCCATGGACAGCGACCAGATCCGGCCGGCGTCGACGCCGCCGACTGCGCGCACCTCGACGAGCGAACGAACCGTCATCAGCGCGGGCCTCCTGCCGACGGGGCGAATGGTCCGATGCTCAGGGCCGCGTCACGCGGGGGCAGCGGGAGCAGGCCGGGATGTCCGTCGAGGGTCGGCAGCGGCTCGAAGGTCGGCGCCGGTTCCGGTTCCGGCGCTTCGGGGATAACGACGGGCCCGGGGTCGGGTTCGCGCACGGCGAGTTGCTCCGGCAGTCCCGCCGACGCGGCCGTCAGGCCCAGCGCGAGCGAGGAGACCACGCCGTCCGCGTTCACGGTCAAGGACCAGTGCGAGACATTCGTGGTGCCGAGCAGGATCGTCGGTCGGCAGGTCTCCGGCAGCTGCTGTGCCAGGCGGCTGATGAACGTGGGCGCGGCGCGCGAGTCCCCGTCCACGGCGATCACGCCCGGAGCCTGCGCAAGGTCGAGAAACACGAGGTCGGCGCCGTTGGACCCGAGGCAGACGTAGGCGGAGTCGGGGTGTGCGGTCGCGTCGCTGTCGGCGAGTACTGCGCGTTCGACCTCGACGTCAGGGGCCTGACCCGCGAGGCGCACGGTGGCCGTCTCCGGGCCGAGCAGGACGGCGTAGGGCCACGCGGTGCCGCGTCCGGCGAGGCGTACGGCCGCGGCGACGGCGTGCCAGGTCGCGGGGTCGGCGAGCGGTTCGGTGAGGTTGCGGGCCCGGCCGGGGGCGGGGCCGATGCTCGGGCGGCCGGGCAGCGGAGCGGTGCGCGGGTGCGGCGGACGCTGGTCGGGGTCTTCGCCGCGGCCGACGACCGCGGAGATGCGTTCGCGGACGGCCTGGCGGACTCCGCCGCGTGCCTCGGGTATGCCGATCATCGCCGCCTCACACGCTCTCGGCCATCGCGCGTTCGTCCACCACGTCCGCGCCGATCTCGCGTAGGCCGCGCAGGTCGGGTGTAGCGCCGACGCCCATGTGCACGGCCGGAGCCGACACCTCGCAGTCCTCGAACACGCCTGCTGCTCCGTCGTGGAAGTAGAGTCCTGAGTCGCCGCTGCCGGTGACCGTCGTGCGGCGCACGCTCGGGGTGGCACCGGCGCTGACCACGATGCCGCCGCCGCGCACGTCCCGGACTCGGCAGTCCTCGATGTGGGCCGCGCTGCGCTGGTCGAGGAGGATGCCGCCGTCGCCGGTCCGCGCGACCTCGCACTCTCCGATCACGGGCATCCCGCCTGGCCCGACGACGATGCCCGCCTGGCGCACGTCGTGCACGCGGCAGCCGCGCAGCACCGGATGGTGCCGGGTCGCCAGCACGACGCCGATACGGCAGTCGCTGATCTCCGTGTCGCGCAGCACTGCGTCGGCCGCGCCCTCCACGCGCACGCCGTCGCGGGTGCAGGACTCGACGCGGCAGCCGCTGTTCAGCTCGGCGATCGCGTGGCCGCGCACGTGGACGCCGTGGCCGCGGCTGTCTCGCAGGGTGCTGCGTACGGCGCGCAGGGTCGCGTGGCCGGTCAGGTGCGCGGATACGAGCGCGCAGTCCGTCACGCGGCTGTCGGCGAGTTCGACCTCCGCGTGTTCGATCGCTGAGACTCCGTACGGCCCGCATCCGGTGATGTCCACGTCCGCCGCGCGCACCCAGGCCGTCCCGCGCGCCAGGATCCCGGCGGCGGCCGCACCGGCGACGGCGGTACCCCGGATCTCCAGCCGCGCGGAGCCGCCGGCCAGCATCCCGGCCCGGCGCACGCCCGTCAGCCTGCTGCGATCGACGCGCACCTGCCCCGCGGCGCCGACCACGACGCCTTCCAGCGCCACGTCCACGATGTCGCAGTCCTCGATGACGACACCGTGCACCTCGACGCGCGGGCCCGCGGACAGCGAGTCGAGGATCTGGCCCGGCGTCGGGATGTCCGGGTCGGCCGCGCCGTCCTCCCGCAGCGGCGAACTACCGTCGATCCGCACGCCCTCGGCCGCTCCACCGGCCACGCGGCAGCCGACCAGCCGCACCGCGCACGCGTCCGCCACGACGACGCCTGGCCCCTGACAGTCGGAGAACGTACCGCCCAGTACGTCCGCGCGCGCCTCATCGAGCAGCCGCAGCCCGGCGCCCTGCGTGGCGTCCACGCGGGTCTCCCGGATCTCCAGCCGCGCGGCTCCGGCGCCGACGATCGCGTGACCGCGCACGCCCGCGAACGTGCACCGCTCGATCCGCGCGGTGCCGCGTTCCCAGACGTAGACCCCGGCGTGCGCGGTGGCGGTGAAGGTGCAGTGGCGAAAGGACGGCGTCGCGGTCCCGGAGGCCTCGGCCCGGGCGCCGCGTACCTCGCAGTGCTCGAAGACCGGCGCGCCGGACTCCACGCTGACCGCGGGCTCGGTCGGGTCGGCCGACTCCAGGACGATGCCGCGCAACGTGGCCGTGGTCCGCACGACGAGCGCGGGCCCGCGCTCGGTGACGATCCGCACGGAGCCCGGATCGCCCGCCGCGACGAGCGTGACCGGCCGTTCGAGCACGACCTGCTCCCGGTACGTGCCCGCGGCGAGCACGATCTCGGACTGCGGCGAAGTCGAGATCAGCAGGCTGAGTGACACCTTGTGGCTGCGCACACCGAGGGCTACGAGCGACACGGGACGTTCGTTCACACCCTGCGGCGGTGAACGACGCGGCGCGGGCGGCCGTAGCCCTCGGTGTGGAGATGTCAGGAAGCACAGCCGCGCACACCGGGCCCGTGATGAGCATGCTCGAACGGGCCTCGGACGGCGCCGTGGTCGAGATCCCCGCCGGGCGGTACCGGGAGCGGCTCTCGTTCGCGCGGCCGGTCACGCTGGTCGCGGCCGAGGGGCCCGGTTCGGTGACGATCCAGCTGGACAAGCCCTGCGCCGTGCGCGCGGACACCGAACTGCGCGGCCTGACGATCGAGGGCGCCGGGCTGATGGCCGGGGGCGGCGTCCGGCTCAAGCTCAGCGACTGCGTGGTGCGCGGCGCCTCGTCCACCGGCGTCGGCCTGCGCGACGAGGCCCGGCTCTCGGCCCAGCGCAGCCACATCACCAGCGTCAGCGGCAACGGCCTGTTCCTCGGCGGCAACGCGACCGCGCGGCTGGTCGGCTGCCAGCTCGGCGACACCGCGTACAGCGCCGTGCACCTGGCCGGGAAGGCGGACCTCGAACTCGAGGACTGCGTCGTGTCCGCCAGCAAGGAGCACGGCGTGCGGGCCACCGAGGACTCCTCGCTGCGGATCGACGGCGGCGCGGTCCGGGGCAGCGGCCTGAGCGGGATCAGCGCGGAGACAACCGGCCGCGTCGTGCTCAGCGGCTGCGTGATCGCCAAGACCGAGCGCGCCGGAATCCTGGTCGGCGCGAACACCACCGCGCGCATCGACCGCTGCCGGATCGAGGAGGCGGGCGGTTCCGCGCTGGTCGTGTGGACCGGCGCGACGGCCAAGGCGCGCGGCGTGGTGGTGGCCGGTGCAGCGAAGAACGGGGTCTTCTTCGCCGAGGACTCGCACGGTGAGTTCGAGGACTGCGAGATCTTCGACACGACGTATCCGGCCGTCCACGTGGGCGAGCGCGCCGACCCGACGCTGCGCGCGCTGCGGATCCACGACGTGGACCAGGACCTGGACATCGCCGACTCGGCGCGGCCGCAGCTGGACGACGTGCAGGTGAGCGCGGTGAACATCTCCACGCTGCCGCCGCCCGGCAAGGACGGCGGGCAGGACGCGGGAACCTCGCTGGACGAGCTGATCGCCGAGCTCGACAACCTGATCGGCCTGGACTCGGTCAAGCGGGACGTCACCGCGATGATCAACGTGATGCGGCTGGCCCGGCGCCGGATCGAGATCGGACTGCCGCCGCCGCCCACGAACCGGCACCTGGTCTTCGCGGGCAACCCCGGCACCGGAAAGACCACCGTGGCCCGGCTCTACGGCAAGATCCTGCACGCGATCGGCATGATCGAGCATGGACACCTGGTCGAGACCGACCGCGGCTCGCTGGTCGGCGAGTACGTGGGGCACACCGCGCCGAAGACCACGGCCGTGTTCCGCAAGGCGCTCGGCGGCGTGCTGTTCATCGACGAGGCCTACTCGCTGGTCCCGGTCGGCGGCGGCAACGACTTCGGCCAGGAGGCGGTGGCCACGCTGGTCAAGCTGATGGAGGACCACCGCGACGAGGTGGTGGTGATCGTGGCCGGATACCCCGGCGACATGCACCGGTTCATCGACTCGAACCCGGGCCTCGCCTCCCGCTTCACCAGAACCCTGATGTTCGACGACTACTCCGCCGACCAGCTCGCGGAGATCGTGAACAACCAGGTCGCCGAGCACCGCTACGAGCTCGGCCCGGGCACCGAGGCGGCGATCGTCCGCTACTTCGCCTCACTGCGCCGCGAGGCGGGCTTCGGCAACGGCCGGTCGGCGCGGCAGCTGTTCCAGGTGCTCACCGAACGGCACGCGCAGCGCACGGCCACGCTCGCCGAGCCGACGACCGAGGACCTGATCGTGCTGCTGCCGGACGACGTGCCGGTCCCGATCGCCGCGCCGGAACAGCAGCAGACGCCGGAAGCCTCCGGGGAGTGAACCCCATGTCGACGTCACCCGCGCGGCCGCAGCCGCAGACTGCTGCGAAGCCCGCGACCGGCGAACAATGACGACGACGACCTTCCGCTTAGTCCAGCGCCGCCACCTGGGACGCGCTGAGCGCCACGTCGTACACCTGCACCTGCGTGATCAGCCCGTCGAATCCGTCCGTGTCGCCGCCGTCGTAGAACGCGCGGCCGATGGCGAGCGATCCGGTGCTGGCGAAGGGCGTGGGGTCGGTGGTGGTGCCTTCGAGCTTGCCGTCCACGTAGAGGGACATCTTGCCGGTGGCGCCGTTGAAGACTCCGACGAGGTGCGTCCACGTGTTGAGCTGCGGCGTGCTGCTGGAGGTGGCGCGGTACGACGTGCTCGGGTTGGTCGTGTCGGTGGCCACGCGGGAGAAGGCCCAGCAGTTGCCCGGCTGGAAGTACTGCAGGTAGAAGCCGCTGTCGGTGCCCGCGTCCTGGCTCACGGCGGTGTCGGCGTAGTGCGGCGCGGTGGGGATCTGCACCAGGAACACCGAGGCCGAGACCGTGAAGCTCTTGCCGGGCCCGGTGTTGAGCACTGGACCCGCCGTGCTGACGAAGCTGTCGCTGCCGCCGGTGAAAATGCCCGCGCCGCCGTCCCAGCTGACGTTGTAGGCGGTGCCGTTGTGCTTGCCGGTCACGTCGGCGGCGGTGTGGTTGAGCGACCAGTCGCCTACGAGCGGGGAACTGGCGGACTTCGCCGTGGTCACGTGCGTGACCGGCGCGGCGACGGTCTTGACGACGGTGACCACGCTCACCGGGGCGCTCGGCGTGATCGACGGGCTCTTACTCGGGGTCGGCGAGGCGCTCGGACTGGGGCTGGCGCTGGGACTCGGATCGGCGGCCGAGGTCGCGGCGAGGTTCGTGGCGGGCACGGATTCCGGCGCGGTCTCGGCGATGGTCAGCGCGGTGGCGTGCTGCCGCTGTCCGCTGCCGTAGTACGCGGTCAGTCCGGCGGCGCCCCCGGCCAGCGGCACGATCACCGCGGCGGCGACCAGGGCCCGGCCGTGCCGCGCGGACCACGATCCGGGCGGGGCGGCGGCGTCGGCGGGCGCCTCCGGCTCGGGCGGCGCGCCGGGCTCGGCCCGCTCCTCGTGCTCGCCGCTCCAGACGAAGCGCTGCGCCGGGTCGGACTCCGGCTTCCGGTCACGGAACATGATCTCCGCACCCTCCTCATCATCCTCAGGTGGTCGGCCTCCGGTGCTGTGGTACGCAGCCGGGCCACGCCGCGTTCACCCCGACCGGAAGGCAGCAGCACGCGATGACGACCCGGCCGACCGACTGGTCCGCCCTGGGCCTGTCCAGCGACCCGACGCCGGGCGACCCGGACCAGGTGCAGGACGTCTACAACCTGATCAACTCCCTGGCGACGGACTACCAGACCATCCTGGACACCATCGACAAGGTGAACGGGTACGCCGACTCGGGCAACCTGTCCGGGGCCACGGCCGACGCGCTCAAGCAGCAGATGAACGGCCGGATCACCAACTTCGTCAAGAGCGCGCAGACGGCGTTCAGCCAGGCGGCGCCGGTGCTGCAGACGTACATCACCGCGCTGAGCGACCATCAGTCCACCGCCGACAACCTGCTGACCCAGGCGCAGAACTCGGGTCTGAAGTCGGACGACGACAAGGTGAAGGGCTGGGCGACCTCGGCGAAGCAGGCGGGAAGCGATCTGCAGTCCGCGGAGGACACCGCCACCAAGGCCATCCAGAACCTTCCGGGGCCCTCCGATCCGCTGAGCCCGTGGGAGGAGTTCCTGCAGATCCTCGGCTGGATCGCGCTGCTGCTGATCCTGCCCGCGATGATCTTCGGCGGGGTGATCGCGCTCGTCGAGTTCGTGGTCAACGCCGTGCTGTTCGTCAACGCGCTCATTCAGTTCGCGCAGGGCAACCTGAGCCTCGGCGGGCTGCTGCTGGCGCTGCTCGGCGTGATCGCGCCGACCACGCGCGGCATCAACATCGGCGACCTGGTGGACCTGGTCAAGGGGATGGGCTCGTTCGCCAAGGCCGGGTTCGTGAACATCCGCGCCGGGCTGTCCGACTTCATGGACATGCTGGTCAACACGAAGTTCACCGACCTGCTGTCGATGGACACGCTGATCAAGGTCGGCAACTTCGTGCTCAAGGGCGGCGTGTGGGTGCTCAACGGCCTCAAGGACCTGCCGACGACGCTGATCACGGCCGGTACCGCGTTCGCCGCGAAGCTCGCCGACCTGTTCGTGGCGGGCGGCCTGAAGATCTTCACCAGCCTGCGGACCGGCAGCTTCCTGAGCCTGATCCTGCCGATCGACGCGGTCGAGGTGGAGAAGCTGGGCCTGATGGCGGGACTGCGGCTCGGCTTCCTGGACCGCGGCCTCGGCATCACCGCGTCGCCGGTCACGAACCTCATGGATCTCAACAAGCTCGCGCTGGCCGGGGTGAAGACGGGCGAATTCCACTTCACCGGCTTCGGCCACCTCGACGTGCCGCGCTCGACGAGCGTCGACATCAACGTCGGCCGCGGCCTCGACGCGTCGCTGCCGACCCTGAACACCGACTTCAAGATGCTGACCCTGGACGCGCACCTCGAGGCGCCCGAGCTGTCGATCAACAACCTCGTGGCCGGATTCACGCACGACACGCTGAACGTGGGCAGCATCAGCATGCATACGCCGCAGGTCAACTTCGGGCTGAACAAGTTGGAGATCCCCGACCTGCGGTTCCCGAAGGAACTGAACAACATCGGCAACGGCACGGTCATCGTGAAGATGAACGACATGTCCTTCGTGACCGTGCGCGAGGACAAGCTCCCGGCGAACGTCGACATCAACACGGGAAACATCAGCGTGCCGACGCTGCACACGGCCGACGTCTCAGTCCCCTCGATCCACACCGCGAACGTCAACGTCGGGGCGATGCACACCGCGGACGTCAGCATCCCGAGCCTGCACAGCGGCGATCTGAGCATGTCAGGGCTGCACACCGCCGACGTGAGCATCCCGAACCTGCACAACAACGACCTGAGCGAGTCGTCGGTGCTGCACGCGAACGTCCCCTCGCTGCACGTCAACGACCTGCGTACGCCGAACCTGCACAGCGTGGACGTCGCCTCCAGTTCAGTCACCAAGCTGCCGACGTCGGACGAGCTGCCGAACCTCGGGAGCATCGCGCACACGCAGATCAACGTGGCCGAGACGCACGGGATCGCCGTCACGCAGACGGACAGCACGGTCAAGATCAGCAGCAGCGTCCTGTCCACGGATCACGCGCACACGAACATCAATCTGCCCGCCACCACCACTGCCCGTCTGAGCAGCCCGGACGTCAGCGCCCTGCAACACCTAGCGACCACCGACGGCTCGGCCGGCAACGTGCACCTGACCATGACCAACGCGTCGCCGCACCTGAACGCCCCGCAGCTGAACGTGCCCCGGCTCGGCGACGATCCGCACGGGATGGCCGTGCCGCCGGAGATCAGGGCGGTGCAGGCGAACCCGGAGATCCCGGTGCACGCGAACGACTCCGGGATCCGGGTGAACATCGCCGAGGCGCAGATCGGCACACACCACGAGACGGTCAACATGCAGGAGGGCAGCACCGCGATCCCGGCCGTGTCCGCCACGAACGTGGACGAGGGCGCGGCGCACTCGGCGGGTTCGCGCGGCGTGAACGTCAGCGAACCGGACCTCGCGGGCAAGCCGGGCCTGATCGACCCGAACGGCGAGAAGCTCGCGGTCGCCTGGACCGACTTCAAGCAGGCGCAGAACCTGTTCATCCAGGCGAAGGCCGACCACGACCTGCAGTTCCACGGCTCGGAGCCGAAGGAGGGCGTCGCCGGTCCGGCCTTCGACGGCAAGGCCCCGCAGACGAACGCGCAGGCCGAGGCCGTCGCCAACCTCGACACGGCGGCCAAGGGCTTCACCGCGGCGAGCACGAAGCTGCACGCCCTGCACACCGACGCGTTGAACCTCACCCTCCAGGAACGCAGCGACCTGACGTTCTCGCTGCTCGCGAAGCCGCGCCTGGTCGGCGGCTCGCGGATCGGGGACCGGCCGCTCGCCGTGCACCCGGACACCGGCGAGACGATGGTGGCGACGCGTCCGCTGGGCGGCGACCACCAGCTCGTGATCAGCTTCGGCGCGGACCGGGCCGAGTTCGGCGAGGTCGTCAACGTGCACACCGGCGAGACGGAGTTCGGCGGCGGGCTCACCGAGATCGACGGGCACGGCGGTTTCCGGATCGACGCGCTCGGCGGCGGCGAGTTCCGCGAGTACCTGCCGGACGGCACGCTGTACGCGTCCGAGCACATGGCCACCAACGTGCACGGCGACCACATCGGCTCGGTCACCTTCCACCACGCGGACGGCCTCGCGGACCTCCACGTCCTCGGCGGCGAGGACGTGAACGGCCTTCAGGTCGAGCGCGCGCTCGGCGGCGGTGTCATCCTGCACGAGGCCGACGGCTGGCGGATGTGGCAGTTCGACGACACCGGCCGGCTGCACTTCGAGCCGATCCAGCTGTTCGACCACCTCGGCCGGCCGACGCAGGGCATGCATCTCGACCACGACAACAACCTGGCGCACGCCTTCTACGACGACGGCACGACCGACGCGTTCGCCTTCCACCCGAAGAACGACGGCACCGGCGACTTCCGGCTCAACATCCCCGGCAACCAGCACGTCTGGCAGGACTTCGGCGACGACGGCCGGATGGTCGGCTACGGCTCGCCGCTGCAACACGTGGACGGCCACGGACTCGGCCACCTCGAGATCGACGTGCGCGACATGGATCCGCAGTTCCACAACGCGACGATCGTCGGGACGGACGGCACCCGGGTTCCTCAGGTGCACGCGGACGTGAACGGGCGCACGATCACCATCACGCGGCAGGACGGCACCCTCGCCGAGATCTCCGACCTGGCCGGGCATGCCGAACTGGTGCGCGCCGACATCCGGACGACGCTGAACGGCGGCGACTTCGGCACCGCCCACGTGGACTACACCGCGGGCACGGCCGACTTCCGCACCCCGGGCCTGCCGCATCAGCTCTGGGACTTCGAGCACGACGGCACGCACACCGGCTTCAGCCTGACCAGCCAGGACGGCGTGCACACCTTCACGTTCGGCGCGGGCGGCGACCTGCGTACCAGCCTGCTGACCGCGCGCGACCCGGACAGCCTCAACCTGACGAACCTGCAGATCCGCACAGACCACGCGACCGGCGCGCACTCCTTCCAGGACACCGACGGCAACGTCTTCGGCGGGGTGCAGGTCACCCGGAACGGCCGCGGCGACTTCCGGGTCGCCGACACCAACGTGCACAGCTACACGAACGGCTCGTTCATCGAGTTCGACGGCCGCTTGGGCACGGTCAACCTCCAGCGCACCAACCTGGAGGACTTCGGCAGCCTGCACGTCCACGAGAACCACGTCAACGCCGACCCGGTCACCAACGGCCCGACGATCGAGGTGCGCGACGGCACCGGCACGCTGGTGCCCGGGTTCACGGCCGTACGCGCGAACGACGGCCACTTCATCGTCAGCAGCCTGGCCACGGACGCCGGGACCGGGCTCACGCGCGGCACGCACGCCGAGTTCGACGGCGTCAGCGGCGAGATGCACTACCAGCGCCTCTACACCGAACAGGGCGGCGGCCTGCACATCCTCGAAGACCACATCAACGTCACCGCGACCGGGCACCCGAGCGTGTCGATGCGCGACAACACCGACACCGTCAGCGGCGACTTCCAGGCCGCGCGGTTCGGCAACGAGCACTTCATGGTCACGGACGTACGCCCCGGCCACACGCAGGACTCGTACACCGAGTTCGACGGGCTCACCGGCGACATCCGCACACAGCGCACGAACCTGGAGCACCTCGGCGACCTCCACGTCCACGAGGACCACGTGACCCTCGACGCCGCCACCGGGAACCCGCGGATCACCATCCGGGACGACAACAACGCGATCATCCCGAACTTCCAGGGCCAACGCGCCGCGAACGGCCACTTCCACGTCAGCGACACCAGCGTCGGCCACCAGCCCGGCTCGCACATGGAGTTCGACGGCGCCGTCGGCACGCTCAACTACCGGCACACCGAACTGGAGAACTTCGGCAACCTGCACATCCTCGAAGACCACCTCAACCCCGGCGCCACCGGCCGTCCGCAGATCGACGTGCGCGACAACACCGGCACCGTGGTCGCGCACTTCGACATGAGCGCGCCCGCGACCGGCGTCGTGCGGCTCACGGACAACCGGGTGGGGCTCACGCTCGGCGCGTTCGCGGACTTCGACCATATGACCGGCGCGATGCAGACGCGGCGGATCCACCTGCAGGACTCCAGCGGGCTGCGGGTGAACGAGGACCACGTCAACCTCGACACGAACGGCCGCCCGACGCTCACGGTCCTCGACGGCAACGACGCGAACGTGACCCGGTTCACCGCGGCCGGCACGGCCACCGGGCACGGCGTCACGCTCACCGACTCGGCTGCCGGGCACATCGGCGACACCCGGACGTTCGACCTCGGCGGTCATATCACCAGCCTGCGCATCACCATCAAGGACGCGAAGGGCGCGGCCACCGGCGACCACTTCGAGGTCACGTTCACCGAGGCCGCGGGCGTCTGGACCGGCCGCTGGACCAGGGTGGACGCGGCTGCGCGCGATCCGCGGCTGCCGAAGGCGTACAACGGCTCGGGCGCGGCGACCATCAAGGCGGACGGCACGCTCGTGCTCACCGGCGCCGACAAGACCGCGCTGTTCTCCCGGGAGCGGCTGGCGATCGGCCAGGAACTCGAGGTGCTCAAGTTCCCGAACGGGAAGCGGCAGTGGACCAGCTGGAACGACGCGGGCCACCTGTCCGACTCCGGTTTCCGGCGCTTCGCGAACGACGACGCCGGAGTGGACGCGAAGGACGTCAACGCGGTCGGCATGACGATCCGGCAGTACCGCACCGGCATCGACGGCGGCCTGATCCGCGGCGAGAAGATGCCGGACGGCTCGTTCAGCTGGACCCGCTTCGACAAGAACGGCCTGCCGACGCTCACCGGCGGGCGCTCCCGGTTCGGGCTCGGCGCCTTCGGCTGGAAGGACACGTTCCGGGCCGGGACCGAGACGAAGCTCGCGCAGGAGCACTGGAGCGCGTTCAACCTCACCACGCACGCAGGGCACTACCGCGAGCACGGCCTCTCCGGCGACGCGGTGCGCGGCTTCGACACCAAACCGTCGTTCAAGGAGATCTCGCAGCAGGGCAAGGACACCGGCAGCCTCGAGGTCATCGCCAACGACCACACGCTCCAGTTCACCCGGTACTCCGAGCAGCGCGTCCCCGACTTCCTGTGGAAGTGGAAGACCTCGAAGTACGGCACGATCGACTTCCCGACCCGCGGCTTCTGGACCGGCGACTCGCGCTTCCAGGTGTTCAGCTGGGTCGAGAAGGACGCGCACGGCGTCACGCTGGACCACGGCGTGCGCGTCGTGACACCCGACGGATCGACATTCGACTTCGCGGGCAACGGACTGCTGGCGCGCAGCGTGATCAAGCTGGACAACGGCAACAAGATCGAGATCGGCCGCGCGCCGGACGGCAAGTGGGCCAACTTCCACATCGACCCGACCCGGCCGAACACGCGGCCCGCGAACACGCTGAACTGGCGCGAGCTCGGCGGCGACGGCACGGTCGTGCAGTCCGGCGTCCGCACGTTCGCCCCCGACAAGACGTGGGTCGACACGTTCAGCCGGGGCGGCAACGACTACGTGGCCAGATACACCACCGACACCGGCGACGTCGTCCACTTCACCTCCGACTACAAGCCGCGCTTCGACGGCAAGCAGGCGCGCGGAGCCCAATTCTCGATCGACGGCGCGGGCGGCCGGTTCCCGTCGATCACCCGCAACACGATGGGCCAAATCGTCACCCGCACCGACCACTTCGACGGCCGCGGCACCGGCGACTTCGTGGGCGGCGGCAACCCGCGCACCGGAGACTGGCACTGGACCAACCCGCACACCGGCACGACCGGAATCCGCATCTCCGGCCGCAACACCCCGCGTGACGGCTCGTGGGACGACTCGTTCGCCGACTTCGAGGCGCACGGCGGCGTCAACTTCCAGGTCCGCGACTTCCGCGCGCTCGACAAGGGCACCTCGCTGCGCGGCTGGCGCACCGACACCGGCACCTGGGAGTCGGCCAAGTTCAACGCCAAGGGCGAGATGGACGCGACCAGCGTGGCAATACGGGAGTGGAAGAACTCGCAGGGCTTCCACCAGGCGCTGCCCGAGGGGAGCAAGACCCCGAAGATCGGCGACTGGCAGGACATCCGGATGGCCGACGGCAACCGCGTCGTGCTGCGCGAGTCCATCGACGGCAAGGTCCGCATCTACGGCGACCCGGCGAACCACGGCACGGACGTGTGGAAGGAGTACGACTTCGGCAGCGTCTGGCGCCAGCGCGACGCGGTCGTCGAGGCGCATCCGGCGGGCGTGGACGTGCGCGGCAACGTGATCAACGTCGACCGCACGTACTTCGTCGAGAAGGAGAGCTTCCAGAAGCAGTGGCGGATGACGAGCCCGGCCGGCCGACTGATCCGCTACCGGGGCATCTCCGGCGCGGTCATGGAGCGCACCGCGTTCGGCCAGTGGAGGCAGATCGGCGTCGAGCGGGAGATCAAGGGCCTGGTCCCCCAGTTCAACGAGTTCCGCGGCTGGAACCGGCTGCTGCGCGAGGCCAACCGGATGGAGTTCACCAAGATCGACGGCGCGGTCGGCGAGTTCCGCGGCGAGTGGGCGCGGATCGGCCAGAAGACCGCGCTCGACTTCCTGCAGGACTTCTTCATCGACGCCGCCGCGAACATCATCATCACCGGCGCCGTGGACGGCTGGAACTTCAACGGCAGCCAGTGGGGCTCGTTCCTGGTCGGCGCCGCGATCCGCGGCGGGGTCAAGGCCGGCTACGGCGTGCTGACGGAGACCGCGCTGAAGAACTTCCGCGACGGCCTGCGCAACATCGACGGCGGCAAGGACTGGAACCGACAGCCGTACAACAACGACAAGTTCTGGGACAACGAGTGGGCGGGCAACGAGAACCCGACCCGCTGGCGCTCCGGCACCTTCGACTTCTTCGTCGGCAACACCTTCGTCCCCGCCCTCGGCAGCTTCTTCGCCACCCTGGTGACCGGCTCCACGTTCGGCGTCGGCAAGGAGGGGACGGTGCTCAGCGGCGGCAGCCTGTGGGAGGCCGCGGGCCTGAGCATGGCCGGAAGCATGGTCGGCGGCCTCACCTTCGGAGCCATCAAGACGCTAGGCCACGTCGGTCTGTCCGGCCGCTGGTTCCACCAGGGCGGCATCCCCGACATCACCCTGCAGTTCGGCGAGAAGATGGCCATCGACTGGCTCGTCAACGACTTCCTCAGCCATGCCGACGGCCTCAGCGCCGGCCACGTGGCGACGATCGTGGCGGCCGGTCAGACCAGCAACGATACCGCTCAATAGCAGCGCACGTCGAAGATCGCCGCCGGTACGTCGCCGTTCGCGGCCAGCACTTCGATCGACAGTTCGTCGGTCTCGATGGGTTCGTCGTCGAAGGTGATCGTGTTGCGGGTCTGGTGGTTGTCGGTGCGTTCCGCGATGACGCGGTCTCCGGCGCGGACGACGTAGTGCCGCACGCAGAACGGGATCGCGCGCTCGGAGTGGTCCCAGAGCACTGACTCCATGGCGTGGTCGGAGTCGGTGTCGAAGCTCAGTTCCACGCGGCTGATGCGCTGCGGGCTCTCCCAGCGCAGCGTGAGGGTGGGTCGCGGGTCGTCGAGTGCTGCGACCCACGCGTTCGGCTGGTCGGTCGGCCTGGCGTGGCCGTTGCGCACGCTGTCTGGCGACCAGGCTTGGAGCGGCCGGTCGTCGAAGGTGAGGGCGAAGTTGTGGCCGTCGGGACGTCGCTCGGGCGTCCAGAACTCGACGCGGGGCTTGCCGAACTCGGGCTCAGCATCCTGTGTTCCGGTGTTGCGGACCGCGAGCAGGCCGGTGGCGCGCGTGGTTGTGGTTCGGACGGCCACGTCGTGGTTCTGGAGCAGCGTGACGAAGGCGTAGCGCGGCTCGTCGAGCGTGACGTGGTCGGCGTCGAGGGTGATCTGCTGACCGTCACCGGCGGCGATCTCGAACGTCTGGGTGCTGAGGATGACGTCGGGGGTGTAGTCGTCGGGGCGGTTTCCGGTGCGGAGCTGAACCTGGAGCGTCGTCTCGGCGGCCACGTCCACGGCGAGCGTGATCCGGGGAACTCGACCGGCGGGAAGCGGGAGGAGTTGGGCTCGGGAGAGGTCGAGCTGCGCAGCGGGGCCGTCGGCGGGGAGCGTGGTGATCGTCAGCTCGCTGCTTGCTGTCAGGGTCGCGTGTTGGGTGAGGTCGTCCGGGTCGGCTAGGCGGACGCCGGGGATGTGTTGGCCGGTGCGGATCAGTTCACGTTGCAGGGTCCGCATATGGACGTCAGCGGGGAGAGCGGAGTCCTGCGTGCACAGCGCTGCGGCCATGCCTACCGCCTGGCCGATCTGACCGGCGGTGGCCATCACGCGGGTCGAGCCGAAGGCCACGTGCGAGACGCTGATGATCCGGCCGGCCAGGAAGAGGTTCGGCACGTCGCGGCTGACCAGGCTGCGGTAGGGCACCTGGTACACGCCGCGTGGATGCAGGTGGCTGCTGCCGGGGTCCTTGCTGAAGACGCCGTCAGCAGGGTGCAGGTCGATCGACCAGCCGCCCGAGGCTACGGCGTCGTCGTGCTGACGCTGCTCGACGACGTCCTGCTGCCGCAGCATGTAGAGGCCCTCGAACCGGCGGCTCTCCCGCTTGCCGGGGATCAGTCCGGCCCACTCCAGCGTCAGCGTCTCGGCCTCGGGGAAGTCGCCGGAGTTCTTCAGGTGGTTCCAGACGCCGTAGACGATCTTCCAGAGCTCCCACTTGATCTCCTCGGTGTCGTGCACGGTGTCGAGGCGGCCGCCGTACTCGATCCACCACAGCCGACAGCCGTGAACCTTCGTGTTGAAGCTGCGCCAACGCGGGATCTCGGAGATGTCCTGGAGCGCGAAGCTCGGCGGCACGAAGCTCACCGGGACACCGACGTCCTTGCTGTAGAAGTAGATCGACTGGCCGAGCAGGCCGCCGAAGGACTCGTCGGGGGCGAACAGCTCGCCGAACTCCTCTTTCGATTCAGCTCCCATCCGGTACGCGGCTCCGGCCAGGAACCCGAGCGCGCCGTCTCCCGACGCGTCGCAGAACATCGGCGCCGTGAGCTCGTAGCGCGTCGAGTTCTGGCTGCAGAAGGCGGTGACGGAGCTGATCCGGTCGCCGTCCTTCGTGGCCGCGATGGCCGTCGTGTTGAGCAGCAGTCTGATGTTCGGCTCGGAGACGACCTTCTCCAGCAGCACGGTGTCGAAGAAGACCGCGTTGCCCTCGGGGTTGCGGTGCATGTTCTCCACGAGGATCTCGTCGATCACGCCGCCCTCGCGGGACCAGCGGTTGTTATTGAACATGTGCGCGGTCGCGCCGAGTACCCACAGCCGTACCTCGCTGGAGCCGTTGCCGCCGAGCACGGGCCGGTCCTGCACGAGCACGACGCTGATTCCGGCTCGGGCGGCGGTGATCGCCGCGCAGGTTCCGGCGATGCCGCCGCCGACGATCACGAGGTCGGCGGTCAGGTGTTCGGTGCGGAAGTCCCGGTGGTCGCTCGCTGGGTCGATTTTCATGATGTTCCAGTCCAGAGTTGTACGGCGTGGTTTGTCGGGGTGTAGCGGGGCCATGTCGGGCCGGGGTCGTGGTCGGTGGCGAAGCGCACCCAGGCGCCGTGGACCGCGTCGGCGAGCGACTGCGGCGGCGCCTCGCCGAGGACTTCGCACACTCGCTCGGCATGCAAGAGGTCGAAGATGAACGGAACGTCGGCGCAGTGGAAGGACGCCACGGACCAGGCGAATTCGTACTGCCACGTGAGGCATCCGGCTCGTGCGCGCGCTTCGACGATCACGGTGGTCGGCCTGCGGAACAGGGTCTCGACGTCGCCGAACTCGTGCGTGGTGAGCCCGATCATCAGCGGGATGCGGGAACTGGTGATGAGATCGACGTCCGGGTCGGGGCCGACGGGGCGCAGGCCGGGTCCGGGGCTGGACGCGCTGATGGCCGCGTGGAACAGCCCGTCGGCCGCGGGAGTGGCGAGGAGGGTCAGGACCGCCGTGCCGCCTGCCGAGTGTCCGGCGACGGTCACGCGGTTCGGGTCGCCGCCGAACGCCGCGATGTTGTCGCGGACCCATTCGAGGGCTGCGATCCAGTCGAGTACGGCGGCGTTGTCCCGGAATCCCTCGTCCCCGAGGCGGTATCCGATCGACACGAGGAGCACGCCGTCCCGGTTGAAGGACGCGCCGTCGTACCAGGGGCTTGCCGCCGATCCCGCGACGAAGCCGCCGCCGTGGATCCAGACCAGCACCGGGAGCGCCCCGTGGATTGATGGAGTGAATACATTGAGATTGAGTACTGCGTCACCGGGGATCGAGGGCTCGGGGATCGTCGGATTCGCGGAGTGCGGACGGCGCTGCGCGGTCGGGCCGTACGCGGTGGCTTCCAGCGGCTCCGTCCACGGTCGCGGCGGGACCGGAGCGGTGAAACGGAGCGGGCCGACCGGCGGCTGCGCGTAGGGGATGCCGAGGAAGCGCAGCGTTCCATCCGCACGGTGCTCGCCGCGTACTGGACCGAGACGTGTGGGGACAGTGGACAATTCGGGGCCTCCCTCGGTACAGCTGGTGCCCGCCCCGCGACAAGGCGGGCACCAGCCACGGTTGCTATCCCGCGTCGGCGCCGACGTTCGGCGTGCTCGGGATGGTGTCCTGGTAGTAGTCCACGCCGCCGTTGCCGCTGACCGCGACTCCGGTGGACGCGGCCGGGGAACCGGAGGTCAGCGTGTACGCCTGCGGGCACGGAGCGGGGCCGGTCCGGGTGGACGGCGTCCAGGTGCAGGTGCCGCCCGCGCCGGCCGAGGTGAACAGCGGGTCGCCCCACAGCGGATCGGTCTCGAGGGCTGCCGTCTGCCAGGCCGCGTATGTGCTGTACGTGGTGCCGCCCCAGCGCCAGCCGGAAGTGTTCGCGCCGTAGTACAGGTTGTGCGAGAGCGTCATACCGGTCTGGCCGTAGGGGTTGTAGTAGAACTGGCCGGTGTTGCCGTACTCGTTCTTGTTGGCCATGTCGCAGATGTTGTCCTCGATCAGCGAGCCGCTGGCCCAGGTCCCCGCCGCGTAACCGATGTAGAAGCACGCACTGCCGGTCGAGAGCGTCTTCTGCGCGTTGCCGTCGTAGAAGGTGTTGCCGTAGACCTGCAGCGCGTTGTTAGACGGGGCGTTCGGCACGATGTCCATCAGGCCGCCCTCGGCGTGCACCGAATCGTCGTTCTCGGAGATGTTGTAGCGGTAGGTGTTCGGACCCCAGGTCGAGCCGCCCGCGGTGGACGTGTAGGCGAGCAGACCGGCGCCGCCGTTGTTGTGCGTGTAGTTGTACTGGACGACGGAGTTCTGCGTGCCGCCGTCCAGGTCGATGCCGTCCCAGTCGCAGCCCGCTGTGAAGGTGGACGGCTGGACGTTGTAGACCTCGTTGTACCGGACGGTGACGTTGTCCGAGGTGTACGTCTCGATGCCCGCCGTGCCGCCGCAGGACGTGACGTTGGCGCCGATGTCGTGCACCAGGTTGTGCGAGATCACCGCGGTGGACCAGCCGTCGGCGGTGATGGCCGCGCCGGTCTCCTTCGCCTGCATGCCCAGGTCGTAGACCGAGTTGCCCGCGACGGTGACGTTGGTGATGTTCTCGCCGTCGCCCCAGCCCGCGATCCCGGCTCCGGAGGCGTCGGTCACGCTCGCGCCGTGCAGCTTGTTGTCGAGGATCTGCACGTCGTCCAGCGGTCCGTCGTTGCTGTTGACCGCGTAGCCGAGCACCATGATCTGCCCGCCGAACGAACTGCTGCTGCCGCTGGGCGTGGAGAACCCTGATATGTCGGAGTCCTCGACGGTCATGCCCTCGGCGGCCGTCGTCGAGGTCTGGTTCTCCAGCAGGACGCCCGCGGCGGTGGTGCTGCCGTTGACGACCTTGACGTTGTTCAGCTCGAAGCCGCTGACGTCGTCGGCGGTGATGGCGGCCGAGTAGTCGCCGGTGCAGTTCGAGGAGATGGTGGCCGTCTCGCCGTCGTAGGAGCCGACGATGAACGGCGTGGACGCGGACGAGGCGGGGACGTTGGTCGTGTTGAAGTCGAGGCAGCCGGTGAAGGACTGGCCGCCTTCGAACTCGACGATGCTGCCCTCCGCGAAGGTCGTGGCGTTCACCTTCGCAATGGTCTGCCACGGTGCGCTGGTGGACGTGCCGCTGTTGCTGTCGCTGCCGGTGGGCGAGACGTAGTACGTCGTCACCGTCGCGGCGTGGGCGGGGGCGGCGCCCAGGGGCAGCAAGCCCAGGGCGGCGACCGTCGGGACGAGTGCGAATGCGAGCTTCTTTGCTCTCACTGCTTCTCCAGGTTGGGGGGATGAGGGTTATGCGGTCTCCGGCCAGGTCACCACGAGGGTGCGCCGGGCCTGAGTCTGTGAGCTGGTGCCGAGGTGGAGGTGGATGACGCCGGTCTCCACCTTGAAGACACCGGCCGGATCGTTGGTCCAGAAGCCGATGTCGGCGGCGCCCAGCGTGAAGCGGACCGTCTGCTCGGCGCCCGGAGCGAGGTCCCGGACCCGGTGGAAGCCGCGCAGCCTGCGAACCGGCTGGGCGATGCTGGCGGCGGGGTCCTGGACGTAGAGCTGCACGACTTCGTCGCCCGCGCGCTCGCCGGTGTTGCGCACGGCCACGGACACCTCGACGGTCGCGCCCGCGCGCAACTCGTCCGCGCTGATCCGCTCGCGGCTGAGCGTCGGGGCGCCGAGTTCGAAGGTGGTGTAGCTCAGGCCGAACCCGAAGGGGTACTGCGGGCCCTCCTCGACGTCGAGGTAGCGCGAGACGTACTTCGTGTCGGGTTCGGCGGGGTCGTAGGGGCGGCCGGTGCGCTCGTGGTTGTAGTAGAGCGGGACCTGCCCGACGGTGCGCGGGAAGGTCACCGGAAGCTTGCCGCCGGGGACGACGGCGCCGGTGAGCACGTCGGCGATGGCGGGCCCGGCCTCGATGCCGAGGTGCCAGGCCATCAGGATCGCCGACGCGGAGTCCGCCCAACCGCCGATCGTGAGCGGACGTCCGCCGACGAGGACCACGACGCAGGGCCTGCCGGTCGCGGTCACGGCCGCGATCAGCTCCTCCTGTACGCCGGGCAGTCCGAGGTCGCTGCGCACGGCGGCCTCCCCGCTCATCGCCGCCGGTTCGCCGACGACGAGGACCACGGCGTCCGCGGCCTCCGCCGCGGCCAGGGCATCCGTGAAGCCTGAGACGTCGTCGCCTTCCGCGGCAGCGCCACGTGCGTAGGTGACCTTCGCGTCGGGCAATGCCTCGCGCAGGCCGCGCAGGATCGGGACCGACTCGGGCGCGCCGGGCAGCGACCACGTGCCGAGCTGGTCGCCGGTGTCCGCGAAGGGGCCGATGACGGCGAGCGAACGCAGTGTCGAGGGGTCGAGCGGGAGCACGGGGCCGTCGTTCTTCAGCAGCACCACGCAGCGTCCGGCGACCTCGCGCGCGACCGCCCTCGCCGCGAGGGTCGGCGCGGTGATCGCGGCGGACTCCTCGACGTACGGGTTCTCGAACAGGCCGAGCCGCAGCTTGAGCCGCAGCACGCGGGCCACGGCGTCGTCCAGCCGCGCGGCGGTCAGCAGCCGGGAGCCGAGCAGCGTCTGGCCGTGGTCGACGAACGTGGTGGACACCATCTCCATGTCCACGCCCGCGGTCAGCGCCAGCCAGGCCGCGTCCGCCTCGTTCGCCGCGTGGCCGTGCGCGATCATCTCCAGCACGCCGGTCCAGTCGCTGACCACGACGCCGTCGAAGTCCCACTCCTGCTTCAGGATGCGCGTCAGGGTATGGATGTTGGCGTGCGCGGGGACGCCGCTGACGGTGTTGAACCCGGCCATCACGGTGGCCGCGCCCGCGTCCACCGCGGCCTGGAACGGCGGCAGGTAGAGGTTGCGCAGCCGCTGCTCGGAGACGTCCACGGTGTTGTAGTCGCGGCCGCCCTCCGCCCCGCCGTAGGCCGCGAAGTGCTTGGCGCAGGCGGCGATCCGGTCCGGCGCCGTGAGATCCGTGCCCTGATACCCGCGCACCTTGGCCGCCGCGTAGCACGCGGTCAGGTACGGGTCCTCGCCGATGCTCTCCGCGATCCGGCCCCAGCGCGGCTCGCGGGTGACGTCCATCATCGGCGCGAACGTCCAGTGCGTGCCGTTGGAGCGGGCCTCGCGCGCGGAGACCTCGGCGTCGGTCTCGGTGACGGCCGGGTCGAACGCGGCGGCCTGGGCGAGCGGGATGGGGAAGGTGGTGTGGTAGCCGTGGATCACGTCGAGGCCGAACACCAGCGGGATGCCGAGCCGGGACTCCTCGACGGCGACCCGCTGCAGGGCGTTGCTCGCGGCGGCGCCGACGACGTTGAGCACCGAGCCGAGCATCCCCTTGCGGGCCGCGGCCTCGGCGACCTCGGTGCCCGCGCCGCCGGGGCCGGTGTCCCAGGCCCAGGCGAGCTGCTGGAGCTGGCCGAACTTCTCCTCCGTGCTCATCCGGCCGATGAGTTCCTTGATACGCGCTTCGTGGTCCTGGCCGCTCATGGCGGTTCCTCTCAGTAGCGGTGGGCCCGGGTGCGGATCTCCTCGGGCCACCCGAGGGTGATGCCGAGGGTCTGGCTGAGCAGCCGCTGGTAGTCGGCCAGCTGCGTCTGGTCGGAGCGGATCTTGCGCGGCGGCAGGGCGCGGTCGAGGCAGAACCCGGCCAGCGCGCCGACCGCCTCGCCGATGGCCCACTCGACCGGGTGCAGCCGGTAGCAGCCGTTCGTGATGTGCGTGGTGCCGATGTTCTTGTTGGCGGGCAGCAGGTTCTCGACGCGGACCGGGATCAGCGCGCCGAGCGGAATCTGGAAGGGGTACGAGTCGATGTCGATGTACGTGCGGCCGGCCGTGCTCGGGTGCAGGTCGATGCGGTAACTGCCGAGGCCGACGCTGTCGTGGAAGACCTCGCTGCCGGAGCCGGGCTCGCGGGCCTCGACGCCGACGTGCTGCTCGACGACGGTGAACTCGGCCTGGATGCGCCGGGACTCGCGGATGTACGGGGTCATGGCCAGGCCGTCGGCGGCGCCGGTCACGTCGGGGCGCGGGCGCAGTCCGGGCCAGCCGGTGCCGCCGTCCGGGCGCGGGGCCTCGGTCTGCAGCCAGTACAGGAAGGAGAGCGACAGGCCCCGGCTGCCCGCGAGCGCCTGCTGCCGCGCGGCCTCGTCCACACCGAGCAGCGGCCGCTCCCAATAGTCGATCTGCGGCCAGTTGACGACGGTCAGGTCGGAGGGGAACGCGCCCTCGGCGAACTGCTCGCGGGCCAGGATCCTGCGGAACTGCCAGAGGTCGAAGTGCTCGCCGGACCCCGCGCCCATCAGGTTCCACGTACGCTGCTCCAGCGTGATCGGCACGATGTCGGTGAACGAGAGCTGCGAGCCCGGCCAGAACGGCGCGACCGTGGTGCGCCAGTGTTCGTACACGTCG
Source organism: Actinospica sp. (assembly GCA_035493475.1). GTDB lineage: Bacteria > Actinomycetota > Actinomycetes > Streptomycetales > Catenulisporaceae > Actinospica. The sequence continues at coordinate 33,691 of DATJIF010000056.1, forward strand.
GGCCGGTCGATGACGTGCTCCTCGCCCGGCCGGTGCTCCAGCGCGAAGCACCAGGACACGGCCTGCTGGTCCATCGGGTCGGCGGTGTCGGGGGCGTGCGGCTCACCGGTCTGGTCGCGGCCCTCGGCGCCGATCACGTGCTCGATCCCGGCGAGTTCCAGCAGGTCGCCGAGTTCGGTGGCGTCCACGACGTACGCTGCGTGCACCGTGACTTCACAGCCGTCGCGCCGGCTCACGAGGGTGACCGCCTCGATCCGGTCGCCGTCCGAGTGCGCGGCCACCGGCTCGTAGCCCATCAGCACGCTGATCTTGCCGCTGGCCCGCCACGGCGCGAGCATCTCCTCGATGACGGCGGCGGCCACCCGCGGCTCGTGGCACATCCGGCTGACGATGCCGAGGCCCGGGTCCAGCAGCGGGTTCGCCGCCGCGTCCGGCAGCAGCGGGTAGTTGCGCCGGTAGTAGTCGCGCACCCGGTTGCGCAGGTCGGCGTAGCCGGGCGGGCAGGCCGGGCCCTCGATCCACGGATGCTCGTCGGGCGGCACGGACTGGGCGGTGAGCTGCCCGCCGAGCCAGTCGGCCGCCTCGGTGAGCACGACCGTCCGACCGAGCCGGGCGGCGGTGAGCGCGGCGGCCACACCGCCGAGGCCGCCGCCGACGACGAGGATCTCGGTTCGCATCTCTTGCATGGCTTCAGGGCTCTCTCTGTGTGCGGAACGCAGGCGCCATCGACGGACGGCGCCACGTGCGTGTTCGGCGCGTCCGGGGTTACCGGGGAGTCGGGGCTATCGCAGGGCTGTGATGGTGGTGCCGCGGATCAGCGGGCAGGGCACCAGCAGGCTCTCGGTGCGCTTCTTCGGGTCGTCGAGCATGGCGTGCAGCCAGTCCACGGCGGTCCGGCCGATCTCGATGCGCGGGATGACCAGCGAGTCCCACTGGCCGTCGAGGTCGGCGGGCGCCCCTTCCAGCACGGCGACCGACACGTCCTCCGGCACCTTGCGGTCCCGGGCGGCCAGGCCGGCGCGCAACTCCTGCGCGAGCCGGACGCTCTCCACGACCACCGCGGTCACGCCGCCGCGCGCCACCTCGTCCAGCCACTTCGGGTCGAGGTTCGGCGTGCCGCGGAAGCCCGGCGAGGTGTCGGTCAGCCCGAGCCGCTCGACGGCCTCCGCGTAGCCGGTGCGCCGGTCGTCGTACGGCTCCATCTCGATCCCCTCGCGCACGTAGCCGAGCCGGCGGTGCCCCAGCTCGGCGAGGCGCTCGACGATCTGGCCGCTGGCCGCGCGGTAGTCCGGGATGATCTGCGGGATCTCCGCGCCCGGCACCTCGCGGCGGCCGATGTGCACGAAGGGGTAGCCCTCGTACCAGAGCCGGGCCAGCTCGCCCCGGTCGGTGGAGACGCCGAGCAGGATGCTGCCGTCGGCGAGGTTGAGCCGGTTGGTGCCGTTGCGGTAGATCTTCCGCTCGCCGTCCCCGCCCGCCCCGGTCGAGGTGAACAGGACCAGGTCGAAGCCGATCTCCTCGGCGCGCTCCTCGATGCCGAGCAGGAACTCGAAGTAGAAGTCCTCGCGGGCATGCGGGAACACCCGCTCGAAGGTGTGCACGCCGACCAGGTTGTTGCGCTGCTTGCGCATCGCGCGGGCCGCCGGGTTGGCCACGTAGCCGAGTTCGCGCACCGCCTCGAACACCCGCCGCCTGGTCTCCTCCGGGATCCGCGCGGTGGCCGCGTCCCCGCTGATGACCCGGGAGACGGCGGACTGGGAGACTCCGGCGAGCCGGGCCACGTCGGCCTGGCTCGGCGCCTTCGTACGCCGCGGTACTGTCACGATGCCTCCTCCGCACTGGTCCGCCGGGCCGTGGCGGCCATGGCGTACGTTCTATCAGCGAGCTGCTCCGCGCGGCCCTTCTCGTGTAGCCAGCACTGCGCCCAGTGGCCGTCGCCGACCTCGACCCGCGGCGGCGCCTGGACCGCGCACTCCGCCAGCGCGAACGGGCAGCGCGGGTGAAACCGGCAGCCGCTCGGCGGGTCGATCAGGCTCGGCGGCTCGCCCAGCTCGTCGGCCCCGGCGAACAGCTCGTCCCGGTCGGTGACCCCGCGCTCCGGATCCGGTGAGGACTCGATCAGCAGCTTGGTGTACGGATGCTGCGGCGCGGCGATCACCTCCTCCTTCGGCCCGCACTCGACCATCTGCCCGGCGTACATGACGGCGATCTCGTCGCACAGGTAGCGGGCGCTGGCGATGTCGTGCGTGATGTAGAGCAGCGCGAGGCCGTCCTCGGCGCGCAGCCGTTGCAGCAGGTTGAGCATCTCCAGCCGGATCGACACGTCCAGCATCGAGATCGGCTCGTCCCCGAGCAGCACCTTCGGCTCGACGGCGAGCGCGCGGGCGATCACGACGCGCTGGCGCTGGCCGCCGGACAGCTCGTGCGGGAACTTCGCCGCGAACTCCTCGGCGGGCACCAGGCCGACCCGCTCCAGCAGTTCGATGATCCGCTGTCCGCGCGCCGTCTTGTCCAGCTGCGGCTGGTGCAGCCGCAGCGCACGCTCCAGGTTGTAGCGGACGCGGTGCAGCGGATTGAGCGAGCCGAACGGGTCCTGAAAGATCAGCTGCACGTCGGAGTAGTACGAGCGCCGCGCCTTGCGGCCGCCACCGACGGGTTCGCCGCGCAGCAGGATCCGGCCGCTGGTCGGTTCGTGGAAGCCCGCGAGCATCCGGGCGAGCGTGGTCTTGCCGCTGCCGCTCTCCCCCACGAGCGCCAGGATCTGGCCGGGCTTGAGCTGAATCGTCGCGTCCTCCACGGCGCGCACGACCGTTCCGTGCCCGAAGTGCTTCGAGACGTCGAGCGCTTCGAGGACGTACTCCGAGGTCGAGGTGCTCATCGGTTCTCACCTCCGGTGTCTTCGATCTCGTTGAGCAGGCAGGCGGCGTCGTGCCCCGTTCCCACCGACAGCAGTTCGGGCAGCCGCTCCGCGCACTCGGCCATCCGGCGCGCGCAACGCGGCTCGAACGGGCAGCCGGGCGGCGGACGACGCAGGTCGGGCGGCGTGCCGGGGATCCCGCGCAGCGTCCGCAGCGGGGCACGCAGCGGCGGGAAGGAGTCTCGGAGCCCCTGCGTATAAGGATGCTTCGGTGCGTGGTAGAGCGTGGCCGCGTCGCCCACCTCGACGACGCGACCGGCGTACATGATCGCGATGCGGTCGGCGAGCTCCAGCAGCAGCGACAGGTCGTGCGTGACGAAGACGACTGCGAAGCCGAGTTCCTTGCGCAGCCGCAGCACCTGCGCGAGGATCTGCCGCTGCATCACGACGTCCACGGCCGTGGTCGGCTCGTCCATCACCACCAGTTCGGGCCCGCAGGCGAGAGCCAGGGCGATGGCCGCACGCTGCCGCATCCCGCCGGACAGCTGATGCGGGAAGTCGCGCACCCGATCCGCCGAGACGCCGACCAGGCCGAGCAGTTCCGCCGCCCTGGTCCACGCATCGCGCTTGCCGAGCCCTCGATCATGCGCACGCAGCACGTCCACGAACTGATCGCCGATCCGCATCACCGGGTTCAGCGCGTCCATAGCCGACTGCAGCACGATCGAGAGCGCGGTCCAGCGGTAGCGGCGCAACTGCTTGCCGTCGAGCGTGACCAGATCGACCGGCGCGCCGCCGTCCCGGCTGTGGAACAGGATCCGCCCGGCCGTGGTGACCGCGGGCGGACGCTGCAACCGGGTCAGGGCCGTGATCAGCGTCGACTTGCCAGAGCCGGACTCCCCCGCCACGCCGAGGATTTCGCCACGCCGCAGCGTGAACGACACGTCAGCGCACGCCCGGACCGGCTCCGCACCGGTCTGGTACTCGACGGTCAGGCCGCTGACCTCCAGCACCGCCTCACCCGCGGGCGCCGCGGCGGGCCGCTGCTGCTCCATCTGCACGGTCATCGGTTCCCTCCTGCGTTGGCCAGCTTCCGCACCCGGCGCGGCGTGCGGACCGGCTTGGCGACGCGCAGCTTCGGGTTCGCCAGTTCGTCCACGCCGAAGTTGATCATCGCCGCGGCCGTGCCGAGCAGGGCGATGCACAGCGCGGGCGGCACGAACCACCACCACATGCCGCGCAGCACCGCGCCCTGCTGCTGCGCCGACTGGATCACCGTGCCCCAGTTGATCGACGGGGACGCGATCCCGAGGAACGCCAGGCCGGCCTGCGCCATGATCGCGCCGATCATCGCGTGCAGGAACATCGAGGCGATCAGCCCGGTCAGGTGCGGCAGCACCTCCGCGAACACCAGGCGGCGGCCGCGTTCGCCGAGCATCCGCATGGCGCGCACGAAGTCCCGGTTCGCGATGCTCATCGACTGGGCACGCAGCGTGCGCGCCCCGCCGGACCAGCCGAAGAAGCCGATGATCAGCGCGATCACGGTCAGACTGGTGCCCTGCAGGTATCCGGCCACGATCATGATCAGCGGCAGTACCGGCATCACGATGAAGATGTTCGTCAGGAAGTTGAGGGCGCCGTCCACCCGGCCGCCGTAGTATCCGGCCGGCACGCCGACCAGGATCGCGATCAGCGTGCTGACGACGGCGCCGACCAGGCCGACGTACATCGAGCCGCGGGCGCCCGCGATGACCTGGGCCAGGATGTCCTGGCCGAACTGGTCGGTGCCGAGCGGGTGGTGTCCGCCGGGCGGCTGGGCGATGGCCGACATGTCGTTGGCCTGCGGATCGAGGCCGAGCAAGTGGTTGAGCCAGGGCCCGAAGACGGCGAGCAGGACGAAGAAGGCCAGGACGACGAGGCCGAAGCGGACCTTCGTGCTCGCCAGGAACGTCGAGCGCATCTCAGCTCACGCCCCTTCCCTGATGCGCGGATCGAGCAGGATGTAGACCGAGTCGGCCAGCAGGTTCGCCAGCAGCACGGTCAGGGTGATGATGAGGAACACGCCCTGCATCACCGGATAGTCGCGCTGCTGCACGGAGGTGTAGAGCAGGTAGCCGATGCCCGGGTAGTTGAACACCACCTCGGTCAGCAGCGCGCCGCCGACGACGTGGCCGAGGGCGAGCGCGAAGCCGGTGAAGTTCGGCAGGATCGCGTTGCGGGCCGCGTAGCGCAGCATCACGCGGCGGCCGGTCAGTCCCTTGGCCTGGGCCAGCAGCACGTAGTCCTCGCGCACCGTCGTCACCGTCATGTTGCGCATGCCGAGCAGCCAGCCGCCGAGGGCCGAGAACACGATCGTGGCCGCGGGCAGCGCACCGTAGCGCATCACGCTGAGCGCGAAGGCCGGGGAGAATCCCGACGCCAGGTCCGGGTCGTAGCCGCCGGACAGCGGGAACCAGCCGAGTTGGAAGCCGAAGAAGTACAGGGCCAGCAGCGCCGTCCAGAAGTACGGGATCGCCGAGATGAACGTGGTCAGCGGACTGACGATCGTGTCGAAGCGGCTGCCCGCCTTCCATCCGGCCAGCGCTCCGAGGCCCGTGCCGATGACGAACGCGAGCACCGTCGTCACCCCGACCAGCATCAGCGTCCAAGGCAGGCCCTGCCAGAGCAGGTCGCTGACCGGCGTCGGGTAGTTGCTGATCGAGACACCGAGGTTCAGGTGCGCAAGCTGCCCGAGGTAGGCCACGTACTGCGAGAACAGGTTGGCGTGCGGATTCCCGAAGATCTTCTGGATCGCCTCGACCTGGTCCGCCGACATCTGCTGGCCGCTGACGCTCTCCAGCTTCACAATGATCGCGCCGGACGCGTTGCCCGGCATCAGCCGCGGCAGGAAGAAGTTCAGGGTGATCGCCGACCAGGCCGCTGCCAGGTAGAACCCGAACCGGCGGGCCAGGAACCCCCAGCGGCGGCGCGCCCGGGCCGGACTGCGCGCTGCCGTGGTCGCGGCGGGCAGCGTCACGACAGCCATCAGGCCGCCTTCTTGAGGTTCAGCAGGGTCATCGTGCTGTCCGGGCCCATGCCGAGGAACGGGACGTACGTGAAGTTCGCGGGCGTCGGCCAGCCGCTCCAGTGCTTGGCGTTGATCAGCACGAACCAGTAGCTCTCGTAGATCGGGCTGTACGGTACCTGCTCCGCGACGATCGTCTCCAGCGTGTCCGCGGCGTCCTGGATCGCGGTCGCGTCGTTCGAGGACTGCAGCGTGGCGACGGCGGCGTCGGTGGCCGCGTCCTTCCAGCGGCCGTAGTTGCCCGACGCCTTCTGGCCGATCGGCAGATACGCCTTGCTGCTCAGCTCGCTGTAGACGCCTGCGACGCCCGCGCCGCCGGTGGTGCTGATGGTCAGGTCGAAGTCGCCGGTCTGCTGCTGCTGGAGCAGGTTGGCACCCGGCGCACCCGCTGCGGCGACGGTGATCCCGAGCAGCTTCTGCCAGCTGCGGATCATCATGTTGGCGTAGGGGTCCCAGCCGTAGTCCGTGTTGTAGGACAGCTTCGGCGAGTACGTCTTCCCGTCCTTGACCAGCTTGCCGCCCTGAACGGTGAAACCGCTGAGCGCCAGCTCCTTCATGGCCCCCGCGCCGTCCACCTGCTGCACCTTGCCGCGGTACTGCGGCAGGATCTCCTTCGAGTAGATCTGGTCCACGAGCCCGGTCGGCCCGGCCTCCGTCCCGGGACGCCCCAGTGTGGTCACGATCTCGGTGCGCGGGATCGTCATGGCCAGCGCCCGGCGCAGGTGCACGTTGTCGAAGGGCGCCTGCGCGGTGTTGAAGAACATCGCGTACGCGCCGCCGGTCGCGTACTTCTGGAACAGGTGGTGCGTGGGGTCCGGCGCGACGTACGCCGTCTGCGCGTTGGGCCACGCGGCGAGTGCCCAGTCCACGTCCGCGCGCAGCAGCTGCTCCTCGAGCGCGTCGCCGCTGGTCGGGATGATCTTCAGCTGGGAGACAGCGGTCTGCCCGCCCCAGTAGTCCGTGCGCGCGGCCAGCGTGACCTGCTGCGACGCGAAGCGCTCCAGCGTGTAGAGCCCGGTGCCGATGGGGTTCGGGTTCGTCCAGCTCTTGAGGTCCTGACTGGCCCACAGGTGCTTGGGCACGACCGGCGCGTAGATCGAGGCGAGCTGGTTCAGTTCACTGAAGGCGGGCTCCGACCAGTGCACGGTGACGGTCGAGTCGTCCACCTTGGCCACGCGGTCGTACGTCGTCCCGGCCATGTTGAAGGTGGGATCCTGCAGCGGGATCTCCATGGAGAACACCACGTCGTCGGCGGTCATCTTCGTGCCGTCGGAGAAGGTCACGTCGTCGCGCAGCACGACGGTGAGCGTGGTGCCGGCCGTGTCGAAGCTAAGGCTCTTCGCGAGCCAGGGCTTGACCGCCGCGCCGTCGCTGTAGTCGATCCGGGCCAGCGACTCGTAGATCATCTCGGGGTTGGGCGCCTTGTTGATCGCCGGACCGAAGACGTTGAAATTGCGGACGAACGTGGTCCCGCCGTCCGTCTTGCCGAAGACGAGCGATCCCGTCCCCCCGGCCGCACTCTTGGTGCCGGCGCTGCACGCGGCCAATCCGAACGGGGTCACGGCGGCCACGGCGCCGGCCCGCACGAGGAAGGCTCTTCTGGTGCTGGGCATAGCTGACTCCAGACTCTTCGCTGAGTTGCTCATACGTATGAGCAAAGGAGAAATGTGAAAAGCGGGCTGTGCTTCTACGTATGACCAGGACCGTACGCAGCTTGCCCGGAGGCGTCAAGAGAGCGCCGAAGAATTTTTCCCCGGAGTTACGCGGGCCTCTCAGGCACCTCGAGCCCCAAAGGTCACTCCCCGCCGCAGCCCGCACTCCAGCGTCGTACGCAGCGGCGCGTCCCCGGGATCCGCCAGCAGCCGCAGCAGCAGACGCACCGCCTCGCGCCCCATCTCCCGGCGCGGGATGTGCAGTTCGGCCAGCTCACCGACCTGCGGCTGCTCCGGCGTGCCGCTCAGCCCGACCAGCGCCAGACCTTCCGGCGCGGCGGCCCGGATCGCGACCGCGTCCGGGCTCGACTCGACGACCAGCGCCGTCCGCCGCTCCCGCCCAACCCACTCCACCAGCGACTTCACATCCGGAAACTCGTCCCCGAACGTGACCATGACCGCGTCGTCCTCGCTCAGCCCCAGCGGCGCGCGGCACTCGGCGAACCCGGCCCGCCTACCCGGCACGAACTCGCGCACTCCGGCATTGCGCACGTAAGCGATCCTGCGATGCCCGGATGCGACGAGTTCGCGCACGATCGCCCCGGTGCCACCCGCGTAGTCAGCGGCGACGTAGGACAGCTCGACGCCGGGGATCTCGCGCTGCCCGATGTAGACGAACGGATGCGACTCCTCGGTCAGCCTCGCCAGCTCGTCGGCCGACTCCCCGGCCCCGATCAGCAGCGAACCGTCGGCGAGTTGCAGGCTGTTGACACCGTCGGCGTAGACGGAGCGGCGGCCGGCCTCGTCCTTCGAGCCGGTCACCAGCAGCAGGTTGTAGCCGACCCGCTCGGCCTCCTGCTCGATCCCGATCAGGAACTCGTAATAGAAATCCGAGCTGTCCACCGGGAAGATCGGCTGGTAGGTGAAGACGCCGAGCAGCCGGTTGCTGCCGCGCGCGAGGTTGCGGGCGGCGATGTTCGGCACGTAGCCGAGCTCGCGGATCGACCGGCGCACCCGCTCGCGCGTCGCCTCGGAGACCCGGATCGAGCCGTAGTCCCGGTCGTTGAGCACGGACGACACGATCCCGGCGGACACCCCCGCGTGCCGGGCCACGTCCGCCTGGGTGATCCTGCGTCTGCCGCTCATGATTGACACCCTAGCGTCGCCTGCTTAGGTTAAGCGCATTGCCTGATGCGCTTTATCAGCCCTCCGCCTTCCCCTCCCCCCGCACCTGGAGCCGTCCATGCCGCCGCCGCGCCTCGCCTTCGGCGCCGACTACAACCCCGAGCAGTGGGACCGCGCGACCTGGCGGGACGACGTCCGCCTGATGCGCGAGGCCGAGGTCGGCCACGTGACCCTCGGCGTCTTCGCCTGGTCCTGGATCGAGCCGCGGCCGGACGTCTTCGACTTCGCGGGGCTCGACGAGATCATCAGCCTGCTGCACGCGTCGGACATCGCCGTCGACCTGGCCACCCCGACCACCGCGCCGCCGCTCTGGTTCTCGCACGCGCACCCCGAATCGCTGCCGGTGACCGCCGACGGCCTGCGCCGCGCCCCCGGATCCCGGCAGGCGTACTGCCCGTCGTCCCCCGCGTACCGGGAACGCGCCGCGCTGATCACCCGCCAGCTGGCCGAACGCTACGGCGAGCACCCGGCCGTGGTGATGTGGCACGTCAACAACGAGTACGCGAACGGCAACCCGCACTGCTGGTGCGACATCTCCGCCGCCGCCTTCCGCACCTGGCTGCGCGCCACGTACGGCGACGATCTCGACGCGCTGAACGAACGCTGGGGCACAACCGTGTGGGGCATGCGCTACACCGACTGGGAGCAGGTGATCCCGCCGCGCACCAGCACCAGCCGGCTCTCCCCCGGCCTGTGGCTCGACTTCTACCGCTTCAGCGACGCCGAACACCTGCGGAACTACCGCGCGGAACGCGACATCCTACGCGCCGCGTCCCCCGGCCGCCCCGTGACCACGAACTTCATGGCGAACGCGCTGCGCTGGTCCGACTACTGGCGCTGGGCCGACGAGGTCGACATCGTCTCCAACGACCACTACCTCGCCTCCGAAGACCCGCAGCGCGCCGCAGACCTCGCCCTCGCCGCCGACCTCACGCGCGGACTCGCCGGGGGAAAACCGTGGCTGCTGATGGAGCACTCCACCTCGGCCGTGCAATGGCAACCGCGCAACATCGCCAAGACCCCCGGCGAGATGGCCCGCAACACGCTGACTCACATCGCGCGTGGAGCCGACGGCGCGATGTTCTTCCAGTGGCGCCAGTCCGCATACGGGCCGGAGAAGTGGCACTCGGCGATGGTCCCGCACGGCGGCGAGGACACCCGGATCTGGCAGGAGACCAGGCAGTTGGGCCACGCCGTCGCCCAACTCGCCGACGTCGCCGGCAGCACCTGCCCGCCCGCCGACATCGCCCTCTTACTCGACTACGAGGCGATGTGGGCGCTGCAACTCCCCGACCGCCCCAGCTCCGACCTGACGTACGGCGACGCGTTCCGATCCTGGCACCAAGCCCTCTGGACCGCCGGACTGAACTGCGACATCGTCCCCGCCCCGGGCCAGCACCGTCTCCTGCTCATCCCCTCCCTCTACGCCGTATCCACCGACACGGTCCGCGCCCTCGAGGACTACGCAGCACGCGGCGGCCACGTCGTCATCGGCCCCTTCAGCGGCGTAGTAGACCGCGACGACCGTCTTCACCCCGGCCCGTACCCCGGCGCCCTCCGCGACCTCCTCGGCCTGCGCGTGGACGAATACCTCCCGCTCACCGCGTCCCGATCCATCTCCCTGGACGACGGCTCGACCGGCCTCGTCTGGTCGGAGCGCGTCATCCCCGACCCCGGCACCGAGGCCGAATCCCGCTTCGTCGACGGACCGGCGGCAGGCGGCCCGGCCGTGCTCCGCCGCGGCAACGTCCGCTATCTCGCCACCCGCCCCGACGCCGCGTCCCTGCTGCGGCTGCTCCCCGCGTGGGCCGCGCAGGCAGACTGCGCGCCGCCGATCAAGGGCGCCGGGCACGGGGTAGAAGTCACCCGCAGAGCCGCACCCGACGGCAGGTCATGGCTCTTCGCGATCAACCACACCGAACACGACGCCGTGGTCGCCGGAGTCGGCACCGTTCCCGCCGGCGAAGTGACCGTGACCGCAGTTCAGGAGACATGACGCAATGGCCTACTTCGATCTCCCCCTCGACGCGCTGCGCACCTACCGCCCGGAGCGCGCCGAGCCCGAGGACTTCGACACCTTCTGGAAGTCGACGCTCACCGAGGCCGCCGGACACGACCTGGCCGCCGAGTTCGTCCCGTACGACGCGGGCCTGACCGAGGTGGACGTGTTCGACGTCTCGTTCGCGGGCTGGGGCGGCCACCGGATATCCGGCTGGTTCCTCACGCCGAGACACGCGGCAGCCCACGGCCCCGTGCCCTGCGCCGTCGTCTACGTGGGCTACCACCGCGGCCGCGGAGTACCGCACGACCATCTGCTGTGGCCCGCATCCGGGCGCGCCGTGTTCGTGATGGACACCCGCGGCCAGGGCGCGTCGGAGGGCGACCACCCCGGAGCCACGCCGGACCCGTACGGCACCGGCAACCCGCAGACCGGCGGCATGCTGACCCGCGGCATCCTCGACCCCGCGCACTACTACTACCGCCGCGTCTACACCGACGGCGTCCGCGCGGTCGACGCCGCGAAGAGCCACCCGGCCGTCGATCCGTCCCGGGTGCACGTCGTCGGCCGCAGCCAGGGCGCCGGCATCGCGACCGCCGTCGCCGGACTGCGCGACGACGTGTTCGCCGGACTGATCGACGTGCCCTTCCTCACCCACTTCCGCCGCGCGCTGGAGATCACGAACGCCGACCCGTACCAGGAGATCGTGCGCTTCCTCAAAACCCAGCGCGGCACGGACGACGCCGTCTTCCGCACGCTGACCTACTTCGACGGCCGCAACTTCGCCGCCCGCGCCGACTGCCCCGCGCTCTACTCCGTGGGGCTGATGGACCCGGTCAGCCCGCCCTCGACGGTCTTCGCGTCCTACAACGCCTGGGCGCACCCCGACAAGGACATCGACGTCTACCCGTGGAACGGCCACGAGGGCGGCATCTCGGTGCAGCCCCAGGCCCAGCTGCGCTGGTTGGGCGCGCGGTGAGTTGAGAGCGCCGAGTGGGGCGAGTGTGGAATCATCCAGTGCGACGCCCGAGGACGCGCAACCTGGAAGGCAGGACATGGCGAGCGACGAGCACCGCGGATCGGCCGACACCCTGGTCGACTTCGGCATCACCGGAGACCTCGCGCGCAAGATGACACTGCGCGCGCTCTACCGACTGGAGCGGCGCGGCCTGCTCGACTGTCGGATCATCGGCGTCGCCTCGCAGGACTGGACCGCGGCGCAACTGGTCGAGCACGCCAGGAAGAGCATCGCCGAGTCGGGCGAGAAGCTGGACGACGCGGTCTTCGAGCGCTTCGCCAAGCGGCTGTCCTACATCTCCGGCGACGTGACCGACGACGCGCTCTACACGAAGCTCGCCAAGGAGCTCGGTCCCAAATCCCGCCCCGTCTACTACCTGCAGATGCCGCCGTCGCTGTTCGGCCCGATCGTCGAGAAGCTCGGCGCGCACGACCTGCTGGACGGCGCGCGCGTGGCCGTGGAGAAGCCGTTCGGCCACGACCTCGAGTCCGCCCGCGACCTCAACACCCGGCTGCGCGCGGTGCTCGACGAGGAGCAGCTGCTGCGGGTGGACCACTTCCTCGGCAAGGCGCCCGTCATCGAGGTGGAGTACCTGCGCTTCGCGAACCTCGCGCTCGCCGAACTCTGGGACCGGCACAGCGTCTCGGCCATACAGATCACCATGGCCGAGAACTTCGGCGTCGAGGACCGCGGCGGCTTCTACGACCCGGTCGGCGCACTGCGCGACGTGATCCAGAACCACCTGCTCCAGGTCCTCGCACTCGTCACGATGGAGCCCCCGGTCGGCGCCGGCGCGGACGACCTGCGCGACAAGACCGGCGAGCTGCTCAAGTCGGTGTGCGCGGCCGACCCGAAGCACTACGTGCGCGGCCAGTACGAGGGCTACCTCGACGTGGCGGGCGTGAAGAAGAACTCGGACACCGAGACGTACGCGGCGCTGCGCCTGGAGATCGACAACTGGCGCTGGGCCGGCGTCCCGATCTTCCTGCGCGCCGGAAAGGCCATGGCCGAGCGCGTCACCGAGGTCCGCCTCCACCTGCGCCGCTCCCCGCGCCTGGCGTTCCTGCCCAAGGTCCACCAGGCCGAACAGAACCAGGTCGTCCTGCGCATCGACCCCGAACCAGGACTGCGCCTCGCCCTGACCGCCAAGGACAACGACGGCGGCTGGGTCCCCCTCACCCTCGACTCCTCCTTCGCCCAGGAACTCGGCGAGCCCCTGGAGCCCTACGAGCGCCTCCTGCACGGCGCCCTCACCGGCGACGCCCAACTCTTCGCCCGCGAGGACGCCGTCGAGGAGTCCTGGCGCATCGTCCAGCCCCTCATCGACGCCCCGCCCCCCGTCCACACCTACCAGCGCGGCACCTGGGGCCCCACCGCCGAAGCCGACAAGCTAGTCCGCGGCCACGCCCACTGGCACAAGCCCTGGACCCCGGACGAGGTCTAGCGGTCGGTCCGAGGCCGCGGCGCGTGTCCGATCCCTTCCGTCAACTGGTTGACCTGTTGCCGCCTCCTGCCGGGAGCATCGCCGCTCCGCCCTGGCAGGAGATCGGTGACGAGATCGACGTGCCACTGCCGAGCGATTACAAGTGGTTCAGCGCCACGTACGGCGGCGGCCGGGTCACTCCCGCCTGGTCGGAAGACCGGCGCCACCCGTGGTTGGAGATCTTCTCGCCGTCCCGTTCCGGCCACGACGGCGGTCCGGGCGGCTTGCGGGGCCTGACGGACTATCACGCGCGGCACTTCCATGACGGATTCACCTACGACGGCTCGGACGAGGACATGTGGGCGGGAGCCCCGCGTCCCGTCTATCCGGAGCCGGGAGGCGTTCTCGCGTGGGGTATGAGCGAGTGGGGCGATTCGCTCTTCTGGCTCACCGAGGACCCCGATCCCGACAGTTGGCCGGTCGTCGCCTGGATGCGGCATCTGGGCGAGCCGGTCTACCCGGGCTGCGGCTTGGTCGAATTCCTCATCAGACTGTTCCGGTCGGACTTCCCGCCGATGTCGACGTGGGCGAGTCCGGGCCTGCACTGGACGATCCACAACGATTGGCTGCGAACCGGCCTCGATGTCGCCTTCGGCTAGAGCCCGAGCCGTTCCCGTTCGGCGGCGATGACCTGGCGGGCCAGGGAGGGGCCCAGTTCGACGGCTTCGGGCATGGTCTCGGCGGTGTCGCTGCGGCGGGCGAAGGCGTCGAAGAGTTCTTTCTTGGTCTCCAGGATCTCGAGCATGCGCTGGTCGACGCTGTCGGCGGCGAGCAGGCGGTGCACCTGGACGCGGCGGATCTGGCCCATGCGGTGGGCGCGGGCGATGGCCTGGGTCTCCAGGGTGGGCTTGACCTGCGGCTCGCAGAGGATGATGACGGAGGCCGCCTGCATGTTGAGGCCGACGCCGCCGGCCTGGATCTGGCTGACCAGGACGGCGTGGCCCTTGGCGGCACTGAAGCCGTCGACCATCTCCTGGCGCTGCGCCGGGGGCACGCTGCCGGTGAGCGGGCCGACGGCGCGGTCGCCGAGGGTGCGGCAGACGAGGTCGAGGACGTCGCGGAAGTAGGAGAAGACGACGACCTTCCGGCCGTTCGACTCGGCCTCGTCCGCGATCTCGACGAGGCGGCGCAGCTTGGAGCAGGTGGCCGGATCCGCTGAGGCGTAGGCGGCGCGGCGCATGCCCATGAAGCTGCGTGCCGCGACAGCTTCCTTATACGCGAGCTCGTCTTCGGGTCCGAACTCGCTCCACTCGTCCACCTGCACGAGCTCCGGGAGTTCGGAGAGCACGTCCTCCTGGTTGCGCCGCAGGTACGCCGGGCCGACCGCGCGGCGGAAGGACTCGGAACCGGCCACGGCGTCGATCTCGCCGATCGAGCCGACGATCTCCGGTTGCAGGTAGCCGACGAGGTTGCGGAACTCCTCGACGCGGTTCTCCATCGGCGTGCCGGTCAGGAACAGCACCCGGTCCACGCGCTCGGACCAGGAGCGCACGGCGATGGACCGCATCGTGTCAGGGTTCTTCACGTAATGCGCCTCGTCGACCACGAGCATGCTCACGACCAGGTTCGGCGGCACCTCGATACCTTGCAGGGCCTCGAACGTCGTGACGCCCACTCCCCCGCCGCGCACCCACGCGCGAATGCCCGCGTCACGCTGAGTTCCGTGCAACCGGTGTGCCTTGAGCGAACTGTGCGAGGCGACCTCGCGCATCCAGTTCACCATCACGCTCGCCGGGCAGACCACCAGGAAGTGCTTGGCGCCCTCGGCCCGCAGGTGCGCGAGCGCCGCGATCGACTCGACGGTCTTACCGCAGCCCATCTCGTCGCCGAGCACGACCCGCCGCTGTGCGAGGGCGAACCGTGCGCCGAAGGCCTGGTAGGGGCGCAGCGAGACCCGCAGATGGGTCTCGTCGAGCTGCTGCTCGGAGATCCGGGTGGCCAGGTCGTCGGTCAGGAAGCCGCGCGACGCCTCGGGCCGCCGCTGGTCGCCGACGATCCGGCTCAGGGTGCTGAAGTAGTCGGCCGAGTGCTTCTCGAAGTCGTTGCGCGCCGTGGCCGGACGCGGCGGCTTGGCCTGCAGGCGCTGTGCGGCCGCGTCGATCCGGTCCAGTTCCCGCGTCGTGCGCGGATCGGTGAACAGCGTGTCGAGCTCGGTGTACGCACGCTGCGCCTCGTCGCGCCGGGTACGCCCGAGGAACAGCCGCCGCACCCGTCCGCCGAGCGGTTTGGCGGCCGTGGCCAGCCCCGCGATCGCCCCGCCGAGCCGGGCCGCCGGTTCCCGCACCCGCTCCAGCACCCGGTCGGCGACCCGGGCCCGGTACAGCGAGGACAGCAGCGCCGCGGCGTCCGGGCCGCGCAGATCCATGTCGGCGGTGACGCCGGTGTCCTGCTCCGCGGCCTCCGCGATCCGCCGCACCGCCTCCAGCGTGCGCTCGGCCCCGACCTCGCCGATCCCCGGTATCCCGCGCAGCGTCTCGGGCGTCGCGTCCACCAGGTCCGCGACCGTGCGGTACCCGGCCTCGCCGAGCCTGCCCGCGGGCAGCCGCGCCCCGGTCACGTCCTTCAACCGGTCGACCGGTATGCCCGCCAGCCGCCCCCGCACCGCCACCGCGTGCGACGCCTGGTAGGCCGTCCGCACCGCCGCGTGGATCTCCTCCTCGCCGCGCCGCAGCCCCTCGACCGCCGCCGCCACCCCCGCGGCCCGCTCCAGCAGAGCCCTGACATCTCCCGCGGCGGCTGCGCGTATCTCCTCGGCCAAGGTCTCCTGCCCAACATCGACGGCACCGGCCACAATAGCGAGGCTCCGGCGTCAGCGAAGTGCGACCCCGCAGCGGAAGACGCGGCGCTCGGCCGGGGCGAGGGAGATCCCGGTGGCGAACTCGTCGCGGTTGTAGGCGTTGGTGAGGGCCTCGACGGGCTCCAGGGCGATGGATCCGCGGCGGTCTCGGGGCAGGGTGTCGCCGGTGAAGACGTGCATGTAGCCGGTGTCCTGCCAGATGCGGAGCCGGCGGCCGGTCTGCGGGTCGCGGAGGGTGGTGGCGGCGCCGGGGGCGGGGACGTAGCAGGCGTCGATGATGCGGTCGGCCACGGGGCGGGGGTGGCGGAAGTCCATGTCGGGGACGGTGGCCAGGTCGGCGTAGCCGGCGGGGCCGGGGAGGGGGATCAGGGCTTCGTCGGTGCGGATCAGGGTGTCGGCCGGGATGTGCAGTTCCAGGTCGTCGATGGTTTCGGTGCCGTTGCCGAGTTGGAAGTACGGGTGCCAGCCGGCCGCGTACGGGGCGGGGGTGGGACCGACGTTGACCGCTTCGATTTCGAGGGTGAGCTGGTCGGGTTCGAAGGTGTAGGCGACGGTCAGGTCCAGGGCGAAGGGGTAGCCGGCGAAGCGGGTCGGTCTGATCTCCTGGCTGCGCAGGACGACGCGGGCGGAGTCGGGGGATGTGATGGTGTCGTGGGGCTCGAAGGGGAGTTCGCGGGCGAAGCCGTGGTACGTGGTGCGGTCGCCCTCGACGCCGGGGAGCAGGTCGTGGGCCTCGCCGCGGAAGGTGTAGCGGGAGTCGGCGACGCGGTTGGGGAACGGGGCGAGGATGCCGTTGCGCACGCCTGACTGTTCGCGGAACTCGGCGGCGTCGCGGTAGCCGTCGGTCAGGTCGAGGAGGTCGCCGTCCCGCGCGACCTGCCAGTTCAGGAGGGTGGCTCCGCGCAGGGAGACGGCCGCGGACGTGCCGGGGCCGGTGATCGACAGCGCGGCTTCGCCGAGGCGGTCGGTGTGCTCGATGGTCCAGTTGCCCATGCCCGTCACCCTACCGGCCGAGACCGCTTTGAGTCTCACGTTGTCTCGTTCTGGTTACGGGGGATTGACCGCTGGATGACCCGGGCCTAGGGTCTCCGGCACAGACAACGTTGTCCGGTGGCCCGTGCGGCCGCCGCTCGTGGAAGGCAGGACCCCTGTGAAGCCGAAGCTGCACCAGGTATCGCGCACCGCCCTCGCCCTGACCGCTCTGGCCGCGACCGCCTTCGGCGTGTCGGCCTGCGGCAGCGCCGCCGGGAGCTCAGGCTCCTCGGGCTCCGGTTCGGTCGGTGTGACGCTGATCCTCAAGACCCTGAGCAACCCGTACTTCGTCACGATGGAGGGGGACGCGAAGGCGGCCGCCGCCAAGGACGGGGTGAAGCTGACCGTGGCCGCGGGCACCTCGGACGGCGACACGCAGTCGCAGATCACCGCGATCGACAACGCGATCTCGCGCGGCGACAAGGGCATTCTGATCACCACGAACGGAAACGCCGTGAACGCGGCGCTGAACCAGGCGAAGCAGGCCGGGCTCTACGTGATCGCGCTGGACACGGCGCCGACCCCGGCGAACGTCGCGGACATCACGTACGCGACGGACAACACGGCGGCCGGGAAACTCGACGGGCAGGCCGCGGCGGCCACGCTCGGCGGCAAGAAGGCCGTGATCGCCATGCTCGACCTCTACAACAACCAGGTCGTCTCGGTGGACATCGACCGCGACCACGGCTTCCTGCAGGGCATGGGCATCGACCCGGGCAGCACGACGCAGAACGGCCAGGAGGCGAAGTCCGGCAACTACACCGGCGGCAGCGGGGGCGCGTACCAGATCGCCTGCCAGCAGCCGACGCAGGGCGCGATCGACGGCGGCCGGACGGCGATGGAGGACTGCCTGTCCGCGAACCCGAACATCAACGTGGTCTACGCGATCAACGAGCCGGCCGCCGAGGGCGCGTACGCGGCGCTGAAGGCCGCGGGCAAGACGTCCAGCGTGAAGGTGTACGCGATCGACGGCAGCTGCCAGGGCATCGGCTTCGTCTCCTCGGGCGAGTTCGCGGCGGACGCCGTGCAGTACCCGGGCAAGATGGCCTCCCTCGGCGTGGACTCGATCGCCAAGCTCGCGAAGGGCGGTTCGAAGCCCTCGACCAGCTCCGGCCTGGACTTCTTCAACACCGGCACCGCGCTCGTCACCGCGAGCCCGGTCACCGGAGTGAGCACCGAGACCGTCGCGCAGGGCAACGCCTCCTGCTGGGGCCAGAGCTAAGGCAGCGAACGCACCGAGGAAGAGAAGACGAACCATGAGTAGCACCCCCGCACCGGTGCTCGAGCCGGCCGAGACGGTCTCTGACCTCTCGGCCCGGCGCGGGCACTCCCCCGCCCAACGCCTGCAGCACCTGCTGCACCGCCGCCCCGCGCTGAGCCCGTTCCTGGTGCTGATCATCGCGATCGTGATCTTCAGCCTGGTCAACGCGCGCTTCTACAGCGCCGTCAACCTCTCGCTGGTCGCCCAGCAGACCGCCGTGATCGGCTCGCTCGCGGTCGGCCAGACGCTGATCATCCTGACCGCGGGCATCGACCTTTCCGTGGGCTCGATCATGGTGCTGGCCTCGTTCATCGCGGCCAACCTGATCTACACCGACCACACCTCCGTGCCGGTCGCGCTGCTCGTCGCGCTGCTGGTCGCGGTGGCCGCGCAGGCGGTCAACGGACTGCTGGTCACCCGCGTGAAGCTGCCTCCGTTCATCGTCACGCTCGGCACCTTCAACGCGTTCACGGCGATCACCCTGATCTACGCCAAGGGCCAGACGATCACGCTGAACACGGGATCGGGCCTGCTGTGGACCGGCCAGAGCTTCCTGATCGGCAACTTCCGGGTCACCTACGGCGTGGTCCTGATGGCGGTGCTCTACATCGTCGTCGCCTACGCGCTGCGGCAGACCGCCTGGGGCCGCCACCTCTACGCGACCGGCGACGACGCCGAGGCCGCGCGGCTGGCCGGCATCAACACCAAGCGCGTGCTGCTGAGCGCGTACCTGGTCGCGGGCATCGTGATCGCGGTGTCCGCGTGGATCCTGGCCGGACGGGTCGGCGGCGCGGACCCGAACAGCGGCCTGAACGCCAACCTGGAGTCGATCACCGCGGTCGTCATCGGCGGCACGAGCCTGTTCGGCGGACGCGGTTCGCTGCTCGGCTCGCTGCTCGGCGCGCTGATCGTGCAGACCTTCGACAACGGGCTCGCACTCGCCGGGGTGGACGCGAACTACCAGGTCCTGGCGGTCGGCATCCTGGTGATCGCCGCCGTCTCGGTGGACCAGTGGATCAGGAAGGTGAAGGCATGAGCGCGAATCCCGTCCTGCAGGCCAGAGGGCTGATCAAGACGTACGGCCGGGTCATCGGCCTGGCCGGGGTGGACCTCGACCTCTACCCCGGCGAGGTGCTGGCCGTCATCGGCGACAACGGCGCGGGCAAGAGCACGCTGATGGCCTGCCTGTCCGGGGCGCAGATCCCGGACGAGGGCACGATCCTGCTGGACGGCCAGCCGGTGAAGCTGCGCAGCACGGCGGACGCGCGGCGGGTCGGCATCGAGACCGTGTACCAGAACCTTGCCGTGGCGCCGGCCCTGGACATCGCCAGCAACATGTTCCTGGCCCGGGAGCGGCGCCGGAAGGGTCCGCTCGGCTCGGTGCTGCGGATGCTGGACACGAAGGCGATGAAGCAGGACGCGGCGGCCGAGCTGGCGAACCTCGGCATCAGTACCCTGCAGGACGTGGACCAGGCCGTGGAGACGCTCTCCGGCGGTCAGCGGCAGGCGGTCGCGGTGGCCCGCGCGGCCGCGTTCGGCAGCAAGGTGCTGATCCTGGACGAGCCGACCGCGGCGCTCGGCGTGCGCGAGTCGGGCCAGGTGCTCAAGCTCATCAGGGAGCTGCGGGACAAGGGGCTCGGCATCATCCTGGTCAGCCACAACATGCCGCACGTGTTCGAGATCGCCGACCGCATCCACATCCAGCGGCTCGGCGGCTGCGCGGGCGTCATCAACCCGTCCGAGTACTCGATGAACGACGCGGTGGCCATCATGACCGGCGCGCGCAAGCTCGACGCCCAGCCGACTCAGGCCGCGGGAGCGCAGTGAGCGAGCTTGCGAGCGAACCAAGAAGTGCAGTGCTTGAGCGAACGCTTCCGCCGAGCGCCAGCGAGGTCGGGAGCATTCGCTCGATAGCAATATTCGGTGAGGCTTTGATCGACCTGCGGGTGATCGCCGGGGCCGCACCGAGTACGACGTCCCGTCCGGCGGCGCACAGCTACACGGCGCAGCCGGGCGGGAGCCCGTTCAACGTGGCCGTCGGGATCGCCCGGCTCGGCCACCGCGCCGAGTTCGTCGGGCGGTTCGCCGAGGACGCGCTCGGCAGCATCCTGCGACACCACGCGGAGCAGTCCGAGGTGGCGCTGACCTGGTCCGGCACGTGGCACGGCCCGACTCCGGCGGCGCTGTTCGATCTGAACGAGGACGGCTCGGCGCGCTACGAGTTCCATCTCGGGGACGTCCGCGAGTCGCTGTTCGCCGAGACGGTCATCGGGGCCGTGGACGCCGTGCACTTCGGGTCCGTCGCCTCCTGGATGCCCGGGAGCGGCGAGCTGGTCCTGCGGGCGGTCGCGCGGTCGCGGCGCGCGGGGGCGTTCGTGAGCTACGACCCGAATATCAGGGGCATGCTGATCCGGGACGAGGACGACGCACGCGGCCGGGTCGAGCAAGCCGTGGCGCTGAGCGACCTGGTGAAGGCGAGCGAGGAGGATCTCGCCTGGCTGTATCCGGGGCTCGCTCCGGCGCAGGTCGCGCGGGAGTGGCTCGCGCTCGGGCCGCTCGCCGTCGTCGTCACGCGGGGCGGCGAGGGCGCGGACTGCTACACCGCGAACGGCAGCGTGCACGGCCGCAGTGAGCCGGTCGAGGTGGTGGACACGGTCGGCGCGGGCGACGCCTTCATGGCCGGTCTGCTCGACGGACTCGCCGAGGTCGGAGCGCTCAACCGGACCGCTCTGACGGACGTGCTCGCGTTCGACTCGGTGACGCAGCGGGTGATCGACGCGGCCTGCGCGCACGCCGCCGCCACGTGCGCGGTCCCGGGTGCCGATCCGCCGTGGCGCGTCGGCAGCGGGTTAAGCGGCGGCGGTTCTCGTGCGCAGAACGCGACGTAGCCGACGTTCGACGGGGCGTTCGACCAGCAGCGAGACGGCGGCGGCCAGGCCGACGGCGAGGCTCAGGTACACGGCGAACCACAGCACCGCCGGCAGGCCGCCGTCGTTCTGCCACCAGCCGAAGCCGTTCGAGGTGAACAGGAACGTCGGCTTGTGCACGAGGTAGAGCGCGAAGGACCATTCGCCGAGCCGCAGCATCGGCCGGGCCGTGAGCCACCAGCGTGACCCGGCCAGCTCCCCCGACGCGCAGCCCCACAGCAGCGTGACGAAACAGGGTATGACCAGCAGCGCGACGTCCGGCCGCTGCACCTGCGTGCCGGTGCGGAGCGTGAAGCCGGTGACGAACCAGAGCGCAGCGGCGGTTCCGGCGAGCCCGGCCAGTGCGGTGAGCGCGGGTCGGGGCGCGCGGTGGCCGAGCATCACCAGCCGCGCGAGCGCCATGCCGAGCAGGAACTCGCCGAAGCGGTAGGGCGGGAAGACGAAGAACAGCCAGTAGTACATCGTGGCCGAGATGTGCAGCAGCGAGCCGATCAGCGGCGCGATGCCGAGGACGCCGAGCGTGGCCGCGACGGTGATCGCGAGACCGCGTCCGCGCAGCCTGGCCAGGCGGGCGGCGACGAACGGGAACAGCGCGTAGAAGAAGAGTTCGGCGGACAGCGACCATTCGACCCCGTTGCCGCCGAAGTACACGCTTTGGTCCGGTGACCACGCCTGGAGCAGCAGCAGGTCGAGAACGCGGCCGACCGGGCCCGGGGTGTTCTCCAGCGCGGCGATGACCGTGAGCGCGAAGGCCATCACCACGAACGAGACCGGCCAGACGCGCGCGAACCGCAGCCACCAGAACCGCCGCGCCGTCTGCCCGGTGCACGACCAGGTGAGCACGAAGCCGGACAGCAGGAAGAAGAAGCTGACCCCGACGTACCCGTATCCGTCGGTCACGGTGACGCCTGAGTAGAACAGGAAACTGCCGCCGACGTGGCACAACACCACCGCCACCGCCGCGAAGAACCGCAGTCCGGTCAGGCTGTCGAGACGGGGCACGCGGGTCGTGGCGGCTGTGGAGTTTTCGCTGTGCATGGAGCCATGAGATCGGGGCGACCTGAGACGGGAGTGAAATGCCCGAAAGATTCAGTTCGCCTTCATGTCCTCCCGGATGACGGCGAGGGCGCGCTCGGCGGCGGGTTGGGCGATCGGGTCCTGCAGGGCGGCTTCGAGGCTGGGCACGAGTTCATGGGCGGCCGGGCCGATTTCCGCGGCGAGTTCGACGGCGCGCGTGATGGTCCAGCCGGTGAGGGATTCGCCGACGAGCTCGAACGTACCCCGCAGCACGTCGATGGCGTATTCGGGGTCTCCGGTGAGCTGCCACAGCGTGCGGCCGAGCTGCAGTCGTGCCTGATGCGCGGGCAGGCTCGGCGTGGGGAGAGGGATCGCCTCCAGCACGTCGAGGAGCAGCGGGACGAGCAGGTCGGCGTGTTCGGGGAGTTCCACCGCGGCCGACGCCGCCGTGCCGCGGTCGTCCGGGCTCTTGCTCGAATAGGTGAGCCCGAACTGAGCGGCGTCCAGCAACGGGGCCGCGTCGCCTGTCAGGGTACGTATCGCGCGTGCCACCTCGACTCGCGCGTAGACGACGTCGTCCTCACCGGGCTCGTTCACGACCTGCCGGAGCGCCGCGACGATTTCCGGTGACGGCGGGCCGATCGCGACCAACGCCCGTGCCGCCGGAACCGGCCGCTTGGTCAGCAGGCGGATGAGCTCGGGGACGGCCGGTTCCGCGTGTGCGGTCCACGAGGCGAGGATCTCGGCGAGTCGGCGGGGCTCGTTGCGGTCTTGGAGCGCGGTGAAGGGGTTTTCGGCCAGTGCGTCCGCAGTGCCGTTGCCGTCGCAGATATCAATGAGGCGGCTGCGGATCGCGGCGAGCAGGTCGGCGTCGAAGGGGAGCACGAGTTCGGCGACGGCGTCGAGCGTCTGCGGACGGTCGGTGAGCGCGCGGGCGAGCAGGCTCGGGACGATCGGGTCCTGCCAGCGGGCCAGACAGGCGAGCGCTTCGTCGGCGAGGAACGGCTCGTCCTCGACGCGGGTCAGTTCGACGAGGCGATCACGGGCCACCGATGTGGCCGCGCTCGGGCCCATGAGTTCCAGCAGGCTGACGACGTGGCGCTCGAGTCCGGGGTGGTCCAGCAGCCGCGTCATCGGCTCGGCCAGCACGTCGGCGGCGCTGCCGTACTCGTTGATCAGCCTTCTGACGGTGAACAGATACCGTCCCGGACGTGCGGCTTCGGCCAGGGCCCGTGTCACCAGGCCGATCGCCGCCTGCGGGCCCTCCCCCGCGGCCAACTCGGCGACGAACGCGTCGAAGACCTCCACCGACTCTTCCGGGATCGGTGCCAGCGCGGCGGCCAGTACCCGCTCGTCCGCCGCGCGTCCGGCGTGGACCCAGGCCAGCGCCGATGTGACCCGCAGCAGGACTCCCGATGAGGGATCCGCGATGATCCCGTCGGCGAAATCCGCCGCCGTCTGCGCGGCGACGCACATCAGCGGATACAGGACTGCCGCGCGCGTCTTCTCCTCGGGGTCGTCGAGCAGCGGCACGAGCGCATCCGTACCGGCGGCGACGGCAGCGCGTACAGCATCACGGTCCTCGATCCCGCGCGGATCCGTGCTCTCGGCCATGGATCCGAGCAGCCGCAGCACGTCCGCCGTGCGCGGGCCCGCCGCCCTGGCCGCGGCTATCTCGACCAGGAACGGCACCGCCTCGACCGTCGCCGGATAGACCGAACCCTGATGCCAGACGTTGCTGTACAGCTCGTACAGCGCGTCCTCTGCCTGCTCGCCGTCATCGCCGACCAGCGTGCGCAGCACCTCCGGCACGTCCGTGGCCGGGCCATAGGCGTGCTCCAGCGACGACCAGTCGACGGCGTCCAGGCCGGACAGGGCGGGGTGATCGGAAGTCATGCCCCGGATGATGGCAGATCCCGCCGACAACCCCGCGCCGCGTCCGCCCGGTCCGTTCAGCTTCCGGCGGCCGCCAGGTTCGGGTCGGCGGGGCCGCCGATGACGGTCCACGTCGTGCCGCTGCCCGAGTACAGGTCGACGCTCGCCGGGCCGGTCGCGCCCTCGACGATGCCGTACAGGCTCGTCTCGCTCACGGCCTCCGGCAGGTCGGTGTTGTTGGCGATCAGCGACCAGCTGTTCGGCGTGCCGCTGTACTCGAAGACCTGGTTTCCGGCGAGGCTGTAGTTGTAGACGTACAGGCCCTGGTCCCCGCCGACGAGGTTGAGGATCTCGCCGCCGGTGTTCAGGATCGGGGTCCACGTGGTGCCGCCGCTCCACACGGAGATGGTGGAGAGCGTGTCGTCGGCCCGGTAGATCGCGTTCTTGCCGACCGCGAAGTCCCAGCCGTGGGCGCCGATGTCGGTCCAGCTGCCCGGCGTTCCGTTGTAGAGGTACGTGTGCCCGGTCGAGTTGCTCGACACCCCCGTCGCGATCAGGCCGTCGGTTCCGGCGTAGATCTCCTGCGCGGGGCCGCCGATGACGGTCCAGCTGCCCGGGGTGCCGTTCCACTCGGCGACGTACGCGTCGTTCGGCCCGATGCCGTAGAGGTGGCCGCCGCCCTCGGCGAACTGCGCGCCGGGGCCGCCGATCTGCGTCCAACTGCCCGGCGTTCCGTTGTACTCGAAGATGTCGCCGCTGGTCGGGTTGGTCGCGAACACGCCCGCGGTGCCGGCGTAGACGTGGCTGGCCGCGCCGCCGATGACCGTCCAGCCCGAGCTCAGACCCATCCACTCGGCCACGTAACTGTCCGTCGGACTCAGCGCGAAGACGGTCTGGTCCGACCATGGCACGTAGATCCGCACGCTGGCTGCTTGACTGGTCGCCGTGCCCGCCGCGAACGCGGCCGCCGTCATCAGCGTCACGGCCAGCGCCGCGGCCCTTCTGTAACGCATTTCGATTCCCCTCCTGCCACACCGAAAGTACGATGACTAGCCTCTCGGCGTGGCAGGCGGGTTGTCGTGAGTAGTGGTTACTCAACTGCTACTTGACGATGGACTCCACCCAGTCGATGAAGTTCGTCGTGGCGTCGCCGGTACGCTCGGCCTCGGTGTGCCCCTCGGCCCAGACGGTGGCGAAGTCGATGTTGCGGATGCCGTAGTTCTGCAGCGCCAGCAGGATGTTGATCTCGGTCGTGTTGGCGGTGTCGCCCTGCATGATGCCGGTGCGGATGCGCCAGTGCGGGGCCACCTGCGACTGCCGGTAGCCGCCGAACGCGGGCGAGATGTAGTACAGCGGGTTGTAGGCGTCAACCCGCCAGGCCATGTCCTTGCCAACGCTGTCCTTCTCGGCGAAGTCGCTGTCGTACGCCGCGTAGCCGTACGCCGAGGACCAGTCGGAGTACGTGGCGTACGTGCTCTGGTTCGCCTTGATGACGTCTCGGGTGAGCGGCGCGAAGTGCATCGGCTCGTCCAGGCCGATCGCGAACACGTTGTTCTCCGTCTGCCCGCGCGAGTAGCCGTCGAACGCGCCGACCGGCTTGCTCGCGGTCTTCTGGCTGTTCACGAAGCCTTCGAGGCTGGAGATCGTGACCGTGTTCGTCGAGGAGTCGTAGGTGACCCAGGTGCTGTCGGTGTTGAGGTAGGAGATGTAGTCGGCCACGGTCTCGTACGTGGTCGAACTGCCCGTCGAGCCCGATCCGGGAGGGCCGCCCTGCGTGGTGACCGTGTACGGGAAGGTGTTGTCGGACAGGAAGTGGTTCAGCGAGGTGGTGATGACCTGGATCAGGTAGTCGTAGTAGCTGCCGGCCAGGTAGACGCCGCTGCTGGACTCGGTCAGCTCCAGCCGCTTGCCCTTCTCGTCGCGCAGGCCGAGGTGGTTGAGGTACTTGGGCCAGGCCTTCGCGAGGTCGGTGGAGTAGGCGCCGGTCCACGTCCCGGAGGCGCGCGTGCTGGTCGAGGCGAACTGGCCCATGTTCCACTCGTAGGACAGGTTCGCCTCGTGCAGGCTGGTGATCGGGCACCAGGCCATGACTCCGGCCACGGCGTCGCTGACGGACCGTCCGTGCGCGTCCTCCATCGCCGCGCCGATCGAACGCAGGTAGGGGTAGTACATGGCGCTGTCGCCGGACGCGCCCGCCACGGTGTCCTGCGCGCCGCCGCCGCTCATGCCGAACAGCACGATGCTGTCCGTGCTGCCGGGCAGGGAGCTCTTGTTGTAGCGCAGGTAGCGGACCGCGGCCTTGAGGTCGGTCACGCCCCAGGGCGAGGCGTCGTTGCGGGAGCTGGTCGAGCTGTCCCGGCCGCGCAGTCCGGGCCAGACGTAGATGAGCCCGGCCTTGAGGTACTGCGACACGCTGCTGTAGCTGTAGGACGTGGCCGGGGCCTGCGCCGCGTAGCCGGGGGTGTTGACCGGCAGCACGATCGGCGCGGTCTTCGCGGTGTACTGCCCGACGGCGCCCTTCGCGTTGATCTTCGCGGTGTACGTGCTCCCGTCGCTGTTCGCGGTCGCGGTGAGGTACTTGCCCGGCACGTAGATCGACAGGTTCTCGTAGTCGGTCGCGGCCGGGTTCGCGACGTACATCTTCCCGAGCTGGTAGTACACGTCGTTGGTCGCGTCGTACGACCAGGCGGCGGAGTCGAACTCCAGCGAGTACGCGCCCGACGACGGGGTGGCGGAGGCCGTGGTGGCCTCCGCGACGATCCCGAATGTGGCCAGGGCCGCGGCGCCGGTGGCGCCCCGGAGAACGGATCGACGGCTGATGTCCACCCGTGGACCTCCTCGTGCAGCGGATTGGTTGGCGGTTCCGCAGCCTAGGAGCTTGGTTTCAGGATTGTTTACAATTTTTCTGACAAGTTTCTGAGAGCGGTGCCGGACCGGGCGCTCAGCCGCGCGGCGGGGCCTGGACCAGGCCGGATTGATAGGCCATGACCACGAGTTGGGCGCGGTCCCGGGCGCCGAGCTTGGTCATCGCGCGCTGCACGTGGGTACGCGCCGTGAGCGGGCTGACGAACAGCTGCTCGGCGATCTCCGTGTTCGACAGGCCCTGCGCCGCCAGCGCCATCACCTCGCGCTCCCGGTCGGTCAGCAGGTCGAGGCCCTCGGGGGACGCCGCCGGGTCGGCCACCGGGGCGGTCAGGAACCGCGTGATCAGCAGCCGCGTGGCGGTCGGCGAGAGCAGCGACTCCCCGGCGGCGATCACGCGGATCCCGTCGAGCAGGTCGTCCGCGCTCACGTCCTTGCCGAGGAAGCCGCTGGCCCCGGCGCGCACGGCCTGGGCCACGTACTCGTCGATCTCGAACGTGGTCAGGATCAGCACCCTGGTGTCCGCCAGCTCCGGGTCGGCGCAGATCGCGGTCGTCGCGGCGAGGCCGTCCATGCCGGGCATGCGGATGTCCATCACCACGACGTCGGGGCGGTGCGCGCGGGCCGCCTCGATCGCCTCGGCGCCGTCCGCGGCCTCGCCCACCACCTCGAGGTCGTCGGCGGAGTCGATCAGGATCCGGAAGGTCGAGCGCAGCAGGGTCTGGTCGTCCGCGAGCAGGACTCTGACGGTCATGGGCTGGGCGCCTCTTCCTCGGGTTCCGGATCGTAGAGCGGCAGGTCGGCCGTGACCTCGAACACGCCGTCGGGGCGCAGGCCGGTGCGCACGACGCCGCCGACGGACTGGGCGCGCTCGCGCATGCCGATCAGGCCGAAGCCGGTGTTGTGCGCGTCGGGGGCGGGCGCGGCGGGTCGGCGCGCCTCGTTGGTGACGGTCAGGGTGAGCCGGTCGAACGCGTAGCGCAGCAGCACCCTGGCCTCGCGGGTGGCCGCGTGCTTGGTCACGTTCGTCAGCGCTTCCTGGATGATGCGGTACGCGGTCAGGTCGGCGCCCGGCGAGAGCGGCCGCGCCCGGCCCTCGGTCGTGACGGTGACCTCGAGCCCGGTGGCGCCCACGGCGGCGGCCAGCTCCGGCAGCTGGGCCAGCCCGGGGGCCGGTTGCAGCGGCGCGTCGGTCTCGTCGGCCGCGCGCAGCAGGCCGACGGTGCCCTTGAGCTCGCGCAGCGCCGAGGACGTGGTGGCGGCCAGCTCCGCGACCAGCTTCTCCGCCTGCTCCGGCTTGGTCCGCATGATGTGCGCCACGGCTCCGGCCTGCGCGTTGGCGAGGGCGAGATGGTGCGCCACCACGTCGTGCAGCTCGCGGGCGATCCGCACCCGCTCCTCGGCGACCCGCTGGCGCGCCTCCTGCTCCCGGGTCTGCTCGGCGTACTGCGCGCGGGCGTGCACCGACTGGATGTAGGCGCGGCGGACCCGGACCGTGGTGCCCAGCGAGAGCGGCAGCAGCAGCGAGGCGGCGGGCGCGATGAGCGTGATGTCGAGGGACTGGTCCGGGTGCGCGGCCACCGAGGCGATCGCCACCAGCACGACCATGGTGAAGGCGATGGAGTTCGCGACCTTACGCTCCGAACGCTCGGCCAGCGTGTAGAGCGCGACGACCAGCGGTCCGAGGACGAAGATGCTCGGCAGGTACCCGAGCGCGGCGACGGCGATCCCGGCCACCCCGGTGAGCACGGCGACCGTGCGCGGACGGCTCCGGCGCCACAGCAGGCAGACGGCGCCGAGGCCGGTCAGCAGCACGCCGGGCCACCACTGGTCCTCGGCGGCGGCCCCCGGCGCGCTGATCCGGGTGCCGGGGAACGACACGCCGAACAGCACCAGCGCGAGCACGGCGTCCAACGCGAACGCGTGGTCGCGGAGAGCGCGCTGCCAGGCGGCCATCACGGGCGACTTCCTGCCGAATACGTTGATCATGAAGCTTGACCTCGATCCGAAGATAGCGGATTCGGCCGCCTACCAGCAGGCAGGCGGCCGGGACCAAGGGCCGGTAACCGCTCAATCCTCTCCGTTCGGCCGCGCCGCGTCGTCGTGCGGACGCAGCATCTTGCGGCGGGCCGCGTACTGCGGATTGAGTAGTCGCCCGGTCAGCCCACGAGGGCCTCGTCCTGCTCCTGCTCCGGCTTCGGCTCGGCCTTCGCGGCGCGGCGGGTCAGCGCCTCGCCCTCGATGTCGACGCGCGGCAGGATCCGGTCCAGCCAGCGCGGCAGGTGCCAGGCGCGCTCGCCGAGCATCGCGAGCACGGCCGGGACCAGCGTCATCCGCACGATGAAGGCGTCGAACAGGACCGCGATGGCCAGGCCGAAGCCGATCATCTTGATCAGCGAGTTGTCCGCGCCGATGAAGCCGGAGAACACCGCCGTCATGATGAGCGCCGCCGCCGTGACCACGCGCGCACTGCTGCGGAAGCCGCTGGTGATGGCGGTCCGGGCGTCGGCTCCGTGCGCGTGCGCCTCGCGCATCCGGGAGACCAGGAAGACCTCGTAGTCCATCGCGAGTCCGAAGATGATCCCGACCATGAAGATCGGCATCAGGGTCATGATGGGCCCGGTCTGGTGCACGCCGATGTACTGCGCGAGCCAGCCCCACTGGAAGACCGCGACCACGGCGCCGATCGCGGCGAGCACGGAGAGCAGGAAGCCGACGGCCGCCTTGATCGGGATCAGCGTGGAGCGGAACACGATCAGCAGCAGCAGGATCGCCAGGCTGATCACCACGACGAGGTACGGGAACAGCGCGTGCTTGACCTTCGTGGCGCTGTCGATGTCGCTGGCCGTGGCGCCGGTGACCAGGTACGTCGCTCCGGTGCCCTTGGTCAGGTCGGCGCGCTCGGCCCGGATCGTGTTGACCAGGTCCACGGTCTTCTGGTCGCTCGGGCTGGTGGACGGGACGACGGTGAAGACCGCGACGGTCCCGGCCGCGTCGTAGCGCGGCGTGGAGACGGAGACCACGCCGGACGTGGAGGCGATGCCGCTGTCGATCTCCGCGACGGCCTTCTTCGCGTCCGGCGATCCCTGGGCGTCCACGACGACCGTCAGCGGGCCGTTGAAGCCGGGGCCGAACGCCTTGGCCAGGTCGTCGTACGCGCGGCGCTCTGTCGTGGACGTGGCCAGGTAGCCGTTGTCCTGGGAGCCGAGGTGCAGCTTGGCGATCGGCGTCGCGACGACCCCGAGTCCGATCACGCCGAGCATCAGCAGCGGCACCCGGCCGCGGATCACGAACCGGGCCCAGCCGGCGCCCCAGCGGCCGCTGCGCTCGGCCTTGTGCACCTTGCCCTTGCGCGCCGAGCGGGACAGCACCGCGTTCGGGAAGATGCCGAGCATCGCCGGGACGAGCGTGAGGGCGACGAGGACTGCGATCACGACGGCTCCGGCGGCGGCGAGGCCCATCTTCGTCAGCATCGGCACGCCGACCACGAACAGACCGGCCAGTCCGATCACGACCGTGACCCCGGCGAACAGCACGGCGCTGCCCGCGGTGCCCGTAGCCAGTCCAGCGGCCTCACGTGGTTCGACGCCGCGCCCGCGTTCCTCGCGGTACCGGGAGATGATGAAGACCGCGTAGTCGATGCCGACCGCCAGGCCCAGCATCGTGGCCAGGGTGCCGGTGGTCTCGGACAGGCCGAGAGCGTGGCCCAGCGCGGTGATCGCGGTCATGCTCGCGCCGACGCCGACGACCGCGGTGATCAGCGGGACTCCGGCGGCGGCGAGCGAACCGAACGTGATCAGCAGGATGAGGAACGCGGCGGCGATGCCGATCCCCTCCGTCGCACCGCCGGCCGAGGGTGTCGGGGTCAGCGCCGAGCCGCCGATCTCCACGGTCATCCCGCCGACCCGGCCGGTCTGCGCGGCGTGCTCGAGTGCCGTCTTCGCGGCGTCGGACAGGTCGGTGGACGGCACGGAGTAGGTGATCGTGGCGTACGCGGTCGAGCCGTCCTTGCTCACGGCGCCCGCCTGGAACGGATCGACCGAGCTGGCGACCTCGGGCCCGGCGGCCGCCTCGGCCACGGACTTCTCGATGATCGCCTTGTACTCCGCGACCGTCACCTTCTGCCCGCTCGGCGCGACGAACACGAGCTGCGCGACGTCCCCGGTCGAACCGGCGCTCTGGTAGTGCTCGGAGATGACCGTGGCGGCCTGCTGGGACTCGGTGCCCGGCATCGTGAACGAGTCGCTCGGCGCGGCCGGGGCCTTGGCGGCCGCGATGCCCACGGCGGTCAGGATCCCGAACCAGAGCGCCACGACGTACCAGCGCCGCCGGAAGGCCGTGCGGCCCAGAAAGGCCAGGAAGGCAGCCATGATGGAAAGGCCCTTTCATCGTGTGATTTCTGAGAACGGTCTAAGTTTTCCCTTCTGACCTGGTCCTCGTCGTCGTGCGGGTGAAGACATTCGGGCCTACTGCACCCGCAGTACACGACCGCCGCGATATCGTGCGAGCGGACGACGCCGAGCGCGCCGCCCGCTTCTACGGTCGAGGACATGCTGATCACACACACCTGGCGCGTCGTCGTCCTCGTCGCCGCCGTGGCCCTCGTCGCCGGCTGCGACCGGACGAACGGATCGACGACGGCGGCTACGGCCACGTCGTCCGCCGCCTCGCCCGCCCCGACCGCCCAGTCCTACGTGGCGCTCGGCGACTCGTACACGGCCGCCGCCGGAGTCCCCACCCAGACCGGCACCCCCGCCGGCTGCCTCCGCTCGGACGTGAACTACCCGAGCCTCGTCGCCCGACAGCTGAAGCTCACCTCGGGGACCTTCAGCGACGTGAGCTGTTCCGGCGCCACCATCAGCGACCTGACGCGGGCGCAGTCCACCGACAACGGCACCAACCCGGCCCAGATCAGCGCCCTGTCCTCCGCGACCACGCTGGTCACCCTCGGCATCGGCGGCAACGACGTCGACTTCTCCGGCATCCTGGAACGCTGCTCCGGCATGGGCCTGATCAGCAACGCGATCAACAGCGCCACCGGCGGCGACCTCGCCCCGTGCCGCTCCCTCTACACCTCAGGCGGCAGCGACCGGATAGCGCGGAAGATCCAGTCCGCGGGCGACGAACTGGCCGCCGCGCTCACCACCATCCACGACAAGGCCCCGCACGCCCGCGTCCTCGTCGTCGGCTACCCCGACCTGCTCCCCTCGGGCGGCAGCGCGTGCGCCGAACTCCTCAGCATCACCCCCGGCGACCTGGCGTTCCTGAACACCGAGGAGGTCGCCCTCAACGCCGAACTCAAGCAGCGCGCCGAAGCCGCCGGAGACACGTACGTCGACACCTACACCCCGTCCCAGGGCCACGACGCCTGCACCGCGTCCGCCACCCGCTGGCTGGAACCCTGGCTCCCCGCGAACCCGAGCCTGCCGCTGCACCCCAACGCGCGAGGCGAACAGGGCATGGCCGCCGCCGTCCTCAGTGCGGTCGGCGCTCTGCGGTAGTACCGGCCGGGAACGAGAAAAGGCCCCGCCGGACGAATCCGACGGGGCCCAGACGCTCGAAAGCGTTGGGGGATTAGAGCGGCCGGATGTCGGTCGCCTGCGGGCCCTTCTGGCCCTGGGTGACCTCGAAGCTGACGGCCTGACCCTCCTTCAGCTCGCGGTAGCCCTGCGCGGCGATCGCGGAGTAGTGGGCGAACACGTCAGGGCCGCCCTCGTCCTGCTCGATGAACCCGAAGCCCTTTTCCGCGTTGAACCACTTCACAGTGCCAGTTGCCATACTCGTGAACTCTCCTTCATGGAACGCCCGCCCCGAACCTGTTAACGTCCAAGCCCGCGCTGCGATACGCATTCCATACCCGGGCAAGGCTACCCGAACTGGGAGCCCGCGCCACCGCAACGACTCGACTCGTTCTGCGAAGAGCCGATCCGCCCAGCTCAGCGCCCGCGTCCCCGGAAGTTCTGCGACGCCTTCGCCGCCCCGCCGGACCCGGCCGGGCGCACACTCGTAGTGCCGCCGACCTGCTTCGCGGCGGTCTGCCGGGCCGCGCCGCCCTGCTTGCCGCCGCCGGTGGCCGACTGCTTCGCCCCGCCCGCGGACTGCTTGGCGGCACCGGCTTGTTTGCCGCCTTGCCGCCGGGGTCGGCGGTTGCGGTTGTTGCGGGGGGATCCCTCGGCGGACTGGGCGGCCGGCTTTCCGGACTGGTGCTGGGGGCGCGACTCGCCGGTCAGCTCGGCGAGCAGCTCGGGCTCGGCGAGGGTGCGCTCGCCGGGGGCCAGCACGGCGAGTTGCGGGTCGCCGGGCTCCGAGCGGGTGGTGGTGGCGGTGATGCGGGCCTTGCGGGTGAGCTCGCGGACCTCGCTGACCTGGGCGTCCGTCATCAGGGTGACGACGGTGCCCGAGTTGCCGGCCCGCGCGGTGCGGCCGGAGCGGTGCAGGTAGGCCTTGTGCTCGACCGGCGGGTCGGCGTGCACGACGAGCTCGACCTCGTCCACGTGGATGCCGCGGGCCGCGATGTCGGTGGCGACCAGGGCGCTGGCCTGCCCGGCGACGAAGGCGGCCAGGTTGCGGGTGCGGGCGCCCTGGGTGAGGTCGCCGTGCAGGTCCACGGCGGGGACGCGGGCCGTGCGCAGCTGCCGGGCGAGCTTGCGGGCGCCGTGCTTGGTCCGGGTGAACACGATCGTGCGGCCGGGCGCCGAGGTCAGCTCGACGAGTATCGGCAGCCGGTGCTCGGCGTCGATGTGCAGCACGTGGTGCGTCATCTTCGGGACCTCGGACGCGGCCGAGTCCACCGAGTGCGTGACCGGGTCGTGCAGGTAGCGGCGCACCAGGTGGTCGATGCCGTTGTCCAGCGTCGCGGAGAACAGCAGCCGCTGCCCGCGCGCGGGCGTCGCGTCCAGGATCCGCTTGACCATGGGCAGGAAGCCGAGGTCGGCCATGTGGTCGGCCTCGTCCAGCACGGTGATCTCGATCGAGTCGAGCACCGCGTGCCCGGCGTCCACGTGGTCGAGCAGACGCCCCGGGCACGCGATGACCAGGTCGAGCCCGGAGCGCAGCGCGGAGATCTGCGGCCGCGCGCCGACCCCGCCGAAGATCGACGTGGTGCGCAGCCCGAGCGCCGTCGCCAGCGGCTCGGCGGCCGTCTGGATCTGGGTGGCCAGCTCGCGCGTCGGGGCGAGGATCAGCGCCCGCGGATGGTTCGGCCGCCGCTTGCGCGGATCCGCCGCCAGCCGGGTCAGCACGGGCAGCAGGAAGCCGAGCGTCTTCCCGGATCCGGTCCGTCCCCGGCCGAGCACGTCCCGCCCGGCCAGCGCGTCCGGCAACGTCGCCGCCTGAATCGGGAACGGCGCGGTGATGCCCTCCGCGGCGAGCAGTTCGGTCAGCGCACGCGGCACGCCCAACTCGGCGAAGGTCGCACCGGGGGCGGCAGGAGACGCGGGAGACTCCGCTACGGAGGCAGGAGCGGTCTTGCTCGCGGCGGCGGAGGAGGACGCAGGCCTGGCCTTGGCTGCGGCGCGCTCAGACGCGGGCTTGCCTGCGGCGCCGCGGCCGGAAGCCGACTTGGCCGCGCCACGTGCCGATGCGGGCTTGGTCGCGGTGCGCTCGGACGTGGCCTTCGTACGCTCGGACGCGGGCTTGGCGGCACCGCGCTCGGACGCCGACTTGGTCGCGCCGCGCTCGGATGCGGGCTTGGCGGTGCCGCGCTCGGACGTGGCCTGCGTGCGGTCGGAGGCGGACTTGGCTCCGGCGGGGCGCGCGGGGGCGGTCTTCGCCGTGGTGGGCGCGGGCGCGGTCTCGGCCGCGGCGGCTGGTCGAGCGGGGCGGCGGGCCGCCATAGAGGACTCCGAACGTGTAGAGCGAGGCCCGGTGGCCGATCGCGACGACCAGTGTACGGGGCTTCGGGGCGCAGCCTGGTCTTCGGTCCGCGGCTAGGCTGATCATCATGCTGACCGCACCGCTGGCCGACGGGGCCGAACTCAGAGCCCTGGAACCGTGGCTGGCACCCGAGTTCCACGCTTTCGTCGAACGAAACCGGGCCCATCTCGCGACGTGGCTGCCGTGGGCGGAGCGGATCGACTCTCCGGCGGTGGCCGAGGAGTGGCTGCGCGGATACGCCGAGGACCAGGCGCGGGACGGACGCCGGCTGTTCGGGATCTGGCTGGACGACGTCCTGGTGGGCGGCGTCGGATTCGCCTCGTTCAACGCGGCGTGGGGGACCTGCGAGCTCGGGGCGTGGATCGGGTCGGAGGCTTCGGGCCGGGGGCTGGTGACGCTCGCGGCGGGCCGCCTGGCCGACTGGGCGATGCGCACGCGCGGGCTGACCCGGGTGGAGTGGCGTGCGACGGTGGAGAACACGCGCAGCATCGCGGTGGCCGAGCGGCTGGGGATGACGCGCGAGGGGATCATGCGTTCGGCGCTGCCCATGCACGGACGGCGCTACGACCTCGAGGTTTGGGCTCTCGTGGCCGCGGCGCCGTCCGAATGAGCTACTGCTGCGGCTATGCGGTGGCCTTGATCAGGAAGATCCAGTCGCCGTTCGAGAGGGTGAACTGGCTCAGCTGGCCGCCGCTGACGGCGAAGCCCGCGCGGGTCACGTAGACCTCGTCCTCCGTGAACAGCGGCACGTACGGCACCTGGTCGGCGACCGCGGACAGGATCGTCTTCGTCGCCTGCCAGCGGTCCGAGTTCGGGCCGGCGACCGCGACCACGGCCTGCGCCTGGTCCACAGCCGTCGAGACCCAGTTCGCCATGTTGAGCTTCTGCGCGCCGATGTTCGTGCTGCCGACGAGCTTGCCGAGCAGCGAGGCCGGATCCGGGTAGCCGGCGCCGAAGTCGAAGGGCAGGTTGATCCCGGTCAGCTGGTGCTGGAAGAACTGCGAGTACCACTGGTCCGAGGTCACGGCCTTGAGGGTGATGGTCACACCCAGCGGCTTGAGGTTCTGCTGGATGCTCTCGGCGGCCACCTCCTCCCACGGCTGGTCCGAGACGTACTGGATGGTCGCGGAGAAGCCGTTCGGGTACGCGGACTGCGCGAGTTCGGTCTTGGCGGCGGACTCGCTGACCGGGTACTGCGGCAGGCTCGCCAGGAAACTGCTGGCGGCGCTCTCGGATCCGGCGACGCCCGCGAGTTCCTGCGCGGGCACGAGCGCGGTCAGCGGCGCGGCGAACGAGCCGAACGCGGCGTGCGCGATCCCGGCGCGGTCCACCGAGTAGGCGATCGCCCGGCGCACGTGGACGTCGTTGAAGGGGGCCTTGCTCGTGTCCAGCGCGACGAAGTCCTGGTTCAGGGACTGCGAGGCGTAGACCGTCGCGCCGGGCACGGCCTTCCACTCGGCGCCGGATCGCAGGTCGGTGACCGGGCCGCCGTCGATGGAGCCCGCGCGCATCGCCAGCTGCCGCGAGTTGTCGTTGGAGATGACGGAGAACACGACCTTGTCCGGCGCCGGCTTGGTGCGCGCGTAGTCCGGGTTGCGCACCAGGATGATCGAATCAGCGGTCTGTGACGCGATCTGGTAGGGGCCGGTGCCGACCGGGGAGACGCCCGGGTTGCCGAGGGTCGCGGCGTGCGCCTTCGCGAACTTCGCCTCCTCGACGAGGGTGGTGATGTCGATGCCCGCGCGGGCGGTCGGGACGGCGGCGCCGAGGTGCACGGTGACCTGGAGCGGCCCGGTCACCTCCGCGCTGGTCACGTCCTGGCCGAGCGCGGAGGTCTGCGCGGTCGCGGCGGAGAAGTGTTCGATGCTCCACGCCACGTCCTGCGCGGTCAGGGCGGTGCCGTCGGAGAACTTCACGCCGGAGCGCAGGGTGTAGACGATCGTCGTGGCGTTCGGCTGGGCGACGGAGGTGGCCAGCACGGGCGTGAACGTGCCCGTGCTCGACACGCGCTCGAGCGGCTCGGTCACCAGCGACATGATCGCGCCGGTGGAGTTGTTGTCGTAGCTCTTCGCGTAGTCGAGCGACGCGGGCGCGTTCGGCAGCGCCCAGTTCAGCAGCGGAATCGTGGCATTCGTGGCCTGTTTCGCGCTGCCGCCGCCGGAGGTGCAGGCGGCAGCGGCCAGCACTCCGGTCAGGGCTACGGCGAGCGCGAGTGTGGGCCTGCGGCGGCGATGCGGGTCCATGGGTGTGGGTTATCCGTTTCCTGGTATGGATTCGATCAGGCGGGCGGTGTAAGGGTGCTGAGGGGTGTCGAGCAGCGCGGCGGTCTCGCCGTGTTCGACGATCGCGCCGTGCCGCAGCACGATCACGCGGTCGGCCATCTGGCGGACGACCGACAGATCGTGGGTGATGAACAGCAGCGCGGTCTCGCGGACGCGGCGCACCTCGCGGAGCAGTTCGAGGATCTGCGCCTGCACCGAGACGTCGAGCGCGGCCACCGGTTCGTCGCAGATCAGCAGGCGTGGGCGGACGGCCAGGGCGCGGGCGATCGCGACCCGCTGGCGTTCTCCGCCGGACAGCGAGCCGGGCCGCAGCCGCGCGTACCCGGCGGGCAGGCCGACCAGGTCGAGCAGTTCCCCGACGGCCTGCGGCCCGCCCGAGGCCTGTGCCGCCTCGCGCAGGGCCGTGCCGACGCTCAGCCGCGGGTTGAGCGACGAGTAAGGGTCCTGAAAGACGACCTGGACCGTCCGGCGCACCGCGTGCGACTCGGCGCGGCTCAGCTTCCGGTAGTCCGCGATCTCGGTTCCGGCGAGCCTGATCGAGCCGGCGCCGGGCGGGGTCAGGCCCAGGATGCGGCGGGCGAGCGTCGTCTTGCCCGACCCGCTCTCGCCGACGACGCCGAGCGACTCGCCCTCGCCGAGTTCGAAGGAGACGCCGTCGAGCGCCGGAGCGTGGCCCTTGCGGTACGTCTTGGACACGCCGTCGAGCGTCAGTAGCGGTGTTGCGCGGCGGACCGGCGGGTGATCGGTCGGAGTCTCAGGGGGCTGTCGGCGCGTGCCGAGTTCGTCGCCGATCTCCTCGATGCGTACGCAGGCCGAGGCGTGGTCCGGTCCGACGGTGACGAGGCTCGGACGGCCGCTCACGCATATCTCGGTTCGCCATGCGCAGCGCTCGGCGAATCCGCAGACGTCGCCGACCTCGTCGGCCGGGGGCACGCGGCCGGGGATCGCGTCGAGCCGGTCGACGTAGTGCGTGGCGGGCGGTTCGGCGCGCATCAGGCCGTGGCTGTAGGGATGCCGGGGCGAGGTCGCCAGCGCTGCGGCCGGGGCGTCCTCGAGTACTGATCCCGCGTACATGACGAGCACGCGGTCGCAGACATCGAATGCGACGCGCAGGTCGTGCGTCACCAGTATCAGGGCCATGCCGCGTTCTTCGCGCAGCCGCCGCAGCAGGGCGAGCACTTCGGCCTGTGTGGTCACGTCCAGCGCGGTGGTCGGCTCGTCCGCGATGAGCAGGGCCGGGTCGCGGGCCAGGGCGGCGGCGATCGCCACGCGCTGCCGCATGCCGCCGGAGAGCTGGAAGGGGTAGCGGGAGGCGACGGCGTCCGCGTCGAGACCGACCTCGCGCAGCCGTCGGGAGATCTCGGCGTCGGCGGCACGTCGGTCGCGGCGCACGTCGGCGGCCAGGGACTCCCGCAGGTGCGCAGCGACGGTATGCACGGGGTTCAGTGCGGTGAACGGGTCCTGCAACACCATCGCGAGCCGCGTGCCACGCAGCGGACGCATCTCGCGCTCGCTGCGGCCGAGGAGTTCGGCGCCGTCGAGCCGCACCGATCCGGTCGCGGAGACGCCGTCCGGCAGCACGCCCGCGATGGCCTTGACGGTCAGCGTCTTGCCGGAGCCGCTCTCCCCCACGGTGCCGAGCGTCTGCCCGGCGGCGAGTTCGAACCCTACTTCGTGTACGAGTGTGCGGCCGCCGGCGTGGATCCGCAGGCCCTGCACGGAGAGCGCGGTCATCGGGCGTCCCTCGCGGTCGAGAAGAGGTCGTACACCCAGTCGCCGAGCAGCGTGACGCAGACCGCCGTGAAGATGATCATCACGGCCGGGCCGAGCGAGAGGTACGGGTTGACGGTCAGCAGGCTGACACCCTGGTTCAGCAGCTGGCCCCAGTCCGGCGATCCGGGCGGCACGCCGAGCCCGAGGTAGGACAGGCCGGAGAGGCTGATCAGCGCGCCGACGAAGTCCAGCAGGAAGGTCGCGACGACCGTCGGGAGGATGTTAGGCAGGATGTGCCGCAGCATGATGCGACGTGCCGGGAGGCCGAGGACGCGCGCCGCCTCGACGTACGGCAGCCGCGCCTGCACGAGCGCGGCGCCGCGCACGAACCGGATCTGCGCGGGCAGCGAGAGCAGCGTCAGCACGGCCACGGCGTCGCGGTAGCCGCCCCCGGCCACGCCGACCGCCACGATGATCACGAGCATCGCGGGCAACGCGTAGACCAGGTCGGCGAACCGGTTGACGACGGCGTCGAGCACGCCGCCGCGATACCCGGCGGCCAGCCCCAGCGGCACGCCGACCAGCGTGGCGAACAGGGCGACGAACAGCGGACCGAGCACCGCCGCGCGCGTCCCGGCGATCAGCTGGGAGAGCACGTCGCGGCCGAGCGTGTCCGTGCCGAGCCAGTGCCCGCCGCCCGGACCGGCCGCGCTGAGCATCAGATCCTGCCGGGACGGGTCGAAGGGCGCGAGGGCCGAGCCGGTCGCGACGAGGACCGCGATCAGCGCGACGCCGAGCAGGGCGGCCAGCACGAGCGGCGCGGGACGGCGCGTGCGCATCAGATCTCACCGGCCGCGTGCGCGCGCAGGCGCGGGTCGAGGATGTACCCGGCCAGGTCGACGAGCAGGTTGACCACGACCACGTACAGGCCGACCAGCACGCTGATTCCCTGCACGACCGGGATGTCCTTCGCGCTGACCGCGCTGAGCAGCAGCGATCCGTCGCCGGGGAGCGAATATATCTGCTCGATGAAGACCCCGGCGCTGAGCGGCGCGATCAGCAGGACTCCGGTGCTGGTGGCGATCGGCACCGCGCAGGCCCGCAGCACGTAGTGGATCAGGATCCGCGCGGGACTCAGGCCACGAAGACGCGCGAAGGTCACGTAGTCCTGCCGCGTCACGTCCAGGGCCGCGGCTCTCGTCTGCCGGATCACGACGGCGCACATCACGATCGCGAGTGTCACGGCGGGCAGCGTCAGATGCGTGATCCGGTCGGCGAATCCGCTGCCCGCGCCGTACACCGGAAACCAGTTCAGCGCGACGCCGAAGACGTAGAGCAGCACGATCGAGAGCGCGAACACCGGCACGCCGAGGCCGACCGTGGCGAGCAGCGTGATCACCCGGTCGGTGGCCCGGCCGCGCCGGATTCCGGCGGCGAGCCCGAGCGGGATCCCGACCAGCAGCACGATGAGGACGCAGTAGACGGCGAGTTGCGCGGTGACCGCCATCCGGCCGTAGACGACGTCCGCGACCGGCGTGCCCGCCTGCACGGAGATCGACTGGCCGAAGTCGAGGTGCACCGCCCCGGCGAGCCAGTGCAGGTATTGCTCGACGAAGGGCTGGTCGAGATGATATTGCTGTCGCAGTTCGCTGACGAGCTGCGGGGTGGCGGGCCGGGTGCCGAGCAGGCTCTGCAACGGCGTGCCCGGGCTCACGGTGAGCAGGGTGAACACCAGGAGACTGAGGACGAGCAGCAGCACCGCCCCGCCGATCAGACGTCTGATGACGAACTGCGTGACGGCCACGCGCCAAAGGTATCGACGACAGACCATTAGGTCAATCGCCTTGTCGGAGCGAGCGGCTACATTGTGGCCCACCGAAGCGGATCACCGGAAGGCGAGCAAGTGGACGAGGACACGTTCGAGTTCCCGGACGCGTGGCGCAGGCACCTGCACCCCCGGCGCGGCGGCGCGGCGGGCGCCGGTGTGAAGCGCGACGCGAAGGCCGTCGCCGGCACGGACGCCCTGGTCGCCGAGGCACGTACGCGCTGGCTGGACAAGGCGCTGTCGAGCGTGGCGAACGACGTGACAGTGGTCGAGGAGACGCGGCGCGCCCTCGACGGCGAGGCGAGCGTGATCGGCGCGGCGGTGCTCGCGCTGGCCGCGGTGCCTCAGTACGACGGGAAGCTCGGTCCGTTCGGCGACGCGTGGATATCGCGGCACGGCGTGGCCTTCGCGGCGCTCGCGGCGGTGAAGTTCGGCGACGTGTTCGCGTGGCCGGATGAAACCGTTCAGCTGAGCCTCAAGGGCGGCGGCCATCGGACGGACGCGGCGACCGGTCTGCTGCGCCGGATGCGGACCGTGCTCGCGGGCTGCTCGGATGCCGACTACGCCGAGACGGTCGCCGCGCTGAACGATGCGCGCACCTGCTGCCAGAGTTGCGCCGCGGCGTCGGCGTACCTGGTGCCGACGGAGACGGCGTGGGTCGCAGAGTGCTGTCGCGACTACCACTTCCACCGGCGTGAGGGCGATCCGCGTCGCCTGAGCCTGCTGCTCTGCGCCCTGAGCACGAACGAGCAGCTCGGACTGCTCGGCGAATGCGC
Organism: Actinospica sp.; assembly: GCA_035493475.1. Classification (GTDB taxonomy): domain Bacteria; phylum Actinomycetota; class Actinomycetes; order Streptomycetales; family Catenulisporaceae; genus Actinospica. Next base: position 75,191 of record DATJIF010000056.1, read on the forward strand.
GGCCGTGGACCCGTACGACTCGCAGACGGACGTGTGGGTGACCATGGTGGACGGCCTCGGGCCGACGACCGTCGCGCCGCTGTTCCGCCAGTGCTTCGGGTCGCACGCGACAGCCGAGGTGGTCCGCGCCGCCGGTTCGCTCCTCGCGCAGTTCCCGGGCGACGAGGCGTTCGGGCTCCTGGCGGCTCGCCACGACCACCCGAATCTCCGTGCCGCGTTCCGCGAGGCCTCGGAGCGGTTCCCGGTGCGCGCGCTGCGAATCCTTTCAAGCACGAACTCTGAGACGTTGCGACGCCACGTGCTCACGCACCAGGACTTGGCGCGCGAGACGGCGGCCGAACTGCCGGAGCCGAACCGGACGTACGTGCTGGAGATCCTGCAGCAGAACCCTGTGATGGCCGCCGCGCCGGACGCCGCGCTGCCGACGCTGCTCGTGTCGCCGCCGTGGGCCCGCGAGGCCGAGCAAGCCGAGGTGCACGCCGCGCCGAAGGTCGTCACCGGGCTCAAGGCTCCCGCTCTGACACAGACGGTCTGGGGCGAGGCGGAACTGGCCGAGCTGGCTCACATCGACGCGCTGAACAATCCGAAGTGGAACTACACGCGGATGGGCGCCGACGTGGCCCGCTGGATCGAGAGCGGCCGGTTCGACTACAACGGCCACAACGTCGCCGCGAACTTCTTCGGATCCGGGCCGATCGAGGAGAGCAGGGCTCTGCTGCGCAAGTGGCGGCCCGACATCGACTGGAACATCACGTACACGTTCTGGCCGATCCTGCGCCGCTTCGACGTGGACGCGATTCCGGCGCTCACGCACGTCGCACGGAAGGCGGGGCCGATACAGGCGGACGGGCTGCTGCTGCCGGTCCTCGACCTCGAAGCCGCGCGCGTCGCAACACACTGGCTCGCGAACCTGAAGACCGGTCGGGACGCCGCCGAGGCGTGGTTCGCGCGGCACGGCGCGAACGCGGCCCTGCTCCTGATCCCGGACGCGGTCGGCAAGCCCAGCAAGGCCCGCAACGCGGCCGAGGTCGCGCTGCGCCACCTCGCCGCGACGACCGTGCCCGAATTGGTCGACGTCGCCGCGGCGCAGTACGGCGCGGAGACCGCCGAAGCCGTCCGCGCAGTCCTCGACGTGAGCCCGGCCGACCTCGCTCCCCCGATCACGCCGCCGACGCTGCCCGACTGGCTCGACCCGACCGTGCTGCCGCAGGTCCTGCTCAGCGACCGGGAGCACGCCCTCTCGCCGGATGCGACGCGCCACTTCCTGTCAGCCCTCGCACTCCCCTCCGCGGAACTGCCGGACGTGCTCAAGGCCTTGGATCGGACGAGCGTCGCCGAGTTCGGCTGGCAGGTCTTCGCCGCGTGGCGCTCCGTCGGCTATCCGTCGAAGCAGGCTTGGATCCTCCCCGTGCAGGGCGTGCTCGGCGACGACTCGACCGCCGACCGCCTCACGCCGCTGATCATGGCGTGGCCGGGCGAATCCGCGCATCACCGAGCCGTGACCGGAGTCAACGCGCTCGCGGCCGTCGGCACCGACCACGCGCTGATGCGCCTGACCGAGATCGCTCAGCGCACGAAGTTCAAAGCGCTCAAGCTGGAGGCCGGGAAGAAGATCGCCGAGGTCGCCGCGCTGCGCGGACTGACCGCCGAGCAACTGGCCGACCGGCTCGTCCCCGGCCTCGGTCTCGACGCGGACGGCGGGCTCTGGCTGGACTACGGCCCCCGACGCTTCCGTGCCTGCTTCGACGAGCAGCTGAAACCGTTCATCACCGACGAGGCGGGCAAGCGCCGCAAGGATCTGCCGCCGTCCAACTCCAAGGACGACGCGGCTCTGGCGACGGCCGCGCGCGCGGAGTTCGCCGAACTCAAGAAGCTGGCACGCACCGTCGCGAGCTACCAGATCCGCCGCCTGGAAGCCGCGCTCGTCGATCAGCGCTCGTGGACGGCGGCCGAGTTCACCGGGCTGCTGGTCGCGCACCCGCTGCTGCGGCACGTCGTGCGCCGCCTGCTGTGGGTCAGCGAGGTCGATGGATCGCGCACGGGATTCCGTGTCGCGGAGGACCTCTCGCTCGCAGACATCGATGACAACGAGTTCAGTCTGCCCGCTGATGCGACCGCGACAGTCCGCCTGGCGCATCCGCTGACGTGGTCGGAGGGCCTGGCCGCGTGGGCGGGGATCTTCGCCGACTACGAGATCCTGCAGCCGTTCCCGCAGCTCGCGCGCGAGACGTTCGCACTCACGGACGAGGAGAAGTCTGGCCATCGGCTCGCGCGCTTCGAGGGCAAGACCGTGCCCATCGGCAAGATCCTGGGCCTCACCAAGGACGGCTGGCAGCGGTCGCCCGCGATGGACGCCGGTGTCGAGAACTGCATCACCAAGGAGCTCGCGCCCGGGCAGTTCCTGGTGATCGACCTCGACGGCGGCATCCCGGTCGGCTACGTGACCGCCGAGTGGGCCGCCGAGCAGACGCTCAAGGCCGTGTACCTGTCCGACAAGGCAGAGGTCTTCCACGCGGGCCGGCAGGACAGCGCCCTGCGCCTCGCCGACGTCGATCCGCTCAGCGCCTCGGAGACCCTCGCCCAACTCACCCGACTCGTGAACTGACTCTGGCCAATCGCGCGGACCGTTTGTAGCATGTGCCCGTACCCACGTGATGAAACGTTTCAAGGGAGAGGGCAATGACGCAGTCACCCACGAGCGGAACACGACGTCGCACGCTGATGAAGTCGGGGGTGGGGCTGGCCGCGGTGGCGGTCGCCGGGGTTCCGACGCAGTTCGCCGGGCGTGCCGCCGCGGCCTCCGGGCCGCCCTGGCAGCAGTACGTCGTCGGGCCGACCAGCGACAACGTTTCACCGGTCCGGGTCATCGCGACCACCGGGGAGGTCGGCAACCCGGACGCGCTGCTCAAGCGCGGCGGCACGGCCACGGTGCTGACCCGGCCGAAGCCGCCGACCCCGCCGACCTGGCCCGCCGGGACCACCGCGACCGCCTCCTCGTTCCACGACCCGAACTCCGGCGACAACGGCACCCCCACCACCTACGATCCGTCCAACGCCATCGACGACGACCCGACGACGTTCTGGAACGACGCGAATCCGAACACGTACCCGGCGATTCTGACCATCACCTCGCCGACCGCGGTCACCCTCGACGGCGTCACCCTGCTGTCGAACTCCGACGGCGTTCCGGTCGACTTCACGGTCCAGACGTGGGACGGCTCAGCCTGGCAGACCTCCGCGACGGTCACCGGGAACGCCGCCGTCCAGGTCCCGATCCCGTTCGACGCGCCGGTGACGACCACGCAGGTGCAGCTCGTCGTCACGCTCGACCAGGCGTCGCCGCAGGGCCAGTTCACCCGCGTCAACGAGCTCTATCCGGGACTCGTCGACGTGATCACCCCGCCGAGCGTGACGATCGACTTCGGCAAGAACCTGGTCGGCTACCCGCACATCGACTTCGCCTGGGCCTCGGCCGGGAACCCGGGCGTGCGGCTCGCGTTCTCCGAGACCGTCGAGTATCTGACCGACCGCTCCGACTTCGCCCGCTCCGACAACTCCGGCGGCGGGCCCGGAACCGACCAGTACGCCGTACCCGCGCAGGGCGCCTCGTGGACCGACACCGAGGGCTACCAGACGGGAACCCAGGTCTACGCCGAGGGCCTGCACGGCTTCCGCTACATGAAGATCACGCTCGACGCGCTGGCGACCGACGCCCCCGCAGCCGTGCCCTACGGCCAGGTCGCGATCGACGCGGTCTCGCTCAAGTACCACGCGTACCTGGGCACGCCGGAGAGCTACGCGGGCTGGTTCATGTGCTCCGACGACGCGCTGAACCGCTACTGGTTCGCCGCCGCGTACACCAACGAGCTCGTTGTCGCCCCCTTCCTGGCCAGCGACTGCGATCCGCGCAACGCCGCCAGCGCGAGCCTGCTCGGCGAACTGGTGATCCAGGACGGCGCCAAGCGGGACCGCGACCCGTACGTCGGCGACATCGCGGTCTCCGGCCGCACGCTCTACCTCACCCACCCGGACGCGGCCGCCGCGGCGCGCAACGTCCTCGCCGACCTGGCCGAGCACCAGCGCGCGGACGGCTGGATCCCGCCCGCGTCGATCAACGGCTACACGCTGCCGCTGTTCGACTATCCGCTCTGGTGGGTCACGGCGAGCTGGGACTACGTGCTCTACACCGGCGACACGGGGTACGCGAAGACGTACTACCCGACGCTGCTCGCCGTGCTCGACACGTGGTACCCGAGCGTGACCGACGGCAGTGGTCTGCTGAACAAGGGGCTCAACGGCACCGGCGGATACGGCGACTACGCGTTCCTCCCCCGCAGCGGCGAAGTCACGTACTACAACGCAAACTACGTGCAGGCGCTCAACGACGCGGCGAGTATGGCGAACGCCCTCGGCAAGCCGTCCGACGCGGCCCGATGGACGCAGCGTGCCGCGACCGTGGCCGCCGCGATCAACTCAGCGCTCTGGGACGCCTCCGTCGGCGCGTACCTGGACTCCGGAACCGGCGACGTGCGCCACGCCCAGGACGGAAACTCGATCGCGATCACGGCCGGAATCGCCGACGCGGCGCGCGCCTCCGCGGCCCTCACGTACCTCGAGTCCGCCACGAAGCTCCCGTACGGCAACGCGTTCATGGACAACGACACGCTCTCCGGGGTCGGCGACGCCTCACAGCGGGTGTACGCGTTCACTTCGTACCCTGAGATCGTGGCGCGCTTCCGAACCGGCGGCGCGGACTCGGCGATCGACCAGATCAAGCGCACGTACGGCTGGATGTACGCGAACGACCCCGGCATCACCGCGTGGGAGGGCATCGGTCCGGGCGGCACGCCGTATGAGGGTGCGTACACGAGCATGGCGCACGGCTGGTCCACCGGTGTGCTGCCCGCGCTGACGAACGAACTGCTCGGTGTGACGCCGACCGGCCCGGGCTTCAGCACGTGGACCGTGACCCCGCACCCCGGCAGCGTGACGTGGGCGAGCGGCCAGGTGCCGACCCCGCACGGTCCGCTGGGCGTGCAGTGGCGAGTGGGCGCGAGAGGGCTCCTGACCATCGAGCTGACCGTCCCGGCGGGCACCACCGGCACAGTCGCGGTCGACGGTCACGCGCCGGTCAAGAACATCCGCGCGGGTCGGCGAACGATCACAATCGGATAGACACTCGCGCCGCCACCCGGGCCTCCGTACGCCTCCGACGCGCGCAGCGACTACAGTCGTCCGTCGGCAAGGGGAGGCTGGCTGATGGAGGTCCGGGATGGCGCGCAGTTCCCTCCGGGAGGATGATCCCACCCGAATAGGGCGATTCCGGCTCACGGCACGGCTCGGCGCCGGCGGCATGGGCGTCGTGTACCTCGGCGAGGCCAAGGACACCGGCCAGGTCGCGGTCAAAGTGGTGCGGCCCGAGGTGGACGAGGACCCGGAGTTCCGGGCCCGGTTCCGCCGCGAGGTGGCGCTGCTGACCCGGGTCCGCGGCACGTGCACCGTGCGCGTCATCGAGGCGGACACGGAGTCGACGAGCCCGTTCCTGGTCACCGAGTACGCCGACGGCCCCTCGCTGTCCGAGCACGTCAAGACCCGCGGCCCGCTCGACCAGGACATGCTGCGCGGCCTGGCGACCGGATTGGCCGAGGCGCTGGTGGCGATCCACGAGGCGGGCGTGGTGCACCGCGACCTCAAGCCGGGCAACGTGCTGCTGTCCCGGACGGGCCCGAAGGTCATCGACTTCGGCATCGCGCAGGCCATGGACGGAACGGTGCTGACCAGGACCGGCGCCGTGCTCGGCTCCCCGGGCTTCCTGGCCCCCGAGCAGGTGCGCGGCACGCCCGGGCAGGCCACCGACATCTTCGCCTGGGGCCTGACCGTCGCCTACGCCGCGAGCGGCCGGGCACCGTTCGGCACCGGCCCGGCCGAGGTGCTGCCCTACCGCGTGCTGCACGACAGCCCCTACATCGCCGACGTCCCCGACGACCTGCGCCCCCTCGTCGAGGCCGCGGTGGCCCGGGACCCCGAGGCCCGCCCGACCGCGCAGGACCTGCTGACGCGGCTCACTCAGCGCACGGACGTCCGTGGCGCGGTCGACGTGTCCGCAGCGGCCGACGACATGACACCGACGCAACTCGTCCTGTCAGAGTACTGGCACGCCCCGGAGCCGATCACCACTCCCTCCCTGCACGACGCCCGCCCGAGCTCGCGCCGTCGCAGCCCTCTGCCGTACCTGGCCGGAGCGGCGGCCCTGGCAGTGGCGATCGGCGCCGGCACCAGCTACGCCCTGGCCAACTCCGGCCACTCGTCCTCCGCCGCCAAGACCGCCACCGGCCAGACGAGCGCCGCCGCCGCACTCCCGTCCATCACCTTCGGCAACTACACCGGCCGCAAGCCCAGCGCCATCGTCATGAACGATGCGGACGGCGGCGGCACCATCCAGGAGATCCACTGGACCTCCTGGACCGCCACCGGCGCCGAAGGCCAAGGCCAGTTCGGCACCTCCGCGACCAGAATCACCCTCTCCGCCCCCGCCGGCGGCCGCTTCACGCGGATGGGCCAGACCGAGGGCGACAACACCATCATCGAGTCCTACCCCGACAACGACTGGCCCGCCGCCGCCTCCCCCGCGACCGCCGCCTGCACCGTCCCCACCTCCACCCAACTCCTCGCCGCCTGGCACGCCGCCACCGCCGCCACCCGCACCAGCTGGGCCGACCCCTCCACCACCATCACCGGCTACACCGGCACCACCTGCTGGCAGGACTGGATCGTCACCGACATGCTCGGCACCGGCGACGGCGAGGTCATCTTCTCCTGGTCCACCGGCGCCCTGCACCTCATCCCCGAGGCCGACCTCCAGCAGTTCAGCGACATCGTCTGCAAGGCCCCGACCGCCCCGAAGAACTGGAAGGACCCCGACACGGGCCCGGCGATCTGCTGACGTGCTCTCCCCGAGCCGCGTCCGTCAGCACTATGGCGCGGCGGAATCGGCCAACGAGGTGAGACGTGATGAACGAACCCAAGGGAAGCGCGCTGCTGATCGGATGCGCGACGGAGGGGCTCGCCGGGATCGAGCACGATCTGGAGTCGATGGAGCGGACGCTGCGGCCACGCGGCTTCGCGATACAACGGATCAGCGGGCCACAGGCGACCCGGGCGAAGATCCTGGCCGCCTACCGGCGCCTGATCGACGACGTGCAGCCGGACCAGCCCGTCGTGATCTACTTCAGCGGCCACGGCGGACGCGTCGAGGCACCGCCTCCGGAGACGCCCGGGCCCTCCCTGATGGACCTGCAGTTCATCGCCCCGAGCGACTTCGGGGACTCCTCACCCGGCGACTTCCGCGGTATCACCTCCGTGGAGCTCAGCGCGCTCCTGACACGGTTGACGCAGCGGACGCGGAACGTCGTGGTCATCCTCGACTGCTGCCATGCAGCGCACCTGTTCAGGGACAACGAGTTCCGGGTCAAGGCCCTGTCTCGCCGCGAGCAGTACGCGGTGCTGCGCGGACACGTCCAGCGGCTGCGGGACGCGGGCGAGCTACCGCCCGGACCGCCGTCCGTCCTGAGCAACCGGAACGCGGTACGGATCGTCGCCTGCGCGCCCGAGCAGCTGGCCTTCGAGTACAGGGGCGCGGAGGGCAGGTACGTCGGGGTCCTCACGGAGTCGCTCGCGATCGCGCTCGGCGAGGTCGGCGACGAGCAGGTCAACTGGACGACGGTGATGGAAAGGGTGCGCCGCCGCGTCCAGAACACCTTCCCGGTCCAACGTCCGGAAGTCGAAGGGCCCACGGATCGCGGGCTGTTCACGACCGAACCGCTCGACACGGGCCCGATGCCCGCCGTCGTCGCGCTCGACAGCGGGCGCGTGCGTATCCCGTGCGCAGCGTTGCTGGGCGTCGAGGTCGGCGACGCGTTCGAGATCACCGCGCCGCGCCGAACCGATGACGCCTCAACCGACCGAGTCGGCACGCTGCGCATCGACCGCGTGGACTCCTTCGGCGCCGAAGGCGTGATGGCGTTCGCACCCGACCGGACGGTCATCCCGCCGGGCGCGCGAGCCCGCCGCACGATCGCTGCCGCGCCGGCGCTGCCGGTGCTGCTGCCTGACAACGCAGATCCGCGCGCTGCGGCGCTGCACGCGGTGATCGCCGCCACGCCCGCGCTGCGGCCTGCGCGCCCCGAGGAACCGTGGGCGGCGGAGGTTCGGATCAGCGTCGACGGCGAGTTAACCGTGCACGACCGGATCGGACAGTTCCCCGGCGAATATCGCGCCGACGCCGCTGGAGCCGCCGCGATCCGCCGCGGTCTCGAGGCTCTCGCCCGTACGCTGACGCTGCGCACTCTGGCGGGCGTCAGCCCATGGTCGCTCCAGGCGGAGATCGCTATCGACTGGGGAACGGTGTGCGAGGGAGCGCGCGTGCCGCTGCCTGTCGCCGGGGCGACCGTGTACTCGGGCGACCGGGTCTATCTGAGTGTCCGGAACGAATCCGCGAATCCGGTCTATGTCTCGCTGATCGACATCGGTGTATCCGGGCGCGTCACGATCCTGACGGACGATTCCCCCTCCGGGCGGCGGCTGGGTCCGCAGCAGGAGTACGTGTTCGGATACGACGGGCTCGACGGGGGCCTGCACGGGGTTCCGCTCATCTGGCCGGTGGGGCTCGATCCGGCGAAGGCGCGCCCGGAGACGGTACTGGTGCTCGTGTCCGAGGCGCCGCAGAACGTGGCCGTGCTCTCCCAAAGCGGCGTGGGCAGGTCGGAGGCGGCGGCCGACCCGCGCTCCCCGCTCGAGAATCTGCTGCGGCAGGTCATCGGCCACCGGGAGTTCCTGCTGCCGCGACCCGGCGAACGGGCCGTGCGCTACGACGCCCACACGGTCGACTTCCAGCTGAGTCCGCGCTGAGCTGTCCGTCAGTATTCTGGGCGGCCGTCGATCGGAGGGACCCATGTCGGACGAACCGGAATTGCTCGCGATCCTGCGGGCCGTCGCCGAGTGCGGCGACCTCGACGAGATGATCGCGAGCGTGCACCGGCTGCCGCCCGACACCCCGCTGCGCGGCCAGTTCGCCGCCGGGCTCGCCGTCATCGTGCTCAACCGCCCGGCGACCGACGGCCTCGGCGCGGAGATCGGTCGGGCTCAGGTGCTGGACGGTCTGCTGGGCATCGCGGACCAGGACCCTCCGAAGAGCGCGTACTGGCGGCAGCAGCGGGCGGCGGCCCGTGGTCGGATCATGCTCGGCGCCGCGGCCTCCGGACGTGTCGTGGACTACGACGCTTCGCTGGCCGAACTCGACGCGCTCGACACCGAACTGGAGGACGCCCCGCAGATCAGGGCACTGCTGGGTACCGCGCGCTCCGCGATCGTCTACCTGCGTGCCGAGCAGCAGGGCGACCACTCCGTGCACGCCCGCGCGCCCTTCGACTTCTCGGCCATGCGCGGGCTCGTCACGGGCAGCGAGGACGCCCTCGGCATGATCGACTTCCTGGAGCGGATGACCCGCTTCAACGAGGCCATGGGACACGACGAGGATGTCTCGGCGGACCTCGAGTGGCTCGCGGAGAACATGGGGCGATTCGCCGTGCCGGGCCATCCGATGTCCGAGATCGCCGCTCCCGTCCAGATGAGCCTCAAGGCGATGCGGTACATACGCGGCGACATCGGCGACGCGGAGTTCTCAGCACAGGAGCTCGCGGCGCTCGAGGAACTCGCGCGAAACCCGGGACAGCCGCCGGACCAGCGGGCCGGCTACCACCTCGTCGTCGGCGGCGTGTACCTGCGCGCGGGCGAGGAGACCGACCCGGAGCGGATCGCACTCGGCATCCGGAACTTCGAGGCGGCTCGGGACCTGACGAACGATCACGACGAGATCCGCGTCATGGTTCTGCAGTCGCTGGGCATGGCCCTGTGGCGATACGTCGAACTCACCAATGACCTCGACCGGCTCACGGAGGCCCGGCTGCTGCTGGAACGGGCATTGGAGATCGCGGGCGGCCCGCAGCACGCGGCCTGGTCGTTGATCAACGGGACGCTGTCGCTCGTCAGGCGGCGGGAGGGCGATCTGCACTCGCACCTCGACTTGCTCGAAGGCCTCCGGCACGAGACGTGGGAGGTGCTGCTGCAGGACGATCCGACCGCCGCCCGGGCCGCGGCGCGCCGGGCCTCGGACACGGCGCTCGACGCCGCCCGGCAGTGCGTGCTGCGGACCGACGTGGTCAGTGCGATCCAGGCGCTGGACAGCGGCCGCAGCCTGATGCTGTACTCCGCCGCGGCCTTTCGCGACGTGGCACCGCAACTGGAAGCGGCCGGGAAACGGGAGTTGGCCGAGCGCTGGCGCCAGGTAGCCGAACAGCACGAACCGGATCGGCTCTCCGGCAGCCTGCGGCACGAGGTGTTGTCCGTGCTGGCCGACGCCGCGGACCTGCTGAACCCGCCGTCCCTGGACGACATCCGCGGGGCCCTGCGCGTGCTGGACGCCGACGCCCTCGTCTACCTCGTCCCCGCGGGCTCGAACCTGCCCGGCTTCGCCCTGCTGGCCCCCGCCGAAGGCGCCCCGAGCCTGATGACGCTGACCGAGCTGCGGACCCTGGACGAAGCAGAGGTCGAACGCTACTTCCGCGCGCTGGCCCGGCGCGACCTCGCCCCGACCGCCCGCGACGTCGAACTCACCGAGAGCCTCGAGACGCTGTGCGACTGGGCGTGGGGCGCGGCCGTCGGCCCGCTGGTCGACCGGTACCTGCAGGAACTGCCGGAGCCGCCGCCCGGCCGGCCGCACCGGCTGATGCTCATCCCGATGGGCGAACTGGCGCTGATCCCCTGGCAGGCGGCCCGACGGCCCGGCGGCGGCTACGCGATCGACAAGGTCTCCTTCTCGTTCGCCGGTTCGGCGCGGCTGCTGTGCCGGGCCGCGGACCTGGAACCCGTCGCGCCGACCCCGGTGGCGCTGGTCCTGGGCGACCCGGACACGGGGGGTTCGGAGGACCACCTGGTCGCCGCGCGCTTCGAGGCCTACGCGGTGCACCAGGCCTTCTACCGCGCGGGCCGCTACCTGGGCACCCGGCCGAACGGCACCCCGAGCCCGTCCGGCCGGGGCACCGCGGAGCAGGTGCGCGAGTGGCTGACCACGGACGGACTCGGGACGATCCTGCACCTCGCCTGCCACGGTGTGCTGACGACCGCCACCGCACCGCCGAGCGCCTCGCTCGTGCTTGCGGACGGCGAGTCGATCACCGCCGAGGAGATCGTGCCGCTGCTCTCGAAGGCCGGGGACCGGGCGATCGCCCTCGCGGTCCTCGCCGCCTGCCGCACCGGTCGTTCGGCGCACGGCTACGACGAGGCCTACAGCGTCGGCAGCGCGTTCCTCACGGCGGGCGTCCGCTCGGTGCTCTCCACCCAGTGGTCGATCCCCGACGAGGACACCTCGGCGCTGATGTTCATGTTCCACCACTACTTCACACACGACCGCCTGCCCGCCTGGGCGGCGCTGCGCCAGGCCCAGCTGTGGATGCTCGATCCCGACCGAGAGCTGCCGGAGACCATGCCCGCCCCGCTGCGGAGCCGGTTGACCGGGCATCCCGACGACCTGACCAGGGTCGAAGCCTGGGCCGGATTCATCCACTTCGGACAGTGAGGAATGGGCAGGATGATCGACACCGACGACTCGGACGAGCAGCTGCGGCGGCTCGAGTCACAGCTGAACGCGCTGACCGGACCGGCGCGCACGCAGCACCTCCTGGCCCTGGGGCAGGCCACGATGATGAAGTACTGGCGGGTGGGAACGGGCTCCAACCTGGCCTTGCCCTATCTCGGCAAGGCCATCGACGTGCTCACCGAGGCGCGCGGTCACATGCGGCCCGAGGACCCGAATCAGAACATGGCGGCGCTGCTGCTCGGCCACGCGTACACCGCGCGCGGCCTGCTGCACGAGGGTCCGCCGGCCGACATCGGGCGCGGTATCGAAATGCTCGAGGAGGGCCTGGCGGCGACCGGGCTGAACCCTCCGCAGGCCGATATCGCGCGCATCCTGCTCGGACAGCTCTACCTGCGGCGGGCCATGCTCGGCATGCAGGCGCCGGACGCCGCGATGGCGATGCTGCGCTCCGGGACCGACCCGCGGATGCTCGCCGACCTCGACCGGTGCATCGCACTGCAGCACGAGGTCATCGCCCACGACCGCGCCCGCGAGCTGACCGAGGGCGCGCGGATGATGCTGACCCTGGCCGAAGGGCTCCGCGACCTGTTCGGCGCGTTCAACACTCTCGGCGGGGGCGGCATGGACATGAACCGGCTCATGCGGCTGATGACACAGATGCAGGAGTCGCTGAGCGGGCTCAAGCAGGCGGCCGACATGTCGAGCAGGATGATGCCGACCCTGGCCGCCCAGCCCATCTTCGACACCGAGTCGACCACCCGGATGCCGCCCACCGAGCGGCCGGTCGCCGTCGTGCGCGGCGTCGAGCCGGAATCGAAGGACGGGGCGTCGCAGCCGTCCCGGGAACCGCGCGCCCGCCCCGCGCGACGGGCCGACGCGACCGGGATGCGCAAGGACCTGATAGCCCTCCTGCCCGATCCGGCCGATCCGCTCGGGTGCATGACGGCATTGCTCTCCGACGCGGACACGGCGCCGCCGACGTGGCTGGACCGGTACCTCGCGCTCGCCGCCGGAGTGGTCGAGGCGGCGCAGCCGCCCACTGCGGTCGACCACCTTCTGCTGAGCGCGGGTCTGCTGCTGCGCGCTCGACGCGACGACGACGGATGGGGCGTGACCGGATCCGACACCGCTGCCGACGACGACGGTCAGGCCGGGCTCGAAGCCTTCCTGGACGCCGCCCGCGCCGAGCAGCTCGATCTGGACGCGGACCTGCCCGGGCTGCTGAGGCTGTGCCCGCTGCTGCCGGCGCAGGCCATGGCCGCGCTCGGCGAGCGGCTCAGACCACTGACCGAGGACCTGCGCGCCCTCGGCTACGACACCCTGATCTTCCCGGAGACCGCCGGGACCTCGCGCTGGAACACGCGCACTGAGCGGTTCGAGTCGGCACGGGACCTCACGCAGGAGAACGCGGCCGTCGTGCTCGGCGCCGCGCCGACCGCGGTACGGGGCCCGCTGGCGGTCAGCCATCTCGCCTCCTTCGCCCAATTCAGCATTCTGCGACACCGGAAGAGCCCGCCGGCGGCCCAGGATCCGGTCTTCCTGACCGACCCGCGCGGCGACCGCGAGTGGGCCCAGGTCGAGGCCATGCTGCTGCGCCGCAGCTTCTATCCCCGCTCCACCGGGCTCGGCCGGCTCATCGAGGACTGCGACGGTCCGGGCACGCCGCACGAGGTGCGCACCCGGCTCGCGGGCGCGTCCCTGCTGCAGCTGGGGTGCGGCGTGACCGCGGACGGCGCGCTGGAACTGGCCGACGGCGCCGTCCTGCATCCCGCGGAGTTCGCGGAGAACGCCGGCGGTCTCGCGATCCTGCCGCCCGGCTGCTTCAACCCGCTCGCCGACCTGCTGATCGACGCGGGCTTCGCGGGCGTGGTGGGCTGGCACGGGCAGCCGTCGCCGGACGCGGCGGCGCTGCTGACGTACGTGCTGCACTGGCAGCTGGCCGAGCAGGGCCGCACCGCCGCCCAGGCCGTCGGCCGCACGCGGCGCTGGGGAGCCGATCCCGAGCCGGAGATCCTGCCGCCGATGCTCGCCGCCCGCGCCGCCGCGATCGGCCCGATCCCGGCGGCCGACCTGGACACCCTGGTCTACCGGGGCCGCTGAGCGTCCGGCAGTCCGCGCTCGGTCAGCCGCACGCCGCGCTCGGCGACCGCGGTCTCGAACGCCTCGAGGAATCCGGGGAACGGCGGCACTCCCGCCAGCGCCAGCTCCCCGGAGCCGGGATCGACCTCCACCTCGATCCCGGCGGAGCGGTCCGCGGGCAGGCGCGGGTGGCGGTCGCTGAGCAGGTGGACGCGCTGGTTCGCCGATCCGCGCCAGAGCAGGTCGGCGTGCCGGGCACGCACATAGGGTCCGTCGACCAGGATGTCGAGCCGGTCCAGCAGCGCGTGCTGGTCCGCCGTCCCGTGCCTGCGCAGGTGCCGCAGCGTGTAGCCGGAGTAGGCCATCGACGACCAGTCCCGGCCGACGCGCAGGCGGTCGATGAGCGCCGCGAGAGCACCGGCCTGGGCCATCGGCTCGCCGCCGGAGAAGGTCACGCCCTCGACGTCTGGGGGCAGGGCATTGAGATAGTCGGCCACGGACCGCACGCTCCGCTGGACACCGCCTTCGAAGGGCAGGTCCTGGGGTGCGATGCAGCCCGCGCAGCGCAGCGGGCAGCCGTGCACCCAGACCACGGCCCGGGTACCCGGCCCCAGCACGCCGACCCGGTCCGCGATCCGGCTGTACACCAACTCGTCGCGCTCCGCCGAATCCGCCTCAGACACGAGCGACCGCCCTGCGCCGCTCCGGTGCCGCGGCCGCCAGCCTCGGCAGCAGCCAGCCGGCCAGCCGCGCGATGCTCGGATCGACCTGGTCCAGATCTCCCACGACCGAGGCCGTGGCGAAGAAGCGGACCTCGTGGAACTCGTGGCGCATGGCCCGGATGAGGTTGCCCAGCTGCAGGCGCTCGGTCAGCCACTGTTCGAGCTGCGCCCCGTCCGGTTCGCCCTGGAGCACGCCCGCGTCCCTGAGCACGTCCAGCTTGCTCACCGCCACCGCGAGCCGAACCCGTTCCGTGCGCACCTGCATCTGCACCATGGTCTGGCTGAACCTGGCGAACACGTCCTCGGGCGGCATGTCGGAGGCCGTGCTCAGGTCGAGAGCGGCGAGCTGCCCCGCGGTGAGCCCGCGCAGGAATCCGGGTACGGACATCGGATCCACCACGAACAGGGCGGTGCGGGCGTAGCGGGCGTATTCGAGTTCGTCGGTGCGATCCGAGCTGACGAAGGTCTCACCCGCGGCGTCGAAGACGTGCACCAGCCGCTCGCCGCGGCCCGCCCCCAGGTAGAGCGAGTATCCGACCGGCCGGCCCCGGGTGGCCGCCACGTGCCCGGCGCTGCGGAGGATCATCTCCAGCGTGCCGTACCCGCTCTGCGTGTCGGCGTCCGCGAGCCGGGCGGGCGGACCGCCGTGCGCCGCCTGGCCGAGCAGCGTCATCGCGAGTGCCGCGACGAGCCGGGTCTTGCCGGCCGAACGACCGCCGAACAGCGGCACCACGATCTCCGGCCGCAGACCGACCCCGGGCGTCATCCGCTGGTCGCAGACCGCGCAGTAGGGCGGAAGCCGATGGCTGCCCAACAGCAGGAGTGTCGGCATCCGGCGGCCGCAGGCGCAGCGGCGCCGCAGCACACCGTGCCGCCCCGGCCTGATGTCGCGGTGCCTCCGGTTGCACTGCCCGCATTCGTACGAGGGGTAGCGGATCTTCCAGCCGCACTGCTTGCAGGTCACGCCGCGAATGTCCCGGGCGGTGAGCAGGAGCGTATCGAGGCCGCGCAACACGCCGATCATGACGCGCGCCGCGAACTGGGCGACGAACACGAACACGACGTGCAGCAGCGCGAGCAGCGCCACCAACGCGACGGAGAGCACCATGCCGTAGAGCAGCCCGATCCACAGAATGACGCCGATCGGCACGCCGATCCAGTTGGGCACCCGGGTACCGCCGAAACAGCCGCGGTTGACGGCTCTCGCCCACGTACGGCCGCGAGCGACGCATTCCTGGCGTCCCACCCGCAGTATTCGGTCCAGGTCGCGCAGTGCCGGACCGAAGAAGTACTGGCGGAACGCGGGCTCCGGCTCCTGCTCCGGCGGGAAGGCGAGTGCGCCGCGATAGGGGGACGAGGGCCGGAACATGACACCGATCGCGACCCGTAGATACATGTCCAGCACCAAGACGGTCAGCGCGACGGCCGTGCCGACGACGAGGAACGGCCCGACGAACACGGCGAGCATGATCACGCCCGCCACATAGGCGCTGACAACCAGGGCGATCACACAGAGCCCTACGGCCAGAGCGATGAGGTCTCCCACGGCGGCTCACTCCCGGGTCGTGCGATGCGTCGGGTCAGGGTCAAGATCGGGGTCGGCGGCGGTGCCCGGCGGCGGCCCCGGGTCCTCGGGCCGACGGCGGAACAGCTTCCGCAGGTCACGTCGTTTCCGCTCCTCGAACGCGCGGAAGTCCACGGAGCCCCACGTCGGGTCCAGCGCGGCGACGACCCCGTGCACGGCGTCCCAGTCCCGCGGCCGGAACTGGCGGGCGAGCGCGGTGAGCAGCTGGTCGGCCTCGGCGCGCACCCGCCCGTCGCGGGGCAGCCGGTCGCGGACCACGAAGATCCCCGCGAAGTGGGGGCGTGCCCATCCGTCGCGGTCCCAGCCCCGGTTTCCCAGCCTGCGCAGATAGTCCAGGGCGGCCGTCTCGGTCAGCCGCGGCAGCACCCACTCCACGTCCGCGGCGCGCGGCGGAACCGCCATCAGGGCCGGCGGAACCCGGCGCTCGCACAGGATGCGGATCATGGCGTTCTGCTCGCGCATCAGGGTCACGGCCTGGCGCACCTGCTGGATGTCGCTGATCCCCCGGGTGAGCGAATCCGCCTCGACCGCCAGCCGCGCGGCGACCAGCGACGCGGTGTCCATCGCGTCGACGGCCGCGGAGCCGAGCAGCGCGCGGCAGAGCGGCAGGTACCACTCGAGGTCCTGCGGCCTCGTGGCCTGCCGCAGCACGCCGAGGAACCACTGCGCCGCCCGCGGGTCCGCGAGGCGGTCGAGCGGTATGTATCCGGCCACCGCCGCCGCGGCCTCGGCGCTCCAGGAGTCTCCGGGCCACAGCCGCTCGAGCAGGTCCACGGTCGGTGCGGCCTCGCCGCGCGTCCGCAGCAGCCTGGCGAGCGTCATGGGCCGGACCGCCGGATGCCGCAGGGCCCTGCTGACCAGGAAGGCTTCGTGCAGCGCGGGCAACTGCTCGACGTCCTGCTCCTCGAGCAGCCTCCCCGCGAGACCGGCCAGCACCGCGTCGAGCGGTTCCCGCTGTCCGAGCTGGATGTCTCGCAGCCGCTCGACCAGGCCGTGGCGCAAGGTGGCGTGCCGCCGGGCGACCGTCTCGAGCAGGTCCGCGGAGCCGAGGTCGGCGGCCGATTCACCGCCGCCGGTCAGTGCCGCGGCCAGTCGGCGGCCGAGCCGCGCGACGTGCACTCCGTCCTCCGCGATCCCGTTCTCGTCGGCCCAGTCGAGCAGCCGGATCGCCTCCGCGATGGGAGCGTCCCCGAGGAACTGGACGAAGCGGTCCGCGACGCGTCGGGCGAACTCGGGCGAGAAGGACATGCGGAGCCGGCCGGTCGAGCGGCCCTCCGCGGCCTGTGCCATCTCGAAGTCGATCTGCTCGAACCGGAGCTCTTCGTGCAGCAGCCGATCCGCGCCGCGGCTCGTGGCCTCGGCGAGCATCGGCAGCAGTTCGGTCGGCAGGCTCGACTGGGTGTGCAGAGCGCGGCCGACCTCGCTGATCGCGTGCGGGTCGAGGTGCTGTGCGCCGCGCAGCCACTCGACCGCGGTCTCGATCTCGCGCCGGGCCAGGGCGACGCCGCCGAGGGCTGCGGACGCGATCGTCACCGGATACCAGTCGTCGAGCCGCTGTTCACCGCCGTTGGCCAGGCGCAGCGCGTCCTCCCAGAGATCCCCGGTGGCGAGCGGACCGATGCGCGCGGTCAGTTCGGGCAGTGCGTGCGGCGGTACCTGCGTGAAGCGGTCGGCCGTGAAGTCGAACACCGTGAAGACGTCCATCGTGTCCGGCCCGAGCAGCGCGGCGTTCTCGCGGACCGTGCCGATCAGATCGAGTCGGCTCTGCACCGGCTTCGAGCAGTACGTGGCGAAGGAGACCCGGGCGGCCAACGGCGGCGGCAGCAGGTAGCAGACGGCGCCGACCCACTGGGCCACCTCGTCGGCGGACTGCTCCACCAGAAGCACCGGACGTTCGCCGACCCCCGCGGCGCTGACCGCGGTGACCAGTTCCGCCAGCCGGGCGCGCGACGGACGGGCGCGCAGGAATTCGTGCACGGTACCGGGATGCAGCAGCCCGCCGGGCAGTTCGCCGTCCAGCGCGGGCAGGTTGGTCCCGTCGACCGCGGCGCGCTGCCAGATCGGGGAGCGCCACAGCTCGATCGGGAGCAGCGACCCGAGTCCGGCCTCGAGTTCCTGTTGCGCAGCCGCGAGAGCGTGCGCGAAGTAGTTGCCGAAGCGCTTCGAGAAGTCACGCCCGAGGTATTCGACATTCGCGAGCACCGCGGGCGCCTCGGCGGAGGCCGCGCGGTAGCAGAGGTTGACCGGGCAAGCGGCGAGTTCCGCCTCGTCCTGCGGATACATGAGGGAGCGCGGCGGCTCATAGGCGATCAGTGAGCGCACCTGCCGCTGCATCTCCTCGCCGGCGCCCGGTGTCACGGCGTTGAACTGGTAGCCCGCGTACCCGGTCAACCCGTGTTCGCAGGACGTGTAGTACAGCTGATGCAGCGTCATGAGCGTTGCCCGCTGGAGTCCTTCCCGATGGCGCCCAGTTCGCTGAGCAGCCAGAGGAAGGGATCCGTGACCCGGTAGGGCCTGATGCCGTCGACGGGAGCGCGCATGTCCGACGTCGGGTTGCCGCCGAGCGCCGAGACGCCGAAGAACCGGTGCCGGCTGTAGTTCTTGGCCACGATCTGGTCGATCTGCTCGGCGGACCACTGCTTGAGCAGCCGCATCATCTCCACGTGGACGTCGAGACTGTCCCCGACGTCGAAACGGCTGCCGCCCGGTTGCGCGGCCATCAGCGGGCTGCCCGCGCCGATCGTGTGCGCCAGCGTGTCTATCTTGGGGAAGACGACGGCCAGCGGCGTGTCGATGGATCGGCGGCTGGAGACCCTCGGCGAGGCCCGAAGCAGATCCGTGATCCGGACGAGCACGTTCTCCGGCGTGTCGTGGCCCGGTCCGCTGCCCGGCAGCGGACTGCCCGGCGTGGCGTCCCGACGGGCGCCGCTGAGCTGGAGCGGGTCGAGCAGAACGATGATGCCGTCCGCGTTGCCCAGGTAACGGCCGTTCAGATCGACGCTGTCCTGGCTGTTCAGATCCTCGCCCGCGGCGTCGAAGAACGACAGCACGGTGTGCATCGGGGCGGAGCCGAGCAGCCGCGGGCGATTCATGCTGAACCGGAACACCAGCGGAGCCACCCGATTGCCCGAGACCTCCGCGGAGTCGGTGGACGCCGGCATCTGCCGGTCCGTGTAGAGCAGCTTCTCGTACGCGGAGGAGTAGCGGCTGCTGGTGTCGTCGTCGGCGGCCATGATGGCGGCGTCGAGCTGCGCGCCCATCCGATGCATGATCTCGTGCACGAGCACGGTCATGTAGACGGTCTTGCCGGACTCCTTCGACCCCACCATGGCGATCAGGAGATCGTTCACCAGTCCGAAGTCCGTGGGCAGTTTGCTGTGGCAGACCGGGCACACCCGATAGCGGGTCTCGCCGGCGCAGCCGGGGCACTGCGCGGTCTTCTTCCGGCCGTCGGCGGCGAACACCGGACCGAGTTGGCGGCGGTCATCCATCCGCGCCTCGCGGACCGGGTCCACGCGCAGCGCGCACTGGTTGCCGGTGCGACTCATCCGACCGTTGCAGCGGAAGCTGATCGCCCGCACTGGAAAGCGCTCATAGCAGTACGGGCAGGTGAGCGGCCGCGAGCCGAAACGCGGGTTCAGAGCCTTGGGCATTCACACCACTCTCAACCGGTGGAGGGAAACGGGATGCAGGGCGATCGGCACGGCGCTCTCCTCCGGGAAGCAGACGAGCCACCCGGGTCCGAAGCCGACGAAGGAGAACTCCGTCTCGAAGGGCTGGTTGCGCTGCAGCGGGCCCCCGGGAACGCGGTGGATCTCGCGCCCCTCGTGCCGAGCGCTGGGCAGATAGCGGCCAGACGCGTAGACGACCACGATGTCCGGCAGTATGCAGTCCACGTCGCCGGTGAAGGAGAAGCGAGCCATCCGCTTGCGGCGGCCGCCGACGAGGGTGAGGTCGTAACGCACGGCGGTCGGCGGCGCAGGCAGGACGGCCGAGGAGGGAGGCTGCGCGGACGGCGCCGAACCCGGGACCAGGACTTCGACTGTGAACTCCGCCGGTCGCGGGCCGATCTCGAGACTGAAGCCGCCCTGGTTGTCGTAGGCGTGCCGGGAGACGGACGCGGTTCCGGTCTCCGCGTTCGACCCGGTGCCGATCCGCCAGTGCACTCTCGCCTCCGGGCCGTCGGGCGGCCACTGCCAGCTCAGCACAGCCGACCCGGTGCGACGGATCACCGCGAGGCCCACGACAGGTCGCGGCGCGTACGCCGTCGGGCCGTCGGCGGCGATGTCCGGGCCCTCGACGATCGGAGGCGGCTGCACCTTGGCATCGACCGCGGAGCGCATCGGTGGCCGCATGGCCGGAATCGGCGGCACGACGGACGGCGACGGCCGCGGTTCGCGGACCGGCGGCACCTGACGCTCCTCGGCGGGAGCCGGTGGAGTCGGGGCCGGGGCCGGGCGCTCCGGACGGCGTACCCGGGGATCCGGATCATCGACGACTCGGGCACGCGGTTCCGGGTCGTCGTCCGGCGGCGTCGAGGCGGCCTGGAACGCGTGCCTCGCCACCGTGCTCCTCGGCGTTCGGCGCTCCGGGCCTTCACCGCGCCCGTCCTTGACGCGTACGTAGCCGAAGTCCGCGAATCGAACGCATCCCTTGGCCACCGCGAAGTCCGGCTCCGTGCAGCGCGCCGCCACGCCGATCGCCTCGACGATCGCCCGCGAAACGGCCGCGTCGGCCGCGGCCGCACCCGCGAGCAGGACGTCCTCGACATCGACTGTCGCCACCGACCGCGCCGCCTCGGCGACCAGTCCGGCTACGCGTGCCGCACGATCCGCGGCCTCCACATCGTCGATCCGGGATATCGCCGAGTGCAGGATCTCCACGGAGAGGCTGCGTACGGCCAGGACGGTGAGTTCCAACCGGGTCGCGCCCAGGTCGCAGACGAGGATGTTGCGATCGACTCCCCAGTCGACCGCCCCGTAGTGCAGACACACCGCGAGCGCCGCCGGGACTGTGCCGCGCACGGTCAGGCCGACGCTCTCCGCGGCTCGGCGCAATGCGGCCGTCGCGGCCACATCGAAGTCGCCGGGCACCGCGAGCACCGCCTCGACGGCCGTTCCGCCGCCCTCGGCACGTGCCCGCTCGGTGAGTTCGGCGAGCACCGTGCCGACGCTCGCCTCGGCGGACAGCGGGGATCCCGGACGCGGCGCGCCACCCTGGGCGAGCAGCGCACGCACCCCGGGGACCGCGCGCGGGTGCTGGTCGTCCGCCGCGCCGACCCGGACCGCTCCGTCCGGCGCGAAGGCGAGCCCCGCCGGGACGACCAGGGCCCGGTCCGCCGGCGCGCCCGGGACCGCGCTCCAGGCGATCCGCCCGCTCGTCAGGCCGAGATCGATCCCGTACACCGTCATCGCCGCTCTGTCTCCGGAGTCGTCGTCCCCGCGGGACCGGTGATCGCGCGCGGGCTGGTTCCGATGCGAACCTCACCGTCCACCCTGACGGACAGACTGAGCCGGTCCCCCGGCGCGGGCCGTTCGCGCACCAGGTGGCGCACCAGGGCGGTACGCAGCGTCTCGAGCTCGTTGCGGATCTGCCGGCCGCCGTACCGCGCGTTGTCCGGCTGCCGCATCCGGGCCCGCATCCAGCCGTGGATGGCCTGCCGGTCGGGCTCGAGGACCAGGCGCTGGCGCTCCAGCACAGACTCGGCGAGCAGGTCGAGCATCCGATCGGTGATCGCCGCCACGTGCTGGTCGCGCAGCAGGTCGAAGACGACGACGCCGGGACGCAGCCGGCCGTAGATCTCCGGGCGCTTGATCTCCTCGAACCGCTGCTCGACCGCGCGCAGGAAATGCTCCTCCAGCTGCTGGTACGTCGGTCCGTCCGGGCCGTCCCAGGACAGGTCGCGGACGGTGTCGGCACCGGTGTTCGAGGTGAAGATGATCAGGGACTGGGAGAAGTACGCGGTCTGGCCGCGCCCGTCGGTGAGCCGGCCGTCCTCCAGAATCTGCAGGAACTTGTCCAGCACCGCCGGATTCGCCTTCTCGATCTCGTCGAACAGCAGAACGCTGAAGGGGCGTTCCTGCACCCGCCGGGTGAGCTCGCCGCCCTGTTCGTAGCCGGTGAATCCGGGCGGCGCGCCGGCCAGCCGTTCGGCGGCGTGCTCCTCCCGGTACTCGCTCATGTCGAACCTGGCGTAAGCGGTCTCGTCCCCGAACAGCAGCCTGGCCACGCTCTTGGCCAGCTCGGTCTTGCCCACCCCGGTCGGACCGACGAAGAAGAACACCCCGCGCGGCCGGGCGGCGCCGGAGCTGCCGAAGTCGACTCCCGTATAAGCAGTCTGCAACGCGTCGGCGACCGCGGCGACCGCCCGCGGCTGCCCGATCACATCCCTGGCGAGCCGTTGCGCGCTGCCGGCCACGGTCTCGGCGTCCAGCCGCTCCCACGGGTCGGTGCGCACATTGATACGCAAGGCGTCGAGCAGTCGGGCCGGCTTGGCGACCGGAACCTCCCGGATCACCGAAGTGCGGGCCAGCGCCTCGAGATCCCACGCGGTGAACCCGTCGGTCGGGCCGACCAGCGACTCGAGCCGGTCGCCCGGCACCGCGCCGTGGAAGTTCTGTCCGAGCAGGGACAGCCACAGCCGCCGCTCCGCCTGGTCGGGACGCGCGACCCGGAGCGCGACGAGCCGCGGGTCCTCGGCCTCGAACCAGTCCGGCAGCCGCCGCGGGTCGCCGGTGACGACGAGCACGGGATTGCGCCGATGCGGCGGACGGCCCTGGGCCGCGAGCGGGGTCACCGCCTCGCGCATCGCGGCGCGCAGCCGGAGGTAGACCGGGGCCGAGGCGGGATCGGCGGCGGGCAGCGCCACGTCGAGGTCCTGGAAGACGAAGGCGACCGAGGCCTCGGGCCGCGCGGCCATCGCGCGCGCCAGGTCGATCACCGAGCCGAGGTCGGCGGGCAACGCGGCCGCGGACGGGTCGCCCGGGGCCAGCAGCCCGCGCCGTGCCCGCCGCACCGCGCCGTGCCGACCGGTCGGGGACGGGTCCGCGTCCGGTTCGGCGTCCGTCTCCACGGCGTCCTGCGGATCCGAGTCCTGATCCGTTCCGGTCGCGGCCGGTGCGGCGACGCGCAACCGGGCGAAGCGCTCGGCGTGGCCGGGCAGCGGGAAGGAGAGCCCGTCGACCGGATCCCACCAGCCGACCGCCTCCGATCCGGTCGCCTCGAGGTAGTCGCAGAGCACTTCCTTGACCGTCGCCGGGGCGCCCCACAGCCAGGAGCGGTCGTTGACCTCGCCGTGCAGCAGCACCTGGCGTCCGCGCCGCAGTTCCCAGCCGAGCACGATCGCCCACAGCGGCATGTCCTCGGACGCGACGGCCCCGTCGGCGGGCCGGGTCCCCGGACCGTGGCCGTTCGTGGTCGGGTCGGCGCTCACCGGTCGGCACCCCGTGATCGCGCCGGTGGCGTAGCGGGCGCGGCGCCGTGCCGGACCTCGGTGGATTGGGCGGCGGGCAACTGCCTGGCCGAGTCGCGCGGCGGCTTGCCCTCCCAGTGGACCTCCCCGGCTCTGAAGCCGAACTCGGCCAGCTCGCCGTGCACCACGCCGAGGAACTCCTCGACGTGATCGCAGTTCGCGCTCCCGGTCAGCGCCGCGTGCTCCACGTCGGGCTCGCCTTCGACGTGATACGAGATCACGGCGTCCGCCTGTGCGTCATCCGCCGCGGTACGCGTGCTGGACCACGCGTCGACGGCCGTGGTGTACACCGCGCCGTTCACCCGCTGGAACCGCAGTATCAGCCGATTGCCGAGGTCTTCGCCGTCGAGGAAGAGCATGCCCTGATGCTCCATCGCCTGGCGCAGCGCCGCGGCCAGATCGGTGCACTGCTGGGCCGCCACCGCGAGCTCGTCGAGTTCGGCTTCGGCGCTGTCCAACCATTGCGCCAGCGCGTTCAGTGCGGCGAGTGCCTCCGCAAGCCGCCCGCCCTCCGCGGCCGCCGCGATCTCGGCGAGGCGCTGCTCCAGTTCCTGCGCGAGCTCCTTCGCGTCGAAATCGTTCGCGTCGCGCAGGACGGCTTGGGCACGTTCCTCCAGCGCGGCCCAACGCTCCGTCAGCTCATCGCGATCACGCTGCGCGGCGCGGGCTCGCTCGCCGGTGTCCGCGGCACGTCGCAGAAAGGCGGCCACGTCGTGCTCCGCCGTGCCGAGCAGCACCTCGAAGCCGGGATTCGAGTCGGCGGCAAGCTGTTCCAGCCGCACGATGAGCGCGGAACAGCCCGCTTCGACCCCGGCGAGTTCGGCACGGCCGTCCGCATCCACGTCCGCCAACCGTGTACGCAGGTCGGCGACCGCGCGTGCACGCTGCTCGGCCCGGCCGTCCGGGGTGACGCGCAGGCCGAGCAACCCTGCGCGGATCCGCTCGGCCTCCCGCATCGTCTGGTCGTGGTCCGTGGCCCGGCCGCTCTCCACCGCGGACACGAGTGCGCCGAGGCTTCGCTCGAGCGCTGCGAAACCCGCCGCGCCCCGCACCTGCTCGGCGAGCTCGCGCAGCGGCCCCAGCCGTTCCAGCGTGGAACCGCGCCGCTCGTCGGCTCGGTCCGCGGCGCGCTGCGCGGCCCGCTGCCCGGCCAGCCGGGCGAGGTCCCTGTCACGCTGTCTGCGCTGTTCGACCCGCTGCGCCCGGGCTTGGTCCCGAGCCGCGCTCAGCATCGCCTCGAGCAGCACATAGCTGTACTTCGGCGAACCACTCATCGCCCTCGCCCTTCCGGCTCGCTGCCCATCGGAGGCTGGTCCTATCAACCCTGACGGACAGGAATCCCGGGAGCGGACGGATAGAAGTCGCGTCCGTGCTCGAGCAGATCGCACCACGGGCACCAGGGCAGCTCGACCGCGTAGACATGACGCGACACGCGGGTGCAGCACCGCAACCGGCTCGGCTGGAGGGCCTCGGCCACCGCGGCGCACCACTCGCCCGGCGAGGGCCTTCGGTCGGGAAATCCACGGCCCTCCGCATCGAAGCACCGGCGAAACAGGGCGCGAAGTGCGCGGGGCAGCAGACGCGGGGCGGGCACCGTCGGGTCGAGGCGGACGGCTTCCGGGCCGAGCAGGACGGCGCGACCGTTGCGAATGTTGTCGTTGAAGCCCACGTAGGCTCCGCCGTCGCGCGGCACGCCGTGAAAGGGATGCACCCCGCACAGCAGAATCTGATAGATCAGCACCGCGAGAGAGAACGCGTCGGACTCGACAGTCGGGCTGTACTCCGCGGCGTCGATCAGTTCGGGCGCGGTGTAACCCGGTGAACCCATCGTGCAGCGGAAGAACTCGCCGTCCGCCGTGAACTGCACGGAATCCACGTCGCAGAGCGCGATCCGCCCGACAGCGTCCACCCAGAGGTTCTCCGCCTTCAGATCGCCGAGCACGTATTCGGCCGCGTGCATGTCCCGCACCAGGACCGCCAGATCGAGCGCTGCGCGCAGCGCATCAGCCCAGGTGGCGTCCGGGAACGCGGCCGACCGGCCGGCGGGGGCGAAGCTGCTCTCGAGGGAGAGCCTGCCCGGTGCGAGATCGACCATGAGGAATCCGGGCACCGCGCCGTGCACCGTCTCGATGCGGACCAGCGGCCAGGCGGCACGCGCGGGCTGAGCACCGGCCAGACCGGCCGCGCGCGGCCGCCGGCCCTGGCTGACCAGGGATCGCAGCCGACGCCGGGCTGCCGCCTCGTCCACATCGGAGACGAGGATCTTGGCGAGCAGCGGCGATCCCGCGACCCGGTGGACAGAACCCTGAGAACCGAGGGCGATCTGCTCCGTCAGCAGATACCCGGTCCCGTCCTCGGCGGTGCAGCTAATGGGCATGCCGTCAGTCCACTGACGCTGAGCCGACCGAGCAGCACAGGACGGTCGCGTCGTCGACCGTGCGCTCGGCCAGCGCTTCCGAGAACGCGGCGAACAGCGGCTCCCTGTCCTCGAGGGACGAGCGGGTCGCCCGCGTCACGGCCCGGTAGAAGCCCGCGGCCGGTTGCGGGCCGGCGTGCGCAGGAAGTCCGTGCACGCTGGGATGATCGAGCGCCGCGGCCAGGCAGCCGTCCGACGCCAGCACGACCCCGGACAGCGCCTCGTCCCAGAGCGCGAAACCGCGGGGGGCCGCGCTCCCCCGCGCACCGCCGAGGAATTCGACCTCGGCCGGCGGCAGTACGAGGTGGCAGTCCTCAACGCCGCCGTCCCTCGTGAGCACCGCGCCGAAGCAGTCGCCGACGCCGACGAACACCGCCCACGGCGGCCGGACCACCGCGGCGGCCAGGGTGGTCGCCAGGGCGTCCGCCTGCCCGTCAGCGAGTGAGGGGGCCGCGACGCGCTCGTACTCGTGCACCACCGACGCGGCGGCGGAGCGGGCCCACTCGGCCCACCGCTCGGGCGGGGCGTCCGCGGACGGTACGGCGCGACCGAGCACGCGGCACGCGGCGTCCACGGCGAGGTGCGCGCCGAGTGCACTGCGCTCGCGGCTTCCCGCCCCGTCGGCGACCGCGAGCACGAGCGCGCCGTCCGCCGAGACCTCGGAGCGGAACGCGTCCTGGCAACCGTGCCCGCGCCGCCGATGAACCGAGCCGGTGATGGAGCAGCCCGCGACATGCCGCCAGTCGACCGGGCTCGTCGTCGCCGTGGTCACTGGCTCTGTTCCAGTCTGCGGATGCGCTCGCCCCGGTCGTGCCGCTCCCGGACGGCGTCCTTGACCTCGTCCGCGCTGAGCACCGAGCGAGACTGCTGGGAGCTGGTCGTGATCAGCTGCAGGATCTCCGGGTAGTTGAGGCCGCCGACCATGTAGGTGCCGCCGGGTGCGATGGTCCGAAGGAGTTCGCGATCCGCGTCCGCGACACCGATCGCGAAGAAGAGGCAGTTGCCCGCGTCCTCGGCGGCACGCACGTCCGCCGCCGTCAGCGCGCATTCGGCCTCGCCCAGCAGTTCGCCGCCCTCGTCGGTGGGCGCGCCGTCGGTGATCAGCCAGATGACGGGGCGCAGGCAGGGCACCCCGCGGCCGGCGAGCTCCGTCCGGCGGCGCGCGCCGATCTCCAGGGCTCGGCTCACGGCGGGCAGCATCGGCGAGTGGCCGGCCGCCGCGAGCTTCGGCATTCGCACTCTGCCCACGGGCACGAACGGCTCCGCGCTGTGCCCGCCTTCCGCCAGCAGGTCCGTGCGTACGGCGACGGTGCTGCCGAAGCTCACCACGGCGACATCGACCCGGGCGGCCAGCGCCGGCTCCGCCCGCATCTCCTCCAGTACGTGCTCGACCGTGTCGACGAGCTGCTCGATGCGCGGCAGCTCGGCGGGCCGCGCCATCGAACCCGAGGTGTCCAGGACCAGGATGAGCGGGATCCGCTCCTCGTAGCCGGCGCCGAACTCGAAGCCCGCCGCCGCGGTCGATCCCGAGCTCACTGCATGCCCCCCTCGCTCATCGCGACCACCGTGTGTCCTGGACCCTCTCCGCGGCGGAACGCGCTCAGCCGCGCCCGGTCCGCAGAGCCGTCGTGGCAGAGCTCGACGGCATCACCGGGCACCAGCCCCGCGGAGACCGCTCTGACCCGCACCGCGATCCCGTCCACCAGCACGAAGCACGTCGAGGCGGCGGGCGCGGTGAGCACCGCCCCGGGCAGACCGTCGAGCTGCCTCTCGACATCCGGTCGCGCGGCAGGGCGTTTCACCGCGGGGCGGCTGCTGAGCTCGATCCGACGCAGCCGTCCGCGGCGAACGGAAACGAGATGAGACCTCGATCTCAGGGCTCACGCACCTCCTCCACGCTCGGTCCGTCCTCGAGAATCTGACGGACAGCCCGGTGCGCGGTGCGGTGCCTCAGACCCGCGGCCGCCGGCCCGGCTCCTGGGCGGGGAGGGACTGGTCGGCGCCGGGGAGGGTGGGGGCGGGCAGGACGGCGACCTCGTATTCGGAGGTGATGAGTTCGCCGTGGGTGTCGGGCAGGACGGGGGCCTCGGCGGCGGTGTGGAAGCGGAAGGCGGAGGTGAGGTCGCCGAAGGTGCTGCGGCGCCAGGCGGAGATGTTGGGCTCCTGGACGCCGGTGACCTGCTCGAGGAAGCGGAGCTGGCTGGTGTGGTCGAACTGCTCGGAGGCGACGTGGCCGCCGGCGGTCCACGGGGAGACGATGATGCAGGGGACGCGGAAGCCGGCGCCGACGGGGAGGCCGTTGCCCGGGGTGCCGCCGGGGGACGTGAGGCTGACGAACTCGTTCGGGGTGCCGGCGGGCGGGGTCGGCGGGACTACGTGGTCGAACAGGCCGTCGTTCTCGTCGTAGCTGAGGATGAACACGGTCTTGGCCCACACCTCGGGGTTCGCGGCGATCGCGTCGATCTTCGAGGCGATGTAGGCGGCGCCGTACGCGGGGGTCCAGTTCGGGTGCTCGGAGTCGATGTCGGACGGCAGGATCCAGCTGACGGTGGGCAGGTTGTCGTTGCGCGCGTCGTACTCGAAGGCGCCGACCGGCTGGAACTGCTGGCCGCTGGTGTAGAGGGTCGAGTCGGTCGGGGCCTGCCGGAACTGCTGGAACTCGTTGAGCATGTTCTTGCCGTCGACGTCCGGCTGCTGATACACCTTCCAGCTCACCCCGGCCGCCGTCAGCCGCTCGGCGTACGTGGTCCAGGTGAAGCCGCCCGACGGCGCGGTGTTGTCCAGGATCGGGCCGCCGTTCAGGCCGTTCGGGTCGCAGGTCCCGGTCATCCAGTACATCCGGTTCGGCCAGGTCGGGCCGAGCATGGAGCAGTGGTAGTGGTCGCAGACGGTGAACGCGTCGGCGAGCGCGTAGTGGAACGGGATGTCGGCGCGGTTGTAGTAGCCCATGGTGTACGGGCCGTTCGAGCCGTCGGCGGCCCGGTGCGCGGGCAGCCAGTCGTCGTTCGCGCCGCCGTTGAGGGCCTGGTGCTGCACGGCCCACGCGTGGCTGGTCGAGGGGATCGCCTGGGCGCTGGTGGTGTTGGTGTCCAGGTGGAACGGGAGGGTGTAGCCGTCCGGGTTGGCCGTGTCGGGCTGGTAGAAGACGGAGCGGCCGGTGGAGAGCCTGACCGCCTCGGGGTCGTCGAAGCCCGCGACGCCGGAGAGGGTGCCGAAGTAGTGGTCGAAGGAGCGGTTCTCCTGCATCAGCAGCACGACGTGCTTGATGTCGCCGAGCTTGCCGGGGCGCGGGTTCGCGGCGCTGTCGGCGATGGCCTTCTGGACATTGGTGGGCAGCAGCGTGGCGGCGCCTGCTGCGGCGGCGCCGCCGAGCAGACGACGGCGAGTGGTACTCGGCATACCGAGTCACCTTCCTTGCGGGTGGGTGGGAACGTGCGGGTGGGTGCGCTGGTGGCCCCGCGGCCACCAGCGTCCCGCCGCGTTCCGGAAGGTGGAACTCCGTAAGCTTTAATGCTCAATGAACGCTTGTGCCTCTTACGGCTCGCTCTGCTCAGCTCATGGGCATCACGCGGGCGATGACGATCGTAGTGCTGGTCGGCCCGGCCGCCGCGTAGGCCGCGCTGCCGTCGGTGTAGGCCTTGAAGGACATGTATGCGTGGTCGGCGACGTCGATGGTGAACTGGCTGCCGACGGTCGCTCCGGTGCCGGAGTTGTATACCTGGGCGTCCATGGCGGATCCGGAGCCCCAGGCGAGCAGCATGCGGGAGCCGTAGGTGACCAGGTGCGGATGGCTGGTGTCGGCGGCGGTGGTGACGGTCTTGTCGCTGGCGCCGGTGCTGAAGTGGTCGAGGCGTGCGTGTCCGCCCTGACTCCAGCCGACCCAATACCCTGCGCTACTCGATAGGACGATGTCACCGCCGAATAGGGTGCCGTCGCAGGTTCCTGTTGCGACGGTCTGATAGTCGGCTGGTTGCGCTATTCGGCAGTCGTTGTCGGTGGCGCAGACCATGACGAAGTGGCCTGTCCGTGGATCCCAGACGATGTGCGTGTCCCAGCTATGGCTACATCCGAGGGCGAAGCTGTCGTGGCCGGATAGGAGCGTGCCGGTGGGGCCCACGACCTGCATGCGGTCGCCTTCGTGGATGTCGACGCAGCTGCCGTTCTGCACGGTGATGGCGTCAGCGAAGTACGCGGCGTAGTTGGTGCCGTCGGTCGTGAGACGGCCGTGGTGCTGGTACCACCAGACGAAGCGTGCGCCGTTGTCGTAGCCGCCGAGGCTGGAGCTGAGGTTCGTAACCTGCTGCTCCCAGACCTCCTGGCCCGAGTTGTTGAAGCGGATCATCCACATCGTGTTACAGGGGCTTGAGGTGCCGCCACAGAGGGGGCCGGTGTGACAATCGCCCTTGCGCGTGAGCAGGAGGACTCCGCCGTTCGCGTCGGCGGCCACGTCCTCGAGGTCGATGCCGGTGAAGCTGGTCGGAGTGCCGACGAGATGGTCGCTGCAGTCGAGGCTGCCGAGGTACACCTTGCCGTCGGTGCCCAGCCACGCCACCCACGAGCGGCCGGACGGGGTCGCGGCGATCGCCATCGGCAACGGCTCGGTGTCCGACTGGCCGCCGTAGCCGGTGACCGACACGCCCACGTTCACCTCGGTCGTCTGGACCTTCGGGGATGAGCTGGACGCGCGGGAGCAGCTACCTGCGGCTACCGGGGTCGTCGTGGGGGCGGCAGTGGCCGTGGCCGTCGGGGTGGGCGAGGCAGAGGCCTTCGACGCCGAGGGGGACGGGGTGGGGCTGGCGCCGGTGGTCTTGCTGGGGGCGGCGCTGGGGCTCGGTACGCCGCTGGACTTGGGGAGCAGCCATGTGCGCTTGGCGGTGCACGGCAGCTGCACGAGCGCCGAGCCCGACTTGGTCGCGTCGCCGTTGACCGCGAGGCACTTGCCGGAGTGCACCGCGACGAGGTTGTATCCCGCGTCCGACACGGCGACCATGCGGAACTGCTGGTTGGTCTGGCCGTTGCAGACGTACTGGATGATCGGCGTGTCGTCGGCCTTCGAGCGGCCCGTCACGTCGATGCACTCGTTCGCGCTCAGGGTGCTGATCGTGAACGTGTTCGCCTTGCCGGACACCGGAGTGAACGTGAAGCTCTGCTCGGACTTGTCGGCGCACGTCTCGGCGGCCAGCTTGAGCCGGATCGCCGTGGTACCGCCGGGCACGTCGGCGCACAGGCCGCTCGCCTTGCCGACCACCGTCGTGGAGAACGCGGCGGCGGCGCTGGCGGTCTGGCTGAGCAGCAGCGGCGTGGAGACCGCCGCCGAGATCAGCGCGAGCACTCCCGCCACCAGTGCCCATTTTCGCTTCATCGATTTCATACCGCACTAGTCGTCGCAGAGGGCGGATAAGTTGCCGCCAACCTTTCGGGCGGCCCGGACGACTGAGGGGCATGCGATCACCACGCAAGAAGAAGCTCATCGCCCCGGCTCTCGCTCTCGCCGCGTTCGCCGCGCTCGGGATCTACGGCACGACGGCGGCGATGGCGGGCACTCCCACCGCCCAGGCCCACGCTCAAATCCACGCCGCACCGCTGATGCTGACGCGGCCAGGCGCCGACGATCCCGCGCTCCGGGGGACGCTCGCGCCGATCACCGGGACCGTGCCGGGGCTGTCCGGCGCCGCCACGAAGAAGCTGGTGGGACCGGCCGAGGCCGCGTTCCGCAAGCAGCACGCCACGCTGGTCCACGCCGCCAAGCACGCAATCACCGCAGCCCCCGCGCCGGACGCCGCGATCGCGCAGGACGCGACGACGATCCACAACGCGTGGGGCGTGTTCCCGGGCGACGACGGCGACACGAAGATGCTGGCGGACCAGAGCATCGTGCCGGGGCTGACGCTCTCAGGGCAGGAATACCTCTACGCGCCGACCCTCAAGGCGCCGGACGGCTCGTGCGTCGAGCTGACCACGGCCTACACCCCGGACGGCGCGTACCTGTGGGCCTGGGACTGGTGCGTCTCCATCGACGCGGCCAAGACCGTGCCGCTGGACTCGGCCTTCGTGAGCACGTACACGACGACGACCAACGGCCACACCGCGTACAGCATGTACGAGGCCAAGACCAACGTCGCGAAGAACACCTGGACGGTCTACCTCTACAACTACACCACGCACTCCTGGAACACGTTCTACAGCCAGTCCGGCACCGACCAGAGCGGCGCGCCCGAGGGCTGGGACATGTTCGAGGTCTACACGACGCCGAGCACGACCGGCGCGAACGGCCCGTACTGCTCCGAGATCTCCGGCGACACGTTCGAGAGCAGCCACATCCAGATCTACAACGCCTCGACCGGCGGTTGGCACGCGGCGTCGGCGACCACCGCGCCGGGCCTGGACCCGCTGCCGTCGGGGAGCGATCTCGGCTGCTCGACGCTGTCGTTCTCGGTGCCGAAGGCGAACAGCGACTGGAAGGTCACGAACTAGAAGAACGGCCGAGCGAGGGGCCGGAGCACCACGCGCGCTCCGGCCCCCCAGTGCTCTCAATCAGTGCCGGACGATCACGACCGGGGTGGTCGTGGTCCGGGTGTGGTCGACGGACCTGACGCCACCCTCAAGGGTCACGTCCGCCGATCGGCCCGGGTCGGCGGCCGACTGAGAGACGGTCAGCACGACGCGGCCCGGCTCGACCCGGCGGCGCAGGTCGCGGCCGGTGAAGCTGGTCAGGTCGGCGTGCACGTCGAAGCGGACCGTGGCCCGCTCCCCCGGCGCGAGGCGATCGACCCGCGTGAAGCCGATCAGCTGGCGCACGGGGCGGGTGACGGTCGCGATCGGGTCGGTGAGGTACAGCTGCGGGACCGCCGTGCCGGGGCGCTCGCCGGTGTTCGCGATGGTGGCGGAGACGCGGATCGTCCCGTCCGTCGGCACGACACTCTCGTCCACGCGCACGTCCTCGATGGCGAACGTCGTGTACGCGAGGCCGTGGCCGAAGGGGAAGGCGGGCGTCGGGTCGATGTTGCTGACGCCGTCGCTCTTGAGCGCGAGCGGCGGGGCGAGGTACGTGCCGGGCTGGCTCGCCTGGTCGCCGGGGATCTGCACCGGCAGCCGTCCCGAGGGCTCGACCCGGCCGGACAGCACGCCCGCGATCGCCGCCGCGCCCTCCTGGCCGGGGAAGAACGCCTGCACGGCCGCGTCGGCGGACCGCGCGTGCCGGCCGATCGCGTACGGACGGCCCGAGACGACGATCAGCACACTGCGTCGCGCGGCGGCGAGGACGGCCGCCGCGAGCTCGTCTTGCAGGCCGGGGAGTTCGAGGGTCACGACGTCGCAGCCCTCGCCCGACGTGCCCTTGCCGAACATCCCCGAGCGGTCGCCGACGACGAGGATGGTCAGATCGGCGTCCTGAGCAGCGGCGACGGCTTCGGCGATCCCCTCGCGGTCCCCACCGACGATGTCGCAGCCGGGCACGTGGCGTACGTCGCTCTCCGGGTACTCCCGGCGAATCCCCTCCAGTACGGTCGATGCGTCGATGCCGAGGTCCATGTCAGGGTGATGCGGCAGGACGTGGTTCGGGAACGAGTAGCAGCCGAACAGGCAGCGCGCCTCGTCCGCGACCGGGCCGATGACGGCGATCGTGCGCGGCGTCGCGGGGGCGAGCGGTAGCAAACCCGAGGAGTTTCCGAGCAGGATCACCGACTCCTCGGCGAGGCGGCTCGCGATGGCGCGGTTGTGCGGCGAGTCGAAGTCGACAGGCTCCTGATACCGGTCCGGCCGCCAGTCCGGGTCCAGCAGGCCGAGCTCAGCCTTCTGCGTCAGGACACGCAGCGCGGCGCGGTCCAGCAGGTCCGCCGGGACACGTCCGTCCTGCACCATCTCGCGCAGGGCCTCGCCGTAGCCCGAGGTGTTGGGCAGCTCGACGTCGATGCCCGCCTCGAGCGCGGAGTGCGCGGCGCCGAGCACGTCGGGGGCGATGTTGTGCATGAGCGCGAGGAAGGAGATGGCCCAGTAGTCGGCCACGACCGTACCCGCGAAGCCCCACTCGTCGCGCAGGATCCTGGTCAGCAGCGCCTCGTCGGAGCTGGCGGGGACGCCGTCGATCTCGTTGTAGGCGGCCATCACCGAGCCGACCGGGCCGTGCACCACGGCCTTCTCGAACGGCGGCAGGATCACGTCGGCCAGCTCGCGCGGACCGAGCGTCGCGGGAGCGTGATTGCGTGCCGACCGCGAGGCCGAGTAGCCCGCGAAGTGCTTGACCGTGGCGACGACGCCGGCTGACTGCAGTCCCCTGACGTAGCCGAGTCCGAGCTCTGAGACGAGGTGCGGGTCCTCCCCCATCGTCTCCTCGACCCGGCCCCAGCGGTAGTCGCGCACGACGTCGAGCACCGGGGCGAGGCCCTGATGGACGCCGACCGCGGCCATGTCCGCGCCGATCGCCGCCGCCATCAGCCGGACGAGTTCCGGGTCCCAGGTCGCTGCCCACGCGAGCGAGGTCGGGTAGATCGTCGCGCGCCAGGTGTGGAAGCCGGTCAGGCACTCCTCGTGCGCGATCGCCGGGATGCCGAAGCGGTTGGCCGCCACGACCTGCTCCTGGAAGGCCGCGAGCCGGGCCCGGCCCTCGTCCGCGGTCAGCGGCTCGGTGCCGAACACGCGGGTCAGCTGGCCGAGGCCGCCCGCGATCGCCTGCTCGAAGCTCTCCGCGCCGCGGAAGGTCTCCTGCATCGGGGCGACGTCGCCGCCCGCGTCGTGGCCCGGCCAGGTGCTGCCCAGCTGCCGCGCCTTCTCGCCGTCGGTCATGGCGTCGAGCAGCGAGCGGGCGCGGACGGCCGCGGGCAGCGCCGGGTCGTTCCACAGCCCGGTCTTCGGGCGCTCGTCACTGAGTGTCACGTTCGTTCTTTCCGTTCTGCTATTTTCCGCCGGCGCCCATCAGGCCCCTGACGAGGGCCCGGCGCGCGAAGAGGTAGACGGCGAGGATCGGGACGGCGGACATGAGCACCGCGGCGAGCAGCGCCGGGATGTCGGAGCTGTAGGTGGACTGGAAGTTGTACAGGCCCAGCGTGGCCACCTTCGTCGAGTCCGACTGCGTCATGATCAGCGGGAACAGGAAGCCGTTCCACGCTTGCAGCGCCGCGAAGACCCCGGCCGTGGAGATGCCGGATCGGGACATCGGGACCACCAGCTGCCGCAGCACCAGCCCCGGCTTCGCGCCGTCCAGCGCCATCGCCTCGTACAGCTCGGGCGAGATCTCCCGCATGCTGCCGCTGATCACCAGCACGCTGACCGGCATCGAGAACGCGGCCGTGGGCAGGATGACGCCCCAGAGCGTGTCGTAGAAGCCGAGCTTGTTGATGATCAGGTACAGCGGGATGATCACGGCCTGCGCGGGGATCGCGAGGCCCAGCAGGAACAGCCGGAACACGCCGCGGCTGACGAAGCCCTGGCCGCGCACGACCGCGTAGCTGATCGGGACGCAGAGCACGAGCACGATGGCGACCGTGCCCGCCGCGACCAGGACGGTGTTGCCGATATAGCCGAGGAAGCCGCTTTGCAGCACGGTCGTGAAGTTGGCGAACGTGAGCGAGGTCGGCAGGCCCAGCGGACCGGTCTGCGTGTACTTGTCCTGCGGCTGGATCGCGGTGGTGGTCAGCGCGTACAGCGGGATGCCGATGATCAGCAGCCAGACGAGGGCCGCGAACCCGGCCGCGTAGTTCGGTCGGTTCCTCACAGCCCCTCCAGGGTGCTGGTCATCTTGTCGTATCCGGTGAGCTTGACCAGCAGCAGCGACGCGCCGGTCGCCAGCAGCAGCAGGAACGCGGCGATCGCGGCCGCGTAGCCGTAGTCGTACTGGACGAACGCGGTCTGGTACATGTCGAAGGGCAGGATCGCGGTGTCCGTGCCCGGGCCGCCGTTGGTCAGCATCAGCACGACGTCGAACGCGGTGAGCCCGCCGACCACGATGAACGTCGTCGAGGTGATCAGCGTGTTGCGCAGCTGCGGCAGCGTGATGTGGAAGAACTGCCGCACCCGCCCCGCGCCGTCGATCGCCGCGGCCTGGTACAGGCTCTCCGGGATGTTGCGCGCCGCGCCCTGGTAGAGCAGCGAGTGGAACGGGATGTACTGCCAGCTCATCACCACGACCACGCAGGCGATCGAGCCGCTCTGGCTGCCCAGCAGGTTGTCGTTCCCGGCGAACAGCCAGGAGACCTTGGCCGGGAGCCCGAAGTTCGGGTCGAGCAGCTGCCGCCACATCACCGCGGTCGCCGCCGTGGACAGCAGCAGCGGCAGGAAGAAGACCGCGGACAGCACGGCGCGGTTGCGCTGTTTGCCCGCCGCCCAGACCCCGAGCAGGATGCTGATCGGGGTCTGCAGCGCCATCGTGCCGAGCAGCAGCACGCCGGTGACGACGGTGGCCTGCACGATCTGGTGGTCGGCGAAGAAGCGCGACCAGTTGTGCAGGCCGACGAACTGCGGAGTCGTCAGCCCGTCCCAGCTGGTCAGCGAGAGGTAGACGACCCCGGCCATCGGGATCAGGGCGAACAGGCCGAAGAAGAGCAGCCCGGGCAGCGCCCAGACCACGCCGGGCCGCCCCGAGTCGTGCGCGCGGTTCACGGCTGGATCGCCACCACGTTGTTCACGAACTGCTGCGGCGACTCCTGGCCGTTGAACAGCTTCTGGATCTCGGTGAGCATCGGCGTCGCGAGGGTCTGGCCGAGCGCCTGGTCCCAGGACTGGGTGAACGCGGGGGCGGCCTGCACGGCGTCGAACTGGAACTTGGCGTACGTCGGATCGGCCGCGTTCGCCAGGGCCGCGGCGGCGTTCGTGGTCACCGGGACCTCGCCCATCTTGACCAGGCCCGCGACGTAGCTGTCGCTGTAGGTCGTCTTGAGGAACTCGGCCGCGGTGGTCTTGGCGGCCCGCGAGGTCATCGAGATGTAGTTGGTCGGGTTGCCGACCAGGTTCTTGATGCTGCCCTTGCCGCCCTCGACCGAGGGGAACGGCACGTAGCCCAGTTCGTTCTTCACGAAGCTCGGGCTGATGCTCTGCAGCATCGCGTACTCCCAGGTGCCCATCAGCTCCATCGCGGCCTTGCCCTGCGCGAGCAGCGTGGACGTGCCGCCCGCGCCGTAGTTCACGGACGCGAAGTTGCTGCCGAACGCGCCCGAGGAGACGAGCTCGGCGACCATCTGCGCGGTCTGCAGGATCGCGGGCTCCTTCCACAGGGTCCAGTCGCCGCCCGCGATCGACTTGAAGAGCGTCGGCCCCGCGATCCGGTCGACGAGGTATTCGATCCACATGAGCTCGGTCCACGAGTACGTGCCGGTGCCCGCGACCGTGAACGGGATGATGCCGCGCTTCTTGAACGTGGTGACCAGGTTGGTGAGCTCGCCGTACGTGGTCGGCGGGGTGACTCCGGCCTCGTTGAACAGGGTCTTGTTGTAGAAGATGAACACCGGCTGGGTGCCGCGGCAGGGCACGCCGACGAACTTGCCGTCCACGATCCCGGCCTGCAGCGGCGAGGTCAGGAAGTGCGACTGGAGGTCGGCGTCGAGCTCGAGGATGCGGTTCGACTTCACGTAGTCGCTCAGGCTTCCGCCGCCCCAGTTGAAGAACAGCCCGGGCATCGCCGAGGAGCCCATCGCGGTGCGGACCTTGTTGAGGTAGCCGTTCGACGGGATCTCCGAGAGCGTGACCTTCCCGGTGCTGGTCTTGTTGAAGGCGGTGATCGCCGCCTGCTGCACGGTGTTGGTGGGGTCCGTCTGCGTCCAGAACGAGACGTTCCCGCTCGGGGAGCTCGAACCAGAGGACGAACTGCACGCGGACGCGCCGGCGAGTACCGCCGCGCCGCCCGCCGCCATCCCGGCCAGGACCCGCCTTCTCGACACCATGCTGCTGTTGAGGTTCATCATTGAACTCCGTTCCGACACTCCGACTGGTGCAGTCACGGTAGGAGGGCGCCCGCGGCGGCGACAAGCGAATCGGCGCCATTGATATCGAAAGACTTTCGAGGATGGGCCCGGGTGCTCGCGGTGGATCGGGGCAGGTCCCGAAATACTTTCGGACGTTACTCGGCGGTGCGCGGCGCGGCGGTGGAGTCGCGCAGCACGAGCTGGGTGGCCAGCTCGATCCGGGTCGAGGCGGGCGGGCGGCCCTCGGCGAGCTGGATCAGCACCCGGGTCGCCTCGTGGCCGAGCTCCTCGAAGGGCTGGCGGACGGCGCTGAGCGGCGGGCAGGCCATCGCCGCGACCAGCGAGTCGTCGAAGGACATCACGGCCAGGTCCGCGGGCACGCTCAGCCCGCACTGCCGCGCGGCCTCCAGCACCCCCATGGCCTGCGCGTCGCTCGCGGCGAACAGCGCGGTGGGGCGGTCCTTGGTCCGCAGCACGTGCAGCGTGGCCTTGAGCGACTCGTCGTAGTCGAAGTCGGTGGCGCGCACGATCGCCGGGTCGAACTCGATCCCGGCCTCCTCCAGCGCGGCCCGGTAGCCGTGCAGCCGCGCGGAGCCCGCCGGCGAGTGCGAACGACCCGCGATCATGCCGACCCGGGTGTGCCCGAGTCCGAGCAGGTGCTGCACGGCCTCCTTCGCGCCGCTCCAGTTCGTCACGCCGATACACGGGATGTCGGCCGAGGGCGTGCTCAGCGGATCGACCAGCACCACCGGCAGCTTGTGCTCGACGATGTGCCGCTGGTCCTCCTCGGTGAGCATCGAGATCACCACGACCAGGCCGAGCGCGTTCAGGGCCTCGCACTCCTTGAGCCAATGCGAGATCGGCCGGGAGTTGGTGGTGCCGGTGACCACGTCCACGCCGACCAGGCCCGCGGCCAGCACGATGCCGCGCGCCACCTCGAGCGTGTACGGGCCGGACAGGTCGCGGAAGACCACCACCATCTGCCGCGGCATCGTCGCGGCCCGGTCCCACGGGCGCACGTAGCCGTGCCGGGCGAGCAGTTCCTCCACCCGGTCCCGGGTCGCGGCGCTCACGTCGTGCCGCCGATGGACGACCTTCGAGACCGTGCTGAGCGAGACGCCCGCCTCGGTCGCGATCGACGTCAGCAGCCCGTACTGCGCGTCGAGCTGTGCCTTGCCCTGATCAGTCAACTCCCGTGCCCTTCGAAAACCTTGCGTAACGACATATTGCCGCGTGTTCACGGAGGGATCTAGCTTCACGTGGCACCGGCGACATCTCAACGAGGAGGCACGGTGAACTCTAGGCGCACAGGAATGCGCAGAGCCTTGGGAGTGGTGGTGACCGCGGTCACGGCGCTCTGCGTGTACGCGCTGCCCGCGCACGCGACACAGGCGACCGCCGCCACGCTCTACTCGCTCCCCAGCAGCACGGCGTGCACGAAAGCGCACACCAACTGCGTGCTGTACCCGAAGGCGGCGGCGCTGCCGGACGGCAAGCTCGTGGCGGCGTTCGAGGACTCGGTCGTGACGAGCAAGGGCTCGGCGGACGGCCAGACGATCCCGATCTACACGAGCTCCGACAACGGCACCACCTGGTCGTACCTGACCGGCGTGCAGGCCCCGGCGTACGCGTCGTCGAACTCGGCCTACGCGAAGTACGTCAGCAACTGGACGAACCCGTACCTCTACGTGCTGCCGCAGGCGGTCGGCGGGCTGGCCAAGGGCACGCTGATGATGGCCTCCGTCGTCTCAGGGGACGACTACTACTACCTCGACCAGGTCAAGGCGAACGGCAGCTACACGCCGACGCACGACGGCGACCGCAGCAACACGGCGATAGCGCTGTACGCGAGTACCGACGACGGCGCGACGTGGACCGTGGAGAACATCATCGCGACCGGCAGCTGGTCGAACGGCCACAGCTACCCGGCCACCGAGGACACGTACCAGCAGAACGACCCGGTCTGGGAACCGTACCTGATGGTGTATGACAATGAGCTGGTCTGCTACTACTCGGACGAGAACGACTACACCGGCTACAACACCTCGACCGGCGTGCTCACCCTGGACCCGAACAACGCCACGACGACGGACCCCGACCTCCAGGTCCTCGCGCACCGGACCTGGGACGGCTCCAGCTCGGACGCGTGGAGCAGCCCGGTCGTGGACGTGACCGGAACGACCGTGACCAACTCGTCCGGCTACACCGAGCTCGGCGGCGGTCGGCCGGGCATGACCAACGTCGTCCAGACCAGCGACGGCGAGTGGCTGATGACGTTCGAGTACTGGGGCGGCGGCAACAACGTCCGGTACAAGATCTCCAGCAACCCGCTCGACTTCTACGACGTGGGCGGCACGGCCGGAACCGGCATCACCTCGCTGTCGGTGACCTCGGGCTCGGCCGCGATGGCGCAGGGCGGCAGTCCGGTCCTTCTGCGGATGCCGAACGGCCGGATCGTCTACAACGCGGCGGGCAGCGGAGCGGTCTGGACGAACGCGAGCGGCAGCAGCACCGGCGCGTGGACCCAGCAGCAGACCACGATGCCGTCCGCGTACAGCCGCAGCCTGACGTACGTCCCGGCGACCGGCCGCGTCGAGATCGTCGGCGGCACGACCACCGTCCAGTACGCCGACATCGACTTCGGCAACTCGGTCGGCGCGTACTACCGGCTCGTCAACGTCGGCAGCGGCAAGAACATGGGCGTGTACGGCGCGAATCTGCTCGACGGCACGGACGCCGTGCAGTGGACGAACAACGGCTCGACCGACCAGTTCTGGCACGTCACGTCGCTCGGCAACGGCTACGACCAGATCCTCGACGAGAACAGCGGACGCGCGCTCGGGATCTGGCAGGCCAGCACGGCGAGCGGCGCGGACGCGGTCCAGTGGGTGCAGAACGCCAGCTACGACCAGCAGTGGCAGCTCGTCGCGGTCGGTTCGGACTACGAGCTGGTCAACCGCAACTCCGGCCTCGCCCTGACCGTGTCCGGCGCCTCGACCAGCGACGGCGCGCAGCTCGTCCAGCAGGCGTACACCGGCGCGAACTCCCAGCTGTGGGAGCTGGTGCAGGTCTCGTCCTAGGCGGCGGCCTAGCATGAGGCGCGGCACATGACGGTGGTATCCGGTCTCGGCCGGGTACCACCGTCAATGCTTGCCGACCGTGGCGCTGCGAGACGAAGGGGTTTCTGATGACCACGACGATGAAGGCGGCCGTCGTGCCCGCGCTGGGCGCGAAGATCGAGGTCCGCGACCTGCCGATCCCGGTGCCCGGCCCGGGTCAGGTGCTGGTGCGGATGGAGACCTCCGGGGTGTGCCACACCGACATCCACGCCGCGAACGGCGACTGGGCCGCGAAACCGACGACGCCGTACACCCCCGGGCACGAAGGCGTCGGCATCGTCGAGGCGCAGGGACTGGGCGCGAGCCTGCACCAGGTCGGCGAACGCGTCGCCCTCGCCTGGCTCGGCACGGCCTGCGGCACCTGCTCCTACTGCGTGACCGGCGCCGAGAACCTGTGCACCAAGCAGAAGAACAACGGCTTCGCTCTCGACGGCACGTACGCCGAATACGCCGTGGCCGACGACCGCTACGTCGTCACGGTCCCGGACGCCGTCACCCCCTTCGACGCGGCGCCGCTCACCTGCGCGGGCTTGACGACGTACAAGGCGGTCAAGGTCGCACGCCTGGCCCCCGGCGAGACCGTCGTCATCTACGGCATCGGCGGCCTCGGCCACCTCGCCGTCCAGTACGCGAAGATCTTCGGCGCCCGCGTGATCGCCGTCGACATCGACGATGCGAAGCTCGAACTCGCCACCCGCCTCGGCGCGGACGAGGTCATCGACGGCCGCGTCGGCGACGCCGCCCGGGCAGTCCGCAAACTCGGCGGCGCCGACGTGGCCATCGCGCTCGCCGTCTCCCCGCGCGCCTTCGAGCAGGCTTACGGCTCCCTGCGGCGCGGCGGACGCCTCGTCTGCGTCGCCCTCCCCGCCGACGGCACCATGAACATCCCCATCTTCGACACCGTCATCAGCGGCAAGTCGATCATCGGCTCCATCGTCGGCACCCGCCAGGACCTCGCCGATGTCTTCGCCCTGCACGCCGCCGGCCGCACTCAGGTCATCGCCGAGTCCCGCCGCCTCGACCAGGTCAACGAATGCTTCGACGACGTGGCCGGCGGCCGCGTCCCGGCTCGTCTGGTGTTCGAGTTCTAGAGTTGCCGTCGTGGACAACGTGAACAACGTAGTGAGCAGCCAGGCCGCCTCTGACGCGGTGCTCGACATCGGATGGCGCTTCCTGCTGGGCACACTGCGGGCGTCGGTCGCGGTCGGGTCCGTCGCCGAGGCGGTGCGGCTCGCGCAGGCGGCGGCCGCGGCCTGCGGGGACGACGCGGATCGGCATCTGCGGATGGACGTGCGGCCCGACCGCGTGGTCCTCACGCTGCAGTCGGCGGAGCACGCGGCGGTGACGGGGCGGGACGTCGAGTTGGCGCGGGCGATCTCCGCGGATATCAACACCGAGACTCACCATTCGGTGCAGCTGCTGGAGATCGGCATCGACGCGCTCGACATTCCGAGCGTGCGGCCGTTCTGGAAGGCGGTGCTGGGCTACGTCGCGGAGCCCGGGGCCGACGGACCGCGGGATCCGCTCGTCGATCCGACGGGACAGGGCCCTGCCATCTGGTTCCAGCAGATGGCAGAGCCGCGTCCCCAGCGCAACCGCATCCACTTCGATCTCTGCGTCCCGCACGACGAGGCGCTGACGCGGATCGAAGCGGCGCTCGCGGCCGGTGGTCGGCTCGTGTCGGACCGGCGGGCACCGGCGTTCTGGGTGCTCGCGGACGCCGAGGGCAACGAGATCTGCGTGACCACCTGGCAGGGCCGTTCAGGATGATCCGCTGATCACCAGGCGACGGTCGCGAAGGTCTGGTTGGGCTGGTTGTTCTGGTACCACAGGTCGATCGCGGCGCCCTCGCCCCAGCTGAAGCCGTTGACGTCGAGGTACAGGCCGCTGCCGGTGTTCTGGATCGAGTCGTAGCCGCCGAGGTTGCCGTAGATGTTGAACAGCTCGTTCGGGTTGCCGTTGTAGCAGATCTCCTGGTCGAGCTGGTCGCCCGCGGCGCCGTCGGTGTTGATGCACAGGCCGCTGTTCACGTTCTGGATGAAGGCGCCCTGGTACACGCCGTTGTAGGACTCGTAGCCGAAGCGCCAGACCTGCTCGTAGCCGTTGTCGGCGGCCCACTGGATGATCGGGGCGCCGCCGGAGGTGGAGGCGTTGGACACGGCCACGTTCAGGAAGTCGTAGCTCCCGGTGATGAGGTATCCGCCGCTCCAGGTCACCGAGTAGCCGGAGGTGTCCGCCTGGGCCGCGCCGGCCGCGGTGCCGACGGCGGCGAGTCCGAGAGCTGCGACGGCCAGCACGCGGACGATGTTCTTGGTCATGGTTCTGACTCCTTTTCGTGGAGACGGTCTGTTGACGGTCCTCACGGTAGGAGTGGGTCGGGGGCGTGCTCCTTCAGTCGCGCTGCGGCACGTTATCCCTGGTCATCGGGGTCAAGCGGCAGGAAGGGGCGGGATGTGGCGGCGGTGACGCGGGCGCGCAGGCGGTCGGAGCGGCGGCGCAGGGTGACGAGGGCGGCTTGGGTGGTGATGGCCTGCGCGTCGCCGACCGCCAAGGCCGCCTCGTCGTACTGACCGAGGAGTTCGTGCGTCTCGGCCATGTCGAGGAGCGCCTCGACCGTCTCTCGCAGCGCGTTGGCGGAGCGGGCGATGGAGAGGGCGCGTTCGTGTTCTTCGAAGGCGCGGGACGTGTCGCCGGTGCGGGCGAGCAGGGTCGCCAGGGTGCTGTGCGCCGAACTCTCGTACAGCAGGTCTCCGGCATCGGCCACCATGCGCAGCGCCGCGTGGGCCAGGTCGAGGGCCCGGGCGTCGTCGCCGAGTTCGCGGTGCACGATCGCCAGCAACCGCATCGCCTCCGCCTCGTTGCGACGGTCGCCGGTCTGGCGATGCAACTCCCACGACTGATTGATGAGGCCCAATGCCTGGTCCAGTCGGGTGCGGCGGAGTTCGTGGTCTGCGTCGCGGGCCAGTTCGATGTGCGCGGAGCCGAGGTTGGAGAGGGTCACGGCCTCGCCGGTCGTGCGGCCGCTGAGCCGGTGCAGGGCCAGCGCTTCGCCGAGCCGGTCGACCGCTTCGGAGGCGAGGCCGCGTGCCCACAGCGTGGTGGCCAGGTTGTTGAGCGCCACGGCCTCGCCCGCGACCCAGCCCGCACGTCGCGCTGCCTCGGCGCAGCGGGCGAAGTGGTTGGCGGACGTCTCGTGGTCGGACGCCGCGCGCGTGGCCATTCCGCAGTGCATCCACGCCGTCGCCAACTGCGCGTCGCCGCCGTGCTGTGAGGCCGCGAGCAGTGAGACTCGGGCGATCGTGGGCCAGTAGACGCGATCGCCACGCAGGTGGAGGTAGCCGTTGAGCCGGTCCGCGAGTTCCAGGGCCGGGACGACGTCGCCCACGTCCGCGAGGCGCACGGTCGCCGCGACGAGTCCGAGGCGCTCCGCGTCGAGCCAGGCGAGCGCGGCGCGGGCGTCCTTGAACGTCGGTCCCACGCCCTCGCGGTCGAAGTCCGGGGAGTCGGGCAAGCGGAGAACATGCGGGTAGAGCAGTTGCGCGGCTCGGGCGGTGCCTGCCAGGTAGTAAGCAGTGAGTCGGTCTCGGGCCTCGTCGAGTGACGTCTCGCTCTCCGCGCCCTCCGCGAGTTCGTATGCGTACAGGCGCACCAGATCGTGGAACTTGAACCGCGAGCTCGTGTATTCGAACAGCAGGTTGCGGTCCTCGAGCCGCCCGAGCGCAGCCCTGGCCGCAGCGACCGGGATGTCGGCCAGGGCAGCGACCTGACCGGCCGTCACGTCGGGGCCGGGTGCGAGACCGGCCAGCCGGAACGCGCGCAGGTCGGCCGCGTCGAGGGCGGCGCAGGACAGTTCGAAAGTGGCCCGGACTGCGTTGTGCGGGTCGCCCTCGACGGCGAGCACGTCGAGCCGGGCATCGGCGGTCAGCTTCGCGACGTGGTCGGCGACGCTGTGCGCGGGCCGGGTCGC
Source organism: Actinospica sp. (assembly GCA_035493475.1). Taxonomy (GTDB): domain Bacteria; phylum Actinomycetota; class Actinomycetes; order Streptomycetales; family Catenulisporaceae; genus Actinospica. Next base: position 120,094 of record DATJIF010000056.1, read on the forward strand.
CAGGTTCGCCGCCGTGATCCGCAGGGCGAGCGGCAGATGCGCACACAGTTCCGCGATCTCGGCGACGGCCTCCGGCTCGGCCTGTGCGCGGACCGAGCCGATCGCCCGCGCGAGCAGATCGGCGGACTCGGCAGCGGTCAGCGGCTGCACGGCGAGCAGTCCGGCGCCGTCCCTGGCCACCAGTCCGCCGAGCCGCCGCCGCGAGGTCACGATGGTCGCGCAGCCGGGCGCGGCCGGAAGCAGGGGCCTGACCTGCTCGGCGTCGGCCGCGTTGTCCAGCAGCACCAGCACGCGGCGCCGGTCCAGGACGCTGCGCAGCAGAGCGGAGGCCTGGTCCTCGTCCGCGGGCACGTGGCCGGGCGCGACGCCGAGCGCGCCGAGGAATCCGGCGATCACCTCCAGCGGCCGGGCGGGCTCGCCGACGCCGTGCCCGCGCAGGTCCGCATAGAGGCGGCCGTCCGGGAAGCGGTCGCGGGCCGCGTGCGCCCAGTGCACGGCGAGCGCCGACTTCCCGACCCCGCCCATGCCCGTCATCACGGCGATCCGGGCGCCGCGGTCGTCGGCGGCCAGCAGCGTGTCGAGCGCGCGCAGTTCGTCCTCGCGGCCTACGAACCCCGCGATGTCGGCGGGGATCTGCGCGGGGATCACGGCCGAGGCGGCTGGTCGACGTGGTTCCACGGCCGGTTTCCCTTCGGTGTGCGCTCCGGGCGCGGAGTCGCCGACCGGCCGCGTCGCCAGCGGCAGCCTGCCGCGCAGCACCCGCAGATGCGCCTCACGCAGTTCCGGTCCCGGCTTGAGCCCCAGCGCGCTGTCCAGACGCTGACGCAGTTCCGTGTGCAGATCGAGCGCCGCGGCCTGCCGCCCCTCGCCCGCCAGCGCCAGCATCAGCCGCGCCGCGAGCCCCTCGTGCAATGGTTCCTGGGCGCACAGGGCCAGCAGGATCTGCGCCGTGCGTCCGTAGTGGCCGAGGCCGAGTCCGAGGTCCGCCCACTCCACCGCGACCGCGACCCGCGCGGCGCCGAGCGAGACGGCCGCCGGATGCTGGACGCGCCATGCCCCCTCCCCCGCCAGCAGCGGACCGCGCCAGCAGGCCAGCGCTTCGCCGTGCAGCTGCCACGCGGCCTGCGCGGCGCCCGCTGTCGCAGCACGTCGGGCCCGTGATGCCAGGTCGGCGAAGTGCGCGGCGTCCGACTCGTCCGTGCCGAGCCGGAGCCGGTATCCGGTCGGTTCGCGGCGCAGCAGGCTCGGCATCCCGGCGACCGCGAGCAGGCGACGCAGGCCACTGACGTACGTGTGCACGATCTCCCGGCTGGTACGCGGCGGCGCGTCGCCCCAGAGCGTGTCGATGATCTCTTCGACCCCGGCCACCTGGTCGGGCTGGATCGCGAGCAGGCCGAGAAGTGTGCGCTGCATCGCGGACGGTATCGCCACGTCGCGCGAGCCGCGCCGGACCGAGAGCGGGCCGAGGACGTCGATCCGCAGCCGGGTGGCCGTGTCCTCGGAATCCCCGGCGGCGGGCGGAACGGTCACGCGCTCACCGCCGTGCGCGAGTTCGTCCAGCTCCTCGACGTCGATGCCGAGCGCGGAGGCGAGCCGCCGCAGCGAAGCCGCCCTCGGCCGCACCCCGCCGCGCTCCAGGTCGCGCACCGTACGCAGACCGACCGCGGCCTGCGCGGCGAGCTGGGCCTGCGTCATTCCCGCGCTGGTCCGCAGCCGCCGCAGCCAGGCGCCGTCCTGCCCGAGACTCTTGGCCGCACCGGCATCCGCCATCGCATACCCGCATTTCCCTCAGGGTCCTGACGCAGATTCTGGCACCCCGGCGGACGTCCGTCACCCGACGTTTCCGCGCTGGTCGGCGTGCGTGGTCGCGGCCGTCGCCTGCCAGGTCCACCATGCGGGCATGATCCCGTTCGTCGAACAGCACGAACTCTTCCAGCAGATCCTGCGCCGCAACGCCGTCAGCCGCCGGACCGTCCTGCGCGGCGGGGTCGGCGCCGCCGGGGCGGCCTTCCTGCTCGGCGGAGGATTCGGCGCCCCCGCCTACGCCAGCGCGTTGACCGGCACCGGCACCATCGCCGGCGGCTTCGTGGTCAACGGCCGCCACCTCTCGTTCGGACCGGACCCGCGCCGCCAGATGTGGGTGACCGGACAGCTGTTCAACCTCAACACGTACAACGCCGTGCCGTCGGGCATCAAGGTCGAGGTCGAGTACGGCCACGACGCGCTCTACGGCCACACCGCCACCGCCGAGATCAGGGAACTGATCACGCACGTGCCGGTGTGGAACGGCGTGCCGACCGGACCGATCACCGCGTCCGCCACCGATTTGCTGAACGCCGACCAGTTCTACGTGCACGCGCTGCTCGACTGCCTGGAGCCGGGCCGCACGTACCACTACCGCTTCACGTACACGAAGAACGGCGAGCGCGGGCACACCCCGGACGCCACGTTCACCACCGCCCCGGACGGCCGCGGCTCACTCGCCCCGTTCACCTTCACCGCGTACGGCGACCAGGGCATCACCGGCACGCCGGGCACCGGACTGACGCTCGACAACGCGCCCTCGTTGCAGCCGGAGTCGTCCACCCACATCACCGACGACTACTACGACCCGAGCGACCCGGACTACTACGACCCCACCTCCACGACCGCCCCGACGAACCTCTCCCCCGTCGCCGCGCTGGTCGACCAGATCACCCGCGTGCGCAACCCGATCAACCGCACGCCGTCCCGGTTCACCCTGCTCGCCGGGGACATGTGCTACGCCAACCCGAGCGGCAACGCCCAGCCGATCATCAACCCGGACGGCTCCGGCGGCACGCAGCCCGGCTCGACCAACACGCCGTCCCCGGTGCCGAACAGCGGCGGCTGGGACGACTACGACCCGTACGTGTGGACGAGCTACTTCAGCACCATCGAGGCCAGCTCCGCGCACATCCCGTGGATGTTCAACACCGGCAACCACGACGTCGAACTGTTCACCGCCTCGCTCGACGCCGACTCCACGACGATCGACGCGTACGGCAGGCTCGGCTACGGCGGCCACGCGAAGCGCACCGACCTGCCGAAGAACGGGCCGAGCAACTGCCCGTCGGTCTACAGCTTCACGTACGGCGATGTCGCCATCGTCAGCGCCGACGCCAACGAGCTGAGCTGGGAGATCCAGGGCCTGCTCGGCTACAGCGGCGGCACGCAGGCGCACTGGCTGCGGCAGCAGTTGGCGGCGTTCCGCGCCGACCCGGCCATCGACTTCATCGTCGTGTTCTTCCACCACTGCGCCTTCTCCACGTCCGCCGGGCACTCCTCCGACGGCGGCGTGCGCAAGGCTCTCGCGCCGCTGTTCACCGAGTTCGAGGTGGATCTCGCGATCCAGGGCCACAACCACACGTACGAGCGCTCCAACCCGATCCGCTACGACGCCGCGGCCAACACCGGCTCGTCGTCCGTGCAGGCGACGTCCCGGTCCGCCGAGGACGCGGCGGTCGTGCACCCGCAGACCGACGGCACCACCTACATGACCGTCGGTTCCGGCGGCCGCCCCCGCTACAGCTGGTCCGGCGCCGTCGAGTCCGACCGCAACTTCCTCGCCGGAGTGGAAAACGGCAAACCGGGCAACGGCACGACGGTCCCGGCCGACGCCGCCACCGGGGTCGGCCCGTCGGCCGCGCAACTCGACTTCAGCCGCAGCTACGAGACCGTCGACTGGTCCCAGGCCCGGTATAGCGACTACGCGTTCATCGCCCTCGACGTCGTGCCCGCGACCCCCGAGGGCCAGGCCACCATGACGCTGCGCGCGATCAACGAGCAGGGCACCGAGTTCGACCGCGTCGTGTTCCGGCGCCCCGTCCGAGGGACCGGCCACGGACACTGACCAGCCGGGTCGGCGGCCCCGCCCGTGGACCGGGGCCGCCGGCGGCTACGATCGCCACGTGACCGGATTGACGTACCCGGAGGTCGGTGCCACCCGCGGGGACGGCCCGCTCCCCGCGAACTACCACCGGCTGCGCCGGCGGATGCGGATCGGCCGGGGCGAGGCGGCGTTCCACGCGGCGGCCGACGCGGTTCTCGAGTGGCGCATGCACAAGGCCCTGCACCTGCACCCGCAGGCCGACCACATCCGCGCCGAGCCCGAGGCGAACGTCTGGCTGCACGTCGGCACGCGGCACGTCGTGCTGATCCGGGTGCACTGCCGGATCGTGTGGGTGCTCGACGAGCCGCGCCGCCAGGGCTTCGCGTACGGCTCGATGCCCCGGCAACCGGAGCGCGGCGAGGAGTCGTTCCTCATCGAGTGGCACGACGACGGCTCGGTCTGGCTCTCGATCCGCGCCTTCAGCCGGCCCGCCCGCTGGTACACGAAGCTCATCGGCCCGTTCGTGCCGCTGCTCCAGCACGGATACGTCTACGCCTGCGGCCTCGCCCTGCGCCGGATCGTCCGGCACGCCGCCGGCCCGGCGACAGACGCCGGGCCGGCCTCAGACATTCAGCAGTGAGTGGTTAGCAGTTGCGGATCGAATAGACCGGATCCCAGTCGTAATTGATGTTCGTGTACTGCGGATAGAAGGAAGTGAGGACGTTGCCGGTGGCACCGTAGAAGTACGTGTGCGCGTCGGAGGTCTGATTGTCGAAGTAACTGCCGCCGGCCCCCGTCCAGTACGAGAGGTAGTACCGCTGGCACACGTAGAACCTGAAGTCCGCGTAGCTGGACGTGGTCGGGTCCCAGACCGACGCGCACAGGTCTCCGGCGTTGCAGGTGTACGTGGACCCCGGCGCGCCGTGGGTCACGTTGACGGCCGGCGAGCTCGTCGGCGCGACGGCGTTCGGGCGGATCACCGCCGGTCGGACGCCGGACGGAGCCGGCGGGTTGACCAGGACCACGGCCCCGGTACCGCCCGGAGCGTGGCCGCGGACGGCGGCCGCGTTGGCCGGAGCGGCGGCGAACGCCGCCACCACGACCGCGAGTAGAATTCCGAATACACCAATGATCGAGCGCTTGACGCTCATTTTATTACCCCCAGTTGAGCGACACAGTTCGTATCGCAATCCCCTGTTAATACGAGGGCGATTTCCCCGTCGCCTTCGCAATTTCCATTTCTAACAGCGGCCTGAGAGGGTGTCAACCCTCACGTTCCGGCGGCGGGGCCGGCCGCCGGGCCGCGCAGCGGCTCGCCACGGGCGGCGCATACGCAATCCGGCCTGGAAGCCGTACCATTCGGACAGCCGCGGTGGTGGACTGCGGCGTAGAGCGACCGAGGAATGGGGGCCGGATCAGGGAGCGGGTCGAGGGCCGAGTCTGGCAAGGCCGAGGAGGGAGGCACCCTGGGTTTGGGTGGCGACCCACGAGAACGCCGCCAGGCGAGAGCCATCGGCCCGCGAGCCCGGCCCCCAGTCCTCGGTCGCTCTCCGGGCGGTGCGGGAGTTCTGTCGTGGATGCGCTGTCCCTGTGGCCGCTGACGGCTCGCGCTGCCGAGCTGGACGTGTTCACCCGGGTGTGGAGGTCGGGCCGCGGGCGGTCCGTGGCCGTGTGCGGGCCCGCCGGGGTCGGCAAGACGCGGCTGGCCGAGGAGTTCCTGCGGCTGGCGGCGCGCGGCGGCGTGCCGTCGGGCCGGGCCACGGCGTCCCGGGCCACGGCCGCCGTGCCGCTGGGAGCGATCGCGCACCTGCTGCCGCCGGGCGTGGATCTCGCCGATCCGGTCACGGGGTTCGCGCAGGTGGCACGGATGCTCGGCGGCGCACACGGCGGCCGCGTGGTCCTGATCGACGACCTGCACTGGCTCGACGCCACCTCGGCGGTCCTGCTGCGGCAGCTGATCGACGTCGGTGCGGTCCGGTTGATCGGCACGGTGCGCAGCGGGGAGCCGGTGAACGAGGCGATCGAACTGCTGTGCGGGGACGACGCCGTGTACCGGATCGACCTGGCCGCGTTCACGCTGGAGCAGGTCGAGGACGTCGTGCAGACCGGGCTCGGCGGTCCGGTCGCGCGGGCGACGGCGCGCAGGCTGCACAACGCCAGCAGCGGCAACGCCCTTTATCTGCGGGAACTGGTCCAGGGCGCGCTGCGTGCCGGAGCCCTGACCAACGACGGCGAGATCTGGGAACTGCCCGAGGGCCGCGCCGCCGGAACGCCGCGCCTGGCCGAACTGATCGGTGCCCGCCTCGCCGCCGCCCCGCCCGCCGCGCGCACCGTGCTCGACCTGCTGGCCCTGTGCGAGCCCGTTCCGCTCGCCGACGCCGAGGCCGTCGTGGGGATGGACGTGCTGGTCGCGCTGGAGACGGCCGCGCTCATCCGAACCCGTACCGACCAGCAGGGAACGACTCTCGCGCTGGCGCATCCGCTGTACGCCGAGATACTCCGCGCCCAGCTGACTCCGTTGCGCAAGCGGAAACTGCTACTGGACCAGGTCGGCCGCGAGACCGACACGCGCCGGATCGCCGCGTGGCAGCTCGAAGCGACTGGCAGCGCCGAGCCCGCGTTGCTGATCGAGGCCGCCGCGCTGGCCCGGCACGCCCACGACTATCGGCAGGCCAGGGATCTGCTCGGCGCGCTCGCGGACCATGATCACACGGTCGCCACGCGTCTGCTGCTCGGCGAGGTGCTGTGGGAGTTGGGCGACTCGACCGGCGCCGACGACGTGCTCGCCGCGCTGGCCCGCAGCGTGTCCGACGAACGCGAATTCCTCGCCGTGACCCTGGCGCGGGCCGTCAATCGGTTCTGGGGAGCGGGCGACTACGAAGGCGCGCTGGACCTCCTCGACGCGGCCCGGGAACGCGTCACCAGTCCCGAGTGTCTCAAGAGCCTGCGTCACGTCGAGGGCTCGATGCGCATCAACACGGCCGAGCCCGAACGCGGCATGGCCCTGCTCGCGGATCTCGCCGACGACGTCGCCGACTCCCCCGATCCGGCCGCCTGGCTCAACGCCGCCACGATGAAGTCGGTCGGCCTGGCCTTCCTCGGACGGTCCGCCGAAGCCGTCACGTGGACCGAGCACGCCTACCGGATGCACCTCGGCATCGGCGAACAGGTCCTGTTCCCGCATCCGGCGGCGCAACTGATCTCGCGGGTCACGGTCCTGACAACCGCCGGACGCCTCGGCGAAGCGCGCGAGCTGGCGCAGACGTCCGCCGCGCAACTGGTCGAGGAGCACGTGCCGACCATTCGCCTGTGGATGATCGTGCACCTCGGCGACGTGGAACTGCTGGCCGGACACTACTCGGACGCACGCCGCTGGTTCGCCGAGGCCGTCGCCGAAGCCCGCAGGCTGCACCACGTGAGCGCGACCAATCTCGCCCTCGCCGGCCTAGCCATGTCAGCAGCCTTACTCGGCGACATCGACGCCGCCGAGCAGGCCGGGGTCGAGGCGAGCACGTATCCGGCACTGCGCTCCCACGACCACTGGAACACGCTCGCGGCAGTGTGGATCCGTGTGGCCAGACGTGAGGACCCTGAGAAGATCCGCTCGCTGCTGACCGAGGCCATCGCGACTGCCCACGCGAGCGGACTCGTCCTCAGCGAGGCACTTCTGCTCGCCGACCTCGCGCGTCTGGGCGCCCCCGCGCAAGCCGCCCCCAGGCTCCGCGAGATCGCAGCATCCTTCGACGGCGCCCTCGTCCCCGCCCTCGCGCACCTGGCCACGGCCCTGGCCACCAACGAACCGCGCCTGCTGCTCGCCGCCTCGAACGAACTCGCAACTCTGGGCGCCGACCTGATGGCGGCCGAAGCAGCGTGCGCCGCATCCGCCGCGTACACCCGGGCAGCCGACACCCGCCAGGCCACGGCCGCAGCGCACGCCGCGCAACGCCACCTCGACCGCTGCGGCGACCGCCCGCGAACCCCGCTCCTGCAGGCCAGCGGAGCAGCGGCCGCCCTCACCGACCGCGAATTCGAGGTCGCGCTCATGGCCGCGCACGGCACCCCGAGCCGGCAGATCGCCGCGACCCTCTCCCTGTCCGTGCGCACCGTGCAGAACCACCTGCACCGCGCATACACCAAGCTCGGCGTCAGCAGCCGGGCCGAGCTGGGCCGGGTACTCGGAGGCTGAAATCCGGACCATCGTTGTCTCCGGGTCTTGACGGCTCGCGAAGAGCGGTGGATTATCCCCGTCGGACAACGTTGTCCCGATGAGCCGAGGGGATCCACCGATGATCTGGAGAACGACGCGGCGACGCCGCGGACGGCTGTCCGTGCTGACGGCCGCGTTAGGCGCGCTGGTGCTGGCGCTGACCGGCACGTCGTCAGCCGGAGCCGCCACGCTCTACCACGAGACCTACCGCCCCCAGTTCCACTTCACCCCGGCCGAGAACTGGATGAACGATCCCAACGGCCTGATCTACGACAAGGGCGTGTACAACCTCTTCTACCAGTACAACCCGACCGGGAACACCTGGGGCGACATGTCCTGGGGCCACGCGACGAGCACCGACCTGGTGCACTGGACGCAGCAGCCGCTGGCCATCGCGGGCACCCCGGACGAGGCGATCTTCTCCGGCAGCGCGGTGCTGGACTCGACGAACAGCAGCGGCTTCGGCACGGCCGCGAACCCGCCGCTCGTCGCCGTGTACACCAGCGCGTACAGCGACGGGATCCAGGCGCAGTCGCTCGCGTACAGCGTGGACGGCGGCGAGACCTGGACCAAGTACGCCGACAACCCGGTGCTGAACCTGAACTCGCAGAACTTCCGAGACCCGAAGGTCTTCTGGTACGCGCCGACGAAGAGCTGGCGCATGGTCGTCTCGCTCGCCGCGCAGGACCAGATCCAGATCTACTCCTCGCCGAACCTCAAGTCCTGGACACTGCTGAGCACGTTCGGCCCAGACAACGCGTCCGACGGCGTGTGGGAGATGCCCGACCTGTTCCCGCTCCCGCTCGACGGGAACCAGAACGACGTCAAGTGGGTCATGGTCGTGGGTGTAGACAACAAGGAGCAGTACTTCGTCGGCTCCTTCGACGGCACGACGTTCACGCCGGACCAGCCCGCCACGTACACGCCGCCGACCGGAACCGCGTACGAGGGCTTCGACAACGGCACGTACGACGGCTGGACCACGACCGGCACGGCGTTCGGCTCGGCCCCTGCCGCCGGAACGCTGCCCGGCCAGCAGGCTGTATCAGGCTACGTAGGCAATGGTCTGGCGAACAGCTTCAACGGCTACGACGCGTCCACCGGCACGCTCACCTCGCCGAGCTTCACCGTGAACTCGCCGTACCTGAACTTCCTGGTCGGCGGCGGCGACCAGCCGTACGTGCCGGGATCGGTGTTCAACAGCGCGGCACCGGCCGGAAGCACCGTCTTCGACAACTTCTCCGGCCCAAGCTGGGGCAACGGCTGGACGGCCACCGGCTCGTTCGCCAACGCGGGTCCGACCACTGAGACGCTCAACGGCCAGGTGGACCCGAGCGTCCTCGACACCTGCGTCAACGGCTGCGACCCGGCCACCGGCACCATCACCTCGCCGACCTTCACGATCTCCAACGACTACATCGACTTCCTGATCGCGGGCGGCGACCATCCGCTCGGCCAGCCCGGCCCGACCGCCGTCGAACTGCTGGTCGGCGGCAAGGTCGTCGCCTCGGCCACCGGCGACGACGGCGCGGACATGAACTGGGTGAACTGGCAGGTGTCGAAGTACCGCGGCCAGCAGGCGCAGATCGAGGTCGTCGACCAGAACGACGGCGGCAACAATGTGCCGTGGGCGCACATCATGGTCGACGACATCGTGTTCGCGAACGCTCCCGCCGCGCCGTACGACCGGCAGGCGGCCGTGGACCTCGTGATCGGCGGCAAGGTCGTGGCCTCGGCGACCGGCGATAACAGCGAGCACCTCGACTGGGCCGGCTTCGACCTGCGCCAGTACCAGGGCCAGCAGGCGCAGATCGAGATCGTCGACCACGCGACGGAAGGCTGGGGCCACATCCTCGCCGACCAGTTCGCCTTCGCGAATCAGCCCGCGAACGGCGCGCTCGCCCGCAGCCGCTGGGTGGACGACGGCGCGGACTTCTACGCGGCCGGGACGTTCAACGACGCGCCCGGCGGGCAGCGGATCATGATCGGCTGGATGAACAACTGGACATACGGCCAGTCCATCCCGACCTCCCCCTGGCGCAGCGCCGACTCGATCCCGCGCGTCCTCAGCCTCACGACGGTGGCGGGCGTCCCGACGCTGGAGCAGGCGCCGATTTCGAGTGTTGATTCGCTGGCCACCGCGTCGCCGGCGGTCGTGCACGGCGCCGTGGCCCGCAACGGTACGACGTCGCTGCCGGTCAGCGGCAACGAACTCGACATCACCGCGACCCTGAACGCGGGCAGCGCCACGGACTTCGGCCTCGAAGTCGACACCGGCACCTACTCGACCGGCGCGCCGCAGTACACGAAGGTCGGTTACGACACGTCCACCGGCGAGGTCTACATCGACCGGACGAACTCCGGCTACACGACCTTCGGCCAGGGCTTCGACGGCGTCCAGAGCGCGAAGCTGCCGCTGACCGGCAACTCCGTGACGCTGCGGATCCTGCTCGACGCCTCCTCCATCGAGGTCTTCGCGGACGGCGGCCAGGTGACGCTGACCGACCAGATCTACCCCGACCAGGGCAGCACCGGCGTCGCGAGCTACGCGACCGGCGGCACCGCCGTGGTCACCAGCCTCACCGCGACGCACCTGGGCGGCATCTGGCCCTAGCGCCCGGCTCCCTCGCCCCCTCCGGGTCAGGACGGGGCGAGGGAGTAGCCGAGCAGTTTCTCGGTCCGCTTTCCCTCGCACGCGGAGTCCGGGGAGATGAAGTGGTCGCCGCTGCCCGACACATAGCAGCGGTACAGCGGGATCGTGGAGACCCCGGCGGGTCGGGTCGGATAGACGTAGCCGACCAGACCGAGCGTCAGTTGGCCCTCGCACGCCGGGTCGTTCGAGTCGAAGAAGTCCACGCTGCCCAGCTTGCACGAGTACAGCGGTTGCGTCGCCGCGCCGTTGGGTGCCTCGTACACCGAACCGAGGACCGTGGACTCGGCGTGGAAGCTGCCCGGGTAGTGGTATCCGGTCGTCACCAGGTGCCGGCCGATGTACGGCTTGTCCGCGGTCCCGCTGTAGTACCGGGTCAGGGTGCGCAGCGGGCTGCCCGGCGTCCACAGCGACCAGGCGATGTCCCAGTGCGCGCCGTCCCCGGACTGTGCGGCCTGCGCGGGGATCGCGGTGACCGCGGGCTGCGGGATCGAGGTGGATATGTACAGCTCCACCGACCCGTTGTTGAGCATCAGATTGCCGTACGGATCGCGCAGCAGGGTCCCGATGAAGTTGGACTCGTATCCGGTGGTCGCGGTGTCGATGGTGTCGAGCTGCTTCCACGTGCCGGTCAGCAGGTTCGTCGTCGAGTACAGGGTCTCGCCCGGCTGGCCGCGCTCGAGCACGCCGCCGGTCGTCGCGATCGGGCGGGCCGGGAACTCGTCGTACAGGCCGTACCAGGTACTCGAGCCGGAGTCGTAGGAGATGGCGTCCAGGTTGTTCTTCTGGTTCGGCGGCAGGCCCGCGGTCGACAGCGTCCCGACGACCGTGAAGTGCACGCCGTCGGTGCTGGTCGCCTCGATGTGGCTGGTCAGCGCGCTGGTGTGCTCGTACACCATCTCGATGTCGGAGCCGTTCGCGCCGTCCGGGTTGTACAGGTCCGGCTGCCCGACGCCGTAGTACGAGGTGGTGTCCGTTCTGATGACCGGGGTCGGGTACTTGTGCCAGGCCTGTCCGTCGTTCGAGAACGCCACGCCGATGTTGTTGCCGCCGGCGGCTCCGTCGGCGAGCGCCACGTAGTAGAGGGCGTACGTGTAGGTAACGCCGTCGCCGAGCGGGTTGACGAACCGGCCGCGCACGACGTGCGGATTGCACGTGAACTTCGAGTCCCACGCGCCCGCGGGCCCGTGCCCGAGGACGATCTTCTCCGGCGTGATGATGTGCAGCGGGCTCAGGTTGATGGCCTCGTAGGCGATCAGGTCGCTGGGGCCGGTGCACCACCAGAACTGCTGGACGCCGTTGCTCTGAAGCACCGACGGCGAATAGTCGTAGTTGTTCGGCTGGCCGACCACGGGCGAACCGACCGTGGTGGACGCGAACGCCGGGCCGGGCAGCACCACGGCGGCCAGGAGCGCGACGAGGGCGAATGTGAGTATGCGCAGCGGTTTCTTCAACACAGGGCTCTGCTTTCCGGTCGGGCGATTGTCGTCCTGCACTTCTCTAACAACCGGGTGTGGTGCCAACTAGGGCCGTTCGACCCCTGGCAGAAGGGGACGTCCGTCAGTGCCGTCCGGCGCGCCCAATCGCACACGCGTTCGATCGAGTGTTACCATGCGGGTATGGAAGGAGCGCTGCAGGGCTCGTTGCTGGACGTCGCGGACGAGGTCTCCGTGGGGCGGCTCGGCACGTCGGTGCGGCGCGTCGAACTGTCCGACGGGGCGTGGCTCGATGTGCGGCCGCACTGGATCTCGGGCGCGGACGAGCTGTTCGGGCGGCTGGTCGAGCGGGTGCCGTGGCAGGCGGAGCGGCGCCGGATGTACGACCGGGTCGTCGACGTGCCGCGGCTGCTGTGCGGATATCGGGCAGGGGACGCGCTGCCCGATCCCGTGCTGGCCACGGCGCGCGAACGGCTGAGCGCGCACTACGCGGACGAACTCGGCGAGGAGTTCGTCAGCGTCGGGATGTGCCTGTACCGGGACGGCCGGGACAGCGTCGCGTGGCACGGCGATCGGTTCGGGCGGGGCAGTTCCGAGGACACGATGGTCGCGATCCTCTCGCTCGGTGCGCCGCGCGTCCTCGCGCTGCGGCCTCGCGGCGGCGGTCCCATGCAGCGGCACGTGGTCGGGCACGGCGATCTGGTCGTGATGGGCGGGAGCTGCCAGCGCACCTGGGACCACGCGATCCCGAAGACGGCGCGGCCGGTCGGACCCCGGATCAGCGCCCAGTTCCGGCCGTACAACGTCAGCTGAGAGTCTCCAGATTTCATCGTCAACTCACACCACCGCAACAAGATCACCTCTAGCCTGAACGTCAGGGTGCTGTGACCGCACCCCCGAGAGAGCGAGGAGATCGACGTACGCATGAAGATCGACGTCTTCAATGAGATCCAGGATCCGCGGCCGTGGGGCGAGGAGCACGAGCACACGCGCTTCACCCAGGCGCTCGAGCAAGCCGAGCTGGCCGACCGGCTCGGGTACGGGTGCTGGTGGCAGGTCGAACACCACGGGGCCGAGCAGTTCAGCCTGTCCTCGGCGCCGGAGCTGATGCTGGCGGCGATCTCGCAGCGTACGGAGCGGATACGGCTCGGGCACGCCGCGGTGCTGGCGCCGGGCGCGATCAACCACCCGGTGCGCATCGCCGAGCGGGCCGCGACCCTCGACCACCTCAGCGCCGGCCGGGTCGAGATCGGCCTGACCCGCTCGACCCCGCCGGAGTGGCGGCTGTTCGGGGTGGATCCGCAGACGGCGGCCGAGCAGACGGCCGAGGCCTTCGAGCTGGTGCCGAAGCTGTGGACCTCGGACCGGGCCGACCACCAGGGCACGCACTTCCAGATCGCGGACACGCCGATCCTGCCGAAGCCGTACCAGCGACCGCATCCGCCGCTGTGGCAGGCCGCGAGCAGCCCGGCCTCCTTCGAGGACGCGGGCCGGCGCGGGGTCGGCGTCCTCGGCACGACGCTGTGGGAGCCGCTGGAGCGGGTCAAGCGGATGGTCGACCTCTACCGGGCCGCCGCCGACGCGTGCACGGAACCGGTCGGCTCGTTCGTGAACAACCAGATCGCGTTCTTCACGTTCGTGCACTGCGCCGAGACCGACGAGCAGGCGGTGTTCGAGGCGGCCGCCGCCGCTGCCGCGTGGTACACCGTGACGGCGCTGAACTTCTTCGAGGCGGCCGCCGCGTTCGCGCTGACCGCCGCGCGCCAGCAGCAGCTGATGGAGGATCCGTCCGGCGGCGGGCTGGCCGGGCAGTTCCATCGCGACGAGGCGGCCTCCGGTCTCGGTCCGAACCGCGCGCAGATCGCCGTGGGCCGGATCATGCAGGGCGACGCGGTGCCGGACGCGGAACTGTTCGAGGCGCTGTCCGAGCAGGGATCGCTCATCGTCGGCAGCCCCGAGACGTGCCGCGCGAAGATCCAGGCGTACGCCGACCTCGGCATCGACCGGCTGATGTGCTTCCACCAGGTCGGCGCGATCCCGCACGAGCGCGTACTGGAGAGCATGCGGCTGATCGGCGGGCTCATCCCCGAGTTCGACAGCTGAACACACCGGGGCCGGTGATCGCTCGGATCACCGGCCCCGCTGCTCGTCACACGACGGGGAGGACCACTTCGCAGGGGACGGACCGCGGGTGCGCGGGGTCGAGCGCGTTGAGCATGTCGACCATCGCGATCGGGTCGTACGCGATCTCCAGGTGGTCGCTCGCGTCCAGCCCGCACTGGTTCTGCAGCAGGATGTTCGTCACGTTCGACGCCGCCGGCAGGAACGCGTTCGTGTACGGGGTGACGACCTCGTCGAACTTCGACTCGATCACCGTGTAGTTCACCCCCGCGGCCGTCTCGCCGCCCGAGTTCAGGCCGGTGAGGAACGACGAACCCACCTCCTGCTCGACGCAGGCCTCGCAGCCCAGCGAGAGGAAGTCGTTGGCGGGTTCGAGGATGTTCAGCGCGTCGCCGAGCTGGGTGATGCCGTCGAGCGTCGTGCCGTTGTTGCTCGGCGCCAGCCCGACGAGCGTGTTCACGGTGCTCGCGCCGCCCAGGTACTTGATGTAGTACCGCGGCATCATGCCGCCCTGGGAGTGCCCGACGAGGTCCACCTTCGACGCGCCGGTGGCCGCGAGGACCTGGTTGACGAACGTCTCCAGCTGCGCCGCGCTGGCGGCGATCTCGCCGGTGCCCTGAATGTCCGCGTTCGCCGTGACACCGCCGTAGTCGAACGCGAAGACGCAGTAGCCGTTGTCCGCCAGCAGCGGCGAGGCGGCGCCCCAGTTGTCGTTCTCGTTCTCGAAGGTGCCGTGCACGAGCACGACCGGGTCCGGATGCGCGGAGCTGGGCTTGCAGCTCCAGTTGTCCGCCCCGGCCGGCGGCGTGTTCGGCTGCAGGAAACCGGCGATGAAGCCGGTCGCGAAGTCGTTGTTCACCGGATACGAGGTACTGGCCGAGGCGGGGGACGCGCCGCCGAGCGCGAGCCCGGCCGCGCCGAGCATCGCCGCGCCGACGGCGGCGATTCTTGTGATGATTCGCATGGGTTGACTCTCCTTTGAGTCGCGGACCAGGCACGGCGGGTGCGACGCCGTACCGCTTGGGACGCTAGGAGCGGGGGCCGGAGCACGTCAACGGACGCGGCTCACGTCCTGGAGAACGACTGCGAGGGCTGATAGGAACGCCCGGAGCCGCCAGGACGGATTGCTCACCCGGATGAGTGTTTCCGCCGCCCGGACCCGCCCCCCGCGCGCAAGCTTGTTGACCGGACCGTCATCCGGGCGCACACTCACCGGTAACTTACCCGTGCGTAGCAATCTTTGTGTGCACTCCTGTGGCGGCCACACGAGCGGAGGTGCCGGTCTTGGCCCGCGAACGCCTCGCCCTGCCCGTGCTGCCGCGCGGCTTCGTCGAGCAGTTGCGGCCGGAGATCCCGAGCCTGGCCGCGGAGATCCTGCGCGAGATCCGGCTGCGCATCCCCGAGTACGACCGGCCGCTCGACTCGCTGTTCAGCACCGGTCTGCTACACGGCGTGGAGACGGCGCTGGTCGAGTTCGCGGACAAGGTCGAGGGACGCGGCAGCCCGGTCGAGGAACGCGCCCGCGTCTACCGAGGCCTAGGCCGCAGCGAGTTGGCCGAGGGCCGCAGCATGGACTCGCTCCAGTCCGCCCTCCGCCTAGGCGGCCGCCTCGCCTGGCGCCGATACGCCCGCGTGGCCCGGCGCGTAGGCATGCGGCCCGACCAGATGATCGAGCTGGCCGAAGCCGTCTTCACCCACGTAGACCAAATAGCGACCGCCTCCGTCCTCGGCTACGCCACCGCCAAGGCCGACATCGCCCAGACCAAGCTCCGCCGCCGCCACCTGCTGGAACTGGTACTCCAACAGGCCGACCGCGCCCTGGTGGAAGCAGCAGCCGAAGCCGCCGACTGGGCACTGCCCGAGGTCGTAGCCTGCGCCGCCTTAGGACCCATCGCCGTCGAATCCGACCCGCCACCGCCGGAACCGGCCGAGGCCCTCGAACGAACCGGCGCCCGCCTTCTCCCCGAGGAAGCCCTGGCAGACCTCTCATCCCCGAGCCCCTACCTCCTCCTCCCCGACCCGGAAGTCTGGCTGGACAAACCCGAGATCATCGAGTTCCTCGCCATCCACCGCGCCGTACTGGGCCCGATCGTCCCCCTGCACGCCGCCGCCGACTCCCTCCGCTGGGCCCGCATAGCCCACGAACGGCTGCCCAACCACGTACTCGACCACGCCCCAATCTTCTGCGACCACCGCCTGCCCGCCCTCCTACTCCTAGGCGACGAAGCCCTCATCCGACTCATCGGCGAACGACGCCTAGCCCCGCTGTCCGGCATGACCGCCAAGCAGCGCGAACGCCTAGAAGCCACCCTCACCGCATGGCTGGAAACGAATCGCGGCAGCGCCCCGCAGGTAGCCGCCCGACTAGGCATCCACCCGCAGACCGCCCGCAGCCGACTCCACCGCGTACAAGACCTCTTCGGCGAGGCCCTGGCCGACCCCGAAGCACGCTTCGAAATCGAGGTCGCCCTCCGCGGCCGCGCCCTCTATGCGGACATTGATTCATTCACGCAGGGCAGCCTGAAAGAACGCAGTGCCCTAACTCAGTCCGGGCCCGGTTCTCCCCCACGAGGCTCGCAGGCGTCGAGGCGGACGTTGGGGAGATAGTGCGTGCTGCGGGGGTTGATGTTCGCGGGGAGCAGGAGGTCGCGTTCGACGAGTAGGTGGCCGAGGGTCTGGTCGGCGCAGGAAAGGCAGGAGGTGCAGGAGTAGGCCGTGACGGTGATGCCTTGGTGGGCGAAGAGGAAGTTCCAGTGGGTCTTGCACATCCAGCCACCGTCGCGGACCTCGGCGAGGGTCGATGCCGTCCACTGGGCTGCGTGCTCGGTCATGCCGAAGCGGAGGGTGCCCGCGTTCTTCGGGAGCACTAGTCCGGTGCCGGGGACCAAGCAGAAGGTCATTCGGTCAGTATGTCGGTGTGGGGCGACGGTCTAGCGCGGTTGCGGGGTGAAGCCGTGTGGGCCGCAGCAGTCGGCGGTGCGTTCGCGCAGGGCTGCCGCCTGTTGGGGGCCGACGGCGTCGAAGAGTTCTGCGGCTTCCTTCCAGCGCAGGTGGGCTTCGTTGATCTTTCCGTCGCGGTGCAGCAGGTCGCCTAGGCAGCCGAGGGTCTCGGCGACGCCGTAGCGGTCGTGGGTGGCGCTGCCGGTCTCGATGGCGCGGCGGAAGCTTTCGACGGAGTCGTCGTGGCGGCCGACCTGGCCGTAGAGGACGCCGAGGGAGCAGAGGATGACGCGGATGTTGAAGTTGTTGCCGAGTCGCACGGCGATGGCCAGCGCTTCTTCGAGGCCTGCGAGGGCTTCGGTGTGCATGCCGAGTTCGGTCTGCACCTCGGCCAGGTTGTTGAGGGCGATGGTCTCGCCGTCGGCGTTGCCGTGCTCGCGGTGCAGGGTCAGGGCGCGCTCCATGTACGTCAGGGCCCTGGGGGTCTCGCCGCGGATCGCGTACGTGACGCCGACGCTCGTGCAGACGACCGCCTCTAGCCGTCCATCGCCGGCGGCGCGGCAGAGTTCGAGTGCGCGTTCCTGGTGCGTGGCGGCCTGCTCGAACCTGCCGAGCTGCTGGTACGCGACGCCCGAGTAGTTCAGCGCCCGGGCCTCGGCGGCCGCGTCGCCCAACGCGGCGGCGGACCGGGCGGCGAGTTCGTGCGTCGCGATCCAGTCGTCCCAGCGCTTGCTCAAGTCGTAGTACGAGACGAGGAAGTGGGTGAGGCCGACGACGTCGCGGTGCATGCCGCGGTCCGAGGCCAGCCGCACGGCCGCCATCAGGTTCGTGCGCTCGGACTCCAGCCAGCCGAGGGCGTCCGCGTGCGTGGTGAAGACGGGCGGCAGCGGCACGTCGTCGCGCGGCTCGGCCTGTACGGCGGCCGAAGAGGTGGGGTAGATGACGCGGATGGCGGCCTTGGTGGCTTCGGTGTACCAGGCGAGGACGCGACGTGCCGCGGCATCAGTTTCCTGACGTGTCTCGGCGGCGTTCGAACACTGCACCGCGTATTCGGCCACGAGGTCGTGCAGCACGAGCCGTCCGTCGCCGGTCCGCGTCAGCAGGTGGGCGTCTACGAGTTCGTCGATGGCTGTCGCGACGGTGGATCCGGGTCCGGTACCGGCCAGCGCCTCTGCCGAGGACGCGGTGTAGTCCTCGAAGCCTCCTAGTCCGAGCAGCGCGAAGAGCCGTGCGGACGGTGCGGTCAGTGCGCGGAAGGACAGGTGCAGGGTCGTGGCCAGGCCGCCCTGCTCGTCGCCCTCGATCGCGAGCGTGCGCAGCAGACCGGCCTGCTGGAGCCGGTCGCGGAACTCGGCGAGCGTCAGCCCCGGGGCGTTGACCAGGTGGGTCGCGGCGATGCGCACGGCCAGCGGCATGCGGGCGCAGCGTTCGATGATGACGCGCGCGGGCTCCGGCTCGTTCTCGATCCGGCGCGACCCGACGACGCGGCGCAGCAGCTCCAGCGCCTCCACCGACTCCAGCGCGTCCAGGTCGAGCAGGCCCGCCCCGTCCCGCGCGATCAGACCACTGAGTCGGTGCCGGCTGGTGACCAGCACGCGGCATCCGGCGCCGCCGGGCAGCAGCGGCCGCACCTGGTGCGGCGAGATCGCGTTGTCCAGCACGATCAGCATCCTGCGATCGGCGAGCAGCGAGCGGTACAGCGCCGCCGCCTCGTCCTGGTCCGGCGGCACCGCCTGGCCCGGCACGCCGAGCGCGCGCAGGAAGCCGCTGAGCGCCTCGCCGGGCTCCCGCGGCGGCGCGTTCTGAGCGTGGCCGCGCAGATTGACGAACAGCTGCCCGTCCGGGAACCGGTCCACGGCCTGATGCGCCCAGTGCACCGCCAACGCCGTCTTGCCGACTCCCGCCGCGCCCACGATCACCGAGATCACCGCGGCCGCCGTGGCCGAGGCGGGCAGCAGCTCGCTGAGATCCTTCAGCTCCTCGGACCGCCCGGCGAAGTGGTGCACCGCCGCGGGCAACTGCCGGGGAACCACGTGCCGCGGACGGTCGTGCATCTCCGTACGCTGCGACGCCGGCCGTTCGGGCGGCCGCGGCTGGAGATCGGGGGCGTCGGCCAGGATCCGCTGGTGCAGATCGCGCAGCGTGCCTCCCGGATCGATCCCGAGCTCGTCCGCGAGCATCCCGGCCACGTCGCGGTACGCCGCCAGCGCCTCCCCACGGCGGCCGGAGCGGTAGAGCGCGAGCAGGTAGTGCTCCCAGAGCCGCTCGCGCAGCGGGTACGTCTGCGTGAGCTCGGTCAGCTCCATCGCCGCCTCGGCATGGCGGCCCAGTGCGAGCTTGACCTCGAGGAGCGTCTCGATCGCCGTCATCCGCTCCTCGACCAGCCGACGTGCCACGCCGCGGTGCAGCTCCTCCGAGGCGATGTCCATCAGCGGATCGCCGCGCCACAGGGCGAGCCCCCGGTCCAGGAACTCAAGGGCCTGATCCGGCGCGGAATCGGCCAGCGCACTCGCCCGCCGCGCGTCCGCCCGGAAGCGCTGCACGTCCAGCTCCTCCGGCGCCGTCCGGATCGAATACCCGTCGGGATGGCTGACGATCAGCGGTTCCGTGCCGCTCCCGCCGAGTCTGCGACGCAGCCGGGCCACGTAGTTCTGCGCGGTCGCGCGCGCGTCCGGCGGGGAGGTCTCACCCCAGATCCGGTCGATGAGCGTCTCGAAGCCGACGGTACGATTCGCGTCGACCAGCAGCGCGGCGAGCAGCGTGCGCTGCTTGCCCGCCTCGATCGGGATCGGCTGCTCTCCGTCCCGGGCCACCAGCAGTGGCCCGAGAAGCCCGAACCGCCACTCTGGGCGCATCGCCGTCCTCCCCCGCAGCACGACAACCGTCCCCGACCTGCGACGTCATCGTGCCGTCATCGGCACGTCGGCGCGCTGGGGGACTCTGCTGGAGTCTAACCGAAGCACGCCGCTGCACTGCGGACGCGACGGTCCACACACCGGCTCCACGGCCGGATCGAACGGGGGAGCAATCCTTGTCCACGTCCATGTCCACGTCCCGGATACGAGCGCGCTCGGCCGACCGCCGCCGGCCGCGCACCGTAGCCCTGCTCGGCGTCGCCCTCGCGAGCACGTCCGCCCTGCTCGGCATCGGCATCGGCACCGCGTCCGCCGCGACGACGACCACCGGCAGCAGCAGCACCCACCAGGCCGCCGCCACTACCGCTACGCGGTCCGTCACCGCGCACGCGAGCAGCAGCCAGGGCATCCTCGCCCTCGCGGCCGCCAACCTCGGCAAGCACGCCTGCGACACCAACAGCCTCGGCGGCGTCGGCTACGGTTCGAGCTGCACCGGCAACGGCGGCCAGCCCGAGTACTGGTGCTCCGACTTCGCCATCTGGGTGTGGCAGCACGCGGGTGTCACCGACCTGTCCGGTCTCACGGCCCGCGCGGCCACCTTCTACAGCTACGCGACGTCCCGCGGCATCCTCTCCAGCACGCCGCACGTGGGCGACGTCGCGATCTTCTCCAACGCGCGCGGCGACACGAGCACCATCAACCACGTCGCGATCGTCAGCCAGGTCAACGCGAACGGCACGATCGAGACGCTCAGCGGCGACTGGAACGGCGTCGACGGCTCGGAGGCCGAGTTCTCCAGCACCTCGACCGTCGTGCAGAACGCCCCCGCGTACAGCGACGCGATCAACTCGTACTCCAGCGTCATGGGCATGTACGTGGTCGGATTCGTCAGCCCGCCCGGGATGTCCGCCACCTCCGCGTACCCGCTCTACCACTCGATCCGCAACGCCGACGGCACGTGGGCGGGCTGGGGCGAGGTCCAGGGCATCGGCGCACCCAGCTTCGACGCCAGCGACGCGGCCATCTCGTCGGCCACGGACGGTTCCGCGCAGATCGTGGCCATCGGCAACGACGGCAACCTGTACCACACCATCAGGAACACGGTCGGGACGTGGGCCGGGTGGGGCGAAGTCCAGGGCATCGGCGCACCGAACTTCGCCGCCAGCGACGCCTCCATCGCCGTGAACAGCGACGGCTCCGCGCAGATCGTGGCCATCGGCAACGACGGCAACCTGTACCACACCATCAGGAACACGGATGGGACGTGGGCGGGGTGGGGTGAGCTCCAGGGCGTCGGCGCGCCGAGTTTCACCGCCAAGGCCGTGAGTATCACCGCCGACAGCGACGGCTCCGCGCAGATCGTGGCCATCGGCAATGACGGCAACCTCTACCACACGATCCGGAACACGGACGGAACGTGGGCGGGATGGGGCGAGCTTCAGGGCGTGGACGGCGCGGCAAGCTTCTCCGCGAGCGACGTCTCCATCTCCGCGGCCACCGACGGCAGCGCGCAGGTCGTCGCGATCGGTAACGACGGCAACGTCTATCACACGATCCGGAACACGGACGGCACGTGGGCCGGATGGGGCGAGCTTCAGGGCGTCGGTGCGCCGAGCTTCTCCGCCAGCAGCGTCGCCATCACCGTCGACCCCGACGGATCCTCGCAGGTCGTTGCGATCGGCAACGACGGGATGCTCTACCACACCATCCGCAACACCGACGGCACGTGGGCGGGCTGGGGCGAAGTCCAAGGCGCAGACGGCGCGCCATCGTTCGGCGCAGCCACCACCGCCATCACCGCCGACACCGACGGATCCACCCAGATCCTCGCCACCGGTAACCGGTAAGTCCTGATTCCCGAGTGCGGCGCCGCCATCAATGCGATGGCGGCGCCGTATCAGTGTCTGTGGACGCGGGCGGCGAGGACGGCTATGTCGTCGTCGGGGGTGGCGTTGGCGAGGGTGTCGAGGACGGTGTCGACGAGGTGTTCGAGTTCGCCGGTGGGAGTGAGGGCCAGGGCGGCGAGGCGGGCCAGGGAGACGTCGATGTCCTCGCCGCGGCGTTCCACGAGGCCGTCGGTGTAGAGGAGCAGGACCTGGTCCGGGAGCAGGTCGACGATGATCTGCTGGTAGCCGCCCACGCCGGTGCCGAGCGGCGGGCCGATGGGGGTGGGGATCAGGCGGGTCGGGGCGTCGGCGGCGAAGAGGGCGGGCGGGAGGTGGCCCGCGCTGGCCAGGGCCCAGCGGGCGCGGTTCGGGTCGGCGATGGCGAGCAGGCAGGTCGCGGGGCGGGCCGACTCGTCCTCGGCGATGACGCGGTCGAGGTGCTGCAGGATTCCGTGCGGCGGCAGGTCCATGCTGCCGAGTTCGCGGATGATCGTGCGGTAGTTGCTCATGTCCACGGCCGCCTCCATGCCGTGGCCCATCACGTCGGCCATCACCAGCAGGGTCCGGCCGAACGGCAGCCGGATGATCTCGTACCAGTCGCCGCCGACGAGGCTGCGGCTGCCGAGCGGCAGGTAGCGGGCGGCGACCTCGAGGTTCGAGTGCGGCGGGCCGGGTTCGACGAGCAGGGCGCGTTGCAGGGCGAGGGTGATGCGCTGGGAGTCGGCGTACTGGCGGGCGTTCTCGATGCTGACCGCGGCCCGGTCGGCGAGGTCCCGCGCCAGCACGATGTCCTCGTCGGTGAAGCCGTGGTGCGTGGTCGGCGTGCCGCCCCGGGCCAGGGTCATCGCGCCGATCAGCTGGCCGCGGGCGATCAGCGGTACGGCGAGGATCGCGGCGATTCCGAGCTGGTGGTGGGCGGGATCCTCGGCGGGGCACGTCGGGTCCGCGGCCGCCGGGACCCCTTCGCGCAGGCAGCGGGCCACGGCCGACTCCGCCGCCGGCCTGGTCGCCGCGGCGGTGAGGGGGAACGGGTTGCCGCCGCCGAAGTGCCGGCGGATCTCCGGGGTGCAGGCGAAGGCGGCCCGGCGCATGCGCGGCGGAGCGGAGTACGCGCCGGCGCCGCGTTCGACGATCTCGTCCGGGATCACGTCGACGATGGTGAGGTCGGACATCCCCGGCACCGTGAACCTGGCGAGCTCGTCGCAGGTGACGTCGATGTCGAGGGTGGTGCCGATGCGTTCGGTGGCGGCGAGCTGGAGCGCGAGGCGGTGCCGGGCCCGTTCGAGTTCGGCGTGTTGCGCAGGGACGGGCGTGAGCACCGCCGCGATCACGCCGACGACCTGGCCGTCGCGGCGCAGGGGCCGGTAGCGCATGTGCCAGTCGGCCGTCGCGAGGCTGCCCGGGACGCCCTCGTCGTCGGCGTCGCAGGTCGCTTCCTTGAGGATCCGCGCGACGGTGTCGGCGTCGGGTGCGAACGGCGTCGCGGCGATCGGACGGCCGAGTATTCGGGCTCGGTCCAGTCCGGTCGCCGCGAGGAAGGCGTCGTTGAGGTACGTCCAGCGCAGTTCGGCGTCGATGAGGGCGAGGCCGACGGGGGCGTCGGCGGCCAGGTTCGCCGGGACGTCGCCCCACAGCGTTTCGGCGTCGGTGGAGTCGCCGACGGGTTCGCCGCCGCCCACCTTGCGCACATTCACCCGCGACATCCTCGCTTACCGTTGAGCTACAGGACGCCCCTCCAGCCTAACCGCTGCGTCCGTACGGCGGCGATGCCGCGGCCGATTGTTCACCTCGTCACTCCGTCTCCCAGACGAATCCGTCCAGGTCGGTGCAGGCGTCGGCGCCGGTGCCGAGGACGATGCGGTGCCCGCCGCTGCCCTCCGCCGGGACGCCGAGCTCCTTCGCCAGGGTGCGGTGCTTGTAGAGCGCCAGCTTGACGGTGCCGGGGCCGCCGGACGCGAACTCGACGTACTTGCCGCCGAAGCTCTTGGCCACGGCCATGCCCCGGCTCGCGTAGAACTCCTTGGTCGCCTTGACGTCCTCGACGCCGAGCAGCAGGACGAACTCGTCGATCTCGCGGGTGTCGGGGCCGGTGTCCTTCTTCGCCGAGGTCGCGATCTTCCAGATGGTGCCGTCCGGCGCCCGCACGACGCCGCCGTAGCCCCAGAGCGACTTGGCGGCGGGCTTGAGCACCGTGGCCCCGGCGTCCACGGCGGCGCGGACGAATCCGTCGACCGTGGCCGGGCCGGACACGGTCAGCGCCAGCGTGAAGCCGCGGAATCCGGTGGAGTCGGTCTCGGCGGGCTGCAGGCGTACCCGGTCGTGCACGCCGAACGCGGTGTAGAAGTGCTGCGCGGCCTCGACGTCAGGCACTTCGAGGGTGACCGACGCGAGGGTCATGGTGGTCGCGGATGCGGTGATGTCGGTGTTTGCCATGACCATCACGCTACGGGCGGGGGTACGGCCGGGGCTTCTCGATTCCTGACCGGTATCTAGAAGATCGACAGGCCCGTCGCGGTGGTGAAGTGGTCGAGCGCGGCCATCGCGGCGACGGAGTTGCCCGCGGTGTCCAGGCGCGGGCCCCAGGCGCAGAGCGTGGCCCGGCCGGGCAGTACGGCCAGGATTCCGCCGCCGACGCCGCTCTTGCCGGGCAGGCCCACGCGGTACGCGAACTCGCCCGCCGCGTCGTACGTGCCGCAGGTGAGCATGATGGCGTTCACGCGCTTGGTCTGGCTGCGGTGCAGCAGTCGGCCGCCGTCCGTGCGTACCCCGCCTCGGGCCAGGAAGAGTCCGGCCAGCGCCAGGTCACGGCAACTGGCCTCGATCGCACAGTGCCGGTAGTAGTGGCCGAGCACGGTGTCCACGTCGCCGAGCAGGTTGCCGTGGCTGGCGATGAAGTGGGCGAGCGCGGCGTTGCGGTGGCCGTGTTCGGCCTCTGAGGCGGCCACGTCCGGGGCGATGTCGAGCACCTGGTTCGCGGACTCTTCGCGCAGGAAGTCGAGCACCGCTCCGGCCGCGTCGCCGGTCAGCTTCAGCAGCCGGTCGGTGGCGACGATCGCCCCGGCGTTGATGAAGGGGTTGCGCGGGATGCCGTGCTCGGTCTCCAGCTGGATCAGGGAGTTGAAAGGGTTGCCGGACGGTTCGCGGCCGACGCCCTGCCACAGCTCGTCGCCGCCGTGCGCTATGGCCAGCACGAGGGTGAAGAGCTTCGAGATGGACTGGATGGAGAACGGCCGCTCCCAGTCGCCGACGCCGTGGACGTCGCCGTCCACGGTCGCCAGCGCCATGCCGAACCCGTCGGCGGGTGCCTCGGCCAGCGCGGGGATGTAGTCGGCGACCCGGCCGCGGCCGGCCGTGGCCCGCGCGGCCTCGGCCGCCTGCGCCAGGATGTGCTGGTAGTCCACTGCCTCAGTTCCGACGGCCGAACAGGTTCAGGAAGAACAGGAAGACGTTGAGGATGTCCAGGAAGATCGACGCGGCGAGCAGCGGGGCCGAGGCGATGTCCTGGGAGCGGCGCAGCCGCTGGAAGTCGATCAGGGTGAACCCGGCGAAGATGACCAGGCCCGCGATCGAGTAGATCATCGAGCTGCCGGGGATCCGGACGAAGATCGTGACGACGCCGAACAGGATCAGTGCGAGCAGCGCCCAGAAACAGGCGCGCGCCAGGCCGGACAGGTCGCGGCGGGTGGCGTACCCGGCGGAGCCGAGCGCGCCGATGAACAGCGCGGTCGCGCCGCCCGCCTGCCAGAGCGCCTGCGGGTTCGCGGAGGCGTAGTAGACCAGGGTCGGGGACACGGCCACGCCGATGAGCAGGCCGAACGCGCCGAGCAGCGCGAGGGTCGCCTCCTTGGAGCGGCGGGCCGTGGCGCGCATCGCGAGGAGGCAGACGAAGGAGGCGATGTAGGCGATGATGCCCACGCCCCCGGTCAGGTTGCGGCCGAGGTAGGCTCCGAGCGCGAAGAGTCCGGCCGTGCCCGCCACGTAGGTCATGGTCTGCGCGAAGAGCGTGTTCGCGGAGACGCGGTAGCCCGGCTGGCTCAGGGTCGCGTTATACATACGGCACAGGGTACTTGTTCCACGTCTTAAGCTCAGAGGATGAGTGACATGGCGGGTCGCGACGACGCGGCGCCGGTGCGGCTGCTGACGGAGAGCCTGCTCGGCAGCGTGCCCGCCCTGACCGACCTGCTGGTGGGCGCGATCTACGAGCAGAATCCGGCGTATCGGCGGATGAGCTCGGTGCCGCGCGAGGACCTGTGGCAGTCGTGTCATGACAACATCACCCGGATCGTGCAGCTGATCACCGATCCGGACCAGCCGGAGGGCGGCGACGAGCGGTTCGACGCGGCGCGGGCGACCGGCAGCAGGCGGGCGCAGCAGCGGATGCCGCTGGAGGACGTGATCAGGTCGTTCCGGCTCGGCGGCCGGATCGTGCGGACCGCGCTGATCGACCAGTCCCGGCTGCGCGGCGACGTGGACACGGACGCGCTGCTGGAGATGGTCGGCCGGGTCTGGGACGCCGTGGACGCGGTCTCCTCGCAGGTCGAGCTCTCGTACCGCAGCGCCGAACGCCAGCTGGTGCGCGCGGACGAGCAGCGCCGGGCGGCGTTGTGGGAGGGGCTGTTGCAGGGCCGGGCCAAGGATCTCGCCTTCGCGCACGAGGTGGCGCGGACGATCGGGCTGCCGGTCGGGGGTCCGTACGTGGTGGCGGTGGTGGACGCGCATCAGGACGAGGACCGGTCGGCGGATCTGGTCGCGCGGGTGCGGCAGCGGTTGGCGGCGGCGCGGGTCGAGTCGGCGTGGCAGATGCGGGCGGACTCGCTGGTCGGGCTGATCGCGCTCGGCGAGGGCTCCACGGACGCGGCGCTCACCGCGTTGCGCGAGGTGCTGCGGGTTCCGGCCGGGGCGTCAGGGGTCGTATCCGGGCTGGCCGAGGTCGACATCGCCTATTGGCAGGCGACGCTGGCCCGCCGCACGCTGCCCGGCGGCGACGTGGCCGTCGTCGAACTCGAACAGCGGCTGCCGGAGGCGCTGCTGCTCAGCTCGCCGGAGTTGGCCGAGCGGCTCGTGCAGCGCTGGCTGGGGCCGGTGATGAAGCTGCCGGCGAGCGAGCGGCGGCCGCTGCTCGACACGCTGGAGACGTGGGTGCTGTCCGGCGGCTCGGTGCGGCGGACGGCGGAGCTCGCGCACTGCCATCGGAACACGGTGCTCAACCGGCTGCATCGGATCACGCAGCTGACCGGACACGAGTTCGACGGCGGCGAGTTCGAGATCGAATTGGCGCTCGCGCTGCGTGCCGCGCGGCTGCTGGACGCCTCGTAACGCGCCATTCACTCGTTCGAGTGGCGCAAGCATGCCACTGTGCACAACGGGGTCGCGTGAAGTCTAGGCACCACGGCCATGTCCGCGGCGGTGCCCGTCCTGACACACTTCGTAGCCTTCCGCGCCTGTTTCGTGAGCCCAGTATTGAGGAACGCACATGGCCGAACAACGTCGTTCGCCGCAGCGGCACCGGATCGACCGCCGCCGGTTCATCGGTTTCCTGATCGCCGCGCCGACGCTGGCGGTGGTCGTCGACACGGCGCAGTCGCCCACGGCCGAGGCCGCGATCCCGACGCTGCCGCAGCCGGAGGACCTCTTCGACCTCGGCGACCTGCAGAATCTCGCGGCGGCGCCGACGTCCGGGCTGATCTCGGTGCGGATCAACACCGACGGGACCGCGTTCTTCGCCGTGCCGCGCGCCGAGGTCGGGCAGGGCATGACGACGGCGATCGCGATGATGGTCTCCGAGGAGCTGGACCTGCCGCTGGACAAGGTGCAGATCGGCCTCGCGGACGCGCGTCCGGAGCTGCTGATGAACCAGCTGACCGGCGGCTCGAACTCGATGCGCAGCATGTACACGCCGGTGCGCACGGCCGCCGCGATCGCCCGGCAGCGGCTGGTCGACACCGCGGCCGCGCAGTGGGGCGTCTCGGCGAACGAGGTGACGACCGGTGGCGGCGTGGTCTCCGGGCCTGGCGGGCGCAGCGCGTCCTACGGTTCGCTCGCGACCGCGGCGGCCAGCGACGCGACCGTCGCGGTGACGGCCACGCTCAAGGCCGCGTCGCAGTTCGGCGTTCTGGGCACGCCGCGCGGCCGCATCGACGCGCACGACATCGTGACCGGCCGCAAGCAGTTCGCGATGGACATGCAGGTGCCGGGCGCGCTGCCGACGATGGTCGCGCGGCCGCCGACGATCAACGGCACGGCGGTCTCGATCAACAACAAGGCCGCGGTGCTCGCCGTGCCGGGCGTCACCGACGTCGCGATCATCAGCACCGGCGTGGCCGTCAGGGCCCAGACGTTCGGGCAGTGCATCGACGCGATCCAGGTCATCGACGTGACCTGGGGCGCGGGCACCGTGGACGGCGAGTCCGACGCGAGCGTCCTCAAGGCACTGCGGGCCGCGCAGCTGCCGATGATCGTGCCGCCGCTGCTGACCGAGTCCTTCGACGCCGAGTTCGTGTTCGCGTTCGCCAGCAACACGCCGCTGGAGCCGGACTGCGCGATCGCCGACGTGCGCTCGGGCGGCGCGGAGATCTGGGCCAGCCTGAAGGTGCCGATCGTCGCGCAGTCCGAGATCGCCGCGAAGCTCGGGCTGCCGGTCGACGCCGTCACCGTGCACGTCTCGCAGGGCGGCGGCTCGTTCGGGCGGCACCTGTTCCACGACGCGGCGATGGAGGCGGCCGAGGCGTCGCAGAAGATGGGCAAGCCGGTCAAGCTCTCCTGGTCGCGCACGGACACCTTCCGGCAGGGCCGCGCGCACCCGATGTGCACGTCGCGGGTGCGGATGAACTACGCGCTGGGCAACGTCGTCAGCTACGAGCAGCGGCACACGAGCGTGCAGACCGACTTCGGGCACGGGCTCGGCGAGATGATCACGGCGACCGCGGCGGCTCTGCCGATCGCGGGCAACCTGTCGTTCGCCGAGACGATCTTCGAGCTCACCCAATCCTCGCCCTACGACTTCGGCGTCACCACGCAGCTGCTCAACGAGGTTCCGCTGCAGTTCAACACCGGCAGCATGCGCAACATCTACTCGCCGAACGTCGTGTGCGCGCAGGAGCTCGTGGTCGACCAGGTCGCCGCGAAGATGCATCAGGATCCTGTGACGTTCCGCCGCGACTTCCTGCGCGACGACCGCGTCCTCGCGGTGCTGAACAAGGCCGCGCAGGCCGGGGAGTGGGGACGCGCGATGGCGCCCGGGACCGCGCAGGGCATCGCGGTGCACACGGAGTACCAGGCCGCGATCGCGGTGCTCGTGGAGATCGACTGCACGTCCGCGACGGTGAACCGGCCGATCACGGACGGCGTGACCGGACCGCGTGTGACCAAGGCGCTGGTCGTGGTGGACGCGGGGTTCTGCATCAACCCGACCGGCCTCGAGGCGCAGATGATCGGCGGCATGCAGGACGGCGTCGCGCTCGCGCTGACCTCCAGCCTGCACATCAAGAACGGCATCCCGCTGGAAGGCAGCTGGGACAACTACTTCTACACGCGGGAGTGGAACGCGCCGCCGGACCTGCAGGTGATCATCATGCCCAACACGAGCGACAGCCCGAGCGGCGCCGGGGAGCTGGCCGTCGCGCCGGCGTTCGCGGCCGTGGCGTGCGCGTACGCGAGGGCCACCGGCACGATGCCGACGTACTTTCCGATCAACCACAACGGCCCGCTGGCCTTCACGCCGCTGCCGCTGGAACCGTCCACCCCGCAGTCGCCCACCGACGGCCTGAGCCACACCTTCTGAGGATCACCATGACGACACACACTTTCGTGCTCAACGGGCAGCAGGTCAGCGTCGACGTGGACGACGAGGTGCGGCTGCTGTGGGTGCTGCGCGACGTGCTCGGGGTGACCGGGCCGAAGTACGGCTGCGCGCTGGACGTCTGCAAGGCCTGCACGAGCCACATCAACGGCAAGGCCTTCAACCCGTGTTCGGTGCGGGTCGCGGACATCGGGGCGGGCGACGAGATCACCACCATCGAGGGGCTGCCCGCGACCGTCGGCGCCGACCTGCATCCGATGCAGCAGGCGTGGCTGGACAACGACGTGGCCCAGTGCGGCTACTGCCAGCCCGGCCAGATCATGGCGGCCGTCGCGCTGGTGAAGCTGGTCCGGTCCGAGAACCGGGAGATCACCGAAGCCGATCTGGACTCGCTGCGCAACATCTGCCGCTGCGGGACGTATTCGCGGATCAGGCAGGCGATCGTAGACGGCGCGAAGAACATGTGAGACGGTTCAGCGATGCGTGATCTCCTTCCCGAGCTGCGCGCGTGGTACGCCGAGGGCGACCGGTTCGCGCTGGCCACAGTCGTGGACACCTTCCGCTCGGCACCCCGCCAGCCCGGCGCGGCCATGGCCGTCTCCAGCAGCGGCGAAGCCGTGGGAAGCGTGTCAGGGGGCTGTGTCGAGGCCGACGTGTACGAACTGGCGCGCCGGGTCATCGACAGTGGCGAGCCGATCCGGCAGCGCTACGGCGTGTCCGACGACGACGCGTTCGCCGTGGGGCTGACCTGCGGCGGAGTCATCGACATGCTGGTCCAGCCGATCGACGCCGCCTCCTTCCCGGAGTTCGCCGAGGTCGCGGGCGCCGTCGACTCCGGCGCGCCGGTCGCCGTGGCCACGGTGGCAACGCAGGGGCCTGCGTTGGGCCGCCGGCTCATCGTGTGGCAGGACCGGGTGAGCGGCGGGCTCGGCGACGCGAGCCTGGACGCGGCCGTCGTGGACGACGCGGTGGCGATGCTGGATCAGGGCACGACCATGCTCCGGCACTACAGCTCGCACGGCCGGCGGCACGGCGACGACGTGTCGGTGTTCATCCAGACGATCGCCGCGCCGCCGCGGATGGTCGTGTTCGGCGCGATCGACTTCGCCGCCGCCGTGGCCCGCGTCGGCAAGTTCCTCGGCTACCACGTGACCGTGTGCGACGCGCGGCCGGTGTTCGCCACCCGGCGGCGCTTCCCCGAGGCGGACGAGGTGGTCGTGGACTGGCCGCACCGCTATCTGGCGGCGGAACGGGACAAGGGCCGCGTCGACAGGCGGACCGTGCTGTGCGTGCTCACCCACGACCCGAAGTTCGACGTGCCGCTGCTCGAGCTCGCGCTGCGCACCGACTGCGGCTACGTCGGCGCGATGGGCTCCCGCCGCACGCACGACGACCGGCTGGCGCAACTGCGCGCCCGCGGCCTGTCCGAGGGCGAGCTCGCCCGGCTCTCCTCCCCGATCGGCCTCGACCTCGGCGCGCGCACGCCCGAGGAGACCGCGGTCTCGATCGCGGCCGAGATCATCGCGGCGCGCGGCTCCGGCACCGGCCGGCGGCTGTCCGCGACCCGGGGCCGGATCCACGCGGCGGTGCCCGACCACCACCATCGATCAGCGACGGCGGCGGCCTGGCACCCCTGCGTCAACGAGCCGCTGCGGCCGGCCTCAGCCCGCTGAGCGCGGCCGCCAGCCGGCGCCCGTCGGGAAGTTCGCGAAGCCGTAGTTCAGCAGCGACTCGGCGTCGGTGGTCACGACGCTCCAGCTCGGGTCGCCGAGCACCACGCCGATGACGTCCTCGCTGCCCTGGTACGCCTCGAACAGCAGGCAGTCCCCGGCCGCGTCGGTGTTGCCGGTCTTTATCCCCTCGATGCCCGGGTAGCCGCTGGCGAACAGCGGGTTCGTGGTGTTCCAGCTGAACGCCGGGTGCTCGCCGGAGACCGCGGCGACCTGGTACGAGGTGGTCTTCACGATCTGCGCGATCAGCGGGATGCGCATCGCGTAGCGGCCGAGCTTGATCAGGTCGCTCGGCGTCGAGTAGGTGGAGGTCTCGGTCGGGTCGGGCAGCCCGCTGAAGTCGGTGAAGTGCGTGTTCGCCAGGCCGAGGGCGGCGGCGGTCGTGTTCATCTTGGCGATGAACCCGTCGAGCCCCGGTCCGTACGCCTGCGCCAGCGTGTAGGCCGCGTCGCAGCCGGAGGGCACCAGCAGCGCGTAGAGCAGGTCGAGCGTGGTCAGCTGCTGCCCCGGCACGAGCCCGGCGGTGCTGGCGCCGTACTTCTCGTCGTACGCGGTGATCCCGTCCGGCACCGTGACCAGCTGGTTCAGGTCCAGACCGGAGGACTGCAGGACCACGATGGCCGTCATGATCTTCGTGATCGAGCCCATCGGCACTTCGGTGTTCTCCGACTGGCCCCACAGCTCGGTGCCGGTCGCGTCGTCCTCGATCTCGGCGTACGGTGCCGTGATGGTGCCGGGGCCGGTCGCGGCGGGCTTGGCCGTGGTCGTCCCGGTCTTGGTGGTGGTCGTGGTGGTGGTCACGGGCTTCGCGCCGACCGGCTTCGCGCTGACCGGGTGGGCCGGCGCGGCGGCCTGGGCGGGCCCCGCAGTCGCGAGCGCCGTCCCGGCCAGACTCGCGGCTATCGCGGCCGTCACCAGCCGTCCGGTCCTGTTGATCGCCTGCACGTACTCCTCCGTACTGTCGCAGAGCACTTGCGTGCCCCTCCGTCCCCGTGGCGCCTGGGTGCGCGCCGGGTAGATCCTAGTGGGCGGGCCGGGGAATACGCGGGCCCCCCGCCGCGTTAGAATGTCCAGCCAGGGAAAGGACGGAAATGGCCAAAAAAGAAGGGGCCATCGAGATCGAGGGCCGCGTCGTCGAGCCGCTGCCCAACGCGATGTTCCGGGTAGAGCTGCAGAACGGGCACAAAGTGCTCGCACACATCAGCGGCAAGGTGCGGAAGAACTACATCCGCATCCTGCCGGAGGACCGGGTCGTCGTGGAGCTCAGCCCCTACGACCTCACGCGGGGACGCATCGTCTACCGCTACAAGTAAGACAAGCAGTAACCGCAGCAGCACAGACAGTCAGCAGTTCACCGGTGCGGCCCACCCTTCAGGGGCGGGCCGCACCGGTGTCTCGGCGCACCCGCAGCGCCCAGGCGACCAGCGGGACCTGCAGCGGCAGCCGTCCGTACGCCACCGTGCGCGCGACCGTCCCGCGATCGCGCCAGTCCCGCGCCATCTGCACGTTCGCCGGGAAGACGCCGACGAACAGCCCGGCCGCCGCGGTGGCCGCGGTGCGGCGGGTCTTCGGGTGCGCGACCGCCGCGGCGAGCGCGAGTTCGGCGACCCCGCTGCCGTACGTCCACCAGCGCGCCTTCCCGGGCAGCGCGCGCGGCACGATCTCGTCGTAGGGCTTCGGGCTGGCCAGATGGGTCACGCCCGCCACCGCCAGCAGTCCGGCCAGTGCGTAGGCCGATGTCGATTTCCCCGCCACGCCGCCGCTCCTCATCGTCAGGGCAATCCGATTCTCCGTCGGCTCCGAACACTAGAACATGCCGAGTAGAAGTATCGATCCCGTCGCGCCGCGCATCGCCCGGCTCTACCGCGACCTGGCCGCGGGCCGCGACCTGCCCGTCGGCGTCCGGGCCTGGGACGGCAGCCACGCGGGACCGGCGCAGGACCCGACGCTCGTCATCGCCTCGCCGCGTGCGCTGCGCCGGCTGGTGTGGGCGCCGAACGAACTCGGGCTGGCGCAGGCGTACGTCACCGGCGAACTCGATGTGGACGGCGACGTCGCCGAGGGGCTGCGCCGGGTGTGGGACAGCGCCGGCCAGAACGTGCGTCCGCCGCGCGTCGCCCGGCCCGCCAACCTCGCGCGGCTGCTCGCGGCGGCCATCCGCCTCAGGGCCGTCGGCCCGCGCCCGGCCGCGCCCGCCTCCCAGGCTCGCGTGCGCGGCGGCCTGCACACCCTCGCCCGGGACCGCGCCGTCATCGCGCACCACTACGACCTGTCCAACGACTTCTACGCCCTGCTGCTCGACGGCTCGATGGCGTATTCGAGTGCGTACTGGACCTCCGACCAGCCCGGATACACCCTCGCCGACGCCCAGCGGGACAAGCTCGACCTGATCTGCCGGAAGCTCGAACTCTCCCCCGGCATGCGGCTGCTGGACGTCGGCTGCGGCTGGGGCGGGCTGCTGATGCACGCCGCCGAGCACCACGGCGTCCACGGCATCGGACTCACCCTCTCCTGCCAGCAGGCCGCGTACATCAACGATCAGCTGGCGAAGCGGGGTCTGGCCGGAAAGATCGAAGTGCGGGTCGTGCACTTCCGCGAGTTCCACGAGCCGAACGCCTTCGACGCCGTCGCCTCGATCGAGATGGGCGAGCACGTCGGCGCCGAGGCGTACCCCGTCTACACGCGCACCGTGCACACCTCGCTCAAGGCCGGTGGACGTGCCCTGATCCAGCAGATGTCCCGCGCCCACGACGCGGCGCCCGGCGGCGGCCCCTTCATCGAATCCTTCATCGCCCCCGACATGCACATGCGCCCCCTTCCCGACACCGTCACCCAGTGGCGCGCCACCGGATTCGACCTCGTAGACACCGAATGCCTGCGCGGCCACTACGTCCGCACCGTCGAAGCCTGGCGCGCCAACCTCGAGGCCGTCTGGCCCAAGGTGGTGACCCTGGTCGGCACGGAGACGGCCCGCGTCTGGCGCCTCTACCTCGCCGGCGGCCAACTCGCCTTCGAGCAGCACCGGATGGGCGTGGACCAGATTCTGCTCCGCAAGCCTGCGGCTCCACGGATCTGATGGTCCGTTAGGATCGCCGTGTGCCGGATTCGATCGATGACGAGATCGAGGCCTTCATCACGCGGCCGGCTCCCGCGGACATCGATTGGCGCATCTGGCAGGCCATCCGCGCCACCAGTCGAAGCAGTGCCCTGGCTTACCTGCTCGGCGCGCTGAACGACGAGATCAACGCGCGGAATGTGACGGCCGAGTCGGTGACGAGCGTCATCCGCAACGCCATGGAATACGCCACGAAGATCGAGGCGGCGAGCGCGGCGGGGTTCGTCGACGCGTCCATCGAGCCGTAGGTCAGTCGCGCCAGCGGGGGTGCCGGTGCGGCGGGCGGTCGGCGGTGACGCGGACGATGTCGCGCGCGGTGACCAGGCCGAGGACGCGGCGGTCGTCGTCGAGGACCGGTATGGCGTCGAGGTCGTACTCGACGAGCTGCTGAGCGCAGGTGCGCAGCGAATCCCAGGGGGACAAGGCGATCCACGGCGCGGCGCAGAGGTCGGCGAGCGGGATCTCCTCGTCGTGCCGCAGGTCGAGGCGGTGCGCCTGGGCGACGTGCCGCGGACCGAGCACGCCGGTGCAGCGGCCGTCGCGGTCCAGCACGATCAGGTGGCGCCGGCCGCCCTGGAAGCGGACGACGGCGTCGCGCAGCGTGGCGTCCTCGCCGATCACGTTGTCCACGGGGCTCATCAGGTCGCGGGCGGTCCGGGTCTCGGTCTGTGTCGTCGTCATGCCTCGAGGGTGCCGCCGGCGCTCGGCGCGAGGCAGGGGCGGGCGGCCGTGCGGTGACGGGACCAACGGCCCTGAACGCGCGGCCCTTCCGGAGGGACGGTGCGGGTGAGAGGAACTCACCCTACGAATCTGGAGCCTGCCGTGAACGCCGTGAACGAGATCAGGGACGAGGAGAGCACGGGCCGCGTGGTCGTGGGCGTGGACCGCTCGGAGAACTCCGGGCGCGCCGCGCGCTGGGCCGCGCGCGAGGCCGTCGCGCGGGGCGTGCGGCTGACCGTGGTGCACGCGCTGAACCTGCCGAGCGAGGCCGCGCGGCCGCTGGAGCCGATCGGGTACGCGGACCACGAGCGCGAGGCGGGCGGCAGGCTCGTCGCGCTGGTCGCCCGCGATCTGCGCGCCGACTTCCCGGAGCTGGAGCTGGACACCGAGGTCTCCGACCTGTCGGCCGCGCGCACTCTCAATACGCTGAGTCTCGAGGCGACGCTCGTGGTCACCGGGACCCGCGGCCACGGCGGTTTCGCCGGGATGCTGCTCGGGTCGGTCAGCCGCAGCCTGGCCGCGCACACGCACTGCCCGCTCGTCGTCGTGCGCGGCGACGAGCCCGCGGACGTCATCGAGGAGATCGTGCTCGGCGTGGAGCGCGACGAGTCCGCGGACGCGATCCGCTACGCCTTCGAGGCGGCCCAGCGGCACAACGCCGTGCTGCACGCCGTGCGCGCCTGGTCGCCCCGGCCGACGTACGCCGCGCCGACCGGGCCGTTCTTCGCCGAGTTGGAGGAGTACCGCGACCTGGAGAGCACGTCGGTCGGGGAACTGCTCGCGCCCTTCCGGTCCGCGTACCCGTCGGTGAAGGTGGAGATCACCGCCACGCGCGGCAACCCGGTCCCGGTCCTCGTGGAGACGGCCCGCGACACCCGCCTGCTCGTCGTCGGCGCGCGCCGGCGGCACAGCCCGCTCTCGGTCGGCGCCGGATACGTCGTGGAAGGCCTGCTGGCGCACTCCCCCACGCCGGTCGTCGTGGTGCCGTCGCAGCACTGAGCCGCACCGGACGCGACAGAGTCCCTGGTCCCGTCCGAAGACGCCGCGGAACACGGACCAACGGCCCTGCCGGACGGCCGTCGCCCGCGGCAGTCTCGGAGGCGACCGATCCGCCGAGGCCGAGGAGGCCGGATCATGAAGCACCGCATCGTCAAGGATCTGATGACGCCGGCCGACCTGGTCGTCTCGGTCCGCCCGGACACCCCGTACAAGGCCGTCGCCGAACTGCTCAGCGCGCACGCGATCAGCGGCGTGCCGGTGGTCGGGCCGACCGGCCGGGTCATCGGCGTGGTCACCGAGTCCGACCTGCTGGCCAAGGAGATCCGGGCGGGCGGGCCGGTCCCCGGGCGGATGAACCTGCGCCGCGACGCCCCGGCCGACGGGACGAAGGCGCGGGCGCTGACCGCGATGGACCTGATGACCGCGCCCGCGGTCACCGCCGCGCCGCGCGACGGCGCCGCGACGGCGGCCGCGCGGATGGAGCAGCGCGGGATCCGGCGGATGCCCGTCGTGGACGAGGAGGGCCGGCTGCTCGGCATCGTCAGCCGCCGCGACCTGCTGCGCCCCTATCTGCGCCGGGACGAGGAGGTGCGCGCCGACGTGCACGCGCTGCTCGGCGACCAGTTCGGCTACGTGCCGGAGTGCTGGACCGTGGGCGTGGAGGGCGGCGTCGTGACGCTGCGCGGCGAACTGCGGTCGCGCGGCGACCTGCCCGCGATCCGCGCCGCCGTCGGCCGGATCGACGGCGTGGTCTCGGTCGAGAGCGAGACGACGTACGCGGTGGAAGGGGCCTGCGATGACTGAGATCACCCGCGTCCTGGTGGGGATCGACACGTCGGAGAACGCGGTGCGCGCCGCCGACTGGGCCGCCGCGCTGGCCGCCGAACTCGGCGCGCACCTGACCGTGGCGCACGCGCTGGACCTGCCGGACGACCACCTGGTGCCGCCGGAGCACTCGCCGTACGTGGACCGCAGGCACCGCGAGGGCGAGCAGATCCTGTTCCGGGCGACCCGGCGGATCGGCGAGCGGCATCCGGGCCTGAACGTCACCACCGAGCTGTCCGAACACGATCCGGCGCGCGCCCTGGCCGACCTCGCGCTGGACGCCGACCTGCTGGTCACCGGCACCCGCGGCCACGGCGGCTTCACCGGCATGCTGCTCGGCTCGGTCAGCAACAAGCTCGCCGCGCACGCGCCGTGCCCGGTCGTGGTGGTCGGCGCGGACGAACCCGTCGACACGCGGCTCGAGCTCGTCCTCGGCCTGGCCGCCGGCGAGGCCGAGGAGCCGATCGAGTTCGCCTTCCGCCTCGCCGACCGCCTCGGCCTGACGGTGCACGCCGTGCGCGCCTTCGAACCGGTGATCGTCCTCGGCGGCTACTACGAGCAGACCCGCCCGGCCGTCGCCGAGGACCTCGAGGCGCTGCTCAAGTCGGCCCGCCACCGCTACCCGGACGTCCCGGTGACCGCCGAACCCTGGCAGGGCGCCGCCGTGCCCGCGCTCGTCCAGGCCGGCCGGGGCGCGCTGCTGACCGTGGTCGGCTCGCACCGCCGCCGCGGCCCGCTGTCCTTCGGCCCCGGCCACGTCGTGCACGGCCTGCTCTCGCACTCCGCGACGCCGGTCGCGGTCGTGCCGATCGGCTGACCGGCCCGGATCGGTACGGTACGGATCAGTCCGCCGTCGCGAGCGGCACGCTCCACACCAGGACCGTGCCGCCGGACGCGCCGGGGTCGGCGCTGAACC
This sequence comes from Actinospica sp., assembly GCA_035493475.1. Classification (GTDB taxonomy): domain Bacteria; phylum Actinomycetota; class Actinomycetes; order Streptomycetales; family Catenulisporaceae; genus Actinospica. The sequence continues at coordinate 158,142 of DATJIF010000056.1, forward strand.
GGCCGCCGAACTGCTGGGCGCGCTCGGCGAGGTTCGCCAGGCCGCTGCGGCGCCCGGTGCCCGGGGCGATGCCGACCCCGTCGTCGATCACGGTGAGGGTCACGTGCCTGCCGTCGGCGGCCACCTCGACGTCCACCTTCGAGGCCTGGGCGTGCCGGGCCGCGTTGGACAGGGCCTCGCGCAGCACCGCCACGAGCTGCTCGGCGGCGGCGTCGTGCACCAGCGTGTCCACGGGGCCGGAGAAGCGCACCGACGGGTTGAAGCCGAGCTGTTCGGCGACGCGTTCGCAGGACTCGATGACCTGGGCGCGCACGCTCGGCGCCTCGTCTTCGGAGAGCTCGTGCGAGTGCAGGGCGAAGATGGTCGAGCGGATCACCTTGATGGTGTCGTCGAGGTCGGATATCGCCTGCGCGATCCGGTTGGCCACGGCCGGCCTCTGGGTGATCTTGTAGGCGCCCTGCAGCGACATCGAGGTGGCGAACAGCCGTTGGATCGCGAGGTCGTGCAGGTCGCGGCCGATCCGGTCGCGGTCGGCGTAGAGCGAGAGCAGTTCGCTGTCCCGGCGGCGGTCGGCGAGTTCGAGCACGACGGCGGCCTGGAACGCGAGGTCGGAGACGAGCTGCACGACCGCGTCGTCGAAGGCCGCGCCGCCCGCCGCCCGGGCCACCGCGAGCACGCCGCGGGCCTGGCCGACGCCGCCGAGCGGCACCAGCACGGCGGGGCCGAGCGGGTTGTCCGGGGCGACGTCGACGCGGGTGCGCGGATCGGCCGCCGCGTCCTCGATCCGCTCCAGCTGGCCGGCCTTGAACGCGGAGCCGAGCAGCGAGTTCTCGATGTCCAGCGCGGCGCCGCGGATCCGGTCGGCGCCGAGCCCGTCCGCCGCGACCACGATCAGGTCCTCGCCCTCCGCCTCGGGCAGCGCGACCACGGTCAGGTCGGACTGCGCCAGCGCGCCCACCCGCTCCGCGAAGCCGGTGAGCACCTCGTTCACCGGCAGGCCGGAGAGCAGGCCGCGGGTGAGGTCGTTGGTCGCCTCCAGCCACTCCTGGCGGCGCCGCGCCTCCTCGTACAGCCGGGCGTTGTCGATGGCCACACCGGCCGCGGCGGCGAGGGCGATCAGCACCGCCTCGTCGTCCGCGTCGAACGGGGCGCCGCCCGCCTTCTCGGTCATGTAGAGATTGCCGAAGACCTCCTCGCGCACCCGGATCGGGACGCCGAGGAAGGTGTGCATCGGCGGATGGTTCGGTGGGAAACCGTAGGAGTTCGGATGCTGGGCCAAGTCCTCGGTGCGCAGCGGTTCCGGGTGCCGGATCAGTTCGCCGAGCAGGCCGTGGCCCTCCGGGTACGGTCCGATCTCGGCGATCTGCTCGGGCGTGACCCCGACCGTGATGAACCGGGCCAGCCGATCGTCGCCGCCGAGCACGCCGAGGGCGCCGTACTGCGCGTCCACCAGCGTCGTCGCGGCCTGCACGATCCTGGTCAGCGCGGTCTCCAGGTCCAAGCCGCTGCCGATGCCGACGACCGCCTCGAGCAGCTGCCGCACCCGGTCGCGTGAGGAGCGCACGGCGGAGAGCCGGGTCTGCAACTCGTCCAGCAGCTCGTCGATGCGCAACTGCGGCAGTACCCGCGAGACCTCGTCACCGAGCCGATCGTTCACCGAGACTCTCCGCTCCACGGGCGCGGCCGCGTCGAGCCGCCGGGGTGCGCGCGACAGGCCGCCGTCCCGGCCTACGCTACCCGTCACGACGTGCCCTCGGCGAGAGGTGAACCGTCGCTCACGCGTGCGAGTGCGCCCCCTTCGCCGGCGTCGTCGAGGGGCCCGATGCGCCGCCCGGAGACCGAGGTCAGCGGGATCCGCAGCAGCCGGTCCTTACGTCCGGCGACCCACGGCTCCGGGCCGTGGAAGCGGGCGTACTCGAGCACCAGCGGGTCGCGGACCAGTTCGACGGTGCCGAGCACCACCACCGACCAGCCGGTGCGGCCGACCGGATCGAGCTCGTCGACCTCGAAGGCCACCACCGCGTCCCGCACGGCCTGCCAGATCGCCGTGGTCGACGCGGTCCAGATCCAGACCGCCCGGTTGCGCAGGACGAAGTTGACCGGGGTGACGGCCGGGAGCGCGTGCCGCGTGTAGACGAGCCGGCCGACCTCCGCGGTGGCCAGCAGGGCTGCGCACTCGGCCTCGGACAGCACGCTCAACGGCTTGGGATCCATCGTTTCCATGGGACCGATGCTGCACCGCCGGTCCCTGCCGCCACCAGGGCCTTAGGTCCCGCGCGGCCCGGCGGGACGGCCGCGGCCCGGCGTGGTGCGCAGCTCGGAGACCAGCACGGCCGCCTGCACCCGGCGCTCCACGCCCAGCTTGGCCATCAGCGAGGAGACGTAGTTCTTCACGGTCTTCTCGGCCAGGAACATCCGCTCGCCGATCTGCCGGTTCGTCAGGCCGTCGCCGATCAGGTCCAGGATGCGCCGCTCCTGCGCCGTCAACGAGGCCAGCGGGTCCCCGCGGTCCCCGGTGCGCAGCCGCGTCATCACGGCCTGGGTCAGCTTCGGGTCCAGCAGCGAACCCCCGGCGGCCACCGTGCGCACCGCGCCGACCAGGTCCATCCCCGACACCTGCTTGAGCAGATACCCGGACGCCCCGGCCATGATCGCGTCGAACAGCGCCTCGTCGTCCGAGAACGACGTCAGCATCAGGCAGACCAGCTCCGGCATCCGCGAACGCAGCTCCCGGCACACCGAGACCCCGTCGCCGTCCGGCAGCCGCACGTCCAGCACCGCGACCTGCGGCCGCAGCGCCGGAACCCGGGCGAGGGCCTCGGCGGCGGTCGACGCCTCGCCGACCACCTCGAACTCGCCCTCGATCTCCAGCAGATCCTTGATACCGCGGCGTACCACCTCGTGGTCGTCGAGCAGGAAGATGCGTACCGGCTGCGTCATGAGCCCACGGTAAGTCCGTCCGGTCGCCCGGCGCAGGGTCGAAGGTCCCGAGGAACGCCCCGGCCGTACCGGGGCCTTGGTCCGTGAGAAAGCGCGACCGACGGCCCGGGCGGCGCGCCCGCTCCCGCTGGATGGTGTCGGTGCACCTCGAAAAGCAGACGTCAGACACCGGGTCCGGCAGGCGCCGGGCCACCGAGAGGAACGATTCCCATGCTGCACACCGCCCGCACCCTCGTCCGCTGGTTCGCCGCCCTCACCGGCGTGGCGCTGCTGGTCGCCGGACCGATCATGATCGGCGTCGGCGTCTCCGGCCAGCACCAGGTCACCGACCAGCTCACCGCCCAGCAGATCAGCTTCCCGGCCAACGCCAAGGCCGGACTGCCCGCCGCCGAGTCCGGTTACGCCGGGCAGACGGTCACCACCGGCCCGCAGGCCAAGGCGTTCTCCGACATGATCGAGACGCACATCAAGGAGGCCACCGGCGGCAAGACCTACAGCCAGGTCTCCGGCGCCTACATGGCCGCGATGGCCGACAAGTCCACGCCCGCCGCCACCCTGACCACGCTGTCGAACGAGCGCCAGACCGCCTTCATGGGCGAGTCCCTGCGCGGCTCGCTGCTCTCCGCGTACCAGGCCTGGGAGGTCGCGTACCTGGTCATCGGCCTCGGCATCGCCTTCACCGGCATCGGCGCCGTCACGCTGTTCGGCGCGGCCGTCGCGCTCGCCTACGCCCGGCGCACCCGGAAGGTCACCGTCCCGGACACCGCGGCCACGCTGACCGAGCCCGGCATGAACGTCCAGTAGGAGCACGCGGACGGCGGCGGGGCCCGGAACCTCAGTGTCGAGGTTCCGGGCCCCGCCGCGCCGTTTCCGCTACGTGCACGCGGTTCCGTTGACGGTGAACGCGCTCGGGGCCGCGTCGCTGGACGTCCAGGTGCCCTGGAAGCCGAAGCTCGTGTTGCCGCCGGGCGAGATCGCGCCGTTGTAGCTCGCGTTCGCCACCGTGACCGCCTCGCCGGACTGGGTGTACGAACCCTCATTCCAGGCGCTGGTGATCTTCTGGTCGCCGCCGAAGGTGAACCCGACCGTCCAACTGCTGATCGACGTGCTCCCGGTGTTGTCGACCGCCACACTGGCGGTGAAGCCGCCGGCCCACTCGCTGTTCTTGGTGTAGACGACGTGGCAGGCGAATCCCGTCGCCGTCACGGTCGGGCTGGGACTGGAACTCGCCGTCGCGGTGGCCGTGGCCGTCGGACTCGAACTCGTCGTCGGCGAGGCACTGGCGCTGGCCGTGCCGGTGCTCGTCCCGGACTGGACGCCCATCATGATCCCGCGGCCGTTGGTGCCCACGTACACGCGGCCGTAGACGTTGAGGTCGCCGGTGACGGCCGCGCCGATGTTGCCCCACTGGTGCTGGTCGTCGTTGATCCGGGTCCAGGTCGCGCCCTCGTCGTCGGAGCGGAAGATCCCCTGCACGCCGCCGACCGTGGCGATCGCGTAGAGCGCCAGGTAGCCGCCGCTGGTCGCCGACTTGCCGAAGCCCAGGTTGAGCGCCGCCGAGACGCTGCTGAGCCGCGTGAAGCTCGCACCCTGATTCGTGGAGTGCCAGACGCCCGAAGTCCCGGTGGACGAGCCGCCGGTCACCCACACGTCGCCGGTCACGCCCGGCAGGGCCTTGATGGAGACGGTGCCGGTGGACGGCAGACCGGTGGCGGCCGTGGCGGTGAAGCTCGCGCCGCCGTTGGTGCTGACGTAGAACGTGCCGCCCGAGTATCCGTAGTACACCTTCGGGTTCACCCGGTCGGAGGCGATCACCGCGCCCGCCGGGATGCCCGTCGAGGCGGTCCACGAGCTGCCGTAGTTCGTCGAGTAGTACACGCCGGTGCCCGCCGGGCTCCACACCACGCTGCTGCCGTCGGCCGCGATCGCCGCGTGCCCGCCGCCGGTCACGCCGGACGGCTCACTCGACGCCTGCCACCAGCTGCCGCCGTCGTTGGTGGAGAAGCCGATCCGGTTCACGCTCGGATTCGCGGTCTTGTCGATGTCGCCGGTGCGCACGATGTCGGACGGGGCGAGCCCGGCGTAGTCGATGCTGTCGCCGCTCGACAGGTTCGGCGCGGTGTACATCATCGACGGGACGCTGGTCAGCGACGTGTGCACGAAGCCGTCGAGGTCGCCGAGGGCCGAGAGCAGCGGCGCCCCGGTCGGCGGGCTGATCAGGTCGTTGACGGCGGTCTCCTCCAGCCCGCTGACGAACGGCTGAATCGTGAACGAGGTGCCGGAGTCCCAGTTGGTCAGATTCGTGGTGCCGAACAGCGTGGCGCCGGTGCCGTAGAACATTCGGTTGCTGTTGAACGGATCGATCGCCAGGCCCTCGGTCATCCAGCCGAGTTTGGGCGCCTCCACCGGCTCCTGTGTGGTGCTGCCGAACGTGAGCCAGGGCGTGGCCGAGATGTTCATCGTGTACGCGTCGGAGCGGTTCGGGTAGCTGGTGAACGACCAGGCCGACTTCCAGGTCGCGCCGCCGTCCGTGCTCCGGTAGATGAACGTGTCCGGCCACCAGGAGCTGTAGCCCGTGACCATGATCGTGTTCGGATGCTCCTGGTCGATGGAGAGTCCTGAGTAGCCGAAGTAGTCCCCTGACGTGTTCGACGACGGCACCGGGCTGATCTGCGTCCACGTGCCGGTGGCGATCGCGTACTTCCACACGTCGCCCGCCGAGCCGTCGTACGGGCCGCCGGTGTTGCTCGTGGTGATGTACAGGTAGGAGCCGGTCGGATCGACCTCGCCCTTGTGCGCGAGGAACCCGGTCGGCTGCCCGGCCACCCGGCTCCACGTCGTGCCGCCGTCGGTGCTCTCGTAGACCGTGTTCTGCAGGTCGGCGACGCCCACGAAGATGGTCGGGGTCGGCTTGCCCGAGGTGCCGGACGCCTTGTCGAAGGCCACCCACGTCACGCCCTGGTCGTCGGACTGGTAGCCGGTGGTGTCGCTCGCGTCCGCCACGTAGTCGCCGACGTTCGGGAAGCTCGTGACCTGCGACCACGTAACACCCGAATCAGTGGACTTCCACAGTCCGTGCCCGCTCGGGGTGCCGAGGTAGAGCACGTTGTCGTCGTCCGGGTCCACGGCCAGCCGCTCGCCCATCCCGCGGCCCGGCATGTTCCCGCCGAGCTTGAACGGCAGTTGCGTCTCGCTCCACGTGCTGCCCTGGTCGGAGGACCGCAGGATCGCGCCGTCGTTCGGGTCCCAGGAGTTCGTGTACATCCCGGCGGCGACCCAGACCTTGTTCGTGTTGATCGGGTCCGCGGCGACCGAGACGGCGCCCATCAGATTCCAGTTGCTCTGCCCGACCCAGTCCATCAGCGGGGTCCAGCTGCTCGAAGCCTGATTCCAGCGGTAGACCCCGCCGATGTCGGTGCGGGCGTAGACGATATTCGCGGCGCCCTGATTGAAGACGATGTCGGGCACGAAGCCGCCGCCGCCGATCGGGACGTTGCTCCAGGAGTACGCGGTGGCGGCCGGGGTGGCCGCCGCGGCCGGGCTCGCTGTGGCCGTCGCCACCAGCAGCGGAGCCGCCGCGGCCGCCAGCGCGGTGGCCGCGGCGGCGAACCCGCGCGCGGCCCGCCGCGTCAGGAGGTGGGGTAAACGCACGTGCATGGCTGTCGATCCGCCCTTTCCGATCGTCGAAGCGCTTCGATTACCGGGTGCGGACCGCACGATAGAGTTGAAATCAGGCTTCGACAAACAAGCCTATGAATCTTTCATTTGATACGCAGCAGCATCGAGGCGTGCGGCGCGAGCGTCGCCGTGTAGCCGCCCTTGTCGGAGCCGAGGTTCTCGTGCTGCCACAGGTCGCGCACCGACAGCGTGCTGCCGCTCGATCGGCCGAGGTCGCTCCAGTGCACGGTGACCGGCGCCGCCGTGTCGCCGAGGTTGAAGAGCGCGACCGTGTAGCCGCCGTCGGAGTTCTTACTGAACCAGACCTGCTGCGGCGTGGCCTGCGAGACCGGCTTCGCGGGGCGTCCGGCCTGGTCCACGGCGAGGACCTCGCCGTTCGTGATCAGCGGCAGGTCGGTGGGATCGAGCTTGGTCAGGTCGGTGCCGAGCAGCAGCGGCGCGGACTCGACGGCCCAGAGCGTGACCGTGGTCTGCTTCTCGTCCCGGGTGAGGCCGTCCTTCGCGCCGTTGCCGACTTCGAGCGAGTCCAGGTCGTTCCAGTGGCCAGGGCTCGCGTACGGAACCCACTGCGGCGCGTCGGTGAACCGCTTGAGCACCTGGCTCCAGTCGGTCAGATCAGGGCACTTGTGGTAGCACTCGATGTCGCCCTCGATCCGCCAGCCGTTGCTGTTCTTCGCCCAGAACGCGGCGTTCGCGAAGCTCAGCGAGTTCGACAGCTCCAGGTGCATCGGCCGGCCGGTGTGCGCGATCGCCGCGTACCAGGCCTGGATGTCGGGGCGGTTGTCGGCCGCGACGGTGCCGCCGCCGGGCCCGACGAAGTCCATCTTGATGTAGTCGACGCCCCAGGAGGCCAGCAGGTCCGCCTGCGACTGGATGTACTGCTGCGCGCCCGGCTTGGAGTAGTCGATCCTCCCCGCGCCCTGGTTGGCGGTGTTGCCGGGCGCGGTCCCGTCGAGGATGTCCTTGACGTGGTACGACGTTCCGGCGATCCGGGAGTTCGCGGCGAGCGCCTGCGCCGGGATGCCGGGCACCAGGTAGATACCGAGCTTGAGGCCCAGCTTGTGCACGTACTTCGCGACTGCCGGGATGCCGTCCGGGAACTTCGTGGTGTCCCACGCGTCCCGGCCGTCGGCGTCCACGTGGTCGGACCATCCGGCGTCGATGTTGACGTATTCGTAGCCGTACTTCTGCAGCGTGTCATGCATAGCGGACGCCTGGGCCTCGATGGTCGAGGCGGTGAAGCTCTCCCGTAAGGAGCTCCAACTGCTCCAGCCCATCGGCGGCGCGAGCAGGTTCGCAGCGGCGGGCCGCGCGGTGGTGGCGACGGCGGGCCCGGAGGCGGCGAACGGCGTCACCGCCAGGGTCGCCGCGAGCAGCAGGGTTCTGATCTTGTTTCTCCGCATGGGGTGAAACATAGGATGACTCGCCCAATTGTCAAGCATCTTTACTTGGATCACGGTGATGAGTAAGGATACCTAACCACCTAGCTGAACCCACGCCAGCAGAAGGGACCACCATGCGACGACGGATGACGGCGTACGCCGTGGCCGCCGTGGGCACCGCCGCACTCGCGGTAGGCGTCCTCCAGGCGACCGCGCAGGCCACCATTCCCGTCCCCGCCACCACCCACGCCGCGACCGTGACCGCGACGAAGCAAGCTGCCGCCTCCGCCGTCTCGCTCTCCGGCTGGAACCTGACCCTCCCCGTCGACTCGTCCGGCGGCAGCTCGGGCGACGCGGTGACGGTCTCGCCGGCCAAGCTCTACTCGCCCTACCTGACGCAGAGCAGCAGCGGCGCCCTCGACTTCTGGGCGCCCGCGGACGGTGCCAAGGTCGGCATCTCGCTGCACCCGCGCACCGAACTGCGCGGCGCCGGGACGTTCGTGCTCGGCAAGGGCTCCGCCGGGCTGCAGGAGACGACCGCGGTCACCCGGCTTCCGGACAACAGCCACGACATCATCATCGGGCAGATGTTCCCGTCCGGATCGACCCCGTTCGCGATGCTGCACTACCAGTCGGGCAAGATCTACGGCTACGTGCACGACGAGTCCAGCGACTACGTGCTGCTGACCGGCGTGCCGCTGGGCGCCACGTTCCAGGCGTCCATCACGGCGTCCGGCGACACGGTCAAGTTCTCGGCCAGCTACAACGGCCACACCGCGACCGAGACCACCACCGGCATCAGCTCGTGGATCGGCGACACGATGCATTTCCAGGCGGGCGATTACCAGCAGGACGTGCCGGGTTCCGCGAGCAGCGACGGCGGCCGGGTCAGCTTCTCCGCGCTGTGCCAGTACGGCGTGCCCGGCGGCGGCACCTGCGGCAGCACCGGAGGCGGTGGCGGCACCAGCACGTTCCCGAGCGGCTACCACCAGCTCGCCGTGCGCGCCAGCGGCCTGTGCCTCGACATCGCGGGCGGCTCCACGGCGAACAACGCGGTCGTCGACCAGTGGACGTGCAAGACCACGAACACCGTGAACCAGGAGTTCGAGTTCCTGCCCGGCACCGGCGGCTACGGCGAGCTGCGGAACCAGAACAGCGGCGACGACGTGGTCGTGCAGGGCGCCTCGAAGACGAGCGGCGCGGGCGTGATCCAGTACGCGCCGAACGGTTCGGCGAACGGCCTGTGGCTGCCGGTCCAGCAGTCCGACGGCACCTGGCGGTTCCGGAATCAGAACAGCGGCCTGTGCCTGGACCAGACGGCGACCGCGCAGGGCGCCCGGTTCGACCAGCGGGCCTGCGCCTCCGGAACCTCCGCGAATCAGGACTTCGCGACGCAGTGAGAATGCTTGTTCACATGGATGAACTTCGTCCAGCCCCTTGACGAGCCCATCCATCGGATGTTTCCTGTCCCACGAATGCTCAGCTCACCGTCGAGCGAAGGGGCAGGCCGATGAGGCGGCACACCAGCACGACTCGGCGCTCACGCGCCCGGGCACTTCCGGCGGCCGCGGTCGTCGTCGCGATCGCGGCGGCGACGATGGCGGCCACACCGGGGGCGCCGGCCGCGGCAACCCGGAGTCAGGCCACGTGCGAGGGGCAGGCGGCGCCGTGGATGGACACGCACCTGTCGGCGGATCAGCGGGCCGCACTGCTGATTCCGCGCATGACGATCGCGCAGGAGGCCTCGGAGACGGCGTCGGTCTCCACCTCGACCGAGAGCCGCGAGGTCCCGGCCATCCCCGAGCTGTGCATTCCCGCGCTGCTGCTCACGAACGGGTCGGCGGGGATCAGCACCGGGGCCCCGTCGCAGACGTCTGCCACCGCGCTGCCCGCGCCGATCTCGCTCGCCGCCAGCTGGGATCCGGCGGCGGCGCGGCAGTACGGCGTCGTCGAGGGCAACGAGGCGCTCGACCAGGGCCGCAACGACGTCGAGGGTCCGGACATCAACATCGCGCGGGTGCCGGAGAACGGACGCACCTTCGAGGCGTACGGCGAGGATCCGTACCTGGCCGGTCAGATCGCGTCGGGCGACGTGACGGGCATCCAGTCCCGCGGCGTGATCGCGACCCCCAAGCACTTCGCGGCCAACAACCAGGAGACCAACCGCACCACGATCAATGAGCTGATCGACCAGCGGACCCTGAAGGAGATCTACTTCCCCGCCTTCGCGGCAGCCGTGAAGGCCGGTGCGGGCTCCGTCATGTGCGCCAAGAACCTGGTCAACGGTGTCCACGCGTGCGACAGTTCGGCGCTGATCGGCGCGCTGGAGCAGGACATGGGCTTCAAGGGCTTCGTGGTCTCGGACTTCTCCTCCATCCACAGCACCACGGACGCGGCGAACGCCGGGACGAGCCTGGAACTGCCGTCCGCCGCGTACTTCGGCTCCGCGCTGGCGACGGCGGTGACGAACGGCCAGGTGAGTAAGGCCACGTTGGACGGGCTGGTCGAGCGGATCCTGCGCAGCATGTTCGCGATGGGCATCTTCGACCGCCCCGCCCCGACGGTGAGCACCATCCCGGCCGCCGCGGACGGTCAGACGGCGCGCATGCTGGCAGCGGACGGCACCGTGCTACTCAAGGACGACGGCAACATCCTGCCGCTGGCCTCGCGGAACTCGTCGGTCGCACTCGCCGGCCCGGAGGCGGCCTCGGCCTCGACCGGCGGCGAGGGCAGTCCGAAGGTCGCGCCGCTGTACACGGTCAGCCCGGCCCAGGCGATCAGCACGTACGCCGCCGCGCACAACGTCGCCGTGACCGTGGCGTCCGCGCCGCCGGAGAATCTGGGCCCTGACGCGATCCCGAGCTACGCGCTCAGCCCGGCCGACGGTACGGCCGGTCAGCAGGGTCTGCTGGCGCAGTACTTCAACAATGCCACGTGGTCGGGCACGCCGGTCGTCTCGCGCGTGGAGCCGTACGTGGACACGAGCTCGCTGCCGCCGTCGGGTGTCGACTCGTCCAGCCAGTACTCGGTGCGCTGGACCGGCACGCTCACCCCGCAGACGTCCGGCACCTACACGCTGAGCATCGCCACCCACAACAAGGGCACGCTGTACCTGAACGGTCAGCCGCTGGTCACCGACAGCGGCAGCTTCCCCGCCACGACGCAGAGCACGACCGTCGACCTGACGGCGGGCACGGCGTACTCGATCAGGCTCGACTACGTGACCAGCGGCATGTCCCTGGTCGATCTGGGCTGGCAGCTCCCGGCCGGTGCGGACAACCCGGTGATCGACAGCGCCGTGCAGGCGGCCAAGTCGGCGAAGGTCGCGGTCGTGTTCGTGGGCGACGACACCGCGGAGGGGGTCGACCGCCCCAACCTGTCGCTGCCCGGCTACCAGGACCAGCTGATCGAGGCCGTGGCCGCCGCGAACCCGAACACTGTCGTTGTCCTCAACACCGGCGGTCCGGTGCTCATGCCGTGGATCGGCCAGGTCAAGGGCGTCATCGAGGCCTGGTATCCCGGTGAGGAGGACGGCGACGCGATCAGCGACGTGCTGTTCGGCCGGGTGAGTCCGTCGGGCAAGCTGCCGATCACGTTCCCGGCCACCGAGGACGCGGTTCCGGCCAGCACTCCGGCGCAGTATCCGGGGGTCGACGGCGTCGCCACGTACAGCGAAGGGCTGCAGGTCGGCTATCGCTGGGACAACGCGCAGGACGTCACACCGCTGTTCCCGTTCGGGTACGGGCTCACCTACTCCCGCTTCGCATTCAGCCAGCTGTCGCTGCGGCAGCACGGCGATCAGGTCCAGGTGAGCGCACGCGTGACCAACACCGGCGATCGCACCGCCACCGAGGTCGCGCAGCTGTACGTGACCGATCCGGCGGCGGCCGGGGAACCGCCGCGTGAGCTGCGCGGATTCGACCGGGTCACGCTCGGAGCGCGGCAGAGCGAGGTCGTGCACTTCACCGTGTCGGCGAGCTCGCTGGCGTACTGGGACACGGGAACGAACGCGTGGACCGTCGCGCCTGGGACGTACACGGCGTACGTCGGCGACTCCTCGGCGCTGGCGAATCTCCCGCTGGTCGGCAGCTTCGGAGAGAGTCGATGAAAAGCAGGGTGCCGATAGTTGGGGTCGTGGTCGCGACTGCGCTGGCGGTAACTCTGCCGTCCGCGGCGGCCGACACGGTGACGACGGCTTGGCAGAGCAGCGGGCGGTTCGTCACGGATCCGGCCGGGATCGTGAGCCGGTCCGACATCGTGCTGGCCAAGCCGAACACCGATCCCGCGCAGTCGATGCCGTTGGGTGACGGGCAGCTCGGCGCGGCCGTGTGGGCGGCGAACGGGATGACGATCCAGCTCAACCGGGCCGACACGATGCCGTACCGCTACTCCCCCGGCTGGATCGTGATCCCCGGTCTCAGCAGGCTGACGAGCGCGCCGGACTTCCACGCCGTGCTCGACCTCTACGACGGCACGTTCACCGAGTCCGGCGGCGGCATGACCGCGACCGTCACCGTCGAGGCCGACGCGCCCGACGTGGTGGTCTCGGTGACCGGCGCCGATCCCACTGCGACGCAGAGCGCTGAGGTGGAACTGTGGGCACCGCGCACGCCCACGGCCGCGGCAGCGGGAACCACCGGAGTGCTCTCGCAGACGTGGACCGACGCGGGTGACGCGGCGTACCCCGGCGGGACCGGGAAGACGTACGGCTCGCTGGCCGCGATCACCGCGTCGGGGCAGGGCGTGACCGCGAGCGTGCCGAACCCACTCGCCGCGCAGGTGACGTTCCGGCCGCACGCGAACGGCAGCTTCAACGTCGTCGTCGCCTCGCCGCACTGGGCCGGTGGCGACGCGCTCGCCGAGGCGCGGTCGCAGCTGCGTGCCACGAACGACACGCCCGCCTGGTGGCACCGGTACTGGCAGCAGACGGATCCGATGGAGCTCGACTCGCCCGACGGCGCCGCGAGTTATCTGGAGAACCTGCGGACCATCTATCTGTACGCGGCGGCGGCCGAACGCGGCTCCGGTGACCTGGCCGGTTCGCAGGCCGGGACCGCGGACCTGTTCAGCTGGTTGCAGGACAGCGTGAAGTGGGATCCTGCCGCGTACTGGATCTGGAACCAGCGGATGCAGCTCGCGGCGAATCAGGGCGCCGGCGACGCGGACCTCAACAGCTCGTTCTTCGGCATGTACCGGGACAACGTGGCGAACATCAGGGCTTGGACGGAGCAGCAGTTCCCTGGCATGCCCGGCCTGTGCGTCCCGGAGACGATGCGGTTCAACGGCAACGGATACTCGAACGGCACGCAGTCCTACAACGGCGGCACGCACGCGACGAAGAACCTCTCGTGCAGCAGCCTGGTACCGGCCACGTACAACGGCGAGGACATCACCAGCGGCGCCGAGCTCAGCCTCTACGCCTGGAACCAGTATCAGGACACTGGTGACGCGTCCTTCCTGGCCGGCATGTATCCGCTGATGTCGGGCGCCGCGCAGTTCCTCCTCGGCTACGCGACGCAGGGTACGGACGGCCTGCTGCACACGGTCGCGAACGCCCACGAGACGCAGTGGGAGGTGCAGGATCCGACCACTGATATCGCCGCGATGCAGGCGGTCTTCCCCGTCGTCATCGCTGCGGCTCAGAAGCTGCACCGCGATCCCGGGCTCATCGCACAGTTGCGGACGGCGCTGACCGAGCTTCCGCAGTTCCCGCGCGCCGACTCGGCCACCGAGACCCAACTGCTGCCGCCGAGCGCCGACCAGTTGGGCGACGACGTGGTCGGCGAGTCCTATGATCCGTCCGCGACGCGCCACAACACCGAGAACATCGGGCTCGAACTCGTCTGGCCGTATCAGCTGCTCGGCGCGTCGAGCCAGTTGGCGCAGCGCACGTTCGCGGATCGGCTGTTCGTGGACCAGAACGACTGGAGCTTCGACGCCGTGGACGCCGCAGAGCTCGGTCAGTCCGGCGCGGTCGCGCAGAACCTCGTCGCGCTCACCGAGAAGTATCAGAAGTACGTCTCGGGCATGGCGCAGTTCAGCGGGAGCCCGCCGTACGTGGAGCAGAGTGCGAACGTCGCGCTCGCGCTGCAACTCGCGCTCGTGCAGGACGACGCCGGTGTCGTCACGGTCGCCCCGGCGTGGCCGTCCGGCTGGAACGTGTCAGGGTCCGTCGCCATCACCCGGAACAGCAAGGTGGACGTGCAGGTGGAGGACGGCGCGCCGGTGACCGTCGCGGTCGAGGCCGGTTCGGATCAGACGATCCGGCTCGCCGATCCGTGGCCGGGGCAGGCCGTTCGCGTGCTGACCTACTCCGGCGGCCGCCTGCGCTCGACCTCCCCGGCGACGGCGTCGAGCGAGGTGACGATCGCGATGCGGGCCGGAGACGGTTACCTGGTCGAGCGCGCGGCCCAGCCGGTCGGGGCGCTTCCGTTCGCACCCGTGACCGGCCAGGCCGCGACCACGTGCAAGACCCTGGACACCGTCACCATCGGCATCTGCTGAGGCTGACGCTGCTGCTCGGTAGCGTCAGAGCTGCGCGAGGACGGGCTCGTCGAAGGCGATGCGGTGCCGCAGCGCCGGGCCGTTGCTCTTCTCGACGATCTTCGGGCTGAACATGATCGGCATGATCGCGCGCATCAGGACCTTGGCGACCGGGCCCGGGGCCTTCGCGTGGTTGACCCGGGCGGCGGCCTTGGCGATCTTCTCGACGCGGGTCCGGCGCAGCCGCTCGTAGGCGGCGAACGCGCTCTCGTGGTCGGGCAGGTCGCGCAGGGCCCGGGCGAGCTCGATGGCGCTCTCGATCGCGAGCGAGGCACCCTGCCCGCTGCTGTTGGACGGTGCGTGCACGGAGTCGCCGACCAGCACCATCCGGCCGCGGTACCAGTGCGGGACCGGCGGCATGATGTGCAGGCCGCCCTGGATGTCGAGGCCCTCCGGCTTCAGGGCCCTGACCATCTGCTCGCCGGGCATGTCGCCCGCGTAGGTCTCGCGGAAGACGTCGATCCACTGCTCATTGGGCACCGCGCGCGCCTCGGAGATGCTGAGGTACTCCTTCCACGGCAGGTTCGCGCCCCACGCGATCGTGCCGTTCGGGTAGCGCCAGTAGAGGTAGTAGGCGCGCTTGCCGAACGAGAAGCAGCCCGTGTTCGGCTCGATGTCGATGTCGGGCACGTCGGCGACGTCGATGTCGTACGAGCCGAAGCCGATCGTGCCGGTCCACTTCGCGGCGGGCGCCTCCGGGTCGATCAGCGTGCGCACGGTCGACTTGATGCCGTCCGCGCCGATCAGGATGTCGGCGCTCGCGCTGGTGCCGTCGGCGAAGCGCGCGGTGATGCCGCCCGGCTGCTCGTCCGCGCTGACCAGGCGCTTGCCGTACACGAACTCGATGCCGGCCGCGTCCGCCACGTCGTGCAGCGCCTTGTGCAGGTCGCCGCGTGTCACGAGTTGCAGCGGCTCCTCGCCGTTGAGCGTGGCCGCGACTCCGGCGCGCTTGCCGTTGATGCTCATGTACATGGTCGGGAACGACGTGGCGATGGCGCGCACGGCGTCGGCCGCGTCGACCAGTTCGAGGGCGGCCAGGCCGTTGGAGGCGAGGCCCAGCCCGCCGCCGATGCCGTTGGACTCCGGCGGGTACGCCTCGTAGACGGTGGCCTCGATGCCGACCTTGCGCAGCGCGAGGGCGGCCACCGGACCGGCGATGCCGCCGCCGATGACCAGTGCGGTTCGGGTCTTGGACATGATGATGCTCCCAGGGTCGTCGGGCCCGACCGGCTATCCTTGGGTTTGCCATCCTGGAGCCGGTTCGCGCCACGTGTGTGAACTACTTCGGGCTTTGCGGGCCCCGGTGACGTGCGCCAACACGTCGCCGGGGCCGTCCTTCGTTGTCAGTGTTCTTCGATCTCGGCCGCCTGCTGCGCGTTGATCGCCTGCCACTGCGCGAGATCCGGGAACGAGCCGTCCTCGAACTCCGCGAGCAGCGAGCGCACCCACGCGACCTCGGCGTCGCGCACGGCGAGCTCGTACTCCTCTTCGAGCAGGAACAACCGCGGCACGTGGCCGATGTACTGCTCCCGCGCCCGACGCCGCGCGGCGCTCCCCTCCTCGAGCGCCGCGAGCCGGGCCCGCAGCAGGTCGGGAACCTCGTCCGGCGCGAGCGCGCCGAGCACCGAGAGCCCGGCCTTGAAGTTCGGGTGCTCCGGCTGCGGCTCGGCCACGAGTTCGCGGACCCAGTCCACCACCTCGACCCGGCCGGGCACGGTGAGCCGGTAGACGGTGCGCTCCGGTCGGGCGCCGGCGCGCTCGGTGTCGGCCACCTCGATGAAGCCGTTCTTCTCGAGGTTGCGCACCACCGTGTACAGCGAGCCGATCTTGATGTCCATGTCCTGCTCCTTGTTGCGTTCCCGCAGCGTGGAGGCGATCTCGTAGGGGTGCATGGGCCGCTCGAGCAGGGTCGTGAGCACGGCGAGCCCGAGCAGGTTGCCCACCTTCCGCCGCTTCGCCATCTTCGCTCCCATTACTCGTGCACGACTACTTGCAGACGACTATACGCGCGATCGGGTGCGGACGCCAGCGGAGAACAGCGGGCCGATATCATGCGAGCTCGAACCCCTCGAGCGGACAGGGACCCACGATGACGACCGCCACGAGACGGCAGTTGCCGCACCGCGTCGAGTACGGCGGTCCCGTAGACGGCCCGCGCGTGGTGCTGGTCCACGGCCTCGGCGGCTCGCACGCGAACTGGACCGCGCTCGGTCCGCTCCTCGCCGCCACGACGCGTCCGGTCGCGCTCGACCTCGCGGGCTTCGGCTACACGCCCGGCGGCCGCAAGTCGGCGCACGTCGCCGCGAACTCCGACCTGCTCGCCCGGTTCCTGCGCGAGGAGATCGGCGAGCCCGCCGTCCTGGTCGGCAACTCGATGGGCGGCATGATCTCGATCATCACGGCGGCGGCCCACCCGGAACTCGTCAGCGGCGTCGTGCTGCTCGACCCCGTGCTGCCCCGGGCGCGCGGCGCACGGCTGGACCCGGCCGCGGTCGCGGGCGTTGTCATCGCGCTGCTGCCCTACGTCGGCCCGATGCTGCTCACCAAGCGCCGGTCGCGCGCAGGCGCCCGCGAACGCGCCCTGTCCACGATCTCCAACTGCTACGCGGATCTCAGCAGACTGACGGACGAGCAGCTCGACGCGGAGGTCGAACTCACCGAGACCGCGGAAGCCGAGGGCCTGACCCCGGTCGCGGCGTACGTCGGCGGCGCGCGGTCGCTCGTGCTGCGCAGCGCCGGGCGGGGCTACCGGCGCGAGATGGCCGCGATCACCGCGCCCGTCCTGCTGATCCACGGCGTGCACGACCGGCTCGTCGGCATCGCCGCGGCCGACGCCGTCGCGCGCAGGCATCCGTCCTGGCGCTACGAACGTCAGGACGGCGGCCACGTCCCGCACATGGAACTCCCCGACGAGACTGCTCAGACCATCACGGCTTGGCTCGCAGAAAAGGACGCATGACCCATGGCTAAAGGCATCGGCGTAGGCGACAAGGCACCCGACTTCACCCTCCCGTCGGGCACCGGCGAAGAGGTGAGCCTGCACGACCGGATCGGCGAGAAGGCCGTCGTGCTCTACTTCTACCCGAAGGACGAGACCTCCGGCTGCACGGCCGAGGCCTGCGCCTTCCGCGACAGCTACGAGGCGTTCACCGACCTCGGCGCGGACGTGATCGGCGTCAGCTCCGACTCCGCCGAGAAGCACGCGTCCTTCGCCAGCAACCACAAGCTGCCGTTCACGCTGCTCAGCGACAAGGGCGGGAAGGTCCGCAAGCTCTACGGCGTGCCGACCACGCTGGGCGTGCTGCCGGGCCGGGTCACGTACGTCATCGACCGCGAGGGCACGGTGCGCCACACCTTCAACTCGATGATGAACTTCGGCGCGCACGTGACCGAGGCGCTCGAGGCGGTCCGGAAGCTCCAGGCGTAGCACGGCATGTCGCTTTGGATCCGGCAGCTGGTCTGGTGGACCGCCGACCTGCTGCCGGACGACCTGCGTGCGACGGCGTTCGCGGAGCTGGCCGCCGAGGGTGCGGCACCGCCGGTCACGCCGCCGGTCGAACCGATCGGCGACACCCTCGGCCGACTGCTGGCCACGGACACGGTGCTCGCCGCGGACGCCGCGCTGCCGCAGTCCCCTGACTGGCCGGGGCTGGCCGCCGCGCACGCCCGGGAACCGTTCGGCCGGGTGCATGCCCGTGCCCTGATCGCACGGCCGGACTGCCCGGAGGAGTTCGTGTTCGCGCTGATCGAGCCGTGGGACTCGCTCGTGGCCGGTCGGCTGAACGGCCGCCGCGTGGTGCCGGATCGATTGGTGCGTCCGGTCGCCGAGCGGCTCGGCGAGATCCGGCCGAGCCTCATCCGGTTGATGCTGAACGAACGCACCGCCACGGAGTTCATCCACGTCGCGCCACGGCTGTCCGGACTGGTCGACGTCGTGAACGGATACGACCACAACCACAGTCGCCAGCAGGTCGCCTTCTGGAACGCGATCGGCGCCCTGCTCGCCCCGCTCTGCGGCACCGACCGTGAGCGCTGGCTCGCCGCGGCGACGAACGTGGCCACGTGGCCGGGCACCTTCACCGGCCTCGTCCGACGCCTCGGCACGCCCGTGCTGGCCACCGACGACCCGGACCTGCGGGTTCTCGCATACGCCCCGGACGCGGTACTCGCCGACGTCATGGCCACGTTGCCAGATCCGAGGTTCAGGCGGGTCCGAGACGACCGGCCGCTGAAGGCATTGATCCTCGAACGTCTCGTCACGGCGGGAGTCCCGGCGCGCGAGGTGTTCGCGCTCTGGACCTACGGCTCGTTCCCATCGACCGCCGTACACGTCTGGGCACACGGCCACTTCGCACACCTGGACACGTCCAACCACAGCTCAGCGTGCTACAAGGTCGAGCTGCGCACCCGCCTCGCCGCCGTCCTCTATCGGGATCAGGGTCCTGTCGTCGATCTGGTCGCCGAACTGCGCGCCTGCACGACCGCCGTCCAGGCCGAGGCGATCCTCCTCACGCAGGGCGGCATCCCGTGGCCCGAACTCGTCGAGGCGCACCAGGCCGAACCGTTGCCCGGCGTCGTCGCGTGCGCGCTGGCCTCCCGCCCCGAGTTCCCGGCCGAGCTGATCGACGCGTTGCCGGAGTACGTATTCATGCAGCTCGCACCTCAGAATCCCGCGACCGCGCGAGCCGCGTTGGCCAACCCGAAGTCCAGCCACCGCAGCGTCCTGTTCAGGGAGATCCACCGGCACGGAACCCTCAGCGACGACGAGATCTTCGACACCGCGCGCACGGCCCGCGACCTGGTCACCTACCTCGCGAGACTCGACCCCGCCGACCCGCAGGTCGAACGCTACGCCGCGACCATCCGTGCCGCCGCCGCGTCGGCCCCGCCCGGTTTCTGGTCAGCCTTCCTGCGTCTGCTTCCGACGGCCGAGAGCACCCTCGGCGAGTTCCTGGCCTCCGTCGCACAACCTTGACTTCTATCAGAACATTGGCTCTAATCAGAGTCGTGACTCAGGCCGATCGCATCGCGGAGTTCGAGCGGGACGTGGCCGCGCGCACCGGATTCGCCGTCAAGCGCGCCGAGCAGGCCCTGATGGCGGCCAAGGCGTCGGTGCTGCGCGCGTTCGACTTGACGGTTCCGCAGTACACCGCGCTGCTGGCGCTGAGCTACGTGCCGGGGCTCTCCGGGGCGCAGCTGGCCCGGCTCGGCGCGGTCACCCCGCAGAACATGTCCACCATCCTGACCAACCTCGAAGCCAAGGGGCTGATCCGGCGCGAGGCGTCCGAGATCCACCAGCGGGTGTTCGTCGTCCGCCTGACCGAGCACGGCGCGAAGCTGACCCGGGAGGCGGACGCCGCGGCCCGGGAGGTGGAGCGGCGGCTCGACGCCGCGCTCGGCGAGCAGGACCGGACGGCGCTGCGCGCGCTGCTGGAGACCGCGACGGCCGCGCTCGGCGCCGTACCGCCCCCGGGAGGAACGCAGCCGTGAACCCGATCCCGTCCAACTACGCCGACCTGCTGGAACGTCCGCTGTTCGGGCACCTCGGCACCGTGAAGCCCGACGGCACACCCCAGGTGACGCCGATCTGGTTCCAGTACGACGGCGAACTGCTGTACTTCACCACGGCCACCAACCGGGCCAAGTACACCTTCATGCGGGCCAATCCGAACGTCGCACTCTCGGTGAACGACCCGGAGCAGCCGTACCGCTACATTGAGGTGCGCGGGGTGGTCGAGAGCCTCGACCCGGACGAGGGCGGCGCGCAGTTCGACGCGCTCGCCGCCCGCTACGGCCTGCCGCTGCGAGCCTCCCAGCTCGACGACCTGCCGCAGCGCGTGCGCGTCGTGGTGCGACCGGTGCACTGCACGTTCCAGGGCTGATCGGACAAGGAGAATCATGGACCGCACTCTGCTGGGCGAACTCGAGGTCTCGGCGCAGGGCCTCGGCTGCATGGGCATGAGCGAGTTCTACGGGCCCGGGGACTGGGACGAGTCGATCGCCACGATCCACCGCGCCCTCGACCTCGGCGTGACCTTCCTGGACACCGCCGACATCTACGGCTCCGGCCACAACGAGGTCCTCGTCGGCCGCGCGATCCACGACCGGCGCGACCGCGTGCAGCTGGCCACGAAGTTCGGCATCGACCGCACCGGAGGCGACGCGGCGCGCACGGTCCGGGGCAACGCCGCGTACGTCAAGCGCAGCGCCGAGAGCTCGCTGCTGCGTCTCGGCGTCGAAACCATCGACCTCTACTACATCCACCGGCCGCCGCTGAACGTGGAGGTCGAGGAGACCATCGGCGCGATGGCCGACCTGGTGCGCGAGGGCAAGGTCCGCTACCTCGGCGTCTCCGAGTTCGACGCCGACCTGGTCCGCCGCGCGCACGCCGTGCACCCGATCACGGCCGTGCAGACCGAGTACTCGCTGTGGACCCGCACCGAGGTCGAGACGGTCGCGCCGACGCTGGCCGAGCTCGGCATCGGCCTGGTGCCCTACTCCCCGCTCGGTCGCGGCCTGCTCACCGGTGCCGTGACCGCCGACTCCCTCGCCGACGACGACTCCCGGCGCACCGGTTACTTCCCGCGCTTCAACGGCGAGGCGCTGGAGACGAACCTGGGGCTCGTCGAGCAGATCGCCCGGATCGCTCACGCCAAGGACGTCACCCCCGGTCAGCTGGCCCTGGCGTGGGTGCTGGCCCAGGGCGACGACGTCGTGCCCATCCCCGGCACCAAGCGGGTCGCCTACCTGGAGGAGAACGTGGGCGCCGCGGACGTCGAGCTCACCGCCGACGACCTCGCCGCGCTCGCGGCCGCCGTACCGCCCGGGGCCGTGGCCGGCGACCGCTACGGCGACATGTCCTCGATCGACGCCTGACCGGCGGCGGCAGCACCGGGGGTGTGGCGCAGGTCACCCCCCGGTGGTTGCCTGCGCCCATGAGCGACGAGCAGACCGACGACGCCCCCGCCGACGAGGGGTCCGGAGGGCCCGCGGAGCACCTGCCCGACGACGAGGCGCGCCCCGAGATGAGCGAGGTCGACAACTCCGACGCCGAGCTGCCCACCGTGCAGGCCTGGTACGACGAGCACGAGGGCGGCTCGGAGGACGGCGAGGAGGTCGAGGGCCAGGCCGGGAGCTCCGACCCCAGCGCACGTTTCCGCGAGATGGAGATCAGCGAGGAGGAGCAGCGCGAGATCGCCGAGGAGCGCGAACGACGCCTCGCGCCCGAGAACCGGCCCGACAACACCGAGGTCGACAACACCGGCCGCACCTTCGAGGACGGTCACTTCGTCGACTGAGCCCGGTCGACTGAGCCCGGTCGACTGAGCCCGGTCGACCGATCCGGGTCGTCCGAGCCGGGTGGACCGGTTCGACCGACCTCCGGGCTCACCCGCCGGGCAGGTCCAGGCGCCGGGCCAGGACACCCAGCGTGCGTTCCGCCTGCCCCCGGACGGCGGCGTCGGGGTCGCCGAGCGCGCACCGCACCACCGCGACGTGCTCGACGTCGCCCACCGCCGCCAGCGCCCGCAGGGCCTGCCGGCGCACCCGGGGCAGCTGGTGGTCGGCCAGCCGCTCCGCCCCGTCACCGGCTCCGGCGACCTCGTGGCGGGCGACGACCTTGAGGCACATCTCGGCCGGTCGCCAGTGCTCGTCGGCCAGGCCGGCGACGACCGCCGGCGTGGCGGCGTCGTCCCACACGTGCAGCAGCCCGCGCGCACCCCAGCTGCGCACCCAGTAGTCCTGCAGCGACCGACGGTCGCCGAACGTCTCTCGCCCGTGACCGGTCAGCGCCGCGAGCGCGTCCGCGTGGTCGTCACGGTCGGCGCCCCCGAGCAGGTCGCAGCACACCTCGACGAACCGATCCGTGCCCAGGCGGTCCGCCAGTCCCCGGATGCTGCGGTCGAGGTCGCCCACAGCCGCCACCGTACGCGCCGTCCTGCCCACGGGGTCCTCGGCTTGTCAGGCTCTGCTGACGCTTGTCAGGTGTTGCAACGCCTGACAAGCGAGGGAATCCCCGGACGTCCGGGGATTCCGACGACGGGCGACAGGGTTAGGTTGCTCCGGTGAGCAGCCCCGCCGTCGACGTCCTGCTGGAGCGTGCCCGGGCCTGGATCGCCGGTGATCCCGACCCCGCCACGGCCGCCGACCTGCACGACCTGGTGCTGGTGGCCTCTGGCGACGGCGAGGAGGCCGGCGCCGCCCAGGCCGAGCTGGCCGACCGGTTCCGCGGCACGCTGGCGTTCGGGACGGCGGGCCTGCGCGGCGCCCTCGGTGCCGGGCCGAACCGGATGAACCGGGTCGTCGTGCAGCGCGCGGCCGCGGGCCTGGCGGCCTACCTGCGCGAGACCACCGGCGGCACCGGCGGCTCGGTCGTGATCGGCTACGACGCCCGGCACAACTCCGACGTCTTCGCCCGTGACACCGCCGAGATCATGACCGGCGCCGGGTTCACCGCCTGGGTGCTGCCCCGGGCCCTGCCCACCCCGGTGCTGGCCTTCGCGATCCGCGAGCTCGGCTGCGCCGCCGGGGTGATGGTCACCGCCAGCCACAACCCGCCCCAGGACAACGGCTACAAGGTCTACCTGGGCGACGGCAGCCAGATCGTGCCGCCCGCCGACGCCGACATCGCGCGGCACATCGCGGCCGTGGGGCGGCTCGACCAGCTCCCCCGGGGCGGCGCGGGCACCGTGCTCGGCGAGGACCTCGTCGACCACTACCTCGACACGGTCGCGGGCCTGGCCGTCGACGGTCCGCGCGAGCTGGCCGTCGTCTACACGCCCCTGCACGGCGTCGGCGGCACCTCGGTGACGCAGGTGCTCGAGACG
>DATJIF010000057.1:0-12432 GCA_035493475.1 Actinospica sp.
AGCCGGGCGGTGTTGTTGGGTGCTTTTGACTTTCGCCGAATGGAAAGTGCGCAATACGGGAACGCCGAAGGCCCGCTGACGTAGTGACCGAGGTACGAGGGAGCGTAGGTAGCGGGCCGAAGGCTAGGGCGGGTGGGCGGGTGCCCGGACGTAGTTGCCGGTGCGGAGCGAGGAACGAGCGCAGTGCCGGCGACGTAGGTAGGGCCGGGTGTAAGCGGAGCCGCTGGTTAGAGCTCGCTTACTACGATGTCGATCGCGGTGGGGGCGTCTGGTTTGGTGGGTTCTGGGCCTCGCTCGACTGTGTAGCCGAGGTCGCGGACTACGTCGATGAACTCTTCGGGCTTGCGGGGGCGGTGGCCTGCTTCCAGGAGGGTGCGGGCTAGGCGGCCCTTGGTGGCCTTGTTGAAGTGGGAGACGACCGTTCGCTTGACGACTCCGCCGACTTCGCGTTCGTGGAGGACGCGGACGGTTACGGCGTTGGCGGTGGGGGACCAGAGGGTGGCGTAGGCGCCGGACCTCAGGTCCACGACCAGATCGTCGGCGATGTGGGCTGCCAGGGGGTCGCGGAGGTGCTTGCGCCACGTCGTCGACACTGAGCCTGCGCGGGGGAGTTTTACGCCTGCTGAGCAGCGGTAGTGGGGGATGCGGTCGTCGGGCCTCAGGACGCCCCAGAGGCCGGAGAAGATCAGCACGTGATCCAAGATCAGACCACGGTGGCGCAACGTAGGCAGATCGAGTGCGTCGTACAGGACGCCGGTGTACACGTCGGCGGCGGGCCCGGCGGGGGCGGTCCGCAGTTCCCGATCGTGTACCAATTCGGCGGCCTGTCCCTCGCTGATGCCGAGGGTTTCGAGGGCCTTGGTTTTGGGGCCGGAGGCCAGGCGGACCAGGGCGTCGCACAGGGCCTCGCGGGTCGGCGCGAGCTCCGGAAGTGCAAGGGAACCGAGATCGACCGGGGCGGCGTCACTCGGGAAGGCCTTGGTCTCCGATGGTGGAATGAAGATAAACATCGTGGAACGGTTCCGTCATAGATCGCTGGGCTGGCGGCCCCACCTTAGCCGGAAACCGTATGATGCCGCTGGTCCGCCACCGTCGCTGCGCGCCCGACGGTCCGTCAGGATCCCGGCCGCCGTACTCCCCGGGAGAAGAAGGCCCACATGAAATTGTCGTTGACCAAGCGGCGCGTGATCACGGCGCTGGCCGTTTGGTTCGTGACCCGGGCGCTGCTCTACCTGGTCGCGACCGAGCACTTCCTCGGCAAGTACGGCAAGGAGAGCGTCGGCGACGTCAGCATCTACCTGAAGTGGGCGCAGAACTCGCTCTACTACGGTCAGATCCCGCACGACACGGAGTGGCAGTACCCGCCGCTGCTGGCGCCGATCCTGGTCTTCCCGCAGTGGCTCTCGCACACGATCGGGATCCACTACCTCACCGGCTTCACGGCGATGACCTTCCTCGCCGACTGCGTGATCACGACGATGCTGGTGTGGACGGCCACCCGGCGCGACACCTGGTCCGGCCCCTGGTACTGGATCCTCGGCGTCCCGCTGCTCGGCCCGATAGTGTACGGCCGCTACGACGTCTTCCCGGCGCTGTGCGTGGTCGTCGCGCTGGCGCTGCTCGGCAGGGGCCTTCCGGCCGTCCTGGCCGACGGCAGCCGCGGACGCCAGTTGAACAACCGCCGCTGGGTGGCCGGGGTGCTGATCGGCTTCGGCGCGGCGATCAAGATCTGGCCGGGCCTGGCCGTGTTCGGTATGCCGCGCACGAAGCGGGGCTGGCAGACGATCGCCACGATCGTCGCGTCCGTCATCGGGTCGATCGCCACGATGTCGCTCTTCTTCAGCGGCACGCTCAACTTCATCAGCAACCAGGGCAACCGCGGTATCGAGATCGAGTCCGTCTGGGGCATCCCGTTCGTGCTCGGCAAGCGCCTGCACCTCGAGCACGTGATCACGACGAAGGTGGTCTACGGCTCGTACCAGGTCACCGCGGACGGCAACGGCATGATCAAGTACGTCATCTCGCTCGCGTACTACGCGGCGCTGGCGTCGATGGTCTGCGGCTTCGGCCTGATGCTCTACTGGTGGTGGCGCAAGACCTGGCGCCCGGCGGTGATGGCGGACGCCACGTTCGTCGGCACGCTCATCATGATCGTCACCAGCCGCGTGATCAGCCCGCAGTACCTGATCTGGCTGCTCGCCGTCGCCGGGTTCTGCCTGCTCTACAAGGACACGACGCAGCGCCGCAGTTCGCTGCTCGTGCTGATCTGCCTCCCGCTGACCCAGTACGAGTTCCCGTTCGCCTTCCAGGAGCTGCTGCACGCCCACGTGGTCGTGACGCTCGTGGTCTGCCTGCGCGACCTGCTGCTCGTGCTCGCGACGTACTTCGGCTTCCGCGACCTGTGGGTCTCGACGGTGGACGGGCCGTTCCTGCCGCCCCGGCTGCGCGCCCTGGTCTCCCGCGGCGGCTCCTCGGCCGACCGGTCCGCCACGGAGGCCGCGCCGGCCGCGACGCCGGATGCGGTGGCCGTTCCGGAGCCCGCGAGCGAGGGTGACGCGGCCGTGGCGGCGGAGGACGCCGAGGTGGCGACCGAAGCCGAGCCGGTCAAGAAGTAGACGGACGGAGAAACGCGGAAGGCGCCCGGTCCCCTGGGGGATCGGGCGCCTTCCGCGTTCGTGGATCCGGACTCAGCAGCTGCGCAGGATGCCGGCTCCGGCTGAGGCCTCCTTGGTGAGGCTCTCCATGGCCGCCTGGTCGCCCGCGTCGGTCCTGGGCTGGTCGGCCCGGGGGCGGGGCTCCACGGCGCTGCCCGGGCGCTCACCGCCCGCCGCGGGCCTGGCGGGGCGCAGGGCGAAGATGAGCAGCGTGGTCAGGCCCACCCACACGTACGCGCTGCCGATGATCTGCTCCCACCAGCCCCAGCCGAGCTCCAGGTTGTCCTGGTGCGGGAACCACATCTGCGGCTCGGAGAGGAATATGGCGGTGACGGCGGCGGCACCGGCGAAGTAGCGCCAGCCCTGGGCGGGACGCAGCCGCCAGCCCTTGACCAGGGCGCACACGAGCACGGGCGAGGCCCAGACCCAGTGGTGCGACCAGGAGACCGGCGAGACCAGCAGTTCCGTGCACGCGGCCAGGGCGACCAGCGTGACCGGCTTGCCCTGCTTGGCGACCTTGAACAGGGCCGTGACCGCGGCGACGCCTATCGCGGCGCAGCAGACGAGCCAGACGAGGTTCTCGGTGCTTCCGGTCAGGTGCGCGCGGAACAGCACGCCCGAGATCGACTGGTTGCTGGAGAAGTCGTGCAGGCCTATACGGCTCGTGTTGAAGACCGTGGAGGTCCAGTACTGCCACGAGTCGTGCGGGCAGAAGACGAAGCCCAGCGCCGTCGTGCCCACGAAGCCGCCCGCGACGCCGAGGCAGCCGCGCCAGTCCCGCCGGGCCACGAAGTACAGCAGGAAGACCATCGGCGTGAGCTTCAGGGCCGCGGCGACGCCGGTGAGCGTGCCGCGCGGCCAGCCGATCCGCCGCCCGCGCACGGTGAACCAGGTCTCCGGCAGCAGGCAGTCGAACGCCACCAGGGCCATCAGCACGATGTTGATCTGGCCGTACGCGAGCGTGGTGCGCACCGGCTCGACCAGCACGGCCAGCGGGAGCATCGCCGCGGCGAGCTTCCAGGAGCCGCGGCCGGTGGCCAGCTTCGAGGCCCGCAGGAACAGCGCGAGCACGCTGATGAACAGGCTCAGGCTCACCGCGGTCATCACGACTCCGGCCGCGGTGGTCGACATCAGCGCGAGCGGCGCCATCACGACGGCGGAGATCGGCGGATAGGTGAACGGTTCGTTCAGCCCGTCGGAGATCGGCGGCAGGTCGCCGTACAGCGCCCGCCCGTGCATCCAGGCCTGCGCGCCCACGCGGTAGACGTCCAGGTCGAGCCGGTACACGCCGAAGTTCAGCGACCCGTTCTGGTAGGTGAGCAGGCTCACCACGAAGACCAGCGCGACCAGCGCGGCGAGCACGATCTGACGGTGGGTCGGTCGGCGCCGGGCAGCCAGCATGGTCACCCGAATCCACCCCCTTCGGTCCGCCCCGGCACAGGGCGTGTTCTGATCGTGAAACACCGTTGATGGTAGCCGACCCCGGTGTCGCGCTCCTTACCGGCACCACTCGGGCGCCCGCCACCACCACATGCGCCCCACGGCCGGGCGTCGGACCGCCGGTTCAGGCTCCCATCAGCGCTTGGCCGCGGCCGTGGCGGTGGCCGTCGAGGGGGTGGCGAGCTTCAGCAGCGGCACGCTCACGCTCGTGGAGGATCCGCCCGTCTGGGTGACGTCGAGCGTCGCCGCGGCGGGGTCGCCGCCGACCCGCACCCGGTACGCGAGCCCGGGCCAGCCGACCACGTCGAGGCCGTCCGCGACGCCGAGGTCGGCCACCTTCGTGCCGTCCGTCTCCAGCACCGCCACGGACCGCCCGGCCCGCGCGACGTGCGCCTGCCCGATCTGCGACTCGGCGCTCGCGATGAGGGCCTTGGCGGCGTTCAGCGCGGTGTACGGGACGCCGGTGGAGCCCGGCATGCCCAGCACGACGCCGAGGATGGTGAGCCGGTGCCCGCCGACGGTGATGTGCGCCGAGAACAGCAGGCAGGACCCGGCGGCCGCGGTGGTGCCGGTCTTGATGCCGTCGATGCCGTACGAGCCGAGGTCCCGGTTGACGTTGTAGATCGTGCCGGCGACCGGGACCGACGCGCTGTTCTCGGAGACGATCGTGGCCAGCGCGGGGGCCCGCTGCACCGCCTCGGCGAGCTTGAGCAGGTCGGACATGGTGGAGACCGTGCTGTACGCGAGCCCGGCCGGGTCGGTGAACCGGCTGCCGGTCATGCCGAGCGCGGCCGCCTGCTGGTTCATCTCGGCCAGGAACGGGCTGATGGAGCCCTTGTCCCACATCGCGAGGACGTCGGCCATGTTCCCGGCGGAGGCGAGCATCAGCGCCTCGAGGGCCTGCCGCTCGGTGATCCGCTCGCCGGTGACGGTCACGGTGGCCGACTCGTCCGCGTCGATGGCCTTCTCGTACTCCTCGGCCATCGCCTTGGTGAGTGTGATCGTCGGGCCGGACGAGGTGGCGGTCAGCGGGTGGTCGCGCAGGATCACGTACGCGGTCATCGTCTTCGTGATGCTCGCGATGGCGTGCCGCGAGGTCATGCCGCCGTCGTGCCCGAGCAGCCCCATCCCCTCGACCTCGATCGCCGCGCTGCCCGAGGACGGCCAGTCGAGGTTCAGCCGGCCCGGGTAGACGAAGCGCGCCGCCGTCGTCTGCACGAGCGCGGTCGTCGGGACCGCGTCCTCGCTCGGGTCGGCCGCGGTGACCGTCAGTCCCGGTCGATAGCCGGGGCCGCCGACGGCCAGCGACCACGTCGCCGCGCCGAGGATGCCCAGGATGGCCAGTACGAGCCCTGCGATCAGGCTCGGCCGACTGCCGAACTCGCCCACGTACCCTCGCTCTTTCCCAGTCGGTCCCGCCCCGCGTACACGTCACCCGGTGAGTACAACGCCGAAACAGGGTCAGTGGTTTCGCCGTCGAAGAATCTTCATGCCCACCTCATGAGATTCCATCAGACTCACCTGAAGCGAGTGTGGGAGCGACGCGCCGAGCCAGGCGGCAGAAGCGCTAGATCGGGTGTGGGCCCGTGCTCGACCAGCCGCAGCAGCGCCGCGGTGTCGACGTGTTCTTCGACGGCGTCGGCGAGCCGGTCGAACTGCGCGGCGCGGGCGGCGGCGAAGTCGGCGCCGGAACGCGGGCGCGGTCCGGCGACCCACTCCAGCAGCGCGGCGCGGAAGAGGTCTGATTCGAGGGCGCCGTGCCAGAGCGTGCCGAGGACGCGGCCGTGCGCGCAGCCGTCCAGCGCGCGCGAGGCCGGGTCGGCGGACTCCGTCATGAACGGGTCGCCGCCGAGCACCTCGACGACGCCGTGGTGGATCTCGTACGCGGTGCCGATCGGCGCGCCGAGCCCGTGGCCGGCCGGGCGTGCCAGGGTTTTGCTTTCGGCGAAGGTGGTGCGCACCGGCAGCAGCCCGAGCCCCTCGGCGTGGCCGACGCGGCTCTCCACCTCGTCCTCGATCGTCCGGCCGAGCATCTGGTAGCCGCCGCAGACGCCGAGGATCGCGCCGCCCTTCGCGTGCCGGGCCAGGACGGCGTCCGCGATGCCCCGGTCCCGCATCCACTCCAGGTCGGCGACGGTGGACTTCGTGCCGGGGATCAGCACGAGGTCGGCCTCGGCGATGCCGCGCGGCGAGGTCGTGAACGAGACTTCGACCCCTGGTTCGAGCCGCAGCGCGTCCACGTCGGTGAAGTTGGAGATCCGGGGGAGGCGCACGACGGTCACGGTCAGCGGCGCGGCGCCGGGCGTCGGCGCGATCTCGGGCAGGTTCTCCAGGCTGAGCGAGTCCTCGGCGTCGATCCACAGGTCGCGCAGGTACGGCAGCACGCCGAGCGTGGGCCGACCGCTGAACTCCTCGATCATCTTCAGCGCCGGGTCGAGCAGTGCCGGGTCGCCGCGGAACCGGTTGATGACGAACGCTGAGATCAGAGCCTGGTCTTCGGGTTCGAGCAGCGCGACGGTGCCGTGGAAGGCCGCGAACACGCCGCCGCGGTCGATGTCCCCGACGACGATCGTGGCGAGGCCTCGCGCGCGGGCCAGGCCGAGGTTGGCGAGGTCGCCCTCGCGCAGGTTGATCTCGGTCGGCGAGCCCGCGCCTTCGCAGACCACGACGTCGTAGTCGGCACGCAGCGAGTCGTACGCGTCGAGGACGTGCGCGCGCAGTTCGAGCTTGAGGTCCTGGTACGAGAGCGCGTCGGCGTTCGCGTAGGGGCGGCCGAGCAGCACGACCTGGCTGCTGCGGTCGGAGCCCGGCTTGAGCAGCACGGGGTTCATCCGCGGATCCGGCGTGATGCCCGCGGCCGCCGCCTGCATCGCCTGCGCACGGCCGATCTCGGCGCCCTCGCCGGTGGTCGGGTTCACGCATACGGCCGAATTGTTGGACATGTTCTGCGACTTGAAGGGCGCCACGGACACGCCCTGCCGCGCCAGCCAGCGGCAGATCCCGGCCGTGACGACCGACTTTCCGGCGTCGGACGTCGTGCCCGCGACCAACAGGCTGCCCCGGACGCGCTCAGCCATGCCGCAGACCCCTGCGTCCGAGCACCGCGCCCGCCGACAGCAGCACGGCGGCGGTCGTGCTGACCGCCTTCGAGAGCTTGTTCGCGCGGGCGATGTCGAAGCCGCGCGGCGAACGTCCGTTGCCCAACTGCGGGCGCTCCTCGACCCGAGAGCCGTACACGTTCGTGCCGCCGAGCCGCACGCCGAGCGCACCGGCCGCCGAGGCCTCGCAGTGCCCTGCGTTCGGGCTCGGGTGGTTGCGCGCGTCGTGCCGCAGCACGTTCCACGTCTGCTGACGCAGCCCGCCGACGGTCGGCGCGGCGGCCACCGTGAGCAGTCCGGTCAGCCGCGCGGGGGCGAGGTTCAGCACGTCGTCGAGGCGCGCGGAGGCCCAGCCGAAATTGTTGTAGCGCTCGTTGCGGTGGCCGACCATCGCGTCCAGCGTGTTCGCCGCCCGGTACGCCAGCAGCCCCGGCGTGCCCGCGACCGCGCCCCAGAACAGCGGCGCGACGACGGCGTCCGACGTGTTCTCGGCGACCGACTCGATGACCGCGCGCGCCAACGCCGTCTCGCTCAGGCCGCGCGCGTCCCGGCCGCACAGCCGCGGCAGCCGCTCGCGCGCGCCCGGCAGATCCCCCTGCTCCAGCAGATCCCCGATCGCGTCCGCCTCGCGCCGCAGCGAACTCGCGCCGATCACCGTCCACGCGGCCGACGCGGTGGCGGCCAGGGCGAGCCCGCGCCGTCGCCCGACCGCCTGGTCGATCGCGACACCGAGCGCCGCCGAACCGCCGACGCACACAGCCGTGTAGAGCGCGCCGCGGGTGCGCGAGTCCGCGTAGCAGACCTGCTCGAACTTGCGCGCCGCCCGGCCGAACAGGGCGACGGGATGCCCGCGCTGCGGGTCGGCGAGTATCGAATCGGCCGCGTAACCGGCGAGGAGACCGGCCGCGAGGGCTGTGGCTGAGGCCAAGGTGGACGACCGGGTCTGCGTGCTCACCCGGGGATCCTAGGGCCTGCGCGGGGCTCAGCTCTAGGCGGAGCGGCTGATCGGCGGCGCCTGGCCGTCCGCCCGGAGCGCCCACAGACGACCGAGTATGAGGCCGCCCCGGGCAGACGCCCATGCTTGCCGCTGAGCCGCTCCGCTGATCTAGACCTGAGCCCCGCGCAGGCCCTGGGCGACTCGGGCCCGGCTTGGATGCCCCCGCTCTGGGACGTCATGATGGCCCAATGACCGACGCGCCCGACCTCAGACACCACGGGGATCGCGAAGTCGGGCCCGGCTTGGTCGATCTGGCGGTCAATGTCCGGATTCCGTGTCCGCCGCGCTGGCTGCTGGACCGGATCGCGGCGACGTTGCCGGAGCTCGCGGCGTATCCGGATGCGACGGATGCCACATCGGCCGTGGCGCGGCTGCACGGTCGTGCGGCGGGCGAGGTGCTGCTCACGTCGGGGGCGGCGGAGGCGTTCGTGTTGCTGGCGCGGGCGCTGCGGCCGAGGCGTGCGGTGGTCGTGCATCCGCAGTTCACCGAGCCGGAGGCCGCGCTGCTGGCTGCCGGTCACGAGGTCGAGCGGGTGCTGCTGACGGCTGCGGACGGATTCCGGCTCGACCCGGCGTTGGTGCCTGAGGACGCTGATCTGGTGGTCGTGGGTAATCCGACTAATCCGACAGGCGTGCTACATCCGGCGGCCGATATCGCCGCGCTGGCCAGGCCGGGGCGCACCCTCGTGGTCGACGAGGCCTTCATGGACGCCGTCCCCGGTGAGCCAGAGACGCTGGCCTCGACGCGGCTTCCCGGCCTCGTCGTTCTTCGAAGCCTGACGAAGACCTGGGGCCTGGCCGGACTGCGCATCGGTTACGCGGTGGGCGACGCGGCCGTGCTCGCCGTGCTGCGGGAGGCTCAGCCGCTCTGGTCCGTCTCGACTCCCGCGCTCGCGGCGGCGATCGCGTGCAGCGAACCGTACGCGCAGGCCGAGGCGGAGAAACTGGCCGTGGCGGCGGAGGCGGATCGGCTCTACCTGGAACGCCGGCTGCTGGAGTTGCCGGGCGTCGCGCTGCCCGCACGCGACCACGCACGGGCGCCGTTCGTGCTCGTACACGTCGAGGGCGCCGACAAGCTGCGGCTCAGGCTCCGGGAACGTGGCTTCGCACTGCGGCGCGCCGACACGTTCCCCGGCCTCGGCCCCGACTGGCTGCGCATCGCCGTGCGCGGCCGGGACGTGACCGACGCGCTAGTCGCGACGTGGCGAGAGCTCGGCGGCTAGCAGCGGATCGGCGGACGGAGCGGTCGGCGTCGGCGTGACCGGCTGTTCTTCGAAGGCCCCAGGCGGGCCGATCACGGCCGTCAGGATCGTCGAGTTCGGCAGCAGCAGTTCGCCGCGCATCGTCGCCAGGCGCACGTACGTGAGCGTCATGTCCACGACCTCGCCGGTGTACGGACCGCCGATCGGGCCCGAGCGGATCGAGATCTCCTGGCCGACCGACACCGGCCGCACGACCAGCAGGATCAGCCCGGCGAACACGTTGTTCAGCGACTGCTGCGCCGCGATGCCGAGGATCACGCCGGTGATCGAGGCGCCGAGGGCCAGCCGCTCGATCGGCACGTTCAGGGCGCCGAGCGTGCCGAAGATCACCAGCAGGTAGCCGGCGACCAGGCAGATCCAGCGCAGGCCCACCTTCCGGTCGTCGCCCACCTTCGAGGGCACGGCCTTCAGTATCTCCTTCGTGGCCGAGCGCACCGCGACCACGCCGGAGGCGAAGAAGATCACCGCGCCGGCGACCGCGCAGACCGTGGCCGCGGTGCCGTGCTTGCTGAAGTAGCCGATCGGCGTGCTGCGCTGGTCGCCGAGCACCCCGCCGGAGGCCCAGGTCAGCGCGAGGCCGAGGCAGGCGACCACGGCCGCGGCGAGCGCGCGCCGGAAGTCGGCGCTGATCGCGTGGTTGATCGCCGTGAGGTGCTGCTGCCAGGCTTCGAGCGAGTCGTCCTCGCGCTCCTCGTCGGACGGTCTAGGAGTGGCGGACATGAGAGCATCGTACCGAGCGGTCTTTGAGGAACGAGGAGGACGCCGCGTGAGCGATCCGCTGGAGGGAGAGGTCGTCGAGCCGGGGCCCGGCGCGGGCGGCGGTCGCGGTCGGCCCGGCGGGCATCCGCGCATCCCGAGCGGCCTGGAGTCGGGCCGGTGGCGCAAGATGTGGCTGCTGCCGGTGCTCTTCGGCGGCGCCGGTGTGGTGCTCGGCGTCCTGGTGCTGTTCTGGCCGCACCACACCGTCAAGGCCCTGACGGTGCTGTTCGGCGTCTACCTGCTGATCACCGGCGGGTACCGCTTCGTGTCGGCGATCCAGCTCAAGGGCGTGGACCCGGTGGCCCGGGTCGTGGCCCTGGTGCTCGCGGCGCTCTCCGTCGTCTTCGGCCTGGTCTGCCTGGCCCAGCCGTTCAACGCGGCCGCCAGCCTGGCCCTCGTCATCGGCGTGTTCTGGCTGGTCAGCGGCGCGCTCACCACCTTCGGGGCGCGGCAGCGGGCCAGCGGCGCGCTCGGCCGCTCGCCCGGCATGACCGGCGGCGTGTTCGCGATGGTCGTCGGCGTGCTGATCATGCTCTTCCCGGGCGCCAGCCTCGTCGTGCTCGCCTGGATCCTCGGCCTGTGGCTGATCTTCTTCGGCGCCACGGCGCTCGCCACCGGACTCGCCGCGCGCAAGCTGCTGGAAAAGGTGAAGGAAGCCGCCGCCCTGTACTGGCCATAGCCGGTCAGTGCCACTTATGCTCCGGGGCATGTCGAACGATGCCGCGGCAGTCACCGCAGACGCACAGGAAATAGCCCCCGAACTGGCCCGGTTGCGCCGCGCGATCCACCGCGAGCCGGAGCTCGGCCTCGTCCTCCCGCGCACGCAGGAGAAGGTGCTCGGCGCGCTCGACGGCCTCGGCCTCGAGCTCTCGCTCGGCACGGCGCTCAACTCCGTCACCGGCGTGCTGCGCGGCGGGCGGCCGGGACCGACCGTGCTGCTGCGCGGCGACATGGACGCGCTGCCGCTGCGCGAGGCCGCCGTGCACGATGTGGAGGTCTCCCGGTTCGACGGCGTGATGCACGCGTGCGGCCACGACCTGCACACCAGCATGCTCGTCGGCGCGGCCCGGCTGCTCGCCGCGCGCCGCGAGACCCTGGCCGGGAACGTCGTGTTCATGTTCCAGCCCGGTGAGGAGGGCGAGGACGGCGCGGGCCACATGCTCGCCGAGGGCCTGCTCGACGCCGCCGGGGCCGCCCCGGACGCCGCGTACGCGCTGCACGTGTTCAGCAACCAGATCCCGCGCGGCGTGTTCACCGCCAAGGCCGGACCGCTGATGGCCTCCTGCGCCGACCTGCGGGTGACCGTGCGCGGCAAGGGCGGCCACGGTTCCTCGCCGTACCGCGCGAACGACCCGATCCCGGCCGCCTGCGAGATGGTGACGGCGATTCAGACCGCCGTGACCCGCAAGTTCGACATCTTCGACCCGGTGGTGGTGACCGTCGGCTCCTTCCACGGCGGCACGAAGGAGAACATCATCCCGGAGACCGTGCACTTCGACGCCACGGTCCGCACCTTCTCGCAGGCCACGCAGCAGAAGGTGCGTCCGGTGCTGCTCAGCGTCGTCGAGGGGATAGCGCAGGCGCACGGCCTCGAGGTGGACGCGAGCTTCGAGGGCCTCTACCCGGTGACGGTCAACAACGCGGCCGCCGTCGATACCGTGGAGCGCACCGTCGGCGAACTCTTCGGCGAGGAGCGCTTCGAGCGGCTGCCCAACCCGCTCGCCGGCGCCGAGGACTTCTCCCGCGTCCTCGAGCGCGTCCCCGGTGCCATGGTCTTCCTCGGCGCCGCGATCGACGGCCGCGACGTGGACACCGCCCCCTCCAACCACGCCCCCGAGGCCGCTTTCGACGACAGCGTCCTGCCCGACGGCGCCGCGCTCCTCACGCAGTTGGCGCTCGGCCACGTGGGGTGACACGCCACCGCCGTCCCAGGCGTTACACTTGCCGACGCGGCGAGTCGGTCGGGCGACCGCGAGCATGCCGGGTGACCGGTGCGTTCGAGGAA
Source organism: Actinospica sp. (assembly GCA_035493475.1). Lineage (GTDB taxonomy): Bacteria > Actinomycetota > Actinomycetes > Streptomycetales > Catenulisporaceae > Actinospica. The sequence goes on from DATJIF010000057.1 coordinate 12,216, forward strand.
AGTCCGGGCTCCACAGGGCAGGGTGGTTGGTAACGCCAACCCGGGGTGACCCGCGGGACAGTGCCACAGAGAACAGACCGCCGCCCGGGCCCGACAGCCCGCGGCGGTAAGGGTGAAACGGTGCGGTAAGAGCGCACCAGCGCCCACGGTGACGTGGGCGGCTCGGTAAACCCCACCCGGAGCAAGGTCGAGAAGGGCCGGACACCGTCCGGCCCGC
>DATJIF010000058.1:0-182025 GCA_035493475.1 Actinospica sp.
CCGGAGGCGCCTTTGACGTTGACCTTGACCTTCAGATTGAAACCGCAGGCAGCGCTGCTACGCAACGGGTGGGAGGGTGGGCAAACGCAAACCAGGGCAGCGGAGCAAAGCGACGCACCCGCAGCCGAACAGCGAACAGCACCGACCGCTTAGGCCTCCCGCAACTCGGTCAGGGGGAGGGCTACGGCGGTGGCGGCGCCGGTGGTGGGGTGGGCTACGTAGCCGCGGCCTACTTTGAGAGGACGGCGGACTATTTCCATGGGGAGACGGCCGCCGATCAGGTCGCCTTCGTTCATGGATTGGGGCTGGAGGAGTACGCCTCGTCGGGCGCGGCGGGCTTCGCCTATCCAGGAGGTCGGGTTCTGGAGCAGTACCTCGGCGGAACCGGCGAAGGCTAGGCCTATGCCTCGGTCGCGGCCGGTGCGGACTAGGTTGCGGAGGGGGGCGTCTATGGCGAGGACGCTTACCAGGAGGTCTACGTCGTCGATGACTACTACGCAGGGGGTGCCTAGGTGCTCCAGTGCCTCTTCGATCTCGCGGGCGTCTGGCTGGGCGGTTGTGAGTACGCGGACGTTGGGGTCGGCGGCTAGGCGGCGGAGGGGGGATTCTCGTGGCGTGACTACTAGCAGTTTTGTGCGGGCGGCTAGGAGGGAGATCGCGAGGGTGGCGAGAGTGTTGGAGCGGCCGCTGCCGCTGGGGCCGGCTACTGCGAAGGCGTAGCCGCGGCCGGTGAAGTCGACCGTCACCGGGCCGGTTTCGTCGGCGCCTATGCCGATCAGGCCTACTAGGGGCTTGACCTCGGCGAGTTGCTGGTAAGCGGCGGCGAACTCGATGCCTAGGGGGAGCTTGCCCACGGTGAACGGGCGGTTCACGGTCAGGGTGCCTGCGTCGCGCTGGTGGGCGGTGCGGCCGATTTGGCGGAGAGCCTCGGCTTGGGCTTGGCCTGCGGGGTCCTCGGTGAGGAGGGCCCACTGCATTTCGGCTACGTGGCCGGACTGCCAGCCGCGGCCCGGGGGGACTCTCGTCGGCACGTCTTGGGCGCGCATGCCTAGGACCATGAAGTCGTTCTTATCGCTCATCCGCAGCATCATGCGGTGCTCGATCAGGTTGCTCATCCGGCCGCTGGACAGGCCCCGGTCGCCTGCGATCACGACGTGGATTCCGGCCGCGGCGCCCTCGCGGAGCAGGCGGTGCACCTCGTCGAGCAGGCGGCCGTTGTCGTGTTCGTTGATCGTCGCGTGCAGGGACTCCCAGCCGTCGATGAGCAGCATCAGGTGTCCGGGGCGCGGGCCGGGCGGCATCGCGGCACGTAGTTCGGTGAGGTTGTTGCCGTGGTGCTCGGCGAGTAGCTCCTGACGTCGGGTCAGTTCCTCGGCGAGGCGGGTCAGCAGGCGGTCGATCCGCTCCAGGTCACCACGGCCGACTACGGCGCCGGTGTGCGGGAGGGCGTCGAGTACGGACAGGCCGCCGCCTGCCGCGTCGATGCCGTACATGTGGACCTCGGCGGTCGTGTGCCGCTCGGCGAGCGCGCCTGCGAGCGTGCGTAGCGCCTGGGTGCGTCCGGAGCGGGCGGTGCCGATGATCGCTAGGTGGGTGAAGGTCTTCAGGTCCAGCATCACCGGACGCTGTTCCTGGATGACGGGGAGGTCCTCGATGCCGATCGCGACGGGTGGCAGCTCGCCGCCGCGTTCGCCGTTGATTGCGCCGAAGGGGCCGGGCTGGGCGGTGGAGATGATGCGGCCCTCGGTCGCGGTCGCGTGTTCGTCGACCGTGGTGAGGGTGATGTGGTCCGGGAGTTCGGGCAGCCAGGGGCGTGGCTGGCGCTCGATCTTCAGGTCCTCGGCGGCTCGGCGCATGGCCTGTACGAGCATGGAGAGGTCCGTCTCGCCATACTCGGAGTCCGGCGCGGGGGCGGGGGGTTGGGCTAGTGGAAGTTCGTCCTGGCGGCCTAGCTTGAGCCAGGGTACTTCTACGGCGGCGGCGGGTGTGGTCGGGGCCTCGGTGGTCAGGAACGGGGCGCCGCTGTATGCCGCTTGGAATGCGGAGACCGAGCGGTGCGAGAGGCGGACGAGGGCGCGGCCGGGCAGGTTCGCCGGGATCAGGGCCGCGTCGGCGGTGTCGATGACGTCCTTGCTCTCGTTCGGGTCGAGTACCCGCAGTGCGATACGGAGGTTCGTGTTCGCCTTGATGTCGGCGGACACTACGCCGGCCGGACGCTGCGTGGCCAGGACCAGGTGGATGCCCAAGGACCTACCGCGCTGGGCCAGCGAGACCATGCCGGGGATGAACTCGGGGACCTCGCGGACCAGCGTGGCGAACTCGTCCACGATGAGGAGAAGGCGCGGCAGCGGAGGCATACTGCGCTCCAGCCGACGCTTGAGCAGATAGTCGGGCTGGTCCTTGGCGCCGAACTCGGCCAGCAGGCGTTCGCGGCGGCGCAGTTCGGCGGCCAGGGACTCCAGCACGCGGGTCACGAGGTGGCCGTCCAGGTCGGTGACCATGCCGAGGGTGTGCGGCAGGTGCACGCAGTCGCGGAAGGCCGAGCCGCCCTTGTAGTCGACGAGCAGGAAGGTGAGTTCGTCCGGGCGGTTCGCTGCAGCCAGCGCGGCGACGAGGGTTTGCAGGAGTTCCGATTTGCCGGAGCCGGTGGTGCCGGCGATCAGGGCGTGCGGGCCGTCCTGCGCGAGGTCGATCGAGAGCGGGCCGTCGTAGCCCATGCCGATCGTCGCGAGCGTGGACGAGGGCTGAGCCTGCCAGCGTTCGGCGATCACGTCGGCGTCCGGGGCGGAGAGGTCGAGCAGTTCGGTCAGCCGCAACTGGTCCGGGAGCACGCTGCCCTCGTCGATCGTGGCGTCCCGCAGCGGCGCGAGTGACCTGGCCACGTCCTCGAACCAGTCCGGGTCGACCAGGTCGGGGCGGATCCCGGCGAACTCGGGCAGGCCGTCCTGACGCAGCGTCACCCGCTCGCCGTCGTCCACGATGACCGAGCTGGCCTCCTTGGGCAGCATCCGCACCTCGCGGTCCACGCAGAAGAAGAACATCCGCATGTTCGGCCCGTCCTTGAACAGCTGCATCATGCCGGGCAGGTCACGCATCCGGCGCGCCCCGTCCACCAGGATCACCAGGTCGGGGTCGGAGAAGATCGCGCGGGCGGTCGGCGACTTGGCGGCCTCCTGGCGGCGCGAGAGCGTGCCGGTGAGTTCGGAAAGCCGGTGCCCGACGGTCTCCGCGTCGTTGCCGATCAGCAGGGTCGGCGCGTACGGCGAGCGCAGGTGCGGCAGCCAGCGCAGCCACTCCCAGTCGGCGGCGCGGTCCGGGTCGGTCAGCACGGCCAGGCGAACGCCGTGCGGGCTGTGCAGCACGGCGATCTGCGCGAGCAGCCAGCCCGCCAGGGGCCTGATCCGCTCCGGCGGCCCGGCCAGGCCGACCACGCCGCGGTCGGCGAGTGCGATGCCGACCGGCAGTCCCGGCACGGTCCAGCGCACCCGGTCGTTGAACTCGCCGCCGCGGTCCGTGTCCTCGACCTCGAGCATCGAGGGCTGATCCGCCGTGCCGAGCCGCAGCACCAGGTGGTCGGGATCCCGGCGACGGCGCTCCCAGAGCCGGTTGCCGGGGCCGGTGGCGATCAGGCGCAGCGCGGCCGGGTCGGAGGTGAGTTCGAGCCGCAGCACGCGTTCGTCGCGCACCGCCTGGTCGATCGCCTTCTCCTTCTCGGCCTTGAGCACGTAGTACTCGGCCAGGTCGCGCTTGTAGTTCTTGCGTCCGTTGCGGCGCGAGGTGATCCAGTTGGCGATGGCGAACACGGGGGAGAAGAACGCGAACATGCTGTACAGCAGGTTGTGCAGCAGCACGGCCATCGCGATGCCCATGACGGCCGGGGCGAGCACCATGATCATCGGGAACGGGTTGCGGCCGCGGAACACCGGCCGCTTCGGGATCCGCTGCCGACGCTGCGGCACCGGCTCGACGATCCGCGGCGGCCGGTTGAAGTCGAGCGCGATCCCGTCCTCGGTCGGCTGCACGGAGGAGTCCGGCGGCGCGGGCTCGGCCCAGCGCAGCACGGTGTCGCGCACCAGCAGGTCGGCGTCCGCGGGCCACCACACCGCGCCGGACCCGCCCCCGGGCGGCGCCACCGGCTCCGGCGGCGCGGGCCTCGGCACGATCGGCTCGCCGCGCTGCCGCTTGGGTTCGGGTGCGGATTTCGGCGCGACGACGGAGACGAGTGTGGCCCCCTCGTGCAGCAGCACCGAGACCACTCCGTCCGGCGTCACGGTGATCTCCGCAGCCAGCGGCGCCGCCCCGGGCACGGGGATCGCGCAGTGCCCGGCGGATCCGACGCTGTGCCGCCCGGCCGGCAGCGGATGGATCGCCCCCGCGCTGATGCCGGAAACCGTGCGCAGTTCGAGCAGCGGCGGCGGGTCGGCGGGCGCGGCGGGCCCGGCCGTGAACGAGATCCGCGCCCCCTCGTGCAGCCCGGCGACGGCGAGGGTCGCGTCGGGTTCGAGGCGGCGCGGCCCCTCGTACAGATCGGTGCCCGGCTCGCCGAGCGCGTCGGCGATCGCGGCCGCCGTCTGCCCGAGCGGGGTGTCCGGTCCGGCGCCGACGAGCACGTGCCGCGGAGTGCTGCTGCGGCCCTGGACGGTCACGGCGAATCGCATGGGGGTGTCAGAGTCCTTTGCCTGGTGCGGGGAGTGCGGGGTTTTCAGCCGCGTGCGGTCTGGTCGGCCGAGGAGACGGCGAACCCGGAGGCCCAGTCGTCGAGGTCGTCATCGACGGGAGCGGGGGCGGGGGAGGAGACGGGAGTGCGCGCCGCGGTGGGGGACGGTGCTGGTGCGGGAGCGGAGGCAGACGCGGGCGCGGGAGAAGGTGCGGGCGCGGGAGAAGGTGCGGACGCGGGGGCGGGTGCGTGAGTGGAAGCCGGTGTGAAAGCGGGCGCGGGAGCAGAAGCAGGTGCGGGAGAGGAGGCAGATGCGGGCGCGGGAGAAGGTGCGAAGGCGGGGGCGAAGGCGGGGGCAGCAGCGGCTTCGGGAGCGGCGGCTGCGGCCGAGACTGCAGGGATGGGTGCGGCGTCGGTGACGTCAGTGTGCTGGGTCTTCGGCTGTGGTGGCTGCGGCGCGTGCACGACCGCGGTCGCGGTCGCGGTGGCTGCGGCTTTCACCTGTCGTAGCCAGTCCTCGAGTTCGGCGTCGCCGGGCTGGCGGGTGTGTTCGGTCTCCTCTCCGACGTAGCCGAGCCTGCGCCACTTCTCGATGTACTCGACGTCGGTTGCCGGGGTCTCGGGCTGCACCTCGGCGTCTTCGGGTGCCTCAGCCTCGACTGCTTCGACCTCGCGGCCGACTACGACCGTTTGGCGCGGTCGTTCCTCGGTTGCCGTGCGGTGCATCAGTTCGACGGCTAGGCGGGCCTCGTCTGCGGTGAACATGCGGGCGATCGCCAGGCCCAGCAGCACGATCGCGTCGTCTTCGATCTCTATGGGCCACCAGGCGCCACGGCGTGCCTCGGCGGTGTCGCCGTGCGCGGTCGAGCCGTCTAGCCACTCGGCGCCCAGGCTGCGGGATTGGCGGGCGATCAGTTCGCGCAGGAGTTCGGTCTCCTCGGCGTCGTGGCCTCGGGTGACGGCGATCGGGCCGGGGGCGCGCGAGGTGTTGATGAAGACTACGGTCTCCTCGAACTGGCCGATCACCAGCGTGCCGCCCGCGTCCTGGACCGCTGCCTCGGGGGCGCCTGAGTTCAGCTCCTCGCGGTCCGCGATCCACACTCGGGTGTCCCGGCCGGGGCGCCACGGCGGCGCGGGTTCCGGGACCGAGGAGGCCGGGCCGAACGCCCAGCGGAGCGTGACCGTGCGCAGGCCGACGGAGGCAACGAACGGCCAGGCCGCCGCCTCCGGTTGCTCGGCCTGCGCGAACGCGTCCGCCGCCGCGTAGACCGTGGCCGGGTCGCTGAGCAGCAGTTCGATCGGCGTGGGCGGGGCATCGCGTCGTCGTCGCCTGAGGCGTGAAGCTCCCATGCTCCGCGGTACGCGCGCGGCGGCGGAATCGTTCACCGGCCGAACAGGGACCAGTCCGCCGCCACCACGTCGTCCACCAGGATCGGCACGATCCGCCGCCGTCCGCCCGGCGTGCTCAGCCGCTGGACGGCCTGCGCGTCGGCGGGCCGGGCCGGCGAGCAGAACACGAAGCAGACGTCGACCGGCTCTGGCAGCGTCGTCGGGTCGAAGTCGTCCAGCGTCCCGACCCGGATCGGGTCCACGACGAGCAGGTCGAGGTCGAACGGGGCGCCCGCCACCACCGCCGCGAACCGGCGTGCCCCCTCCCGGATCGCCGCGCCGAGCCGGTTGACCAGTTCGGCGCCGAGTTCGTCGCGTACCCGCTTGCGTCCGGTCACCGTGATCACGCTCGGGGCCAGCGCCAGGTCGACGAACAGGCGGCCGCCCTCGCCGACCCCGAGGAAGACCGGGGCCACCGCCAGCGTCGGCGCCTGCTCCGGGCCGGGCGTCCAGTGGAACGGCGTGTAGACCGTCGGCGCCGACGGCAGCGGCCGCATCCCGGCGAACTCGGCGGAGACCAGGTTCTGTCCGCAGGCGAGCGTGACGCGCAGGGACGCGGGCACGATCGCGGGGGTGGTCGATGCTTCGGCGAGGTCGTGCATGGGGGCCCGCCTCTCTCGGAGGAATGCGCATCAGGGGTCTCACTCTTGGAATACGCGGACGTGGCCGCACTCGTTCAGGCCCGTCGCCGCCGCCATCGACTAGGCTGAACCGGACCGATCCCGGAGGGAACCATGGCCACGTCAGAGGGCTCAGCCACCGTCGAGGACGAGCTCGAGGAACTGCTCGTCTACCTCCGCGACTCCCGGGGTTTCGACTTCACCGGCTACAAGCGGACCTCGCTGGCCCGGCGGATCCGGAAGCGGATGGCGGACTTCGGCACCGCCTCGTACCGCGACTACCGGGACGTGCTCGAGGCGGACCCGGACGAGTTCAACGAGCTGTTCAACACCATTCTGATCAATGTCACCGGCTTCTTCCGGGACGACGAGTCGTGGACGTACCTGGCCTCTGAGGTGGTCCCGCGGATCCTGGCCGAGAACGCGGGGGACGGCGAGATCCGGGTGTGGTCGGCGGGCTGCTCGACCGGGGAGGAGGCGTACACGCTGGCCATCCTGTTCGCCGAGGCCATCGGGGTGGAAGCGTGCGCGCGGCGGCTGAAGATCTACGGGACCGACGTGGACGAGGACGCGCTGCGCGAGGCGCGCGGCGGGGTCTACCCGGTCAAGGCGCTCGAGGCGCTCGCCCCGGAGCTGCGCGACCGCTACTTCGAGTCGAGCGGCGGCAACCACGTCTTCCGGCCCGATCTGCGCCGCCGGGTGATCTTCGGGCGGCACGACATCACCAGGGACGCGCCGATCTCGCGGCTCGACCTGCTCGTGTGCCGCAATACGCTGATGTACTTCAACATGGAGGCGCAGTCCCAGATCGTCGAGCGCTTCCACTTCGCGCTGCGTCCGGGCGCGCACCTGTTCCTGGGCAAGGCGGAGATGCTGCTGTCCGAGAGCGAGCGCTTCGAGGTCGCGAGCATGCGGCACCGGGTCTTTCGCCGCCGTCCCGGCAGCACCCCCATGCCGCACGCCGCGATGCCCGCGCGGATCGGGGCCGAGCTGGGCCGGGACGTGCGCGAGGTGGGCCGCAAGCGGATGGTGCGCGACCTGGCGCTGGAGTCCTCGCCGCACGCCCTGATCGCGCTCGACGCGGAGGGCGCCGTGGTGATGTTCAACGCCCAGGCGCGCACGCTGTTCGGCCTCGCGCCCGGCGACATGAACCGCCCGTTCCAGGACCTGGAGCTGTCCTACCGCCCGGTCGAACTGCGCTCGCTGATCGAGCAGGCCGCCGCGGAGGGCCACGTGGTGCGGGTGCCGGCGGTCGAGCGCCCGGCCAACGGGGACATGCAGTATCTTGATATCAATATCCAGCCCCTGTTCGGCCCGGAGGGCGAGCGGGTCGGCGTGTCGCTGAGCTTCCTCGACACCACCGTCTCCACCCGGCTGCAGCACGAGCTGCAGCGTATCCGGCAGGACCTCGAGTCGGCCTACGACGCGCTGCAGTCCACGAACGAGGAGCTGGAGACGACCAACGAGGAGCTGCAGTCCAGTATCGAGGAGCTGGAGACCACCAACGAGGAGCTGCAGTCCACGAACGAGGAGCTGGAGACGACCAACGAGGAGCTCGAGTCCGGCAACGAGGAACTGCAGACGATGAACGAGGAGCTGCGTTCGCGCACCTCCGAGCTCGACGAGGCGCACGCGTTCCTGGCCGGGGTGCTGTCCAGCATCGCCGCCGGGGTGGTCGTGCTGGACGCCGAACTGCGGGTGCGCAGCTGGAACCGCGGCGCCGAGGACCTGTGGGGACTGCGCACGCTCGAGGTGGACAACCAGCCGTTCTTCGGGCTCGACTTCGGCCTGCCGACCGCGCAACTGCAGGAGACGGTGCAGGAGTGCCGCGCGACGGGGCGCCGGGTCGGCCCGGCGCACATCTCGGCGGTCAATCGGATCGGCCGGCGCATCGTGTGCTCGGTCGCCTGCTCGCCGCTGGACCGGGACGGCGGCGTCGTGCTGCTCATGGAACAGGTGCGGGCGGAGGACTGAGCACGGCCGCCGCGATCGCCTCCTCGACCGAGCCGTGGACCGGCAGCGACTCGGTCAGCCGTACGATCCGCAGCAACCGGCACACCCGGGCGCTCGCCCCGGCCAGCATCAGCCGCCCCGACCAGGCCGCGAGCTGCTTGCGCGCGGCCACCAGCGCGCCGAGGCCGCCGGCGTCGACGAACCTCAGGCCGCACAGGTCGAGCACGAGCAGCGGCGGCTCCAGCTCGGCGAGCCGGGCGAGCTCGGCGCGCAGCCGCACCTGGCCAATCAGGTCGAGTTCGCCGACCAGTGCCAGGACCACGGCGTGCCGGTGCCGATGCGCTCGAATGTCGAGCAGACCCTCGTCCGTCATGACTGTCATCCCTCACCGGTCGCCGAACAGGCTGGACGTCCGGGGTCCGGGGACGATATCTCGACTGTAGGTCACAATGCGCGATTGCACCTGCAATTGCAGTGATTCGCTCGTGGCGAAGTCGCGCTAGCCTCTACCACGTCCCAGGCGAGGAAGGGGGTCCCCGATGGACTCCACCCGGCTCTACGACCTGCTCAACGACGGCGCGGACACCGCGCGCCCGGAATACGACCCCGGCGAGCATCTGGGCGCCTTCGCGGCGGACTGCGCGCGGGTGCTGGACAAGCCCGGTGTGACCATCCTGCTGCTGGGCGAGCGGGGGCGGCTGGAGTACGGCGCGGCCTGGGGCGAGTCGGGCGACCGGCTGCTCGCCCTGGAGATCGAGACGGGCGAGGGGCCGAGCGTGCACTGCGCCGCCACCGGCGCCGGGGTCCGCTGCATGGACGTGGCCCCGCGCGGCGGACGCTGGGTCGAGTGGGCCAGCACCGGCCTGCGCGCGGGATACGGCTCCTGCCAGAGCGTGCCGCTGCGCACACCCGGCGAGCAGTACGGCGCGCTGACCGTGTACGCCCGCGAATCCGGCTTCCCCGACCCGGCGGCCGCGCGGCTCGCCGCCGTGCTGGCCGAGGGGCTGGCCGCGGGCCTCGGCTTCCAGCAGCGCAGGCGCGAGCACGCCGACGAGATCGCCCAGCTGCAGCGCGGCATCGCGTCCCGGGTGCTGATCGAACAGGCCAAGGGCATGCTCGCGGAACGCTACCGGTGCGGGCTCGACGAGGCCTTCGAGATGCTGCGTTCGGTCGCCCGCGGGCACGGGATGCGGCTGCACGAACTGGCCCGCGCGGTCGTGCAGCGCGACGTGGCGCTCGGCCTGAACCTGCTGCCCCGGGAACGGCCCGGCGGCTGACGCACGATCAGCTAGGCGAGTTCGGCGGTTCGGCGAGTTCGGCTGCGTCGATCGCTTGGGCCTGCACCTGCTGCTCGGTCAGCGGGTCCGGCGGCTGACGCACGATCAGCTCGGCGGTTCGGAGAGTCCGGCGAATTCGGCTACGTCGATTGCCTGGGCGCGCGCCTCCTGCTCGATCGGCGGCGCGGCGGCCGACTCCGGGTCAGTCGCGTCCGCGGGGTCGGTCGGTCACGCCGCGGACGATGAGTTCGGCGAGTTCGGCTACGTCGATGCCTTGGGCGCGCGCCTCCTGTTCGATCAGCAGCGCGGCATCCGGGACCGCGAGGTTGCGCCGTTCCGCGACGATGCCGCAGGCCTGATCGATCGTGATCTGCCTGGTCAGGGCGCCGTTCCAGTACTCCATGTCGCGTCCGTCGCGCCGTGCGGCTCGGGCCCGGGTCACGCCGATCGCGGTGCTGCGGGCCATCGCGCGGCTCACGCCGAGGGTTCGGGGGCTGTCGGGGCCCGGTTCGCCGCGCATCAGGCAGGCCGCGCCGACCACCTCGTCGTGGCCGCGCAGCGGGACGGCGGTGAAGGCGCGGACGCCGACCACCCGGGCCGCGCCGGCGAGCTCCGGCCAGTCCGGGACCGCGGTGATGTCCGGGCACTGCACCGGGGCGCCGGTGCGGAAGCAGTCGACCAGCGGCCCCGCCTCGTGGGTGAGCTGGACCAGGCAGAGCATCCAGGCGTCCCCGTCCGAGCAGCGCAGCAGGCTGAGTTCGCCGTCCTCGTCCGCGGCGGCGACCCCGCAGGCCTCGGCGGGCAGCAGCGCCACCGCCCGCTGCGCGAACCGTTCGAGGAGCACCGCCGCCTCGTCGCCGGCCGAGTCCGCGTCCGCCAGGTGAAGGAGGGTACGCAGAAACACATCATCGAAATCTGACAAGACAGGGCACCCCTCGCACGGCCACGAGCGTCGGTTGTGTCTGATCGCCGACTGTCGGGGTCCGGGACAGCCCAGTAGTTGAATCGGGCACAGCATACGGCTACCGATCAGTCACTCGCCAGCGCGATCGCGTGGGATAGGCTGAAACAGTGGACGCCGCCGAGTCAGTTGGCAGCCGATACCGGGTGCTCGCCCTGGCGGCCTCGGCCGGCGGAGTCGTCGCGATCAGGACCGTGCTCGCCGGGCTGCCGGCCGACCTCCCGGTGCCGGTGCTGGTCGTCCAGCACCTCGCGCCGCACTACGCCACCGGCCTCGCCGACATCCTCGGCCGAGCCACCGCGCTGTCGGTGCGGCTGGCCCGCGACGGCGAGCGGATCGCCGCGGGCACGGTGTACGTGGCGCCGCCGGACCACCATCTGATCGTCGCCCCGGACGGGACCGCGCGGCTGACCGACGACGACCCGGTCAACTACGTGCGCCCCTCCGCCGATCCGCTGTTCGCCTCGCTGGCCGAGGTCTACGGTCCCGGGGTGCTCGCCTGCGTGCTGACCGGCACCGGCCGGGACGGCTCGGCGGGCGCGTCCGAGGTGCTCCGGCGCGGCGGGACGCTGCTGGTCGAGGATCCGGAGACGGCCGCCTCGCGCGGCATGCCGGACGCGGCCGTGGCGCGCTGCGCGCCGGACGAGGTGCTGCCGCTCGACGCGATCGCGGCGGCGATCGGACGGCTGACGGCGGTCCCCGGCGTGCGCGGATGACGCGGCCGCGGGCCGGGTCTACTCTTCAGGCATGGCCGCCGACGAGTCGCCTGGTGAAGAGCTGCTCCGGCACATCCTGGACTGCGCAGCCCTCGAGCGCTTCCGGTCCGGGCGCGCCGCCCGGATCGCGGCCCGGCACGAGCAGCGGGCGGCGGAAGGGCCGGCCGCGACCCGGGATCTGCACCTGCGGATGGCCAGGACGCACCGGCAGACGGCCGGGCGGCACGAGTCGGCGGCCGCGGTGCACGCGGCCTTCGCGGCGCGGCTGATCACGATGCTCGACGACGTGGCGCCGCGCAACGCCACGTCGCTGTTCATGACCGCGGTGGCGAACGCCGCCAAGGCCCGCGGCGCGGCGCTGACCGTGTTCGGCGCGCAGTTCCAGGAGCTGCTGTGCGCCACGTCCGACGAGCGGACCAAAGCCGTGCAGGATCTCGAGTTCGTCTGCGGCGAGGGGCCGACGCTGGCCAGCGCGGCGCAGCGCAGGGTGGTGGCCGCGACGTACCGCGAGTTCGACGAGGACTGGCCCGCCTACGGTTCGGCCGCCACCGAGCTCGGCGTGCGGCGGGTGGTGGTGGTCCCGGTCGAGTTCACCGCCTCGACCTCCGCCGCGCTGACCGTCCTCGACCCGCCCGAGGCCGGCGAGGAGACCGGGCTGCAGGGGCTGCGCGAGCTCGCCGACGTGCTGTTCCATCTCGTGCTGCCGGAGCTGCGCCGCGAGGCCGGGGGCTGGGCGCCGCTGACGGAAGCCGACAGCCGGGCCCAGGTGCACCAGGCGGAGGGGATCATCGCGGAGCAGCTCGGCGTGGCGCTGGACGACGCTTCGGCGCTGCTGCGGGCTCGCGCGTACTCGGCGGCCGTGGGCCTCGACGATCTCGCCAAGGCCGTCATCGCCCGCCGCGTCCGCTTCGACCGTTGACCCGCGACTAATTCGCGACCGACCGCAGCCCGAAGAGCGCGGCGAGGGCGGTGCGGCTGGGGGCGCGGCCGAGCAGGGCGCGGGGCAGTTCGCGGAGCACCACGGCCGTCCAGAACAGTGCCGTCGCGGGCCACGTGTGCCGACGCCGGTAGAGCCGCACCCGGTTGACCGTCAGCAACGCCCAGAGTTTGCCGGACGTCTTGGATTCGCCGCCGAGGTGTACGGCCTCTGCGACGGGTGCGAGTCGGGTGGCGAATCCGCGGTCCCGGGCCCGCAGGGCGTACTCGGTCTCCTCCGAGTAGAGGAAGAAGGACTCGTCCCACGGCCCGCATTGCGCCCGACATGCCGCGCTGATCAGCATGACGGCTCCGGTGGCCCAGTCAGCCGTGGTCGTGGTCTGATACGCCGCCGCGTCGCCGACGGTCTCGCCGAGCCGGCCGAAGCGGGCCGCGTGCCGACCGAGCAGCGCCTCGCCCAGCGCACGCGGCAGGCTCGGCTCGCGGCGCAGGGAACGGTAGAGGCGTCCCTCGGCGTCCCGGACGCGCGGCACGACGATGCCGGTCGGCGGCCGCGCGTCCGATCCGAGCGCATCAGACATCTGACGGACACAGCCGGGGCCGAGACGGATGTCCGGGTTCAGGATCAGCGCCGCGTCGTCCGGGCGCACGTCGTCCGCGAGCGCCACGTTGATGGCCGCGGCGTAACCCGCGTTTCGGCCGGTATTCAGGATCCTGCCATCGACGTCGGCGTGCGCGCGCAGCCAGCGTTCCGCGATGGCGACGGTCTCGTCCGCCGAGGCGTTGTCCACGACGTTGAGCCGCCACGCGTCGATCCCGGCGAACCCGGACGGCAGCGAGTCGAGTAAGCCTTCGAGGACGTCCGCGCTGTTCCAGGTGACGACCACGGCGGTAACGGTCACGAGGCCGCCCCGGATCGGCTGCTCTCGTCGCGTAGCCAGGTCGCGTAGTCCCGGGACGCGATCGCGCCGCGCGCGGCCTGCCGGGAGTGCAGCGTGACGAGCGTGAACCAGGCGATCTTCGGCGCCAGCGACGGATTGCCGCGCAGCAGGGCTACCAGGTCGGCGCTGGAGGTGCGGGCCTTCGCGGACGCGGTAGCGAGTTCGCGCTGTCCTCCGGCCTGTGCGGTGACCGTGGCGACGCGCGCCCGGCGGCGTATCAGGTCTCGATAGCTGCGTGGCGGATGGACGACGGACTTCGCGGTCGGCACCACGGCCCGCTCGTGCTCCGCGAAGAGCAGCGACGCGGCCAGGTCGTCGCCCATCAGTTCGGGCAGTTCGGCGAGCCGCGCGTAGCCCTCTCGGGAGACGCCGACGACGCCGCGGCCGAAGAGCCCGGCCTTGATCACCGGGAGCTGCTCCCAGACCTCGTAGTACCAGCGCACGGTCCACGGGCAGCCGGTCAGCGGGACGGCGCGTCGTGGTGCCACGGCGCACAGGTCGTTGTATTCGAGCGCCGTCGCCAGCGCCAGTACGTCCGCCGCGCCGATCTCGACGTCGGCGTCGACATAGAAGCGGGGGAAGGTGTCCGGTCCGGCCGCCTCGTCGGCCAGCCGCATGGCCCGGTGCTTGTTCGGCACCGGTGTCTCCAGCACGTGCACGGCCCGGCCGAAGCCGCGGGCCGTCTCGGCGCTGTCGTCCGTGCAGCCGTTGGCCACCACGAAGACCTCGAACCGGCCCGCCGCGCCCCGGATCAGGCCGGGCAGCAGCCGGCGCAGCGCCGGGGCCTCGTTGTATGCGGGTACGACGACGCTCATCACGGTCAGCAGTATCAGCACAATGTGAGTTCTGTGTCTATGGGCACTTACTGAACACGATCCGGGTGGATCAGTGTTCGATCTTCCTTGACTTATCGTCGTTATCAGAGGTATTCATCTCATGTTTCGCACGCGTCACATGGGCCCGCCCACGATACGTCAGCTTTCGGTTGCACTGTGTCATGCGGCGCACTACGGCGCACGCCGGGCGCGGCCTCGTCGACTCACGCAACTCTGAAGAGATTATTAAACTCGGCGCACGGTCTATCTTTCGAACTTCTCAGCGAGATAACTTGCATCGGTAAAAGAGGCCGGTACCTCTTTACGGTGATCGAGTCGTCGGGACGCTATTGGCGTGGGGCCTGATGTGATCAGTGTCCTGACTGCTCGGTTGAGTACGAACGTGATGAACGTGAAGTACGACCGTGCAGTTGCCTGATTCTCGATGTTGGGGGAGGACCATGACCGCTGCCAGTGTGATGTCCGCGCGCCGAGATCCCGGCGCCGCCTACCGCGAGCTGCTCGTGGGCGGGGCCCGGCGCCCGCGGACCTGGATGCCGATCGTCTCGGACACGCTCACCGCCGCGCTCGCCGTGTTCGTCGCCACGCTGTGGCACTTCGGCGGCGAGGACGCGGGCCGCCTCCGCGGCGCCCCGTCGCTGCTGGCCGTGATGGCCGTCGTGCCGGTGTGGCCGCTGGGCCTGTGGGCCTGCGGCGCCTACGGCCGCCGGCTGCTGGCCGACGACACCCAGCTGCCCAGCCGGATCCTGCGCACGGCCGCGCGGATGACGGTGCTGCTCGCCGTCGCCGCCGTGCTCATCGACAGCACGGCGCTGCTGCGGCACGACCTGCTCGCGGTGATCCTGGCCGCCTCGCTCACCCCGGTGACGCGCCGGCTGGACCGCTGGGTGGACGAGCGGATGAGCGGCGGGCCGCGCCGCTCCCGCAGGGTGCTGATCGTCGGGCACGCCGGATCGATCGCCGAGTTCCTGCTGCACCAGCGCCCCGCCGACGCCCGGCGGCTGTCCATCGTCGCGGCCTGCGTGGTCGGGCCGCGCGACCCCGCGGAGGAGGCCGACCTGCCGGTGCCGGTGGTCGGCGGGCTCGACGGGATCGTGCGCGCGGCCGTGGCGCACCGCTGCGACGTGGTGATCGCGCTCGGCTGCCCCGAGTTCGGCCGCGGCACGCTGCGCCGGCTGTGCTGGCGGCTGCACACGGCCGGGATCGAGGTGGCGCTCGCCCCGATCCTGACCGACGTGGCGGCCGGCCGGCTCGCGCTGGCCACCGCGGGCGGACTGCCGCTGCTGCACCTGCGCGCCCCGGTGCTCGCCGGGCCGGTGCGCCGGCTGGCCGACGTCTGCCAGCGGGTCGTCGCGCTGACCGTGCTCGTGCTGATCAGTCCGCTGATGCTGACGCTGGCCGTGCTGGTGCGGGCCACCAGCCGCGGGCCCGCGCTGTTCCGGCAGACCAGGGTCGGCCTGGACGGCGCCGAGTTCACCTGCCTGAAGTTCCGCACCATGGTGGTGGACGCGGAGGCCAGGCAGGCCGAGATCGCGCACCTGAACGAGATGCGCGACGGACCGCTGTTCAAGATCAGCAAGGATCCCCGGCTGACCCGGATCGGGGCCGCGCTGCGCCGCTACTCGCTGGACGAGCTGCCCCAGCTGCTGAACGTGCTCGGCGGCTCGATGGCGCTGGTCGGGCCGCGGCCGCCGCTGCCCGCCGAGGTCGCGCGGTACAGCGAGGACATGCGGCGGCGGCTCGCGGTCAAGCCGGGCCTCACGGGCCTGTGGCAGGTCAGCGGCCGCTCCTCACTGTCGTGGGCGGAGTCGGTGCGGCTGGACCTGAGCTATGTGGAGAACTGGTCGCCCGGCCTGGACGCGATGATCCTGCTGCGCACCACGTCCGCGGTCGTGCGCGGGGAAGGAGCCTACTGATGACGGACACGACGTCCCCGGTCGGGGTGGCCGTGGTCGGCGCCGGATACTGGGGCCCGAACCTGGTGCGCAACTTCCAGTCCTCCGGCTCCTTCCGGCTGCGCTGGATGTGCGACCTCGACCTCGACCGGGCCCGCCGGGCGCTCGGGAAGTACTCGACCGTCCCGGCCACCGACGACTACGCCCGGGTGCTCGCCGACCCGGAGGTGGACGCCGTCGCGATCGCCACCCCGGCCGGCACGCACCGGGACCTGGCGCTCGCCGCGCTGGCCGCGGGCAAGCACGTGCTGGTGGAGAAGCCGCTCGCGGCCGGGTACGCGCAGGGCCGCGAGGTGGTCGAGGAGGCCGAGCGGCGCGGGCTGATCCTGATGTGCGACCACACCTACTGCTACACCCCGGCCGTCTCCTACATCAGGGAGCTGATCGCCTCGGGCGCGCTGGGCGACGTGCACTTCCTGGACTCGGTGCGGATCAACCTCGGGCTGGTGCAGCCGGACGTGGACGTGCTCTGGGACCTGGCGCCGCACGACCTGTCCATCCTCGACTACGTGCTGCCGCCCGGGGTGCGGCCGGTCTCGGTCGCCGCGCACGGAGCGGACCCGATCGGCGCGGGCCGGGCCTGCGTCGGCTATCTGACGCTGACCCTGAGCGACGGCGCGATCGCGCACTTCCACGTCAACTGGCTCTCCCCGACGAAGGTACGCACCACGATGATCGGCGGGTCCAAGCGGACCCTCGTGTGGGACGACCTGAACCCCTCGCAGCGGATCGCCGTGTTCGACCGCGGCGTGGACCTCACCCCGTCCGACCAGGCCGACGAGCAGGCCAGGCGGGACAGCCAGATCAGCTACCGGTCCGGGGACATGGTCGCCCCCGCGCTCGCCGAACGCGAGGCGCTCGGCGCGATGGCCGAGGCCTTCGCCGCCGCGATCCGCACCGGGACCCCGCCGCCGACCGACGGCCGGGCCGGACTGCGGGTCGTGGACATCCTGGAGGCCGCCTCGCGCAGCCTCGCACTCAACGGAGCGGTCGTCGCACTGAAGGGAAGCGGATCGTGAGCGAGACGAACAAGGACGCCGCCGCCGGACCGGCGGTGCCGATCGCGGGCAGCCGGATCCTGGTGACCGGCGGCGCGGGCACCATCGGCTCGACCCTGGTGGACGAGCTGGTGCGCGCGGGCGCCGCGGAGGTCACAGTGCTGGACAACCTGGTGCGCGGCCGCCGGGAGAACCTGGCCTGGGCCGAGGCGAACGGCCCGGTGCGGCTCGTGCTCGGCGACATCCGGGACCAGCCGACCGTGCGCGCCGCGACGGCCGGGGCCGACCTGGTCTTCCACCTGGCCGCGATCCGGATCACCCAGTGCGCGCAGGAGCCGCGGCTGGCCAACGAGGTGCTGGTGGACGGCAGCTTCAACGTCTTCGAGGCGGCGGCGGACGCGGGCGTGCGCAAGGTCGTCGCCTCGTCCTCCGCCTCGGTGTACGGGCTGGCCGACCACTTCCCGACCACCGAGCGGCAGCACCCTTACAACAACGACACCTTCTACGGCGCGGCCAAGGCCTTCAACGAGGCCGTGCTGCGCAGCTTCCACGCCATGAACGGGCTCGACCACGTGACGCTCCGGTACTTCAACGTCTACGGGCCCCGGATGGACGTGCACGGCCTCTACACCGAGGTGCTGATCCGCTGGATGGAGCGGATCGCGCGGGGCGAGCCGCCGCTGATCTTCGGCGACGGATCGCAGACCATGGACTTCGTGCACGTCGCGGACATCGCCCGGGCGAACGTGCTGGCGGCCGAGGCCCCGGTCACCGACGCCGTGTTCAACGTGGCCAGCGGCGTGGAGACCAGCCTGCTGGAACTCGCCGAGGCACTGCTGCGCGCCATGGATGCGGACGGCCTCGCGGTCGAGCACGGACCGGAACGCGCGGTCAACGGCGTGCGGCGGCGGCTCGCGGACACCTCGGCCGCCGCCGAGCAGCTGGGCTTCCGGGCCGAGGTCGCTCTCGCCGACGGCCTCGAGGACCTGGTGCACTGGTGGCGCGCCGAGACCGCGAAGGCCGGGGATCCGGTCGCGGCGGGGGCGTCCCGATGACCGGGCGGTCCGCGGCCGTCGACCGGATCCCGGTGATGGTGCCGTACCTCGGCGAGGAGGAGGCGCAGGCCGCGGCCGAGGCGGTGCGCTCCGGCTGGGTCGCGCAGGGGCCGCGCGTCGCGGAGTTCGAGCGCGCGTTCGCCGCACGCATCGGGGTCGCGCACGGCGTCGCGCTCAGCTCCTGCACCACGGCGCTGCACGTGGCGCTGATGGCCTGCGGGATCGGGCCGGGCGACGAGGTCGTGCTGCCGTCGTTCTCCTTCATCGCGACCGCCAACGCCGTGCGCTACGTGGGCGCCACGCCGGTCTTCGCGGACGTCGACGAGGCCACCGGGAATCTGACCCCTGAGACGATCGCCGAGGTGCTCAGGCCGGCCGCCCGGGCCGTGCTGCTCGTGCACCAGGGCGGCGTCCCGGCGGACGTGCGGGCGGTCACCGAGGCCGTGCGGCCGTACGGGGTCATGGTGATCGAGGACGCCGCGTGCGCCGCCGGTTCGACCGCGTACGGCGCGCCGGTGGGAGCCGACGCGCTGATCGCCGCGTGGTCCTTCCATCCGCGCAAGCTGCTGACCACCGGCGAGGGCGGCATGCTCACGCTGGACCGCTCGCACTGGGCCGCGCGGCTGCGGCGGCTGCGCGAGCACGGCATGGACGTCTCGGCCGCCGACCGGCACGCCAGCGTCGGACCGGTGTTCGAGCACTACCTCGAGACCGGCTACAACTACCGGATGACCGACATCCAGGCCGCCGTCGGCCTGGTCCAGCTCGGCCGGCTGGACGCGATGGTGCAACGCCGCCGCGAGCACGCCGCGCACTACCACGAGCTGCTGGACGGCGTGCCGGGCCTGCGTCCGGTGCGCGATCCGGCCTACGGGCAGGGCAACTACCAGTCCTTCTGGGTGCTGCTCGACCCCGAGTTCCCCGGCGGCCGGGACGGCGCGCTCGCCCGGCTCGCCGAGGCCGGGATCTCCGCGCGCCGCGGCATCATGGCGGCGCACCTGGAACCGGCGTACCGGGACACGGCGCACGTGCCGCTGCCGGTGACCGAGCGGCTCACCAACGACTCGCTGATCCTGCCGCTGTTCCACACGATGGACGCGGCGGCCCGCGAACGCGTGGTGGACGCGCTGCTGGAACCGGTGCGCCGATGACCCGCGATCTGTACATCGTCGGCGCGGGCGGCTTCGCGCGGGAGACCGCCCAGGTCCTCGCCGCCTGCATGCCCGCGCTCGCGCGCTCGCTGCGGCTGCTCGGCTTCCTGGACGACGACCCGGCGCTGGTCGGATGCTCCGTGGACGCGGTGCCCGTGCTCGGCCCGAGCACGGCCGTGCACGACACGCCGCACGCCGCGGTCGTGCTGTGCGTCGGCAGTCCGCGCGACCCGTTCGCCCGGGCCCGGCTGGCCGACCGGCTCGGCCTGCCGTCGCAGCGCTATGCGACGGTCGTGCACCCCGCGGCCTCGGTGTCGGTGGACTCCGTCGTCGGGCACGGGAGCGTGCTGCTCGCGCACACCGTGCTCACGGCCGGGGTCCGGGTCGGCGCGCACGTCGCGATGATGCCGCGCGTGGTGCTCACGCACGACGACGTGGTGGAGGACTTCGCGACGCTCGCCTCCGGAGTGCTGCTCGGCGGCAACGTGCACGTGGGGCGCGGCGCGTACATCGGCGCGGGCGCGATGGTCAGGGAGAAGGTCGTGATCGGCGCCGGTTCGCTGATCGGCATGGGCTCGGTGGTGCTGTCCGACGTGCCGCCCGGCGAGGTCTGGGTGGGCAACCCGGCGCGTCGGCTGCGCGCGGTCGCGCCGACGCCCGCCGCCGTCGGAGCGGGCCGCGGCGTCAGGGAGGGGTGGACGGAATGACGGTTCCGCTGGTCGATCTGGCCGCCGCGCACGCCGAGGTGGCGGAGGAGGTCGGCGCGGGCTTCGAGCGGATCCTGCGCACGACGGCGTTCGTCGGCGGCGCGGAGGTCGCGGAGTTCGAGCAGGAGTACGCGGCGTTCGGCGGCGTCCGGCACTGCGTGGGCGTGGCCAACGGTACAGACGCGCTCGAACTCGCGTTGCGCGCGGTCGGTGTGCGGCAGGGCGACGAGGCGGTGTTGCCCGCCAACACGTTCGTGGCCACGGCCGAGGCGGTCGCGCGGATCGGCGCGCGTCCGGTGTTCGTGGACTGCGACGAACGGACCGCGCTGCTCGACGTCGAGGCCGTGGCATGCGCCGTCGGACCGCGAACCAGGGCCGTGCTCCCGGTGCACCTGTACGGTCAGCTCGCCCCGATCGAGTGGCTGCGGGTCGAACTCGCGGGCGCCGACGTGGCGATCGTGGAGGACGCCGCGCAGTGCCAGGGCGCCACGCGGCTCGGCCGCCGTCCGGGCGAACGCGGTGTCGCGGCGACCAGCTTCTATCCGGGCAAGAACCTCGGCGCGTACGGCGACGCGGGCGCGGTGCTCACCGACGACCCGGCGATCGCGACGGCCGTGCGCACGCTGGCGAACCACGGCGGACGGACCAAATACGACCACGAAGTCGCCGGCTGCAACAGCAGGCTCGACGCGCTCCAGGCCGTCGTGCTCAGAGCCAAACTCCGCAGGCTCGCAACGTGGAACGCGGCCCGCCGGGTGGCGGCCGCCCGCTACGACGGACTGCTCGCCGGAGACGACCGCGTCGAACGCCCCGCGGTGCTGGAAGGCAACGAACACGTCTGGCACCTGTACGTGGTCAAGGTGGGGGAGCGCGGCGCCGGAAGCGCGGCGCGGGACATGGCCCTCAAGCGGCTCAACGCCGACGGCATCGGGGCCGGGGTGCACTACCCGGTCGCGCTGCACCGCACCCGCGCGTTCGAGTACCTCGGCTACCGTCGCGGCGCGTTCCCGGTCGCGGAGGACGCGGCGGACCGGAGCCTCTCGCTGCCGCTGCACCCGCACATCACCGCCGACCAGCAGGAGCGGGTCGTCGAGGCGTTGCGGGCGGCCGTGGGGTGAACGCGGTCCATCGGCGCCCAGGCGAACGACGACGCGGCGTGAGGCGGGCCGCGTCGGCGGTCGCGGTCCTCGCCTGCGTCGGCCTGGCGCTGTGGCTGACCGTAGGCGGGAATCAGGGCACGCACAACAACGTGACGGCCGGCCACACGGCGTCCTCCGCCGCCGCCACGTCCGCCTCGCCCCCGCCTTCGACCACACCTGCGAAGCCGTCCGCCCGGGCCGCCACCTCGCCCTCCTCCTCAGGACCCTGCAAAACCGCGGAGGCCTGCGGCTTCCCGAGCGCGGCGGACACCGGACCGCGCATCCGGACCCTGGCGGCGCGCTCGGGCGACCAGGAGATCCGCAAGAACGGAGAGGTCGTCAGCGGCTGGGACCTGAACGGCTCGCTCGACGTGTACGCGAACAACGTCACCGTCATCGACAGCCGGATCGACTCGTCGAGCTGGTGGGGAGTGAACCTGCGGCCCGGCTACACCGGCCTGCGCGTGCTGTACAGCGAGCTGACCGGGCAGCCGGGCGCCGGGCCGGACAACGGCGGCGAGGACTACGCGATCTCCAACATGGGGGACGGCTCGGTGGAGGTCGGCTGGGACGACGTGTCGGTGTTCGGCGACGCGCTCTCGCTCGGCCACGGCTACATCCACGACGACTACGTGCACGACCTGCATCCGTTCATCAACCGGTCCGGCACGTATCAGCACCTCGACGCGATCATCAGCGACGGCGACGACACACTCGGGTTGCGCATCGAACACAACACGCTGCTCAATCCCGTCCCGGCGAATCAGGGGCCGACATCCGTCATCGGGCTGCTCCCGAACACCGGCCCGATCTCGGACACCCGCGTCGTGGACAACTGGATCGCCGGCGGCGCGTACGCGGTCTACGGCGGCGGTACCGGCGCGACCGGCGTCGTCGTCACCGGAAACGTCTTCTCGACGCAGTACTGGAGCGCGTGCGGAATCTACGGTCCGGTCGCGTACTGGAATTCGGGAGGGAGCGGGAACCAGTGGACGGATAACAGATATTCCGGCGGCGCGTCGGTCAAAGCGCCTAGTTGATCAGTGCCCTGATCAATTTGAAGGTCTGATGAAGAAACCGCAACAGATTCCCGGAAAGTCTTTGGGAATCACTAAGCGGCGCTAGGTTGACAACGTGGCGGCCACAGGGCCGGCCGACGGGTCCGGTGGGCGGACCCACCTGTTGGGGGTGACGGTCGTGGGAGGGTTCGGAGCGCGCGCACGGCGCTGGACACGCAGAGTGCTGTCTCTGCTGCCCGTCGTGCTCGGCGCGCTGTTGATCGTGGCGGCGCTGCCCGGCGCCGCGGCCGCCGACACCGGGCCGTGCGGCGCCGGGTCGAACGCCATCGTCTGCGAGAACTCGCAGCCGGGCACGCCGCTGTCGGACTGGTACTCGCCCGGCTCCTGGGGCGACATCGAGGCCTTCCCGCGGACCACCAGCGTGGCCGTCGGCGGGACCATCAACTTCTCGGTCTCCTCGCCGGTGTCCTTCACCGTGGCCATCTACCGGCTCGGCTGGTACGGCGGCGACGGCGCGCGGCTGATGCCGACCTCGCCGACCGCGACGTACCCGGCGATCACCCAGCCGGACTGCGACACCTCGGCGTCCACGGGCGAAGTGGACTGCGGGAACTGGTCGGTGACGGACAGCTGGACGGTGCCCTCGACCGCCGTGTCAGGGGTCTACCTCGCCGAGTTCGACCAGTCCGACGGGCACGGCCTGATGCCCTACCCGTTCGTGGTCACCAACCCGTCCAGCACCTCGAACATCGTCGTGCAGACCAGCGACCAGACCTGGCAGGCCTACAACATGTGGGGCGGCGCCGACCTCTACCAGGGCGACGGCCCCGCGCCGGACGGCCGCGACTACGCGGTCAGCTACAACCGGCCGATGGACATCGCCGGGGAGAACGGCATCTACGGGTCCGAATACCCGATGATCGAGTTCCTGGAGCGCAACGGCTACGACGTCAGCTACCTGTCCAGCGTCGACATCACCACCAACCCGGCGCTGCTGCTCAACCACAAGGTCTACATCTCCTCCGGGCACGACGAGTACTGGGACCAACAGCAGTGGAACGCCGTGACCGCCGCCAAGGACGCCGGGGTGAACCTGGCCTTCTTCAGCGGCAACGAGCTCTTCTGGCGCACCGAACTGCAGCCGAGCATCGCCGACGGGACCGCGAACCGGACCGTCACCACATACAAGATGACGAAGATGGAACTGCCGCAGCCGGACGGCGTGGCCGACCCGAGCGGCCAGTGGACCGGCACGTGGATGGACCCGGCGGGCGCCGGAATCGGCGGCAACATGCCGGGCAACCAACTCGACGGCACCCTGTTCACGGTCAACGGCTACCGCAGCGACGCGATCACCGTGTCGTACCCGTACAGCCAGGACCGATTGTGGCGCAACACCCCGGTCGCCTCCCTGCAGTCCGGTCAGACCTATGAGATGCAGACCGGCACGCTGGGCTACGAGTGGGACAGCGACGTCGCCAACTCGGTGCGGCCACCGGGCGAGATCGACCTGTCCTCCACCACGATCCAGATCACCAACGGCACGCTGCGGCAGGACTGGGGCAACATCTACGGCAACGGCACCGCCACGCACAGCCTCACCGAGTACCGCGACCCGAAGTCCGGTGCGCTCGTGTTCGGCGCCGGGACCGTGCAGTGGGCCTGGGGACTCGGCACCGTGCACGCCGACCTGACCACCACCGAGGACCCGGTGATGGAACAGGCCACCGTGAACCTGTTCGCGGACATGGGCGTGCAGCCGCAAACCCTGCAGACCGGCCTCGTCGCCGCCGCGCAGTCCACGGTCACCACCGGCCCGGCCGTCACCGTGAACACCCCGTCGGCGAACGTCTCGACCCCCGCGATGGCGCCGCTCACCGTCAGCGGCACGGCCGCGGCCGCCACCGGAGCGGTCGTCGCCCGTGTCGAGGTCTCCACCGACGGCGGCACCACCTGGACGCCCGCCAACGGCCTCGCGAACTGGTCCTACAGTTGGACCCCGACGCAGACCGGCTCGGCCACCATCAAGGTGCGCGCCGAGGACGACAGCGACAACATCGGCTCGACCGTCAGCATCCCGGTCACCGTGACCGCCGCCGTCTGCCCGTGCTCCGTCTTCCCGGACGCCGCGATCCCCGCCAAGCCGGACAGCGGCGACGGCAACGCGATCAACGTGGGCATGAAGTTCCAGGCCGGCGTGTCCGGCGCGGTCACCGGCATCCAGTTCTACAAGGCGTCCACCAACACCGGCACGCACGTCGGCTCGCTGTGGACCTCCAGCGGCACCCTGCTCGGCAGCGTCACCTTCACCAACGAGACCGCCTCCGGCTGGCAGGTCGCCATGTTCTCGCAGCCGATCCCGGTGACGGCGGGAACGACGTACGTGGTCTCCTACCTCGCCCCGACCGGCCACTACTCCGTCGACGCGAACTACTTCACCAACCAGGCGGGCGGCATCACCCCGATCACCGGCCTGCAGGCGGGCGGGACCACGGGCGTCAACGGCGTCTACAAGTACGCCGGCACGACGACGTTCCCGACCACCGGCTACCAGAACAGCAACTACTGGGTCGACGCGATCTTCCAGAACAACATGACCAGCACCACCCCGCCCGCGATCACCTCCACCTCGCCCGTCGCCGGGACCACGAACGTGCCGATCAACAGCACCGTGACCGCGGCGCTGAGCGAGGGGATCAACGCGAGCACCGCCAAGTTCACCCTGACGGACCAGAACGGTGTCGTCGCACCCGGCTCGATCACCTACGACCCGGTCGGCCACACCCTCACCTTCCAGCCCGCCGGCGAATTCTCCATGGGCGACACGTACACCGCCTCGATCACCGCCACCGACCTGTGGGGCAACACGATGGCCACGCCGTACACGTGGACCTTCACGACGGCCGCGACCCCGCCCGCGTACACGTGCCCCTGCTCGATCTGGAACAGCACCGCGATCCCGTCCACCCCGAGCAACGGCGATGCGAAGGCAGTGGAAGTCGGCATGCGCTTCCAGTCGGCCGTACCCGGCTACATCACCGGCATCAGCTTCTACAAGGGCACGAAGAACACCGGCACGCACACCGGAAACCTGTGGTCGAACACCGGCACGCTGCTGGCCACCGGCACGTTCACCAACGAGAGCGCGAGCGGCTGGCAGCAGCTGACGTTCGCCACCCCGGTCCAGATCCAGGCCAACACGCCGTACGTGGCGTCGTACTTCGCGCCGACCGGCCACTACGCCTCGAACAGCGCGTACTTCACCGTCCCGATCACGAACTACCCGGTCACCGCGCTGGGCAGCACCAACACCGCGGGCAACGGCCTGTACAGCTACAGCAGCACCTCGACGTTCCCGAAGAGCAGCTACAACGCCACGAACTACTGGGTGGACGTCAACTTCACGACGCAGGCCCCTGCGTCCAGCGGCAGCACCAGCGAGTCCGCCGCTTATACGCCCTCGTCAACCACCTCATCCACCTCGACATCGACCATCACGCCGACGACCAGCAACTGGGAAAACGCCACGTATCCGGCCACAGTCGGCTTCGCCCAGGCCATCGAACCCCAGACGCTGCACATGACCGTGACCGCCGTGACCGGCAACGAGGGCTCGGAATCCCCGGCGCACTCCGTGATTGCGGGCACGGTCGAATACAACCCGCGCACGTTCACCGCGTCCTTCCGCCCCGACGAACCGTTGCCGCCGGGAACCACGTACCACGCCGTGGCCACCGCGACCTCCGTGGCGGGCACCGCGATCAGTCCGATCACCTGGAACTTCACCGTCGCCACGCCGGGGCCGCAACACGCGCCGACCGGTGACGCCCCCGCCGACAGCGGAGCCCCGCCGCCGGTGGTCCAGGCCGACGACAACGACTGGGCCTCGCGCCAGTTGGCACCGCTCCCCGACGACGTATAAGGAATCCGGGTCCGGCATGAGCAGCGTCAGCGTAGTAATCCCCTGCTACAAGTACGGCCACTACCTCGAGGAGTCCGTAGGCAGCGCCCTCAACGACAACGACGGCGTGGACGTACGTGTACTGATCATCGACGACGCGTCCCCCGACGACTCCGCCGACCGCGCCCGAGACCTGGCCGCGGCCGACCCGAGAGTCCAAGTGGCAGTCCACCCGGCCAACCGCGGCCACATCGCCACGTACAACGAAGGCCTGCTCGACTGGGCCGACGGCGACTACTGCGCCCTGCTCTCCGCCGACGACCGCCTGGTACCCGGCGCCCTGGCCCGCGCCGCCGCCCTGCTCGACGCACACCCCGAAGTAGGCTTCTGCTACGGCCACCCCCTCCGCTTCCAACACGGCAGCACGCTCCCGCCCGCGCGGACCGACCCCCGCGGCTGGACCGTCTGGGACGGCAAGTGGTGGCTCCGCAGACGCTTCGCCGCGGGGCAAGGCTGTATCACCTCACCCGAGGTCGTTGTCCGCACCAAACTGCAGCAGCAGGTCGGCGGCTACGACCCCAAGCTCTCGCACTCCGGCGACATCGAGATGTGGATGCGCCTGGCCGCCCACGCCGACGTCGGCTACCTGCGCGGCGTGGACCAGGCCTACTACCGCGTCCACGGCAAGAACATGTCCACGGTCGACTTCGGCGGCAGCATGGACGACCTCCGCCAACGCCTGGCCGCCTACGAGACCGTACTGGAGCGCTGCGCCGACCGCCTCCCCGACCGCACCGAACTCGACGAGACCGTTCACCGCACCCTCGCCCGCCAAGCCCTACGCCGCGCCGCCAGGGCCTACGACCGAGGCCGCACCGCCCGCGTCCCCGTAGACGACCTGGTCGCCTTCGCAGCATCCTGCTGGCCCGCCTACCGCACCCTCCCCGAATACCGAGGCCTAGCCGTCCGCCGCCGCGTAGGCCCCCGTGCCATGCCCTACCTACAGCCCCTCGTCCTCACCGCCGTGGCCCACAAGGCAAGGGAACGACTCTGGTGGCACACCTGGCGGCGGACGGGGATTTAGCCGGCAGCTCTGGGTGTCAGCGGCGGTGGGGCCGCGGCGTGGCGGCTGGCAGAGTCGGCTGCGGTTCGGTGCTCCGCTGTGCGTAGCCCCGTGGTTTGCGCTTGCCCTCCCACCCACCCGTTGCGTTGGCAGGGTTGCCTGCGGTTTCAAGCGGAAAGCCGTGTGTCTCGGGTTATGTCTGCGGGCTGCGATCTGGTTGCGTGCGGGTCTGCTCGTTGTCACCTTTGATCGGCATAATCCTCGTATGACGACGATCGCCATGGCCGCGCCACCCCGGCACAGTGCTGCCGTCGCTCTTGCCCGGGGGTTTCTGACGGGGGCGGTGGTCGGGGGATCGCTGGCCGCTTTCGTCGTCGGCATCGTCATCGAGCGCGTGCCGCTGATCATCACGGCGTTGGGGGTGCCCATCGGGTACTTCCTGCTCCTGCTGCTTGTGGGCGCGCCGCGGCGTGCTCGTGAGGCGGGGGTCGCGCCGGGTATGGCACTTGCGAAGATCGAGAGCGTGCGGGCCGATGAGACGGGGGACACCGATGTGCCGGTGCGCTTCGAGCTCACCGTCGCGCCGGACGACGCGGCGGCGTACCGCGTCGAGTTCAAGCAGGACATCAACGTCGCCTATCTCCGTGACTACCGGCCGGGCGGACTCGTCGCGGTCCGCTATCCGCCGGACCGGCCGTGGCTCGTGAGCATCGTGAAGAGGCCGACGCCGTACTGGGAGCAGCGGTTGGCCGGAGCCGCCCTCGATTCCGCGCCGGGTCCGGCCATCACGGTGAGCGAACCCGCGCAGGGCTGCGGGGCCGGCGCTCTCGGGTTCCTCGGGCTGCTGCTCGCTGCGGCGTTCGTCGTCCTGGCGTTTCGCACCGATCTGGCCCATGCGGGCAACGACGGTGCGCGGCAGTCGGCGACCACGACTACGACCACTACCACGACCACCTCGACGACCAGCACGACGACGACTTCGATGTCCGGCACCGTCGCCCTTCCCGAGGGCCGGTCGATGCTCGATTCGGGCGAACTCACTCAGGCTGTTGACTCGCTCGTCTCGGGCGGGGGCGGCGTCGGACGCACGGCCATCACCGTGGTCGTGCAGGACCGGCAGTTGACGGTGGTGTTCTCGCCGGACGGCACGCAGAGCATGGGGTTCGATCCGCGTACTCTGCCCTACGGGCGTTTTCCCGCCCTGGTCAGGGATGCGGAGACGACCGCCGGGATAGGCGAAGTGCGGAGCTGGCAGATCAGTGCCTTCAGCGTGAGCGGGTCCGTCGAGATCACCGTCACCGTGACCGGCTCCGAGGGCACGGCTTCGGTGGTGGCGGACGGGCGGGGCGACGTGGTGCGGCGGACCGGATCGGGGCAGTCGTGAACGAGGAGAGGGCGGTCGCGTGAACTGGCACGGATATCTGACGCTGTGGTGCGCGGGGCTCGGTGCGGCGGCGCTGGTCGGCTACGGGCGCTCGCTGGCCGGGATGACTCGGGCTCAGCGTTCGCACTGGCTCGCCGGGCGGATCGACCGGGTCGACGAGCCGCGGCACGGCAGCTCCCCGGCGGACGGGATTCCGGTGGTCGTCTCCTTCCGCGATCCGTCCACCGGGCAGGAGCACGTCGTCACGAACGACGGCACGGGCGGGGAGCGGATCGGGGCCGCGTGGCCGGGTCGGGAGATCGGGGTCAACTACCCGCGTGGCAGGCCGCACGATCTTCGGTTCACCTCCGTGCCGGTGGCGGGCGGCCGCGGCCTCGGTTGGCCGAACGCCGTGCTCTTTCTGCTCTACGCCAGCCTGGTGGTGGCCGCCGCGATCGAGTGGGGCTGGCCGTGGGCGCTGATCGGCTTCTGTGGGCCGTGGGCCGTGTCCACCGCCTGCTACCTGCCGCAGAGCCTGCGTGACGCGCGGCGCAACACGGCCACGCTGGAGTCCATGGTGGCGGTGCCGGGCCGGGTCGTCGCCGTACTCAAGAAGGTCTCCACCGACGGCGAGGGCTCCACCGTCACGAGCCACATGCCGGTCGTCGTGTTCAGCACGCTCGAAGGCACCACCGTCACCGCCTACTGCGACTCGGGCGTGCCGGATCCCGCCGCCGCACGAGGCCGCGAGCTCGTGATCCACTACGCGCCCGCCGACCCGGCCGACTGCACCGCGGACATCGCGGCCGCTCGCCGTTCCCGCACCACGGGCATCTCCGGCAGCGTCCTGGGACTGATCGCCACGTCGGCGGCGACCATCGTCGGAGTTGCGCTGCTCTGAGACCGGCCGGTCAGTCCACTGTCAGGACGAGTTTGCCGCGGACGGATCCCGCCTCGCCTACGCGGTGGGCTTCGGCGACGTCGGCGAGGGGGAAGGTTTGGCCCAACTGGATGGTGAAGTGGTCTGATTCGGCCATCTGGGCTACTTGGGCGAGGGCGTAGGTGGCGCGGCCGTCGTCGCCGCGGCTGAAGCGGATGCCGGTCTGGCGGGCGCCTTGGAAGTCGGCGACGGTGAGGACGTGGGTGGGGGAGCCTGCGAGCTCGGCCAGTTCGGGGAGGATGCCGTTGCCTGCCACGTCGAGGGCGAGGTCCACGCCGTTCGGGGTGAGGGCGCGGACGCGGGCGGGCATGCCTTCGCCGTATGCGACCGGTTCGGCGCCCAGGTCGCGGAGGGTGTCGTGGGTGGCGGGGCTGGCCGTGCCGATGACGCGGGCGCCGCGGGCTACGGCGAGTTGGACGGCGGCGCTGCCCACGCTGCCGGACGCGCCGTTGATGAGCACAATGCTGCCTGCCGTGACGCCTAGCTGGTCGAGGGCGCGTGCGGCGGTCTCGGCTGCGGCGGGGATCGCGGCGGACCTCGCGTAGTCGAGCGCGTCGGGGATCGGGGCCCAGTAGGAGAGCACGGCCAACTCGGCCTGTGCGGCGCCGTACGGTGAGGCTCCGAAGACGCGGTCGCCGAGCGCGACGTCCGACACGCCCTCGCCGATCTCGTCGACGACGCCCGCGGCCTCGTAGCCCAGGGTCTGCGGCAGCTCCTGGTCCATCAGGCCCTGGCGCTTCTTCCAGTCGCTGGCGTTGATTCCGGCGGCACGGACCTTGATCCGCAGCTCGCCGGGGCCGGGGTGGGGATCGGGGAGGCCGACGATCTCGAGAACCTCCGGGCCGCCGAAACGGCTGAACCGCGCTGCCCTCATGACGCACTCCTTCTGGGAAATCTGCGGAAGAAGTGGCGGATCGGGGCGATGCCGCGTGTGCGCGTGCTGCGGAGTCATCTCCAGTGCACGTTTTTACTTCGGTGCTTTCGACTCTACATCATCACTAGCCCCACGTCGTGTAATACGTCGCCGGGTTCACCAGGTAGCGGACCGTGGGCGCGGGGAGGTGGGTGATGCGGTGGCGGCGGGCGTAGCGGTAGAGGGTGGCCCAGTCCTCGCGCGGCAGCACTCCTCGGTCGCGGCGCAGGCGGCTGAAGCGGAGTCTCGTGGCGCGGCGGGCCACGAAGGCGTTGGCGTCGAGGTATGCGCGCTCGCGGGCGGTGCGGGGGTCGAAGGGTTCGGAGACGACGTCGTGGTCGGTGCCGTCGGGGAGCATGCGGCGCAGGGCCGTGTAGACGCCTGCCAGGCCGGGGTCGCCTTCCAGGGCGGCAAGGGCGGTGGCCAGGTGGTCCGGCTCCCAGGTGTTGTCGTCGTCGAGGAACGCCAGGTACGGGGAGTCGGCCAGCCGGATGCCCACGTTGCGGACCACGCCGAGGACCGCGCAGTTGCGGGCCAGGCTGACGGCGATCAGGCGCGGGTCCTCGGGCAGCGGCGGCAGGCCCGCGCCGTCGTCCACCACGATGACGCGGTGGTCGCGGACGGTCTGGTCGAGGGCGGACTGCACGGCGGCGCACAGCTGCTCGGGGCGGCGGTAGGTGGGGATCACGGTCGTGACCAGTGCGGGCGTCGGGGGGATCAGCGTGCGCAGGCGGCTGACCTCGGCGTTCTCGAAGCGCCAGACCTTCGGGACGGTGTGCGCCAGCAGTACCCTGTTACGCAGTTCGTAGAGCGGCAGCCAGCCGAAGCGGCGGCGCAGCACACGCTTGAGCACTCTGAGCACGATGGTCGGCCTCCAGATGACGGCGGCGTACGCGATCGTGGCGGGCACCGCGGCGGCGAACAGTTCGAGGAGCGCGGGCAGGTGGCTCAGGCGCTCGACGGCCTCGGTGATCGCGACCATCAGCACGCCGCCGACGAACGGCCGGGCGCACGCGCGCAGCACGACCAGGGGACTGATGCCCGCGCGGGCCAGCGCCCACAGGAACAGCGGCGTGACCAGCGGCCCGGCCACGAGGATGTGCCCGGCGCCGACCCCCGCGATGCCGCGCATCCGAGCGGCGTAGATGAGCGTCGGGACGAGCGCGACGAGCCACCAGCCCTGCACGAGGATCAGTGCCCTGCCGCGGCCGAGGGCGACCAGGCAGTCGTAGGCGAGTTCGAAGGCCACCCGCAGCAGACCGAGCATCGCGAGGAAGCTGAGCGCGCCCGCCGCCAGCGTCCAGCGCGGGCCGTACACGACGTATATCAGAGGTCTGGCGAGGGTGAGCAGCAGCACACAGGCGGGCACGGAGGCCGTCATCAGCACATTGAGGCTGCGGCCGAAGCCCTCTGCGACGCGGTCCGACTCGGCCAGCCGGGAGAAGCCCGCGAACGACACCCGCCGCGCGACCTCGGAGACCACGCGCACCGGCCAGCCCGACATGTTGAACGCGATCTGGTACAGCCCGAGCGCCACCGGCCCGAGCGTGGCGCCGACCACCACCGAGTCCACGTTCAGCATCAGCAGCACCAGCATGCTCGCGCCCGCCAGCGGCAGACCGTACCGGATCAGCGCCCTGGCCTGCGTGCGGTCCCAGCCCGGCCGCAGGAAGCCGGGGGCGCTCAGCCCGCAGCCGACGAGGCCGACGACGTTGCCCGCGACCGAGCCCCAGGCGAAGCTCATCGCGCCGAGCCCGGCCGCGGCCAGGCCGATCGTGAGCGCGCTGGAGACCGCGAAGTTCGCCGCGTCGATCAGCATCCTGCGACGTTGCGCGAAGGTCCGGTTGAGCATCCCGGCGGGCACGCAGGAGATCCCGTCCACGACCACCGCGATGCCGAGCACGCGCAGCACGCCGGTCGCGTCCCCGGAGCCGAGAGCCCGCGCGAGCTGCGGCGCGACCACGAACAGGACCGCGTAAAGCAGGGTGCTGAACAGGGTCGAGAGGGTCAGCACGGTCGGGGCGAAGCGGCGCGGATCGCCCTCCCAGCGCACGATCGCGAGGCTCACGCCCAGCTCGTTCGCCGACAGCAGCACCGCCAGCACGGCGAGCCCGATCGCGTACAGGCCCCAGTCGCGCGGCCCGAGCAGCCCGCGCGCGAGCACGACCCCGGTGAGGAAGTTGCCGATCCGGATCACGGCCGTGTTCACGAAGCTCCAGCGGATCCCGCGGCGCACGCGGCCGTCGAGATCGCCGCTCGACGCCTGCTCGTCCACGGCGGTCACTCGGCGCCGACCAGTTCGGGCAGCGCGGCAGCGACCGGTTCGGAGGCGGCCGCCGCGTCCCGGCGCGCGATGCCCAGGTACGCCCCGGACAGCCCGAGCAGCAGGAACAGCAGTCCCGCGAACATCGGGAAGCTGAGCGAGTCGAACGTGGCGCTGAGCACGAGCGCCGCCGCCATCGCCGCCGCGAACGCCTGGCCGAGTTCGCGCCGCGAGGGGTCGGTGGACAGCCGGCGGCCGAGCCGTCCGCAGCGCCAGCCCGTCAGGTACATCAGCACGATCGCGAGCACGCCGACGACGCCGACCTCCACGAGCCCGAGCAGGTACATGTTGTCCGTGTAGCGGTACAGGCTAGGGATGAACGTGCCGTAGCCGCGCCCGAACCAGGGCCGCGCGGTGATGTACTGCGCGACGCCCGAGTAGTCGGCGGTGCGTGCCTGCGTGCTGTCGTCCGAGTTGCCGAGGAAGGAGCTGAACAGGCCCACGGTCGTCGACACCAGCCCGGGCACGGCGACCTTGATCAGCCCGACGCCCACCGCCAGCACGCCGAGCGCGGGCCAGCGCCGCCGCGTGGGCCAGGTCGGGATGATCAGCACCAGCACGACCACGAGCCCGATGATCGAGGTCCGCGACACCGTCAGCGGCATCGCGCCGCCGATCAGCGCCACCGGCAGCCAGCGGCGCAGCATGCCCTCGCGGCCCGGCTCGAAGGCCTGTTGCAGGGCGAAGGGCAGCAGCAGCGCGAGCACGCCCGCCAACTCCAGCGGCTGCGAGGTGTTCGAGGACGGACGGATGAAGCTGCCGCGGTTGATCAGGGCACTGACCGTGGTGCTCGTCTTCAGCCCCGGCACGTGCACCGACGCCAGCAGGTTCTTCGAGGTGAAGAACTCGAGGATGCCCAGCGCGCCGACCCCGCTGCCGTAGAGAACCGCGCGCCGCAGCACGCGTTGCAGGTCGGCGTAGTCGTCGATGCCCGCCGACGCGATCACCACGACGCCGAGCCACGCGGCGAGTCCGATCAGCCCGCGGTCGGCCGCCTGCGTCTCCAGGGCCACGGCCTGCCGGTCCGGCTCGGCCAGCGCGAGGTAGGCGAGCAGCACGGCCGCGCCGAACACCCACATCGCCAGCCGCGGCGCGCCGGTGCCCGCAGCCGGGCGCACCCGACCGGCCAGCCAGGACGCGGCGTACCAGATCAGCGTCAGCAGCGCGTAGATGTTCGCCGGGGTGCCGACGTCGCCGAACGCGGGCACGACCCAGCCGGAGGGCACGATCTCCAGCAGCAGCAGGTACCCGGTGAGCGCGGGCACCAGACCGCGGGCCTGGGCGCGGGGGCCGGTCTGCTGCGCGGTGAGGATTCCGGTGTGGTTCGTGCCGCGGGCCTGGGCGCGGGGGCCGGTCACGGGGCCGGGCCCTCAGTCGCGGGCTTCGGAGCGCTGGCCGATCAGCTCGGCGGGACTGTCCGGCGCGCCCGGCGTCTCCGGCTCCGGCTCGCGCGGGAACCCGGCCGCGCGGGGCGCCGCCGTCCGACGGGCCGGGCGCGGGGTGCGGCGCCGCGCGATCGAGTCGGCGCCGAACGTGATCAGGACCGCCAGCGCGAGACCGCCCGCGCCCGCACCGAGCGCGTCCTGCGTGCGGCGCTTGTTCTGCGCGCTCGGCGGACTGCCCGGCACGATCACGGTCGCGGTGATCATGTCCTGCGCCGGCACGCCCTGCTCCTGCTGGAGCACCTGCAGCTGCGCCGAGGCGTAGGAGATCAGGGTACGCATCGCGGCGGACGCGGCCGCGGGTGTCGAGCCGTCCGCCGTGAGGTCGATGAACGGGCCCTGACTCGCGGCCAGCGCGACGGTGTAGTCGGCCACGCCGGCGCCCGCCAGCTGCTGCGCGGCGTCCGTGGAGTCCAGCCTGCGGACCAGGAAGTCCGCGGTGTCGTTGAGCGAGGAGTCGAAGCTGAGGAACGGATTCCCGGTGCCCGGCACCGTGGACGTCCCCTTGATCGACTGCCGCGAGGCCAGCAGGCTCACCATCCCGGTGGTCTGGTACTGCCGCGGGATCGCCCGGTCCACCGCCCAGGTCCCGGCCGCGGCCGCGAGCAGCAGCGGCAGCAGCAGATACCAGCGCCTGCGTATCACGCGCCCCATCTCGCCGAAATTCATCAGCCGCCCCTCCAGATCGCGAAAGCCGTTCGCCATCCCCGGGGAGGAATTCTGACAGAGAGCAAAGAGCAATTCAGCGTTCTGTCGTCAATACGCGCCAATTGCGCCTACCGCGCGCTGTTTGCGCGCCGGTAGGCTGACGGCGCGTAAGGGGTAGGGAAATTCGGCTATTCCCAAAGCCTCCGCGCTATTTCCGGGAGGGGACGCGGTGACCTTCCAAGCCGTGCTGGCCGCGCTGCGGGCGCGCTGGTACCTGGCAGCGGCGATCCTGCTGTGCGTCGTCGCGGCGGGGGCGTACGCCCTGCACGGCAAGCCCGTCTACCAGGCGACCGCGGCCGTGGTGCTGACGCCGCCGCGGACCCCCTCGTCCCCGAACACGCTCGCCGCGACCACGCCGGCCATCGCGGCGACCGGGCTCGCCGTCGACGACATCCTGCTCAGCCCGGCGCAGACCACCGCGTTGCGCGCCAGGGGAGTCGTCGACACGTACACGGTCGTCCCCCGCAACAACGGGACGACCGAGACCCCCGCCTACCGCGTGCCGACCGAGCAGATCACCGTGACCGGCGGCGACGCGGCGGCGGTGCTGACCGAGGCGGACACGCTCGTCGCCGACTTCGCGACGCAGCTGAGCGCCATGCAGTCCGCCGCAGGCGTCGCGACGAAGGCGCAGATCACCATGGGCGTGCTCGCGCCGTCCACCGAGGTCCGGTTGCACGGTTCCCGCAGCCGGGGCCTGGTGGCCGTCGTGCTGCTCGGCACCGGCGCGGCCGTCGCCGTCGCGGTGCGGTTCCGGCCCCGGCGCGGTTCCGAAGCCGATCGAGTGGAGGAGAACGATGTCGTCCTCGTCTGAGCCGTCCTCGCCCGAGCCGTCCTCGCCCGAGCCGTCCTCGTCCGACGCGGCGCGGGTGGTGCCCGGCGCCAGCGTGGAACCCGGCGCGAGCCTCGGCGCGGGCACGACGGTGTGGGACCACGCGTCGGTGCGCGCGGGCGCGAGCGTCGGCCGCAACTGCGTCATCGGCCGCGGCGCGTACCTCGGTCCGGGCGTGCGGCTGGGCGACAACGTCAAGGTGCAGAACCACGCACTGATCTACGAGCCCGCGACGCTCGAGGACGGAGCATTCGTCGGCCCCGCGGTCGTCTTCACCAACGACACGTATCCGCGTGCTGTCACGCCGGAGGGACGGCTCAAGACCGCCGACGACTGGAAGGCGGTCGGCGTGAGCGTCGGCGAGGGAGCCTCAGTCGGCGCCCGCGCGGTGTGCGTGGCCCCGGTGCGGATCGGCCGATGGGCACTGGTCGCGGCCGGCGCCGTGGTCGTACGCGACGTCCCCGACTTCGCGCTGGTCGCCGGAGTCCCCGCGCGCTGGATCGGCTGGGTCGGCCGCGCCGGGGTGCGTCTGGAGGACGAGGGCGGCGGCTGGTACCGCTGCCCACGCACGGGAGTCCTGCACCAGGAACGCGACGGCGTGCTGACCGAGACGGAGACCGAGACAGAGACGGAGCCCGACCAGTGAGCGGCGGCGGCCTGACGCGGCGGGTCCGGCACCGCTTCGTCGAGGCGCCGGGCTCCCTCGGCGACCGCGCACGCGGCAAACGCTGG
The DNA here is from genome assembly GCA_035493475.1 of Actinospica sp. GTDB lineage: Bacteria > Actinomycetota > Actinomycetes > Streptomycetales > Catenulisporaceae > Actinospica. The sequence continues at coordinate 36,528 of DATJIF010000058.1, forward strand.
GCCGCGCTGAACGAGGCGTTCCCCGGCCTCGCCGACATGCGCGTGATCGACCTCGGCGGCCGCGCCGACATGTGGCTGCGCGCACCCGTGAGACCCGCGCACGTCCACCTCGTCAACCTGGAGAAGCAGCCCGACGAACTGCCCGACTGGATCACCGCCGAAGTGCGCGACATCATCACGGACGGCCCCGGCGACGCTGCCGGAACGTGCGACCTGGCCTTCTCCAACTCAGTGATCGAACACGTCGGCGGCTTCGCGAACCGGGAGTCCTTCGCCCGCGCCGTCCGCGCCCTGGCCCCGAAGCACTGGATCCAGACCCCGTACCGCTACTTCCCGGTCGAGCCGCACTTCCTGTTCCCCGGCTTCCAGTTCCTCCCCCTCTCCGCCCGCGCCGGAGTCCTGCGCCGCTGGCCCCTCGTGCACAGCCGCCCGGACACGAGGAAACGCGCCCTGGAGATCGCGCTCTCGGTCGAGCTGCTCTCCCGCACCGAACTCAGAGTCCTGTTCCCCGACGCCGAGATCATCGAGGAACGCGTCGCCGGCGTGCCCAAGTCGCTGATCGCCGTCCGTCGCTAGAGGGTCCTACCCCGACCGCGCCGAGCCGACCGACACCGGAGAGAAGCCGTTGCGGATCAACAGCTTCGGCGCGCCCGAGCCGTCCGCCGGGACCTCCCAGATGTCGTAGCCGGGTCCTGAGGTCTGCGGCACCTGGTACATCACCGCGCTGTCGCCGAGCCAGGCCGCCTGATCGTCCACGCTGCGGGTCTCGGCTAGCGGTGTCTCCTTCAGGGTGCTGAGATCGAGCACGTATAGCCGCCACGGCGCGGTCAGGCTGGTGGAGACGCGCTTCTTGAAGGCGATGCGCGTGCCGTCGGGGGAGAGGGAGGGGCACTCGACGTTCGTGATGATCGAGGTCAGTGTGCGCGTGGCGAGGTCGCCGCGCATGAGCCAGGTGTGGCCGCTGGAGCCCATGGTCACGTAGAAGTGGTCGTCGTCGGGGGCGAACGTGACGCCCCAGTAGTTGATGTCGACGGCGTGGTACGGGGCGCCGTCGACGAGCGCGGTGAACGTTTCGAGGCTCGGGATCAGCGTGCCGGTCTTGAGGTCCAGCACGCCGGTGCGGGTGGAGAACTGCGGGCCGTTGTACGAGTCGCCGCTGACGAACACGGTCCAAGCGACCATCCGGCCGTCCGCCGAGACGCGTGCCCGGCTCGGGATGCCGGGAAGCTGGACCTTCCGGAGCAGCTGGGGAGTGCCGTTCGTGTCCTGATAGATCTCGGCGTACTGCGTCGCGACGAGCGAGCCCTCGGTGCGCAGGCAGACCAGCGTCGTCGAGGCCGCATATACGCGCTCGCAGCGCAGCGCGGCGACGGCCGGGGCCACCGTGGGATTGCTCGCGCCGACCTCGGCGAGGTGCTCGTAGTCGGCGCCGACGGCCGTGGACACGTAGAGGATGCTCGGCGCGCCGTCCAGCGGAAGCGCGGCGGTCGCCGGGGACTTCGCGCCGGTCGCGAGGTCCGCCGTGTGCCGCTGCGCCGCGTGCAGGCTGTAGCCCCCGGCGACTGCGAGCAGCAGCACGCTGCCCGCGACGAAAGCCCAGATCCGCCAGCGAGCCAGCCCGGACTGCTGAGTGGTGTCGGTCACGCGACGTCCTCCCTCGTCGTAAGCCGTACCGCGACGAGCAGCGCGAGCGCCAGTGCCGCCGCGAAGCCCCACACCACCGTCCGCGCCCCGACCTGCGACCAGGCCAGGCCGAAGGCGAGCGACGCGAGGAACGCACCGAGCGCGCGCATGCTCTGCAGGATCGCCAGCCCCGCCGTGCGCAGTCGTCGCGGCAGCATCGGTCCGGCCTGCGCCATCAGCACTCCGTCGGTCATCGCGTAGAAGAGCCCGTGCACCGGCAGCAGGAAGCAGAGCACGTACACGCTTGCCGGGCCGGCCGCCAGCAGCACGTAGACGGCCAGCAGCGCGACGTGGCCGCCGAGGAAGACGCGCCGCCGCCCGATCCGGTCCGCCAGGCGTCCGAACGGGATCGCCAGCAGCAGGTAGCCGCCGGTCGTGCCGACGGCCAGCAGTGCGTATTCGATGGCTGTCAGGTCCAGCCGCTGCTGCAGCACGAGGTAGACGAACGTGTCGCTGATCCAGGCCGCCGCGAGCAGCGTCGCGGCGATGCACAGCCGCCGGAACCGCCGATCCGCCAGCAGCCCGAGCGCGGCGCGCAGCGAGACCGACTCCCGGTTCGTCGGCTCGCGATGGTCCGTGACCAGCAGGATCAGCGCCAGCAGCCCGATCGAGGCGATGCAGAAGGAGACCACGAACACGGCGTCGAAGGCCGAGGCCGCCACCGAGACGCTGAGCGCCACGACCGCGATCAGCGGGCCGAGGAAGGCGCCGACCGTGTCCATCATCCGGTGCACCCCGAACGCCCGGCCCTGGATCTCGCCCGGCGCGGACAGCGAGATCAGCGCATCCCGGGGCGCCGTCCGCAGCCCCTTGCCGAGCCGGTCCGCCCCTTGCACCAGGCCGAGCCCGGCCACCGAGCGGCCGACCGGCAGGAAGCCCAGCTTGCTCACCGCCGACAGGCCGTAGCCGATCCCGGCCAGCAGTTTGCGGCGCTGGAAACGGTCGGCCAGGTACGCGGCGGCCAGCGCGAGCAGCGCGGGCACGGCCGCGTAGAACCCGTCCAGGAAGCCGACGGTGATGGTCGAGACCTGGAGGTAGACCAGCAGGTAGTAGCCGACCACGGATGTGATCATCTCGGCCGAGACGTCCGTCAGGAGACTGACGAGCCCGAGGGCCAGCACCGTGCGCGGCACACGGATCCGCTGCGGCTGTGGCGGTGCCGCCGAGGCCTCCGGTGCGGCCCGGCTGCGCGAGACGTACATCCGGATCTCCTCCCACTCCGAAAGCGGTGACTCAGTATCCTGTCGGCGAAGTCATATCACGGGTCTGTCACAGTCTCGCTGCGCACGGTAGCGGCCGGGCGGGGTCCGGGTACCGTCCGAGACGTGGCGCAGGACAACGCATCGACGGACGCGGCACGGTCCGGCGCGGTCATCGTGGTGTTCAACCTTCCCGTTCCGGACGACCACCGGGTCTGGGCGCAGGCCAGGGCCCTGCACGCGGCCGGGCTCCAGGTGTCCGTGGTCTGCCCGGCGATCCGGGACGCGACGCCCGGCACGCGGGTGATCGACGGGATCGAAGTGCACTGCTTCCGCTCCTTCGAGGGCGAGGGCCGCCTCGCCACCGTGATCGAGGGCGCGTGGACCACGTTCGCCGCCGGACGCGCGGCGAAGCGAGCCCTGGCACGGATCGACGGGGCACGCGCGTTGCAGGTGTGCAATCCGCCCGACCTGTCCTTCCGGCTGCTGCGGCGAGCCAAGAGGAAAGGCGTCCGCACCGTCTACGACCAGCACGACGTCGTGCCGCTGCTGGCCGCCGCCCGGCCCTCGTTCCGGCGGCTGGTCCCGTTCTTCCTGGCCTGCGAGCGCCGCACGGTCGAGGCGGCGGACGTCGTGCTCACCCCGAGCTCCGAGCAGGCGGCCCGGCTGCGCGAGCTCTACTCCCGCGAGGCCGTCGTGGTGCGCACGGCGGCGGTCTCCTCGTCCGCGGCCGAACCGCCGTTCGGCAAGGAACCCACCGTGCTCGGCTACCTCGGCGTGATCGGCGAGCAGGACGGCGTCGTCGATCTCGTCGATGCGGTGCACGCGCTGCGCACCGCCGGACGTACCGACTTCCAGGTCGAGATCGCGGGGGACGGACCGGCGCTCCCGGCCGTGCGCGCGCGAGTGGCCGAACTCGGTCTCGGCGAGGACGTCGTGCGGCTGCACGGCTGGGTCGGCCGGGACCGGCTCGACGCCTTCCTCGGCGGCATCGACGCGATGGTGGTGCCCGATCCGGAGAGCGAGTTCAACCACCACTGCGCGATGAACAAGGTGACTCACGCGATGGCCCGCGAGATCCCGGTGGTGCTGCGCCCGCTGCGCGAGAACGCCCGGCTGGTCGGCCCGGACGGCTTCGTCGCCCGCGACATGAGCCTGGCGGCCTTCGTCGACGCTATCGCGGCGTTCCTGGACTCCCCGGTCGAGGAACGCGCGGCGACCGGCGTCCGGCTGCGCGCCACGTTCGAGGCCGAACTCACCTGGGACATCTCCGGCCCGCGCTACCTGGCCGTCTTCCAGGCGGCGGCGCGCGGCTGAGCCACCGGAGCGTTCGTACCCTGCTCCCGCCGCAGCCGTTTCTTCAGCTCCAGCGCGGGCCGTTCGACCGCGAACCAGCTGGCGGCGGCTAGCGGCAGCGTGCACACGATGGACAGCAGCAGGTAGAGCGCGACACCGTGCCGATTGCCACCAGTGGCCACGATGAGCTGCTGCACGGGATACGCATAGATGTAGACGCCGTACGAGATGTCGTTGCGCTGCCCGACCTTCCACAGCGGCAGCGTGATCCCGAGCCAGAAGCACGCGTACACGATGATCGGCGCGCCGACGGAGGACACCACGTTCAGCTGGCCGGCGAGCGGCGTGAGCACCAGCGCCGCGACGCCCAGCGGCCAGGAAACGGGGACTCTGTCGCGGTAGATGAACAGCAGCGATCCGGCCAGGAACACCGGCGCCAGCGACAGGAAGTCCGCGGCCGTACCGGTGCGGTGCACGGTCAGCTGCCCGCCGACCGCCGTCACCGCGAGCGCCGCCGCGACCACCGGTCCCTGCCAGCGTCGGGGGAGAGTCAGCAGGACGCCGATGAGCAGGTAGCAGACGAACTCGTAGAACAGCGTCCACAGCGAGCCGTTCCAGGCCGGACCGTACGGCGCGTGCGGGATGGTGCCGCCGATCGTGTTCGCCTCGATCTTCAGCAGCATGTTGTGCACGACATAGGACGCGCCCGCGGTGGGCGTCCAGCTTCCGGAGGTGAGCGCCGTGCTGATCGGAGCCGCGATGAACGCCACGGCCAGCAGGCACACCAGGAACGCCGGGTAGATCCGCAGCAGCCGCGCCGCGAGGAAGCCGCCGAACCCGCCGCGTACCCGGCTCGCCGCGATCAGGTAGCCGGAGATCGCGAAGAAGCCGAGCACCGCCCAGTGCCCCAGCGACTGCCTTGCCGGGCTCGGGTCCGGGCCGAATCCGCCCAGCGGCCACGCGTGCGACACGATCACCAGCGCGGCGAAGAGTAGACGCAGGGCATTGAGACTGTTGCGCCGCGGATCGAACCGCGCACCGAAGCCGTCGACCGTCACTCGTCGTCCCTCCCCATGAACGCACGGTGTATCAGGGCCCTAGGATAGGGGCCCGGCATCGCGGCGGAAGGGGCGGAAAGGAGTGCGGTCAGCGCTCGGCGAGCAGGATGACGTCGAGAGTGCGCGGTCCGTGCACGCCCTCGACCCGGTCGAGCTCGATGTCACTGGTCGCGGACGGCCCGGAGATCCACGTCAGCGGGCGCCGCGCGTCGAGCCGCGTCAGTGCCTCGGGAAGCGCCGCCACGACCTGATCCGGCACCCGCACGACGCAGATGTGATGGTCGGGGATCAATGTCAGCGCCCGACGGCCCTGCCCCGCCCCCGCGTCGAGCACAATCGTCCCCGTCTCCGCGATCGCCAGCGCGCACCCGGTCACCACCGCGTCGCACAACGGCTCGTCCACCTGCACGTTCGTTCCGTCAATCCACCCGGCCGGCAGATCCTCCGGAACGGTCACGCTCTCCTCGCCCACCAGCCGACTGACCAGCGCGGGAAGGCTGCTCAGGTCGGCTCGATGCACGTGCGCCCGATAGTCCGTCAGGTTCTCCGCCAGCAGCTCGACCAGATCCCCGTCGTAGTGCCGCTCGGCGTACGTGCGCGGGATCGGCGGCGGCTCCGGAGAATGCGCTATGGCCGAGCGGATCCGCTGAAGAATGAGGTCGCGGTCGGTGATGATGGTCATGATCGGTGCTTCCTCCACCAGGCACGGAAGGACTCGGCGGGCACGTCCGGGAGGTCGCGCGTCTCGGTCCACGCGGCGGCCGGTCCGACGGGAACGCGGCGCGGGTGCAGTCTCCGCGTCGCGGAGGCGGCGCGTTCGGCGGCGGCGAGCGCGGCCGGATGGTCGAGCAACCACGTGGCCGCACGCATCACGGCGCGCTCGGCGCGGTGTCCCGGCATCGACTCGACCGCTCGTTCGCGCAGGTGAACCAGCACCTCGGGAATGTCGATGGCGACCGGGCAGACCTCGTAGCACGCGCCGCACAGCGAGGAGGCGAAGGGCAGCGACGCGTCGAGTTCGGTCGTGATGTCGCCATGGAGCTGCGGCGTCAGGATCGCGCCGATCGGTCCCGGATAGACCGAGCCGTACGCGTGGCCGCCCGCACGCTCGTAGACCGGGCAGACGTTCAGGCAGGCCGAGCACCGGATGCAGCGCAACGCCTGCCGCCCGACCTCGTCGGCGAGGGTGTCCGTGCGGCCGTTGTCGAGCAGCACGAGGTGGAAGGCGGACGGTCCGTCGCCGTCCGTCGTGCCGGTCCACATCGACGTGTACGGATTCATCCGTTCGGCGGTCGACGAACGCGGCAGGAGCTGCAGGAACACCTCCAGGTCGCGCCACGTCGGCAGAATCTTCTCGATCCCGACGACGGAGATCAGCGTCTCGGGCAGCGTCAGGCACATCCGCCCGTTGCCCTCCGACTCGACGACGACCACAGTCCCCGTCTCGGCGATCATGAAGTTGGCCCCCGAGATCGCGACCTTCGCCCTCAGGAACTTCTCGCGCAGATGCAGACGCGCCGCCTCAGCCAGATCGGCAGGCGTGTCACTCAGGTCATCCGGCGCCGGACGCCCGTACCGATGCATCTGGGCTCTGAAGATGTCGCGGATCTCGGTCCTGTTCCGGTGGATGGCCGGGACGAGGATGTGCGAGGGCAGATCATCGCCGAGCTGCACGATCAGCTCGGCCAGATCGGTCTCGTACGCTGCGATCCCCTCGCTCGCCAGCGCCTCGTTGAGCCCGATCTCCTGCGTGGCCATCGACTTGACCTTGACCACTTCGGTCTCGCCGGTCGCTTTCACCAGTTCAGTGACGATCCGATTGGCCTCGTCGGCGTCCCGGGCCCAATGCACGTGGCCACCGGCCGCCGTGGCCTTCGCCTCCATCTCGATCAGATACTCATCAAGATGCCGCAGCGTATGGTCCTTGATCGCCTTACCCGCCGCACGAAGCTCGGACCAGTCATCGAGCTCTGCCACGGCTCGGGCTCGGCGGTCCCGGATCGTGTGCGTGGCCCGCGTGAGGTTCGCTCGGAGCTGGGTGTTTTTCGTCGCGATGCGTGCGGCCTCCGGGAAGGCGGGCATGCCGAGATACGTTTTCGTGTCGGTCATCGCGCCACGGCCTCCTGCGTCGAGGCGAGGATCTCGGCGAGGTGCACGGGACGCAGCGGCGAGTCGGCACGTCGGAGCAGCCCGCCGAGGTGCATCAGGCAGGAGTTGTCCGCGCCGCACAGCACCTCGGCGCCGGTGGCGGCCGCGTGCGCGATCTTGTCCGTGCCCATCGCCGCCGAGACATCAGGATTCTTGACGGCGAACGTGCCACCGAAGCCGCAGCACTCGTCCGCCCCCGGCAGATCGACGAGCGTCAGCCCCCTGACAGCGCCGAGCAGCTTCCGGGGACGTTCGCCGAGGCCGAGCACGCGCAGGCCGTGGCAGGACGGGTGATACGTGACCGTGTGCGGGTAGTACGCGCCCACATCGACAACCCCGAGCACGTCCACCAGGAACTCCGTGAGCTCCAGCATGCGCGGCGCGAACTCGGCCGCATCAGCATCGATCCGCGGATAGTGCGCGCGGACCATGGCCGCGCACGAACCCGACGGTGTGACGACGTAGTCGTAGTCCGCGAACGTCCTGACCATGCGCCGGACCAGCGGCTCGACCTGCCGCCGATAGCCGGTGTTGTACTGCGGCTGCCCGCAGCAGGTCTGGGATTCCGGAAAGTCGACCGTGACCCCGAGGCGCTCCAGCAGCCGCACGGTCGCGATCGCGGTCTCGGGATACAGCGCGTCGTTGACGCACGTGGCGAAGAGGGCGACGCGCATCAGCCGCTCACCGATCCCCGGTCGGCCGCCGCGTCCCAGGTCGCACGATTTCCCGACGGCTCGTAGCGCGCGGACGGCTGCGTACTCGCGACCAGCGAGCGCATCGCGGCCCGGTCATCGCCGACGACGTTCTGCGCGCGCGCCTGGATCAGCACGTTGCCGAGCGCCGCAGCCTCCGCCGGACCCGCGACGACCGGCAGGCCGCACGCGTCGGCGGTCAGCTGGCACAGCAACGCGTTCCGCGCGCCGCCGCCGACGATATATACGACATCGACGTCGGTACCGGAGAGCCGCTGCGCGTCCTCGATGGCCCGGCGATGCGCGAGCGCGAGCGAGTCGAGGATGCAGCGCGTGATCTCGCCGTGCGTGGACGGCACCGGCTGCCCGGAAGCCCGGCAGGCCTCTGCGATCCGCTCCGGCATGCGCCCGGGAGCGAGGAACGCCGGATCTGCCGCGTCGACGACACACCGGAGTGCGGGCACGTCGGCTGCCTCAGCGAGCAGGGGCCCGACGTCGGTCAAGCCCCACTCCCGCATGCACTCCTGCAGCAGCCACAGGCCCATGATGTTGCGCAGGTACCGCACCGTGCCGTCGATGCCGAGTTCGTTGGTGAAGTTCGCCGCGCGGCTGGCCTCGGTCAGGACCGGCGCGTCGAGTTCGAGCCCTGCGAGCGACCACGTGCCCGTGCAGATGTACGCGAACCGCTCGTCGGCACGCGCGGGGACGGCGGCCACGGCGGAAGCAGTGTCGTGCGACGCGACGGTCGTCACATGGATCTCGTAGCCGAGAATTTCGGGTCGCAGCACTCCGGCAGGGTCGCCGGGAGCGCGCAGCGGAGGGAACAGGCTCAGGTCGACGCCTGCCGCTGCCGCGACCTCCGCCGACCACTGCCGCGTCACCGGGTTGATGAGCTGAGTGGTCGAGGCGTTGGTGATCTCAGTTCCCTGAGTGCCGGTGAGCCAGTACGTGATCAGGTCGGGGATCAGCAGCACGCGCTCGGCGGACTTCAGCTTCTCGGCCATCAACTGGTACACGGTGTTGAAGGGCGCGTACTGGATTCCCGTCGCACGGTAGAGGTCCTGCGGGCTGAGCGCGGCGTGCAGGCGGTCGGCCATCCCCTCGGTGCGCGGGTCCCGGTAGTGCACCGGATTGCCGAGCAGCGTGCCGTCCGCGTCGAGCAGGCCGTAATCGACGGCCCAACTGTCGATGCCGATCGAGTCGAGATTCCCCGCCGCACGCAGCCCGTCCAGCACACCCTGGTAGAGCGCTAGCACGTCCCAGTGCAGCGTCGCGCCGATGCGCACGGGCCGATTCGGGAACCGGTGCGCCTCAGTGAGCTGTAGGGCGTCCCGCTGCACGCGGCCGACCATGACGCGCCCACTGGACGCGCCAAGATCGACCGCCGCGTACGACTTGCTACCTGTAGTCATCGAAGGAAGGCCGCCGCCACGCCCGCGTCGACCGGGATGTGCAGGCCGGTGGTGTGCGTCAGGTCGCCGGCCGTCAGCGCGAACACGGCGTTCGCCACGTGCTCCGGCAGCACCTCGCGCTTGAGTATCGTCCGCTGGGCGTAGAACTCGCCGAGCTTTTCCTCCTCGATGCCGTACGTCGCCGCACGTTGCGCGCCCCAGCCGCCCGAGAAGATGCCCGAGCCGCGCACGACGCCGTCCGGGTTCACGCCGTTGACCCTGATTTGGTGCGCGCCGAGCTCGGCCGCGAGGAGGCGCACCTGGTGAGCCTGGTCGGCCTTGGTCGCCGAGTACGCGATGTTGTTGGGTCCGGCGAACACGGAGTTCTTGGAAGCGATGTAGATGATGTCGCCGCCGAACTGCTGATCGATCATCACGCGCGCCGCCTCGCGGGAGACGAGGAACGAGCCGCGCGCCATGATGTCGTGTTGCAGGTCCCAGTCGCGCGCGGTGGTCTCCAGCAGCGGCTTCGAGATGGAGATCCCCGCGTTGTTCACGACCAGGTCCACGCCGCCGAACGCCAGCACCGCCGCGTCGAACGCCGCCCGAATTTGCTGCTCATCCGTCACGTCGACCGTCACCGCGACCGCGCGATCCGGCCCGCCGAGCTCCTCGGCGACGCCGGCCGCCGCGTCAGCGTTCAGGTCCGCGATCACGACGCATGCACCCTCGGCCGCCAGCCGATGCGCGATCGCCTTCCCGATGCCCGAACCCGCGCCGGTGACCAAGGCCACCCGCGTGGCCAGCGCCTTCGGCTTCGGCATCCGGCTGAGCTTGGCCTCTTCCAGCGCCCAGTACTCGATCCGGAACTTCTCGACTTCCTCGATGGGGGAGTAGGTAGAGACCGCTTCCGATCCCCGCATGACGTTGATCGCGTTGACGTAGAACTCACCGGCCACGCGCGCGGTCTGCTTGTCCTTGCCGTAGCTGAACATGCCGACGCCGGGGATCAGGATGATCGCCGGATCCGCGCCGCGCATCGCGGGGGAGTCGGGCGTGGCGTGGCGCTGATAGTAGGCCGCGTACTCCTCACGGTAGGCCGCATGCAATTCCTTGAGCCGTGCCACGACGTCGTCGATCGGTGCGTCCGTCGGAAGGTCGAGGACCAGCGGCCGGATCTTCGTGCGCAGGAAGTGGTCCGGGCACGAGGTGCCGAGCGCGGCGAGTCGCGGATGCTCGGCCCGCGAGAGGAAGTCGAGCACGACGTCCGAGTCGGTGAAGTGCCCGACCTGCGGACGATCGGAGGACGCGATCGCCCGCAGGTGCGGAGCCAGCGCCGCCGCCCGCGCATGCCGCTCGGCGGTCGGCAGCGCCTCGTATCCGTCGATGGCTGATCCGAACGGCTCCGGCCGCCCGCGCTCGGCCAGGAAGGCCTCCGCGGTACGGATGATCCGCAGCGAGTTCGCCTCGCACTCCTCGGACGTCGTTCCCCACGCAGTGATCCCGTGCCCGCCGAGCACGCACCCGATCGCCTCGGGATGCTCGGCCTTGATGGCCGCGATGTCGAGCCCGAGTTGGAAGCCGGGACGTCGCCACGGCACCCACACGACCGCGTCGCCGAAGCACTCCGCCGTCAGCTTCTCGCCGCCGGCGGCACATGCGAGCGCGATGCCGGAGTCGGGGTGCAGATGGTCCACGTGCGCGGCGTCGACGAGCCCGTGCATCGCGGTGTCGATCGACGGCGCGGCACCGCCCTTGCCGTGCAGGCAGTAGTCGAACGCCGCGACCATCTCGTCCTCGCGCTCGACCCCCGGATACACGTCCACGAGCGCCCGCAGCCGGTCCAGCCGCAGCACCGCCAGCCCCGAGGCCTGCAACGTCCCGAGGTCGCCGCCGGACCCCTTGACCCACATCAGCTCGACGTCGTTCCCGGTCACCGGATCCACGTCGGTGCCCTTCGCCGACGTGTTCCCGCCGGCGTAGTTCGTGTTGCGCGGGTCGGCGCCGAGCCGGTTCGAGCGGGCCAGGAGCTCGTCAACAGCTGTGTTCATCGTCCTACGCTCCCCATCCGGCCTGCGTGCCGCCGATCCGCTCGGCGATGATCGTCTGCGCGTATCCGGTGGCGTGGTAGGCGGCCAGCGGATCGGGGCTAAGGCCCATCTCCTCGCGCACCTCGCGCAGCAGCGGGCGTACGTCGGTGTTGTAAGCGTCCATCAGCACGGCGTTCGCCCCGAGCACATCGCCCGCCGCCTGCGCAGCCCGCAACGCGTCGAGGTCGACCAGCAGCGCCTTAGCCGTCGCCTCCTGCACGTTCATCACCGAGCGGATGATCGCCGGGATCTTCGCCTCGATGTTGTGGCATTGGTCCAGCATGAACGCGACCCCGGCCTTCGCCGAGAACCCGTCGTTCTTGGCCACCTCGTGCAGAATCCGGAACAGCTGGAACGGATCGGCCGCGCCGACCATCAGGTCGTCGTCCGCGTAGAAGCGCGAGTTGAAGTCGAACGCGCCGAGCTTCCCTTCGCGCAGCAGCATCGCCACGATGAACTCGATGTTCGTACCCGGTGCGTGGTGCCCGGTGTCCACCACGACCTTCGCCTTCGGCCCGAGCTTCAGGCAGTGCGCGTAGCTCGTTCCCCAGTCCGGCACGTCGGTCGTGTAGAACGCGGGCTCGAACAGCTTGTACTCCAGCACCATCGATTGTTCGTCACCCAAGCGCGCGTAGACCGCCGCGAGTGCCTCCGCGAGCCGGTCCTGCCGGGCCACGATGTCGTCCTGGCCCGGGTAGTTCGTGCCGTCCGCGAACCACAGCTTCAGCGTGCCGGAGCCGGTCGCGTCCATGATGTCCACGCACTCGAGCAGGTGGTCCAGGGCCTTGCGCCGCACGGCCGGATCCGGGTGGCAGACGCTGCCGATCCGGTAGTCGTCGTCCTGGAAGGTGTTCGAGTTGATCATCCCGATACGCAGACCGAGCCCGTCGGCGTGCTCGCGCAGCTTCCCGTAATCCGAAACCCGGTCCCACGGGATGTGCAGCGAGACGAGCGGCGCCACACCGGTCGCCGCGTGCACCTGCGCCGCGTCCGCCAGCTTCTCGAACGGGTCACGCGGCACGCCCTGCTGCGCGAAGACCTTGAACCGGGTCCCGGAGTTCCCGTAACCCCACGACGGAGTCTCGATCACCTGGGCCTTCAGCGCCGACTTCACGGCCGGAATCTCAGACATGCCTCACTCTTCTCGACGGCTCCGGCGCCACGCCGGTGAATCGATTCAGTAGACCGGGAGGTTACCGAGCCCCACGGGGGTCGTCAAGGGCCCGGCGAGCCTCGTTCGCGACGAAATTCGGTATCGATTCAGCAGTGTTCACCGGAACTCACTGATCGTCAACCAGCGACTTCACGCCGGGTCTCTTGACGGACGTGGTGGGCGGGGCTAACCTCGCCGCAATTCCTCTGAAACCTTTCACGTCCTAGTCCAGGAGTGGTGTCGCATGACGCTGCAGGAACCGGAACAGCGGGTTCCGGTGCTCGCACTCGAGGGGGTGAGCAAGAGTTTCGGCGCGGTGCGCGCGCTGCGTTCGGTCTCGCTGAGCCTGTACGGCGGCGAGGCGCACGCGATCGCCGGCGAGAACGGCGCCGGGAAGTCCACGCTGATCAAGGTGCTGGCGGGCGTGCACCGCCCGGACGAGGGCACCGTGCTGCTCGACGGGAAGCCGGTCGAGTTCGCCGGGCCCGCCGACGCCCGGGACGCCGGGGTCGCCGTCATCTACCAGGAGCCGACGCTCTTCCCCGACCTGACCGTCGCCGAGAACATCTTCATGGGCCGCCAGCCCAGGCGCTCCCTCGGCCGGGTCGACCACCGCGCCGTGCGCGACGCCGCGACCGGACTGTTCCGGCGGCTCGGCGTCGCCATGGACCCGGACCGCCCCGCGCGCGGCCTTTCCATCGCCGATCAGCAGCTCGTCGAGATCGCCAAGGCGCTGTCCTTCGACGCCCGGGTGCTGATCATGGACGAGCCGACGGCCGCCCTGACCGGCAGCGAGGTCGCCCGGCTCTTCGCCGTCGTGCGCACCCTGCGCGAACAGGGCGCGGCCGTCCTGTTCATCTCGCACCGGCTGGAGGAGGTCTTCGAACTCTGCCAGCAGGTCACCACGCTCCGGGACGGCGCGTGGGTGGCCAGCGAGCCGGTCGAGGGCCTGACCGAGTCCGACCTCGTCGAGCGCATGGTGGGCCGTGCACTCGACGAGCTCTACCCGAAGCAGGACACGACCGTCGGCTCCGTCGCGCTCGAAGTGAGCAGACTGACCCGCGAGGGCGTGTTCACCGACGTCAGCTTCACCGTGCGCAGCGGCGAGATCGTCGGCCTCGCCGGACTCGTCGGCGCCGGACGCAGCGAGGTCGCCCGCGCCGTGTTCGGCGTGGACCGCTGGGACGCCGGCAGCGTCACCGTCGGCGGACGCGAACTGCGCCCCGGATCCCCGAGCCTCGCCATGGCCGCCGGACTCGCCCTCGTCCCCGAGGACAGACGTGCGCAGGGCCTGGTCATGGAGATGACGATCGAGCGCAACATCGGTCTCAGCGGTCTGAAGGCCACGTCCCGCGCCGGCCTGATGAACCGCCGCGCCGAACGCGACCGCGCCCTCGACTGGGCCACGAAGCTCCAGGTGAAGTACGCGCGCCTCGGCGACCTCGTCGGCACCCTGTCCGGCGGCAACCAGCAGAAGGTCGTGCTGGCCAAGTGGCTCGCCACCAACCCGAGCGTGCTGATCGTGGACGAGCCCACCCGCGGCATCGACGTCGGCACCAAGGCCGAGGTGCACCGGCTGCTGTCCAGCCTCGCCGCCGAGGGAGTGGCGATCCTGATGATCTCCTCCGACCTGCCCGAGATCCTCGGCATGGCCGACCGCGTCCTGGTCATGCACGAGGGCCGGCTGGCCGCCGAGATCCCCCGCGCCGCCGCCACCGAGCAGTCCGTGATGGCCGCCGCCACCGGCACCACGAACAGGAGCGCCGCGTGACCACGACTCTCGAAACTGTTCACATCGCCGCCGAGGCTCCGCGCGGGCTGCTGGATCGAGTGCTGCGGATGCGGGAGCTCGCGATCCTGGTCGTGCTCGTGCTGATGCTGGCCGCGACACAGATTGACAACGCTGCCTTCCTCTCCGAGCAGGGCATCAAGGATCTTCTGCTGAACGCGACGATCCTCGTCCTGGTCGCGGTCGGCGAGGCGGTCGTGGTGATCACCCGCAACGTGGATCTGTCGGTCGGCTCCGTGCTCGGGGTCACGGCGTTCGCGGCCGGGGACTTCATCCAGGGCGGCGGGAATCCGGCGCTCGCGATCCTGATCGCGGTGGGCGTGGGCATCGTGTTCGGCGTGCTGAACGGGCTGCTCGTCAGCATCGGCCAGGTGCCCTCGCTCGTGGTCACGCTCGGCACGCTGTACATCATCCGCGGGCTCGACTCCGTGTGGGTCGGGTCGCGGGAGATCACGGCCAGTCAGCTCTCGTCGGGCTTCGTCAGCTTCGGGCACGACGGGATCTGGGCGATCCCGTACCTCGCCATCCTCGCGGCCGTCGTGCTCATCGCGGTCGCCTACTACCTGCGCAACTACCGCAGCGGGCGCGAGTGCTACGCGCTGGGCTCCAACCCGCAGGCCGCAGCGCTCGCCGGGGTGCAGACCCGCAAGCGCGTGCTCGGGGCGTTCGTGCTCTGCGGCGCGCTCGCCGGACTCGCCGGGGCCCTGTACCTCGCGCGCTTCGGCTACGCGGACGCCAGCACCGGCACCGGCTACGAGTTGACGGTGGTCAGCGCGGTCGTGGTCGGCGGCGTCGGCTTCACCGGAGGATCCGGCAGCGTGTACGGCGCCGCGCTCGGCGGTCTGCTGCTCACCTCCATCAACAGCGTCCTGCCCGCGATCGGCGTCAGCTCGGTCTGGGTCGAGGCGATCGACGGAGTCCTGCTGCTGCTCGCCATCTCGCTGGACCGGGTGGTCGCGCTGCGCGTCGCCGGTCTGCTGCGGCGGCGGGCCCGAGAGTCGAGGAGCGTCTCGAATGGCTGACAAGACGACACCGGTTCGCGCACGCGGCGCGGTCCGCTGGGACACCGTCGTCGGGGCGCTGCTCGTGGTGCTGATCGCCGCGTCCTTCTCCTTCGTCGGCGACTTCGGCAACGCGCTGAACATCAGCTTCCTGATCGGCAACACGCTGCCCATCGCGGCGATCGCGCTGCCGATGACGATGCTGGTGGCCGCGGGCGAGATCGACCTGTCCGTCGGCTCCACGGTCGGGCTGTCCGGTTCGGTGATGGGCGCGCTGTGGAACGACGGGATGAACATCAACATGATCATCCTGATCTGCGCCGCGCTCGGGATCGTCTGCGGCCTGGTCAACGCCCTGCTGGTCACCCGGCTCGGGCTGCCGTCGCTGGCCGTCACCATCGGCACGATGGCCGCCTACCGGGGCATCGCGCAGATCGTGCTCGGCTCCAACTCGGTCACCGACTTCCCGCAGCAGTACCTGAACTTCGGCTCCGGACGCATCGCCGGGTCCTTCATCCCGGACGCCGCGATCCCGTGGCTGATCCTCGCCGTGATCGCCGTCGTCGTGCTGCACGCCACCGGCTTCGGCCGCTCGGTCTTCGCCGTCGGCGCCTCGCAGGAGGCCGCCTGGTTCGCCGGGCTGCGGGTCAAGCGGATCAAGCTGTCGCTGTTCGTGGCGACCGGCCTGGTCTCCTCGCTCACCGGCGTGTTCTGGGTGCTGCACTACGCCAGCGCCACGTACACCAACGCCACCGGGCTCGAACTGTCCGTCGTGGCGGCCGTGCTGCTCGGCGGCGTCGACTTCGACGGCGGCCGCGGCACCCTCGGCGGCGCCATCGCCGGGGTCTTCCTGCTCGGCACCCTGCAGAACGTGATGAGCCTGGTGAACGTCTCGGCCCAGTCCCAGACCGTGGTCACCGGCGTGCTGCTCGTCATCTCCGTCCTCGGTCCGCGCGCGGCCAGGCAGTTGGCCACCGCCCGCGCCCGACGCACCACCCGCTCCATGGCACCGACACCGTCGTCAGTCCTGTGAAAGGAAACGTCATGACCTCGTCCACCCTCCGCCTGATCGCGACAGCCGCCGCGGGCTCGCTGCTCGCTCTCGGCCTGACCGCGTGCAGCGGGGCCACGAAGAGCTCCACCGACGCGGCAGCCTCCTCGGGCGCCGCCGGTTCGGGCGCGTCGGCGAACCCGAGTGCCGCGACGAAGAAGGGGCTGACCGTCGCCTTCCTGCCGAAGCAGGTCAACAACCCCTACTTCACCACCTCGGACACCGGCGGCAAGACCGCGCTGACCGCGCTCGGCGAGACCTACAAGGAGGTCGGCACGACCAGCGCGACCGACACCGCCGGACAGGTCTCGTACGTCAATACACTCACTCAGCAGCAGGTCTCCGCGATCGCCGTCTCGGCCCAGGACCCGGGCGCGCTGTGCACGGCGCTCAAGCAGGCGATGAGCAACGGCGTCAAGGTCGTGACGTACGACTCGGACACCAACACCGACTGCCGCCAGGTCTTCGTCTCGCAGGCCAGCGCCGAGGCCCTCGGCCGCTCCGAGGTCGACCTGCTCGGCAAGGAGCTCAACTACTCCGGGCAGATCGCGATCCTCTCGGCCGCGCAGACCGCGACCAACCAGAACACCTGGATCGGCTACATGCAGGACGAGCTGAAGAAGCCGCAGTTCGCGAACATGAAGCTGGTGAAGATCGCGTACGGCAACGACGACGCGCAGACCTCGTTCCAGCAGACCCAGGGCCTGCTGCAGCAGTACCCGAACCTGAAGGGGATCATCAGCCCCACGACGGTCGGCATCAAGGCGGCCGCGCAGTACCTGGACGGTTCGCAGTACAAGGGCAAGGTGCTGCTGACCGGCCTCGGCACGCCGAACGACATGCGCGCGTACGTCGAGGACGGAACCGTGCAGGCCTTCGAGCTGTGGAACCCGGCCAAGCTCGGCGAGCTCGCCGCGTACACCGCCGTCGCCCTCGCCTCCGGCCAGATCACCGGCGCGCAGGGGCAGACGTACACGGCGGGCGACCTCGGCACCTTCACCATCGGCGCGCAGGGCGTCGTGACGCTCGGTCAGCCGACGGTGTTCGACAAGTCCAACATCAGCCAGTTCAACTTCTAGCCGCGATCGCCTTGGAGGAAGAGCGAATGTCCCAGCGCGTCTGCTTCGTGCTCCGCGTCAAGCCGGAACATCTGGACGAGTACCGGAGCCGACACGCCGACGTCTGGCCGGAGATGCTCGCGGCGCTGCGGGCGACGGGCTGGGGCAACTATTCGCTCTTCCTCCGGGACGACGGGCTGCTCGTCGGCTACCTGGAGACCGAGGACTTCGAACGGGCCCGCGCCGGGATGGCCTCGACCGCCGTGAACGAGCGCTGGCAGCGGGAGATGGCCCCCTTCTTCGAGCTCGACGGCTCGGCACCGGACTCGGCTATGGCACCATTGCCGGAGATCTTCCACCTTGACATGATTGGCTGAAGGTACCCATGGTCGGGATCAAGGACGTCGCGCGGCACGCCGGGGTGTCCGTGGGCACCGTCTCGAACGTCCTCAACCGCCCCGACACGGTCACCGAGGCGATCCGGGTCCGTGTCCAGGCGTCCATCGCCGAACTCGGATACGTGCGCAGCGAGTCGGCCCGTCAGCTGCGCGCCGGGCAGAGCCGCATCATGGGCCTGCTGGTGCTCGACATGGGCAACCCCTTCTTCGTGGACGTCGCGCGCGGTGCAGAGCGCACGGCGCGCAAGGCGGGCCTCGGCGTGATGGTCTGCAACAGCAATCAGAGTTCGCAGGACGAGGCCGAGTACCTCGCGATGTTCGCCGAGCAGCGGGTGCGCGGTGTGCTGGTCACCCCGGCGGACGACGGCGGCCGGACGGTCGAGAACCTGCGGCGCGGCGGCATCCCGTTCGTGCTCGTGGACCGGGTCGGCGCGGGTGACGCGGCCTGCTCGGTCTCGGTGGACGACGTCGCGGGCGGCACGATGGCCGTGCGGCACCTGATCGCGGCCGGGCACCGCAGCATCGCGTACGTGAGCGGCCCCGGCTGGCTGCGGCAGATCCGCGACCGCCGGGCCGGGGCGCTGGCCGCGCTCGCCGAGGCCGGGCTCGGTCCGGAGGCGCTGACGGAACTGCCGACCGAGACGCTGAACGTGGCCGCCGGTCGGGACGCCGGGGCCCGGCTGCTCGGTCTGATGAACCGTCCGACGGCCGTGTTCTGCGCGAACGACCTGCTGGCCCTCGGCGTGCTCCAGGCGCTGTTCACGGCCGGGCTCAACGTGCCGCGCGACATGGCCATCGTCGGGTACGACGACATCGAGTTCGCCGCCGCCGCTGCCGTCCCGCTCACCTCCGTCCGCCAGCCGGCCGCCTCGATGGGCACGCTCGCCGCCGAACTGCTGCTGGAGGAGACGGACGGGGACGGCACACACCGGCACCGGCACGTCGTGCTCCAGCCCGAGCTCGTGGTGCGCGCCTCGACGCTGGGCGGTCTGAGTACTACTACTCAGTAACCTCAAGTACGCGAGCCGATCCGGCGGGCCCCGGCGGCTGGCTGAATAAGAGGCATGACAGAGGCGTACATCACCGGCGTCGGCGCGTATCTGCCCGGGGAGCCGGTCGACAACGAGGAACTGGCCGCCCGCTTCGGCGACGGGACCAGGCGGGACGCGGCCGTGCGCGGTCGGGTGCTGGCGGCCAACGGAATCAGGACCCGTCATTACGCGCTCGACGAGAAGTCGCAGACCGTCGAGCTCAACGAGGAACTCGCGGCGATCGCGGCGCAGCGGGCGCTCGCGGACCGCGGCCTGGCACCGGAGGCGGTGCGGATGCTCGCCGCCGGGACCACACAGGGCGACGTGCTCGTCCCCGGCTTCGCGTCCATGGTGCACGGCCGGCTCGGCGGCGGCCCGATGGAGGTGCTCTCGGCGGGCGGGGTCTGCGCGTCGAGCATGGCCGCGCTCAAGTCCGTGGTCGGCGCGGTCCGGCTCGGCGAGCACCCGGCGGCGCTGGCGGTCGGCTCGGAGCTGGTCAGCCGCGCGCTGCTGGCCCGGCCCGGCACGGATACGAAGGCTGACACGGCCTTCCTGCGCTGGACGCTGTCGGACGGCGCGGCCGCGGTCCTGGTCGAGCCGCAGCCGCGGCCGGACGGCCTGAGCCTGCGGGTGGACTGGATCCGGCTCACCTCGCACGCCCACGAGCACGAGACCTGCATGACCGCGAACCTGGAGACGCAGGTCCTGCGCCAGGACATGTCGATGCTGCCGGACCTCGTCGATCTCGGAGTCGCCGAGTTCAACCGGCTGGTGGACGCCGGCCTGATCTCCACGGACATCGAGCACGTCCTGTGCCACTACAGCGCGGCGCACTTCCGCGACACGCTGCAGGCGCGGCTGCGCGAGGCCGGTCACGACGTGCACGACGAGCGTTGGTTCAGCAACCTGAGTACGGCGGGGAACACGGGTTCGGCCAGCATCTTCGTCATGTTGGAGGCGGCCCGGCCCCGGCTGAAGCCCGGTGACAGGGTACTGCTGGTCGTCCCCGAGTCAGGGCGCTTCACCATCGCGTTCGCGCTGCTCACGTGCGTCGCGCCCGGATCGCGGGCCTCGCGCGCCGACCTCGCTGGCTCACCGCTCGGCGCCCCCGAACCCGGCGACTCGGAGTCCGTGGCCACGGCGCTCAACGGGCTCGCCGAGGTGTGGGCCGAGTTCGAACGCGGTCTCGCGCGCGTGCCGGTGATCCGCCGCATCGAGGACGGCGACGCGGGGGTCGAGGACTATCGCAGGCTGCTGCTGAATCTGCGGCAGCAGGTCGTGGACGGCGGCCGCTGGATCGCGCTCGCCGCCTCGAACTTCGGCACGGCCCTGTTCCCGCTGCGCAGCGCCGCGATCCGGCACGCCGCCGACGAGCACCAGGACTTCCAGCTGATCGAACGCGACTACGCATCGGTCGGCGGCGACCTCGCGACGATGCATTCGACCCCTGCGAACATCGGCTCGTCCGCGCTGTCCGCCTTCATGTTCCACCGCGCCGGACTGCCCGATCCGGTGGACCTGCTCGGCGCGATGTTCGTGATCGAGGGCCTCGGCGCGTGCAAGGCCGGTGGCTGGGCCGATCAGTTGCAGCGGTCCGCGGGCCTGCGCGACGACCAACTGACCTTCCTGCGCTACCACTCGGTCGGCGACGACGCGCACTACGACGTACTGCGCGTCGCACTCCGATCGGGCCTGTTCGACGACTCGCAGGTCGCGCAGATCGTGCGCACGGCCCGCACCGTCGCCCGGCTCTACGTCCTGCAACTCGAGGAGCTCGACCATGTCTGACATCTGGGACGTGATGATGGTCGACCCGTCCATCCCGGTCGATCGCGCCACGCTGCGCCTGGTCATCCAGGACCAGCGCCGGGCGACCCGCAGCTACGTCTACCCGTGGCTGCGGATCCTCTCCCGCGTGGCCGTGACCTGCATTGTCGCCACGAAGCGGCTACTGCCGTTCCAGTTCCGCGCGCACGCCACGATGGACCGGCTCTGCGTCTGGTTCCTGCGCCGCTTCGTCGCGCCCGACGCCGTGAGCCTGCTGATACGGCACTTCATCATCGAGACCAACCTGCTGAACTTCGCGACCCGCAACACGCACGTGCCGGGCATGTCCGAGGTCGAACTGCGGCCGACCGCCTTGACGGGCCTCGGCAACCGCGCGGTGATCGAGCACGACCTCAACGTCTACCGCGTGCTGCTGAAGCTCGGCGCGTCCGGCCGGCTGGAGCAGCGTGACGAGCCAGACCTTGCAGACCTCGATTTCAGCATGCTGGAGGTTCCGCCCACCGACCCCGAATGGTCGTCGCGGCGGCTGCTCAAGCTCGACATCCAGACCGCGCTGTGCCTGATGAACATCCCGTTCGCGCTCTGCCTGACCAGCGACGAATACCGCCGCGCCGTGCACTCGATGAAGCTCGACACGTCGCTGCTGTCCGTGCTCGCGACGATCACCGGCGATCCGACGTTCCTCGGCTGGTGCAACGGCGTGCAGCCACTGCGCGTCGAGAGCAACGTCGATGTCCCGCAGGCCGTCTACGAGCACGCGGTGCTCTGCGAATACGCCCACGCCCGGCTACGGACGCTGGCGCGCGCCCCTCACTCCTTCTCGTCGAGGCCGCGGCTGATGGCGTAGCGCGCGAGCTCGACGCGGTTGTGCAACTGGAGCTTGTTGAGCGTGTTCTGCACGTGGTTCTGCACGGTCCGGTGCGAGAGTGTGAGCCGCTGCGCGATCTGCTTGTAGGAGAGCCCTGACGCGACGAACCGGAGCACCTCGGTCTCACGCTGGGTGAGCTCCGGCGCGTCCGACGACGGCTTGTCGGGCTGCGCCGCGAGCCGCCGGTATTCGCCCAGCACGAGACCGGCGAGGCCCGGCGTGAACACCGGCTCGCCGAGCAGAACGGCGGCCAGCGCCTCCCGGAACTCGACGGCGCTGGCCGACTTCAGCAGATAGCCGGTGGCCCCCGCCTTGACCGCGTCCAGCACGTCCTGGTGCTCGCCGCTCGCCGAGAGGATCAGAATCCGAACGCCACGGTCCAGCTCGATCAGTCCACTGATCACCTCGACCCCGCGCAGGTCCGGCAGGTGCAGGTCCAGCACCACGAGCTCGGGGCGGGTCGCCGCCGCCAGCCGCAGCGCCTGCGCCCCGTCCCCTGCCTCGGCCACGATGTCGTACGGCGAGTCGGCCAGGTCGCTGACGATCCCGCCGCGCCACATGGGATGGTCGTCCACCACCATCACCCGGATCCGCCGCGGCGCGTCCTCGGCGGTGTCAGCGTCCACAGTCGCACTCTAGCCGAGCCGAGATACCCGAAGCTCGACCTCGGTCCCCTCACCGGGAGTGGACTCTATCCGCACCGTACCGCCGAGCTCGTGCACCCGCCCGAGTATCGCCTTCGCCACCCCGAGCCGTCCGGCCCGCTTCGCCTCGGACAGCCGCCCTGCCTCGAAACCCGGACCGTCGTCCCGCAGCGTCACCGTGACCTGATCGGGTTCGTCCTCGATCAGGATCCACGCGCGCGTCCCGTCCGGGCAGTGCGTGCGGACGTTGTCCAAGGCCGCGCGCAGCGCGAGCACCAGCTCCCGCGCGGCGTCCCTCGGCAGGAGAACCGCCGTCGCAGGCGCCGCGACCGTCACCGTGAGCCCACCGAGCGGCGTTATCAGGGCACGAAGGTCGAGCTGCCCGCCCGCCGGCACGTCCGCGTCGTACGACGAACCCATCCCGACGAGCGCCCGCAGCGCCGCCTCCTGCTCCCCGGCCAGCCGACCGAGCTCCGCAGCCTCACCACCGGCCGCAATACCCTGACGCTGCACGCGAGAGAGCACCTGCAGCACCGAATCGTGGATGTCGCGCGCCAGCCGATCCCGCTCCCGCGCCGCCGCCTCGATCCGCGCACTGCGTTCCAATGCCTCCTGTGCCTGCACGGCGAGCCGAGCCAGATACCCGAGCGCCGCGCCGGTGAGCAGCAGCAGCCCGGGCGCGAACGTGAGCTGCGAGATCGAGTAGTCCGAGAACGGCGTATGCACCGCCACGTTGCACAGCGCGATCACCGCCCCCGCGAAGAACCCGCCGCGCCGACCGTAGGCGACCGCCCACGCGAGCACGGCGCCGCCCATCCACATCACCGCGATCGGCGCCTCACCCGCGACCAGCCGCGTCGACTCCTCGCCCCAGATCGACGCCAGCACGCACACGGCCGTGACGCAGAGGTCCACGATGAGCAGCCGCAGCCGCCACCGAGGCTCGGGCGGGAAGCGCAGCACGGTGAACCCGGTCCACGCCGTCATCAGCGTGAGCACGGCCCAGCCCCCGGCCGGATGCCGGTAGCCGGTGAAGTTCTGCGAAACCGTGATGGCCGCGTACCCGAGCGCCGCGATCCGGAAGACCGCGATCGCCCGCCACAGCGGCATGAGGTAGTTCGCGGGCGTCGCCGCCTCGGACATTCGCGCGACCCTGAGATCAGTAGGACTGAAGCTCGATCAGGTTACCGTCGGGATCGCGCAGATGGGCCGTGCGCAGGTTGGGCCCCCAGTTCGATCGATCCGTGGCGCCCACCACGAGCTCTCCGCCGTGCTCCAGGCACAGCGTCAGGGCCGCGTCCACGTCGTCGACCCGGCAGACCAGCATCGCCGCATCCTGCGACGCCGCCGCAGGCCGGACCGGAAGCCCGTCAGTGCCGAGCGCCGCGGCCATGATGCCCCGATCGTGCAGGATCACCAGCGCTTCGTCCCCGCGATCCCACTGCGCGTACGGCCCCGCCTCCGTCCCCTTCACGTGGTGGCCCCCGGCGAATTTCGGCAGCACGGCGTCGTAGAACCGGAACGTCTCGGCGAACCGTGACACCAGCAGCCGCGGATAGAGCGCGTCCAAGGAAATCCCCGCCTCAGATTGATAGGTGCTGACCCACTATTGGTCTTCACCCTACAATAGTCGCCATGGAGCCGCTACCGCCGAGCCTGTTGGAGCTCAACGCCTACCTGCTGTCCAAGGTCGGCAAGACCGCCCGGCAGTCCGCCGCGACCCGCCTCGCCGAACACGGTCTGCTGATGCGCCACCTGGCCGTACTCGCCGCACTCGGCGACTTCGGCCCCCATATCCAACGCGACCTAGCCGTCCGCCTAGGCCAGGACCCGAGCGACATCGTCAAGACCCTCGACGACCTCGCCGCCCGCGGCCAGATCGAACGCACCCGCGACCCCGCCGACCGCCGCCGCAGCGCCGTCTCCCTCACCGACGAGGGCCGCCGCGCCCTAGCCGACCTCCTCGACGAATCCACCGCCGCCGAGGACGAACTCCTCGCCCCCCTCAGCCCCGCCGAGCGCGAACTCCTGCACGCCCTGCTGCTGCGACTCCTCTAATCACGCCTGTTCCGTCAGCGTTCCGTTCAGATACCGCTGGAAGGTGGGCGCGATGTCGGCGGCGACCTGCTCGGCCGGGCGCGAGGCGAGCGGTTCGAGGGCCAGGATGTAGCGGGTCACGGCCATCCCGACGAGCTGCCCGGCCAGCAACCCCGCGCGGTATTCGGGGTCTGATCCACCGGCTGCTCGGGCGAGCGGGATGAGCAGGATCTCCAGCAGTCGGGTGCGCACGAAGGCCCCGATCTCCGGCTCGGACGTGGCCGCGCGCACCATCGCGATCACCCATGCCCGGCTCTCCGGCGCCTCCAGGGTGCGCAGCACGAGCCCGGCCATCTGCTCGCCCACGTGCTCCGGCCCACGCGCCATGACGTGCGCCACGGCCATTTCCGGATCCACCGGCGCGCGCATCACGGCCGTGAACAATCCCGTCTTGGACCGGAAGTAGTGCGTGACGAGCATCGGGTCCACCTCGGCCCGGATCGCCACCTGCCGCACTGAGGTGCGGTCATATCCGTGCTCGGCGAACAGTTCTCGCGCCGCCTCCTCGATCGCCGACTTCGCCTGGCCGGCGTCTGTGCGCCGTCCGCGCCTGCCCGCGGGCTGTTCGGTCACGCGTCCTCCCGAAATTCTTGACATGCAGAATTCTATGGGTGCAGAATTCTGTACGCACAGAATTATACCCGTCCGGCACCACCTCGCCGTGTGAGGAAGGCCATGTCCGCAGAACTCAGCCCCCGTCGCCGCACCCTGATCCTCATCGTCGTCGCGCTCGCGCTGATGATGGTGGTCTCCGCCGTCAGCGGCCTGAACGTCGCCCTGCCCGACCTGTCCACCGCGACCGGGGCCTCGCAGACGCAGGTCATCTGGATCGTCGACGCGTACACCCTCGTGTTCGTCGGCTTCCTGCTCCCCGCCGGAGCGCTCGGCGACCGCTACGGCCGCCGGGGCACCCTGCTGGCCGGGCTGCTGATCTTCGGCGGCGCGGCGGCCTGCGCGCTGGCCGTGTCCAGTCCGACCGGCCTGATCGCGCTGCGTGCCGCGATGGGTCTCGGCGCCGCGGCCGTGATGCCGTCCACCCTCTCGATCATCACGACGTCGTTCCCGCCCGAGGAGCGCGGCCGCGCGGTGGGCGTGTGGGTCGGCGTGGCCGGGGGAGGGGCCGTGCTCGGCCTGCTGGCGTCCGGCGCGCTGCTCGAGTTCTACGCCTGGAACAGCTTCTTCGCCCTCAACGTGATCCTCGCCGGGGTCGCCCTGATCGGCACGCTGCTGGTCATCCCGACCTCCCGGGACACGGAGGCGCCGCGCCTGGACCCGCTCGGCGCGCTGCTCTCCCTGCTGGCCGCCGTCGGCGTCGTGCTCGGCATCATCGAGGGCCCGGACCGGGGCTGGGGCGACGCCGTGACGGTGACCGGCTTCGTCGTCGGCGTGCTCGCGCTGCTCGGATTCGTTCTCTGGGAACTGCGACGCGCGGCGCCCATGCTGGACGTGCGGCTGTTCCGGCTCCGAGGCTTCGGCGCGGGCTCCGCCGTGATCACCATTCAGTTCTTCGGCAGCTTCGGCCTGTTCTTCATCATCCTGCAATACCTGCAGTACGTCGCGAACCTCTCCCCGCTGCGTGCCGCGCTCGCGCTGCTGCCGCTCCCGGTGTTCCTGCTGCCGATCGCCCGCAACGCCCCGCGCATCGCCAACCGCGTCGGCGCCCGGCGCGTGCTGCCGATCGGCCTGTTGCTCAGTGCCTGCGGCCTGGCCGTGATGACCTCGCTGGGCACGCACCTCGTCTACTGGCACTTCGCCCTCGGCCTGGCCCTGTTCGGCATAGGCATGGGCCTCGCGGGCACCCCGGCGACCGCCGCCATCGTCTCCTCGCTGCCCGAGTCCAAGCAAGGCGTTGGCTCTGCTGTGAACGACCTGTCCCGCGAACTCGGCAGCGCGCTCGGCATCGCGATCCTCGGCAGCGCCCTGAGCTCCGGATACCGCTCCCACATCGCCGCCGCCACGCACAATCTGCCGCCGCGCGCGGCCGAGGGCGCGCAGTCCTCGATCGCCTTCGTGAAGAACTCCGGCGCCCTGCTCGCGCACTACGGCCCGCAGGGCCAGCGCCTGCTGACCGCCGCGCAGCAGGCCTTCGTCGACGCCGCCCACACCTCGTTCTACGTGGCGATAGGCGTCCTGGTCGGCGGCGCCGTCTTCGCCGCCGTCCGCGCGCCCCGTTGACCACTAGCCGCTAACCGCCGGAGATGACCGACCGATAATGCTGAAAACGATTCGCCAACCCGATCAACACGACGCCGACGAGCCGGTCGTCCCGGTGGTACCCGACGGCCACCGCGTCATCCAGATCCCCCTCCAGCACGCGCACGTCGTCCCCGCCGAGTCCGACCGCGCCGAAGGACTGGATGCGCAGCTCGTACTGGTCGCTCCAGAACGACGGAATCGGCGCGAACGGCCTTTCGTCCACGTCGCCCCCGGCCAGGTGAGCCCCCAGCGTCGCCCCGGCCCGCTTGGCCGTGTCCGTCACCATCGTCCAGTGCTCGACGCGGCGCGGCACGTCGTCGAACAGTGGATTCGGAAAGCGCGCGATATCGCCGCACGCCACCACATCCGCACGTCCCTCGACCCGCAGCAGGTTGTCGCAGAGCACGCCGTTGCCGAGGTCGAGCCCGTTGCCGTCGAGCCATCCCGTATTCGGCGTGCACCCGACCGCCTCCAGCACAACGTCCGCCGCCAACTCGACCCCGTTGGCCAGGGCGACCGACGTGACCCGATCCGTACCGCCGAATCCCGTCGGCACCGTGCCGAGATGGAACCGCACGCCGCGCGCCTCGTGCCGCCGCTGCAAGGCCTTCCCGAGCATCGCCTGCAACGGACGCTCCACCGGCACGCTCTCCGGCGCCACCACGTCCACCTCGATCCCGGCTGCCCGCGCGGCGGCCGCGACCTCGCAGCCGATGAACCCGGCGCCGATGATCACGAGCCGCGTCCCCGGCCGCAGTTCGTCGCGCAGCGCGGCCGCGTCGCCGACCGTCCGGATCACGTGCCGCCCAGCCGTCGGGCCGGGCAGCGAGAGTCGGCGAGGGCCGAGCCCCGTGGCCACGACCAGCCCCGACCACTCGACCACCTGCCCGTCCTCGAGCGTGACCGTCTTCGCGTCCAGGTCCGCGCCGACGACCGTCTCCCCGAGCCGCCAGGTCACGTCCTGCGCCGCGCGCGGCACCCGGAACGCCAGCCCGCCCTCGGGGTCGCCGAGCAGCGCGTCCTTGGAGAGCGGCGGCCGGTTGTACGGCATGTGCGGCTCGGTGCCGAACACGAGGATCTCGCCGCCGAACCCGGCCTTCCGCACCGCCTCCGCGGCCCGCAACCCGCCCATCGACGCCCCGACGACGACGCAGCGCTCAACCACGCTCGTTCCCGCCGTTCCCGCCCTTCCCGCCATGCCTGCTCCCGCCGCTCCCGCCACCACGACTCCTACCTCAGCCCTCGACCAGGATCGCCTGCAGCGGGCAGGCGTCCGCCGCCTCCTCGACGTCGTCGCGCAACGACTCGTCGAGCTCCGCCGAGACGTACGTGTCGCCGTCCGTCTCCGCGCGGAACGACAGTTTCCCGGCGTCGTCGAGGGCGAATACGTCCGGCGCAGAGTAGACACACTGGCCGTGGTCCTGGCATTTCGCGAGATCAACGGTGATACGCATGATGAATCACTACTCCTCTTGGGTGGATGGCTAACGCTTCGGCGGACGGATCCCGCGGAACTCCCAGTCGCCGCCCTGCGCCGTCGAGAGCACCTCTTCGCTCTCGCTCGGCTGCGCGCCGACGTCCGTGCGGATCGCCGTCGGCCCGGACACGATGTGATTCGTCAGCCGTCCGAGCCCCTCGACCTCGACTTCGACCACGTCGCCCGGGTACACGGTGCGCGAATTGGCGGGCGTGCCGGAGAGCAGCACGTCGCCCGAGTACAGCGTGATCGTGCGGGCGATGTCGGCGACGAGATAGGGCATGTCCCACTCCATCTCGTCCGTGTTCGCCTCCTGCTTCACCTCGCCGTTGACGATCGTGCGCAGCGTCTTGCCCCGGAAGTCCCAGCCGGTGACGAAGCCGGGGCCGAGCGGGCAGAGCGTGTCGGAGCCCTTCACCCGGAGCATCGAACCGGCGTCGGTGTCGCGGAAGTCGTGCAGGCCGTAGTCGTTGGCGATCGTGTAGCCCGCGATGTGCTCCTCGGCCTCCTTCGGGGAGACGTTGCGCGTCGTGCGGCCGATGACGATCGCGATCTCGCCCTCGTAGTTCAGCCACTTGCAGCCCTCGGGCCGCACGACCGCGCCGCCGTGCGCGTTGAGGGCGGACAGCGGCTTCTGGAAGTACGTGGGCGCGGAGGGCAGCGTCGTACCGAACTCCTCGACGCGGCTGCGGTAGTTCAGGTGCACGGCGATCACCTTCGTCGGCACGGCCGGCGGCAGGTGCACCGCGTCGCCGACGGCCACCGATCGGCCGTCCCCGGCGCGCAGCACGTCACCCTCGCGCACGACCTCGACGGCGGCCCCGTCGAGCAGAATCCGGCGGTACTCAGTCATGGAGGCGGAATCCATTCTCTCGATCCTCATCGGTCAGAACAGTCGGACGCGGCGGCGGAAAACCCCCGGCGGGCCGGTCGAACCAGACGTGCACCTGCCCGGTCCCGACGGAGTTCTCGTACTCGCCGTACTGGCGTCCGGTCGCCGTGCAGTCGCCCTCGCCGAGCGCGCCGAGCATCATCAGGTAGTGCCCGAAGCGCGCCTCCGGCTTGAAGCGCGCGAACTCCGGCATCGTGGCCAGCACGCGCGCGTGGTCGCCCTGCTTGAGCCACCCGATCCGCTCGTGGTCCGCGGCCGCCGCCTCCGCCGAGAAGATGTGCTCGGCGCCCGCCGCCTCGTGCCTGCGCAACTGCCGCAGCGGCCAGAACGTGTGACTCAGCGCCCCCGACGCGATCAGCAGCACCCTGCGCTGGTCGGGCATCGCCGCGATCGCGTCGCCCACCGCGCGCCCGAGCCGCAGATGGTCCTCGGCGTCCCCGGTCTGGCAGACGCCGATGGAGATCCACCGCTTGTCCGGCAGCCCGCGCCCCAGGTACTCCCACAGATTGGTCGTCGCGTAGAAGATCGGCAGTTCGTGGTCGTCGATCGGCGTGATCCACGTGCCGTGCCGATCGGCCTGCGCGGCGATTGCGTACGCCAGTTCGGGGTCACCCGGGAAGTCGTACGGCCGCCGGCACATGCCGCGTGGCAGTTCCTCGGACGTGAACAGCCCGGCGCGCCGATCCTGCGCCGTGACCACGAACTCGACGGTCGT
Source organism: Actinospica sp. (assembly GCA_035493475.1). Taxonomy (GTDB): domain Bacteria; phylum Actinomycetota; class Actinomycetes; order Streptomycetales; family Catenulisporaceae; genus Actinospica. Next base: position 66,243 of record DATJIF010000058.1, read on the forward strand.
CGCCCAGTGCGAGTCGAGCACGACGACCGTGTCGTAGTCGAGCGTGTCGAAGACCTCCAGGCGCAGCTTCTCCAGCCCGGCGACGAGCGTCGTGTCCTCGCCGTGGTTCAGGTCGCGCCGATCCTGCTCGGGCAGGGCAATGGTCGGGACGTGCGCGAGCAGCCCCGCGCCGACGATCTCACCCATGTCAGCGCCCCCATCCGTTCGGGGCGAAGACGGTGTTCTTGACCTCGCAGTAGAAGTCGAAGGACCACGTCCCGCCCTCGCGCCCGATCCCGGACTGCCGCGCTCCGCCGAACGGGGCACGCAGGTCGCGCACGAAGAAGCAGTTCACCCACACGGTCCCGGCCACCAGCCGCTCCGTGACCCGCCGGGCCCGCTCCTCGTCCCCCGTGAACAGCATCGCCGCCAGCCCGAACCGCGAGTCGTTAGCAGCGGCGACGGCCTCGTCCTCAGAACCGAACGTATGCAGCACCAACACCGGCCCGAACACTTCCTCCGTGGCGATCTCGCTCCCCGGATCCACCTCGTCGAACAGGGTCGGCCGGTAGTAGAGCCCGCCCAACTCCTCGTTCGCCCCGCCCCCCGACAACACCCGAGCCCCGGCCGCCTTCGCCCGCTGCACGAACCCGTCCACCCGCGCGAAGTGCTCCGGATGAATCGACGGCCCTATATCAGTGCTCTCCTCACGCGGATCCCCCTGCCGCAGCGCGCCCGCCCGCTCCACGAACCGCGCGACGAACTCGTCCCGGATCGACTCCTCGACGTAGATCCGCGTCCCCGAGAGACACACCTGCCCCGCGTTGTCGTACTGCTCGACCGCGTTCGTCACGGCCAGATCCAGATCCGCGTCCGCGAACACGATGAACGGCGACTTGCCGCCGAGCTCCAGCGAGACCGGCGTGAGATTCGCCGCCGCCGCACGCGAGATGTGCCGGGCAGTGGGCACGGACCCGGTGAACGAGATCCGGCGCACGTCCGGGTTCTCCGTCAGCGCCGCGCCCGCCTCCTCGCCGATGCCCTGCACCACGTTCAGCACCCCCGGCGGCAGCCCCGCCTCGGCCGCGATGTCCGCGAGCAGCGAAGCCGTCAACGGCGACCACTCAGACGGCTTAAGCACCACCGTGTTCCCCGCCGCCAACGCGGGCGCCACCTTCCACGTGGCCAGCATCAAAGGCGCGTTCCACGGCGAGATCAGCACGCAGACGCCGGCCGGATCCCAGGAGACGTGGTTCGTGTGCCCGCGCGTCTCGAAGTCCGGGTGCCCGAGCTGCTCGACCAGGTAGTCGGCGAAGAAGCGGAAATTGTGCGCCACACGCGGCATCACTCCGCGCCGGTGCGAGCGGATCAGCGCGCCGTTGTCCGTGGTCTCGACGATCGCGAGCTCCTCGATCCGCTTCTCCACCCCGTCGGCGATCCCATGCAGAATCCGCGCGCGCTCAGCAGGAGGCGTAGCGGCCCACGCGGGGAACGCGGCCTTCGCGGCGGCCACGGCGGCGTCCGCCTCGGCCCGACCGCCGCGTGCCACGTGCGCGATCACGCGGCCGTCGATGGGGGAGAGGTCCTCGAAGGTCGCGTCGTCGGCGGATCCGACGCGCCGGCCACCGATCCAGTGACGGGTTTCGACGCCGACTCCGGCGATGACCGCGAGGCTCATCAGGGCTCCTGGGGGTGGTGGGGGACACGGCGACGGTATATCGTTTGGACCCAAACGTATCCCCGCTTCGGCTCACGGTCAACGGGAGGCCGCCATGACCATCGATCCAGTGGCCGACACCGATTGGGTCGCCCGCGCGAAAGCGCTGATCCCCCCGCAAGCCCTGTTCATCGACGGCGCGCCCCGGGCATCCCTCGCCGGAACCGCGCGCTCCATCCGCACGCCCCGCGACGGCAGTGTGATCGCCGAACTCCCGTGGGCGGGCGTGGCCGACACCGACGCCGCCGTCGCCAGCGCCCGCAAGGCCTTCGACGAGGGCCCGTGGCCGCGCATGCACCCCCGCGAGCGCGGCGAGACCCTGCACCGCTTCGCCGACCTCGTCGAGCAGCACCGTGCCGAGATCGCCCTGCTGGTCACGCTCGAGATGGGCAAGCCGATCCGGCACACGTACGAGATCGAACTCCGTGCCCTGATCCGCTGCCTGCGCTACTACGCCGAACTCGCCGACAAGGACCAAGGCGAAATCCCGCCGACCACGGAAGGCGAACTCGCCCTCGTCACGCACGAGCCCGCAGGCGTCGTGGCAACCGTGGTCCCCTGGAACTTCCCCCTCACCATCGGCGCTTGGAAGATCGCCCCCGCCCTCGCCGCCGGCTGCACGGTCGTCCTCAAGACCTCCGAACGCAGCCCCCTGTCCATGCAGTACGTCGCAGCCCTTGGCGCCGAGGCCGGCCTCCCACCCGGCGCCCTCAACGTCCTATCCGGCGACGGCGACGTGGTCGGCCGCAGGCTAGGCGAGCACCCTGACGTGGATGTGCTCACCTTCACCGGCTCGACCGCCGTCGGCCGCCACTTCCTGCACTACGCCGCCGACTCGAATCTCAAGCGCGTCTACCTGGAGCTCGGCGGCAAGTCCCCGAACATCATCCTGCCCGACGCCCCCGACCTCGAAGCCGCAGCGGACACGGCCGCCTGGGCGATCTTCTTCAACTCCGGGGAGATGTGCACCGCCGGATCGCGCCTCATCGTGCACGAGGACATCGCAGACCACGTACTGGCCCGCATCGTCGAGACCGCCGCCACGTGGTACCCCGCCGACCCGCTCCTCCCCACAACCCGCATGGGCCCGCTGGTCGACCATGCCCACCTCAACCGCGTCCGCACCGTAATCAGCCAAGCCCTAGAACAAGGCGCCAGACTCCTCACCGGCGGCGCCCCCACAAGAGTCGACTCCGGCGGCTGCTACCTAGAACCCACAATCCTCACCGACGCCGCCCCCGACAACATCGCCGTCCGCGAGGAGATATTCGGCCCAGTCCTGGCCGTCCAGACCGTCCGCTCCGAAGCAGAAGCCATCGCCGTAGCTGGCGACACCCCCTACGGTCTCGCCGCCGCCGTCTGGACCGCCAATCTCGGTACCGCCCACCGCGTGGCCCGCCGACTGCGCGCCGGGACCGTCTGGGTGAACTGCTACGAGGAGGGCGACATGAATGCCCCGTTCGGCGGAGTGAAGCTCTCCGGCTTCGGCCGCGACAAGTCGAGGCACGCCCTAGACGAGTACCGCGACCTGAAAACCACGTGGATCACCTATGCCTAACCGATCCCGCCGGTCCCACCAATCTCGCAGACCCCTCGTCCTGATCCCCGCCCGCTTCTCCGACACCGCATCCGCCCTCCGCTACCGAGCCGAAGTAGGTGCGAGAGCGCTCATCGAGGCGGTGTACGTAGCGGGCGGCGAACCGCTCCTGATGCACCCGCACGCCCCCGGCGGCGTGGCAGACCTCGACGACGTCCGCGCCCGAATCGCCGTCGCCGACGCCATCCTGCTCCCCGGCGGCGGCGACCTCCACGCCTCCTGGACGAACCAGACCCCGGACCCCAGCGCCTACGACGTGGACATGGAGCAAGACGCCTTCGACCTGGCCCTGGCAAGCGCCGCCCTGCAGTCCGCCGTCCCCCTCCTGGCCATCTGCCGAGGCACCCAAGCGGTCAACGTGGCCCTGGGCGGCACCCTCACCCAAGACATGCGATCCCCCCACCGCCACTTCACCCACACGATCACCCCGGCCCCCGCCACCCTCCTCGCAAAGATAACAGGCCCACTGCTACGCGCCTCCTGCTACCACCACCAGTGCGTCGACCGCCTGGCCGCCCCGCTGGTAGCCACCGCCCACGCCGCCGACGGCATCATCGAGGCGGTAGAACTCCCCACCCGCCAAGCCTGGTTCATCGGCACCCAATGGCACCCCGAAGACACCGCCGCCACCGACCCCGCCCAAGCGGCCCTCTTCAAGTCCTTCATAGACGCCGCACTGGACGATTGAGGGAGCATCGGTGGGCGGCGCGCTTCCTCGTGCCTCGGCCGCGGAACCGCCCACCTGCGGCGCTGTCGTCGGCTGTCAGTTGCCGGCCGGTGCGGTTTTCTCGTCGTTGGTCGGCTCGGTCGATTCGGCGGCCGTCGCCTCGGCGGTCGTCGTGTCCGGCGCTTCCTCGGACTCGTGCTCGTGCTCGGCGTCGTCAGCGTGGCCTTCGGTGTGGCCACCTCCCCAATTCGGCATGTTCTGCCCCTCCTCCGTCTCGTGTGCGACGGCCGCGCCACCGCTGGTGTGTCCGCCTCCGAAATCCGGCATTCTCCCTCTCCCTTGTTGCGGCCCTGGAGACCATGCTGGCTCGGGTCGGTGCGGGAGTCCCGTAATTCGTACGAATCCGTACAGGTGCCGGTTGGTTCGGAATGTGCTGGTGGATCGGCGGACTCGAGGGCCGGAGGACCCGCGGTCAGTCGCGGTTGCCGCCGTCCCACTCCATCTCCTCGACGGTGGAGACCATCGTGCGCAGGTGCTCGGTGAGGGTGGGCAGGTGGTCGGGGGAGATGCGGGCGACGACTTCGGCCTCGGCGGCGTTGAACTTGGGGTAGAGCTCCTCCATCAGGGCGACGCCTTCCGCCGTGAGGCTGAGCTGGACGAGGCGGCGGTCGGCGGGGTCGGTCTCGCGGCGGAGCCAGCCGCGGGCCTCGAGGGTCTTGGCGACGCCGGTGAGGGTGCCCTTGGAGATGGCGGCGCTCTGGGCGGCGTGCCGGGTCTCGAGGCCGTCGAAGATCCACACGACCCACAGCACGACGAAGCCGGTCCAGCTCAGGTCGTGTTCGCGCAGCACCGTGTTGGTGAGGTGGTTGCGCACGGCGTTGGCCGCCCGGTACAGGCTGGAGACGGCGATGGCGGCCGGGAAGTCGAGTTCGAGCTTCCCTATGTGGGCGCTCATCGCCTTCTCGGTCGCGGCGAGTCCGTGGTCGTTCGACATGTACCAATCGTAAGGTGCCGAACGGTCGGCGCGGGAGGTGGGCCTCCGACGGCCGGTCGGGGTCATATCGTCAGTGTATTGAAATCGCGATACGTGCCGGCAACGCGGCACGGCCTTGACTGGGCGCATGATCCACGGAGAGGGAAGTGGAAGCGCGGCCGTCGTCGCGGTCTACGGGTGTGGGCCGGATGAGGCCGAGCTGTTTCGCCAGGTGGCCGCGCGTTTCGGGGTCGTGGTGACCTTGATCGGTGCGGCGGCGTCCGAGGCGAATGCCGGTCTGGCGGCCGGGGCGTGGTGCGTCAGTGTCGGGCACAAGGCGCGGGTTACGGACGGTGCGCTGCTCGCGTTGAGTCGGGTCGGCGTTCGGTACGTGTCTACGCGGAGTGTCGGGCTCGACCACATCGACGTGGACTACGCGGCGAGTGTCGGCATCTCGGTCGGCAATGTGTCGTACGCGCCGGACGGCGTGGCGGACTACACGGTGATGTTGATGCTGATGGCGGTCCGCAACGCCCGGTCGATCGTCGTGCGCGCCGATGCTCGCGACTACCGGTTGAACGACGTGCGCGGGAAGGATCTGCGCGATCTGACGGTCGGGGTCGTCGGGACGGGGCGTATCGGCTCGGCGGTGATCGAGCGGCTGCGGGGATTCGGGTGCCGGGTGTTGGCGTGTGGCGGGGGCCGATCCTCGCCGGACGCACTGGACCTGGACGAACTGTTGCGGCAGAGCGACGTGGTGACGCTTCATGCGCCGCTCAACGCTGCCACGCATCACCTTCTCGACCGCTGCCGCATCGGTCTGATGAAGCCTGGCGCGTTCGTCGTGAATACCGGGCGTGGGGCGCTCCTGGATACGGAGGCTCTGCTCGCGGCCTTGGAGGGCGGTGAATTGGGCGGCGCGGCGCTGGACGTCCTCGAAGGCGAGGAAGGCATCTTCTATACCGACTGTCGCGACGGGCTCATGGAAAACGAGTTGTTGTCACGGCTGCAGAAGTTGCCGAATGTGCTCATCAGCCCGCATACCGCCTATCACACGGAGCGTGCACTGCGCGATACCGTGGAGAACTCTCTTGTCAACTGTCTGAAATTCATGGAATTCGAGAGCGAGATGCAGCATGGATAGGTTGAAGGTCGGAGTCGTCTTCGGGGGCTCTTCCGAGGAGCATCCGGTCTCCGTCAAATCCGCTCGGCACGTCGCGGCGAACCTGGATCGTTCGCGGTACGAGCCGTACTTCGTCGGGATCACGCGGGACGGTGAGTGGAGGCTGTGCGACGATGGGCCGGGGGAGGGCTGGGATGACGGTCGGCGTTCTCGGTCGGTCGTATTGTCCGGGGGAGGGGGCAAGGGCGTGCGCGGGCTGCTCGTGCTTGAGGACGGGAAGTACGATGCGATCGAATTGGACGTGGTCTTTCCCGTGCTGCACGGCAGGTTCGGCGAGGACGGCGCGATTCAGGGGTTGTTGGAGCTGTCGGGTATCCCCTACGTGGGCTGTGATGTGCAGAGTTCGGCGATCTGTCTCGACAAGTCGCTTACGTATACCGTCGTGCGCGCCGCCGGAATCTCGACGCCGAATTTCTGGATTCTCGGGGAGGACGAGGATGTCTATCCCGGGCGGTTCGAGTATCCGGTGTTCGTGAAGCCCGCGCGGTCGGGATCGTCTTTCGGGGTCAGCAAGGTGAGTTCGCCGGACGAGATGCCGAGCGCGGTGGCGGCGGCGCGGCGGTACGACGCGAAGGTGCTGATCGAGGGGGCCGTGCGCGGCAGCGAGGTGGGTTGCGCGGTGTTGGGGAACGGCACGGACCTGCTGGTGGGCGAGCCGGATCAGATCACGTTGTCGCACGGGTTCTTCCAGATCCATCAGGAGGACTCGCCCGAGACCGGTTCCGCGAACTCGACGGTGACGGTGCCCGCCGCCGGCATCACGGCCGAGGCGCGTTCGCTGGTTCGGGAGACGGCGATGGCCGTGTACCGCGCGCTGGGATGCCGGGGGTTGGCGCGGGTGGACCTATTCTTGACCCAGGAGGGGGAGGTTGTGCTGAACGAAGTCAACACGCTGCCTGGTCTGACCTCGTACAGTCGGCACCCGCGGATGATGGAGGCGGCCGGGATGCCGCTCGCCGAGGTGATCGACCGGCTGCTGACGCTGGCGATGGCGGGGCGTCACGTGGCGGGGCGTCACGTGGCGGGGCGCGACGATGAACGCTGATCACGCTGATTTCGTCTTCGTGGACCTGCTGGTGTCCGGGCTGCGCTGGGATGCCAAGTACGCCACCTGGGACAACTTCACCGGGAAGCCGGTGGACGGGTACCTGGCGAACCGCATCGTCGGCACGCGGGCGCTGTGCGCGGCGCTGGAGCGGGCGCAGGAGGAGGCGGCGTCGCTCGGGTTCGGGCTGCTGCTCTGGGACGGCTATCGTCCGCAGCGCGCCGTGGACCGCTTCCTGAGCTGGTCGAGGCTGCCGGAGGACGGTCGGACGAAGCCGCGGCACTACCCGAACATCGAGCGGGCCGAGATGATCGAGCAGGGGTACGTGGCGGCGCGGTCGGGGCACAGCCGGGGCAGCACGGTCGATCTGACGCTGTACCACCTGACCACCGGCGAAATGGCCTCCATGGGCGGCGACCACGATCTGATGGACACGGTCTCGCATCACGAGGCCGAGGGGATCACGCCGGTCGAGGCGGCGAACCGGCGGGCTCTGCGCACCATCATGGAGTCCTGCGGCTTCACGTCGTACGCGCGTGAGTGGTGGCACTACACGCTCAGGGACGAGCCTTTCCCGGACACCTACTTCGACTTCCCGATCACGACGTAGGCGACAAGCGGGAAGGCGCCGGCAGCCGCACCGTGACACGCAGCCCCCCGGCGGTCCGGGGGGCGAGCGTGAGGGTTCCGTCGTGGGCCGTGGCGATGCTGTCGACGATGGCGAGGCCGAGGCCCACGCCGGATTCGTCGGTGCGCACGCGGTCGGTGCCGCGCCGGAACGGTTCGGCGAGGGTGGCCACGAGTTCCGGGTCGAGGACCGCGCCGGTGTTCTCGACGGTGAGGACGACGGCGTCGCGTTCGCTGCTCGTCGTGACCCACACGCTGCCGCCCTCGGGCTGGTTGTGGACGATCGCGTTGTGGACGAGGTTCGTCGTGAGTTGGAGAAGGAGCGCGGGCGAGCCGTTCGTGACGGTGACGTCGGGAGTCGAGCTCGCCACCTCGATGGTCACGCCGCGCTTCTCGGCGAAGGGGAGCAGCGTCTCGGCGGCTTCCTCGGCGAGCAGGGACAGGTCCACGCGTTCGCGGGTGAAGGCCTGCTGGTTGGCGCGGCTGAGCAGGAGTAGGGCCTCGGTGAGGTCGATCGCCCGGGTGTTGACGGTGCGGAGGCGGTCGACGAGTTCGGGGGTGAGGCGGGCCGGGTCCTTGTGGGCGACTTCCAGCAGCGTCTGCGAGACGGCCAGCGGCGTACGCAGTTCGTGGGAGGCGTTGGCGGCGAAGCGCTGTTGTTCGGCGACGTGCGCTTCGAGTCGGGTGAGCATGGAGTCGAAGGCGTCGGCGAGCTCGCGGAACTCGTCCTGGTGGCCTTCCATCTCGATGCGGTGGGAGAGCGAGCCGGTCGCGGCCAGCCGGGTCGCGTCGGTGATGCGGGTCAGCGGGGCGAGCATCCGTCCGGCGAGCAGCCAGCCGCCGACGAGGCCGAACACCAGCAGGAACGCCATCGCGACGGCGGCGCCGGGGGCGAAGTCGCGGGCCAGCGTGCCGCGGCCGGGCATGATGAAGACGGTCCCGTCGTGCGCGAGGACGTTCGTACCGCGTTGGATGTGGCGCAGCAGGAACCACCACACGGCCCCGAGCAGGATCGCGCCCGCGACCATCAGGAAACCGGCGTAGCTGAGGGTGAGTTTGAGGCGGGCGCTGAGGCCGGGGGGTCTAGTCACCTTGACCCCCGTCGCCCGCACCGTCGCCGGGTTCGACGATGCGGTAGCCGACGCCGGGAACGGTGCCGATGATCCACGGTTCGCCGAGGCGGCGGCGCAGGGCCGAGACGGTGATGCGCACGGCGTTGGTGAAGGGGTCGGCGTTCTCGTCCCAGGCGCGTTCCAGCAGTTCCTCGGCGCTGACGACGCCGCCTTCCGCCGCGACGAGGACTTCCAGGACGGCGAACTGCTTGCGGGTGAGCCCGACGTACCGGTCGTCGCGGTAGACCTCGCGGCGGAACGGGTCCAGGCGCAGGCCGGCGATCTCGCGTACGGGCGGTCTGTTGTGGGCGCGCCGCCGGTCGAGGGCGCGTAGCCGCAGCGCGAGTTCCTGGGGCGCGAAGGGCTTGGTGAGGTAGTCGTCGGCGCCGAGCCCGAAGCCGGAGGCCTTGTCGTCGAGCCGGTCGGCGGCGGTGAGCATCAGGATCGGCATGCCGCTGCCGCTCGCCACGATCCGCTTGGCGATCTCGTCGCCGGACGGGCCGGGGATGTCGCGGTCCAGGACGGCGATGTCGTAGGCGTTCACGGCCAGCATCTCCAGCGCGGTCTCCCCGTCGCCGGCGATGTCGGCCGCGATCGCCTCCAGACGCAGTCCGTCCCGAATCGCTTCCGCCAGGTAGAGCTCGTCCTCGACGACCAAGACACGCACGGTCTCCATGCTAGGAGCCGGGGCATATCGTCGGCGTATCGAAAACGCCCGGTGGCCAGAAGCTAGAGCACCTTGAGCGAGGTCCCGCCGTTCCAGACGACGCCGACCTGCCGGTAGTAGCCGCCGATGACCTCCTCGACCTCGAGGCGCGCGAGCTCCTCGGTCGGGGAGTCGAACAGCCGCAGGTCCACGTCGCCGCGCCACGCCTGGCCGCCGGCGAACTCGCTCGCGCCGGACTCGATCAGCTCGGCGTACGCGTCGCCGCCGGAGCCCTGACCGTCTGAGCCCTGACCACCCGTGTCGCGGCCTATCTTGGGGAAGACGCGGTGGTGGGCCATCGGGTGGCCGTTGACGAAGCCGTTGGTCTCGGACTCGCCGGTGAGCGTGAGCACGGCCTCGGCGATGCGGCGGTCCCCGGCGGCGAGCGTGGCGCCGAACTGCGCGCCCGCGGCGATCTGCGGGGCGGCGTGCGCGAAGGGGTGCGGGCGGGTCTGGTGGATGGAGCCGAGCTTCTTCGGATAGCCCTGGTGGATGCCGCGTGCGACCGCGAAGTCCTTGTCCACCCAGATATACACGCAGCGTGAGTACGTGCGACCCTGGTACGAGCAGCGGACGACGACGAAGGCCTCCTTGTACTGCGAGCGCACCGGGTCGAGCAGTTCCTCCCGGGACGCCGAGCAGGACTGCCAGTCCGCCCAGATCAGCGCGACGGCGCCGGGATCCTCGGCGGCCGGCTCCAGCGGCGCGGGCAGCAGTTCGGCGACCCGGGCCGGATCGGTGCGGTACTCGACGGTGAGCAGGTCGCCGGAGTAGTGCCAGGGCGGCGCCGGGATCAGCGAGGCGCGGCCGGTCGCGGTGCGCGGGTAGAAGAAGCCGTGCGGCTCGGTCATCGGACCCTCCGTTCGTTTGGGTCCGTACGATACTCCGCGGATTCCGCCGCCGAAAGCCTTGTCAGCCTGTCGGCCCGTCGTTATCGTTTGGGCTCAAACGAATTGGAGGTCGCCCATGGGGCACTTCGACGAGGACGGTCTCGAGTCCGCGGCGGCGGCGCTGACCGAGCGCGGGATCGACGTCGTGCGGCTCGGCTATCCCGACCTGATCGGCACCGAGCGCGGCCGGGACGTGCTGGTCGCCCGGTTCGCCCGGACGGTCGGCGACGGCGTGGCCTTCTGCCGCACGGTCTACGGCACCAGTCCGATGGGCGACGTGATCGAGCTCGAACACGGCGGGCTGGCGGACGGGCTGCCGGACGTCGTGGCGTTCCCCGACCTGTCCACGCTGGTGGACGTGCCGTGGGAGCCGGGCGTCGCGCACTGCATCGCGGACGTCTACAACCCGGACGGGACCGCGTCCGAGGAGAGTCCGCGGACCGTGCTCAAGTCGATCGTCGAGCGCTTCGCCGAGCTGGGCATGCGTCCCACGGTCGGTCCCGAGCTCGAGTTCTACGTGCTGGAGCGCGACGCGTCCTCGCCGAACGGATGGCGGCGGTACGGCGAGGCGCCCGGCAACGTGTACGTGGCCGGGCGCAAGGGCGATCCGGAGAACGTGCTGCTGCGTGCGCTGCGCAGCCTCTCCCACTACGGCCTCGACGTCGTCGCCGCGAACCACGAGTTCTGTTCCGGCCAGTTCGAGATCAACCTCTGGCACTCCGAGGCGCTGGACGCGGCCGACCGCGCCTTCCGCTTCAAGTCGGCGGTGAAGGAGCTGGCGCGGCAGGAGGACAAGCTCGCCACCTTCATGGCCAAACCGTTCAACGACGAGGGCGGGTCGGGATTCCACCTGCACTTCTCGACGTGGGACGACGAGGGCAGGCCGCTGTTCGACGATCCGTCCGGGCAGGCGGGGCTCTCGAAGACCGCGCTGTCGGCGATCGCGGGCGTCATCAAGCACGCGCCCGCGCTCACCGCCCTGGCGAACCCGACGGTCAACTCCTACAAGCGTTTCGGCCCCGACACGCTCGCGCCGTGGCTGATCGACTGGGGCCTGGACAACCGCAGCGCGATGGTCCGGATCCCGCCGGAGCGCGGCCGGGCCTCGCGGCTCGAACTGCGGCTCGGGGACGCGACCGCGAACCCGTATCTCGCGATCGCGGGCCTGCTGGCCGCCGCGTATCTCGGCATCCGCGACGGACTCACCCCGCCGGAGCCGCTGACCGGATACGGCTACGACCCGGCGAAGGCGGACCGGATCCCGCAGGACCTCGGCGCCGCGCTGGCCGCGCTGGAGGCCGACACCGATTTCGCCGACCTGCTCGGCCCGTGCTTCGTCGCCGCGTATCTCGCCTACAAGCGCAACGAACTCGACCGCTTCTCCCGCTGGGTCACCGACTGGGAGTTCCGCGAGTACGCCTACCACCTGTGAGGGAACCGAAGTGACGAGTGTGAGTACCGCCATCGACCTCGCGGACCTGGACGTGTTCGAGCAGGGCCGCGCCTGGCCGCTCTTCGATGTTCTGCGCCGCGACGAGCCCGTGCACTGGAACCCGGAGCCCGCGCCGAACTCCGGGTTCTGGGCCGTGACCCGGCACGAGGACATCGTGGCCGTGGACCGCGACGCGCAGACGTTCACCTCCACGAACTTCGTCAACCTCGAGGAGGTGGACGACGAGCTGATCGACATCCGCCGCTCCATCCTCGAGTCCGACGGCGACCGGCACCGCGCGCTGCGCAAGCTGCTGCAACGCGACTTCGGCGGGCAGACACTGCTCAAGTACGAGGACTTCCTGCGCGGGCTGACCGAATCGACGGTGGACGCGGCGCTGCGCAAGGGCGAGTTCGACTTCGTCAAGGAGGTCAGCGCCGACTTCCCGATCCGGGTGCTGGCGCGGATGCTGGACGTGCCGGACGAGGACACCGGCCGGCTGATCGACTGGGGCAACCGGATGATCGGCAACACCGACCCGGACTACGCGGACGTGCTGCTCGGCCACGCGGACAGCGACCAGTACAAGCACCTGCCGTTCCGTTCCCCGGCCGCGCTCGAAGTGTTCGAATACGGCCGGAAGCTGGCCCGCGAGCGGCGCGGCGGAGACGGCGACGACCTGGTCAGCAAGCTCGTCAACCGCGTCCCGATCGACGGCGAACCGCTGACGGCGACCGAGTTCGACAACTACTTCCTGCTGCTCGTCGTCGCGGGCAACGAGACGACGCGGCACACGATCAGCCACTCGATGCTGGCGTTGCTGCAGAACCCGGACCAGCTCAGGCTGCTGCAGCAGCGGCCGGAGCTGATCCCGGTGGCCGTCGAGGAGTTCCTGCGCTGGGCGTCGCCGGTCTACCACTTCCGGCGCACGGCGACCCGGGACGTGGAGCTCGGCGGCAAGCAGATCCGCGAGGGCGACAAGGTCGTCATGTGGTTCGCCTCGGGCAACCGGGACGAGGACGTGTTCGCGGACCCGTACCGCTTCGACGTGACCCGCACCCCGAACGACCACGTGGCCTTCGGCAAGGGCAGCCCGCACTTCTGCCTCGGCAACAACCTCGCGCGGTTGGAGATCCGGCTGATGTTCGAGACCCTGCTGCCACGCATCGCGAACGCCGAGCTCGTCGGCGACGTCAAGCGCGTGCGCAGCAACTTCGTCAACGGCATCAAGACGCTCCCGGTGAGGATCACAGAACATTGAAAGCACTCTGCGTCCTGCACGACGCCTTCTCCAGCACCGGCCTGATCGGCGCCGCGCTCCGAGCGCGCGGCTGGGAGGTCGACGAGGTGACGATCGTGCCCGCAGAACGGTACGGGACGCCCGACGTCGAATTCGCCTTCCCGGACTACCGGGACTACGACCTCATCGTTCCGCTGGGCTCGCCGTGGGCGGCGTATGACGACGAGGCGATCGGCAGTTGGCTCAAGCCCGAGCTGGACTGGCTCGCCCGGATCGTCGCGGACGACGGCGCCGTCTTCGGGATCTGCTTCGGCGCGCAGGCCCTCGCCCGCGCGCTCGGCGGATCGGTGGCGCGCGGCCCACGCCCGGAGATCGGCTGGACGGCGATCGAACCCGACGATCCGGCCATCGAACCGGGCCCGTGGTTCCAGTGGCACTTCGACGCGTTCACGCCGCCGCCGGGCGCCACCGTGCTCGCGCGCAACGACGCCGCGATCCAGGCGTACCGGGTCGGGCGCTGCCTCGGCGTGCAGTTCCATCCCGAGGTCACGGCCTTCGACATCACCATGTGGCTGGACAACGGCGGCCGCGCGGAGGCACGTGCGCAGGGCATCGATCCCGCCGATCTGTTGGCCGAGGCCGAGCGCCGGGCGGACGCCGCGCGCGCCCGTACCGAGGCGTTGACCGACCACTACCTGACGGCGATCTTCCCAGCTTAAATAGCGTCGCGGAAACCATTGCCATCCAAACGTTTGGACCCGTACGATTCACGGCACGACACCGCGAGCACGCCGGGCCAAGGAGGCGCCATGGACACGCCGCACACCGAAACCAGCAGTACCAGCCCCAGCAGAGAAGGCCTCGCCGGATCGCTGACCCTCGTCGACGCCATCGCGCAGTCGGTCGGCGTCATGGGGCCGGTCTTCTCCATCGCCTTCCTGGTGCCGCTGCTCGTGGGGCTCAACGCCTCCGGCAGCGGCGCCGGGGCGGCCGCCCCGCTCTCCGTGCTGATCGCCGCGGTCGGCGTGCTCGGCCTCGGCTGGATCGTGGCCCAGTACGCCCGCCGCATCCACGCCGCCGGCTCGCTCTACGACTACGTCACCGACGGCCTCGGCAGGCGGGTCGGCGCCGCGGCCGGACTGCTCTACTACGTCGGCATCCTCGCGCTCGGCATGGGCATCCTCGTGATGATCGGCGGCACGATCCACGACACCCTGCAGTCCGAGTTCAACGTCACCCCGCTGCCGAGCTTCGTCTGGGACCTGATCCTGCTGGTCGGACTCGCCGCCGTGCTCTACCTCGGCGTCGCCCTGTCCACGCGGGCCCAGCTCACCCTGGCGCTGATCTCCTTCACCGTCGTGCTGATCTTCAGCCTTTACGTCATCATCAAGCTCGGCTCGCACAACAGCCTGGCCACCGGCTTCAAGCCGAGCAGCTCACCGGAGGGCTTCCGCGGCGTGCTGTTCGGAGTGCTGTACGGCGTGCTGCTGTTCACCGGCTTCGAGACGGCGGCGAACCTCGGGGAGGAGACCACGCACCCGAAGCGCGACATTCCGCGTGCGGTGCTGATCTCCGTGCTCGCGGTCGCGGGCTTCTACATCATCGGCTCGTACGCGCAGGTGGCCGGCTATCACTTCAGCCTCGACGCGCTGGGGAAGAACGCGGGGGCGCCGCTGTTCGGGATCGCCGGACCGGTCTCCGACGGTGGGTTCGGTTCGGTGGTCGTGCGGCGGCTGCTGGAACTGGTGGTCGTGTTCGACATGATCGCGGTGATGATCGGCTGTTCGGTCTCGGCGTCGCGCGGGTTCTTCGCGATGGCCCGCGACGGACGGCTGCCGAAGCCGATGGCCCGCGTTTCGGAGCGCCGTCGTACGCCGCTGATCGCCTCGCTCGTGGTCGTGGCCGGTCACTTCGTGGTCATCCTGCTGACGCAGCTGTGGAACGGGTTGCTTGCGCAGGCTGGTCTGCCGCACTACGTGGCGATGTTCAGTTGGGGCTCTACGTTCGGCGGGTTCGCGCTGGCGGTCATCTATCTGCTGATGTCCTTCGGCGCGATCAGGGGCCTGCGCGACCATTCCAAGCTGTGGGCGGTGTATCTCGCGGCTGTGGTCGGCATCGTGGTCACGGGGGCGGCGATCTTCGGGTCCTTCTACCACGTGACCGCGCCGGTGATCTACGCGCCGTACGCCGCGCTGGCGCTGCTGGTTCTCGGGCTGGCGCTGGCGTTCGTGCGCGGTAGCGATGCGGACGTCTCGAGTGAGGTCACCCCCGCGATGGAACCGAGCATCTAAGGAGCCTGTCGTGCCGACGCCGCGGATGCTGCTGATCCTGAGCGAGAACTGGACGATGACCGGCGGCCGTGACCTGCCCACGCTGGTGCGCTGGGCGCGCGAGGCCGAGGATGCCGGGTTCGACGCGGTGATGATCAGTGAGCACGTGGTGCTCGGCCCGGACGCGGGCGCGGACGGGATCATGGGCAACCCGCGCTCGTACGCGCTGCCGGGGAACCAGGACCCGTTCACGCCGTGGCCCAACTCGCTGATGCTGCTCGCGGCGATCGCTTCGGCGACCAGTCGGATCAGGCTGGTCGCCGGGGCGATCCTGGCGCCGCTGCGGCATCCGCTGCTGCTGGCCCGGGAGCTCGGCACGCTCGACCTGCTCAGCGAGGGACGGCTCGTCGTCCAGCCGACCGTGAGCTGGAGTCGGGATGAGTATCGCGCGCTCGGTGTTCCGTTCGAGCAGCGTGGCCGGATCCTCGACGAGCAGTTGGAGATCATGGAGCTGCTCTGGAAGCAGTCCCCGGTCAGCTATCAGGGTAAGTATTTTCAGTTCGAGGACGTGTTCTTCGAGCCGAAGGCGTATCGACCCGAGGGGCCGCGGCTGTGGTTCGGTGGGCAGCGGATGCATGACGGCCTCCTCGACCGCCTCGTGCGCTATGGCCACGGATTTCACCCGCTTGGCGAGCCGACGAAAGCAGACATGGAGAAGCTGCGCGAGGGGCTCGTTGCTGCGGGCCGCGGGGACGAGCAGTTGGAACTGATCGGTGGCACCCGCGCCACGTTCCCCGACGACTACTCGTGCGCCGACCTCGGGCAGGCGATGGCCGACTTCCCCGAGCAGGTCGAGCGGGGCTTCACCACGTTCTGCGTCAAGCCGTCGCAGTTCACCGACGACCCGCACGGCGTCGCGGCACTGTGCCGGGACGTGATGCGGCGCGTCGCGTCATAGGCTGCGGCGGGCTCGCTGGGCTACGGGGTCGGGGATGGGGGCGGCGGCGATGAGGCGGCGGGTGTAGTCGGTGGTCGGGTGGAGTAGGGCGGCGGCGGTCGGGCCCTGCTCCTCGATGCGGCCGTCGTGCAGGACGACGACCTGGTGCGAGACGTCTTGGACCACGGCTAGGTCGTGCGAGACGAACAGGCAGCCGAAGCCGAGGTCCTGCTGGAGTTCGGCGATCACCTCCAGCACGCTGCGTTGCACGCTCACGTCGAGGGCGCTGGTCGGTTCGTCGGCGACGAGGAGCCTGGGGCCGAGGACGAGGGCACGGGCGAGGCTGACGCGTTGCCGCTGGCCGCCGGAGAGTTCGCGCGGCGTGCGGGAGGCCAGTGCGCGAGGCAGCCGTACGCGTTCCAAATACTCCACGACGCGCTCGCCGCGCTCCTTGGCGGACATGCGGGGGCGGTGCACGCGCAGCGGTTCGGCGATGCACTGGGCGACGGACATGCGTGCGTCGAGGGAGGCCACGGGATCCTGGAGGACGACGCCGACATCGGCTCTCAGCGTTCGCAGGGCCCGGCCGCGCAGCTTGGCGGGGTCGGCGCCGAACAGGGTGATGCGGCCCTGGGTCGGCCGGACCAGTCCGAGGGCGACGCGGGCGGCGGTCGACTTGCCGGAGCCGGATTCGCCGATCAGCCCGAGGGTTTCGCCGGGGGCGACGGACAGGGAGACGCCGTCGAGGGCGTGGACGGCGCGCGTGCCGCGGCCGAAGGTGACGGAGACGTCGTGCAGGGACACGACGGGGGAGGGGGACTCGTCAGTCGGCTCGTCCGGTTCCGCCGGCTCGGGCTCGGGCGCGGTGGTGGTGAGTCGGGGGACGGCGGCGAGCAGGCGCTTGGTGTAGTCGTGCTCGGGGTGGAGCAGGACCTGCTCGACGGTGCCGGTCTCGACGACGGCGCCTTGCAGCATCACGGCGACGCGGTCGGCGATGTCGGCGACGACGCCCATATTGTGCGTGACCAGCAGCAGGGCGGTGCCGGACTCGGCCACGAGGTCCCGCAGCAGGTCGAGGATCTCGGCCTGGACGGTGATGTCGAGGGCCGTCGTCGGTTCGTCGGCGACCAGGAGGGCGGGGCGGTTCGCGATGGCCATGGCGATCACGACGCGCTGACGCTGCCCGCCGGAGAGCTGGAACGGGTAGGCGCGTGCGCGCAGTTCCGGATCCGGGATGCCGACGCGTCGCAGCAGGCTGACGGCCTCCTGATCCGCCTCCGCCGCGCTCACGTCGCGGTGGTTACGGATGACCTCGGCGATCTGCGCTCCGACGCGCATCAGCGGGTCGAGGGCGGTCGCTGGCTCCTGGAAGACCATGGACACGGTGCGGCCGCGCAGGCCGCGCAATTCCCGTTCCCCGGCCGCCGAGACGTCCGTCTCCGCGACCGAGATCCGGCCGGTGACGTGCGCGTTCTCGGGGAGCAGGGCCATCGCGGCCAGGGCGACGGTGGACTTGCCCGAGCCGGATTCGCCGACCAGCGCCAGGGTCTCCCCGGGGGCGACGCGGAGCGAGACGGAGCGGACGGCCGGGACGTCGCCCGACTCCGTGCCGAAGGTGACGCAGAGGTCTTCGACGACGAGCGAGGAGGTGGCGGTATCGGCGGTCATGCGCGCCCCCTGACCGAGAAGGCGTCGCGCAGGCCGTCGCCGACGGCGTTGAAGGCGCAGACCACGAGGATCACGGCGAGGCCGGGCGGCAGGATCAGCCACCAGTACCCGGAGTAGGCCGCGGTGAGACCGGCGGAGAGCATGCCGCCCCAATCGGTTTGCGGGGACTGGACACCGAGGCCCAGGTAGGACACGTAGGCGACCAGCAGGATGGCGTCGGCCACCTGGAAGGTCGCGGCGACCACGATCGTGGAGACGGCGTTCGGCAGGATGTGCCGGAAGATCGCCCGGCGGTGCGTGCCGCCGATCGCGCGCAGCGTCAGCACGTAGTCGCGGTTCTTCAGGGTCAGCGTCTCGGCGCGGACCAGGCGCGAGGGCACCAGCCAGGACACCAGGCCCAGGATGACGACGAGCCCCGGCACGCTCGGAGTGGTGATCGCCGAGATGACCAGCAGGATGAACAGGGCCGGGATCGCGATGCCCGCGTCCACGACACGCATCATCACGGCGTCGACCCAGCCGCCCGCGTAGCCCGCGACCGAGCCCCACAGCGTGCCGATGACCGTGGCCAGCAGCCCCGCGGACAGTCCGACCGTGAGCGAGACCTTGCCGCCGTACATCAGCCTGCCGAGTTCGTCGTGGCCGACGGCGTCGGTGCCGAGCCAGTGCGCGCCGCTCGGTGCGAGATTGATCTGCGCGAGGTTCGTGTGGATCTGGTCGGTCGAGTAGAACACCGGGCCGAGGAAGCAGAACAGCACCAGCAGCACGATCACGGCGAGCCCGGCGACCGCGAACCGGTTGCGGGCGAACCGGCGCAGGCCGACGCGTGTCCCGGAGGCGGACGCGGCGAGGCCGCCGGGCCCGTCCTCGGCGAGTTCCGTTTGAATCAGCACACTCATGCCTCGTCACCTGCCTGCACGCGCGGGTCGATGAGCCGTTGGACGACGTCGGCGAGCAGCGTGCCGATCACCGTGGCGACCGAGATCACCAGCACGCAGCCGAGCAGGACCGGGTAGTCGGAGGACTGCGCGGCGCTCCAGAACAGCAGGCCCATGCCGGGGTAGTTGAACAGCTGCTCGACCACGAGCGCGCCGCCGAACAGGACCGGGACGTAGTAGCCGAGCATCGCCACGACCGGTGTCAGGGAATTGCGGAACACGTGGCGCCACAGGATCGCGCGCGGCCGGTCGCCGCCCGCGCGGGCTGTGCGCACGTAGTCCTCGCCCAGGTTCTCCAGCACGGCGCCGCGCATGTAGCGGCTGAAGACGGCGACCATGGACGCGGCGCCGGCGACGACCGGGAGCACCAGGCCGGCCGGATCGGACAGCACCTGCAGCACGGTGTCGCCCTGCGGCGCCTCGGACGGGAACCAGGGCAGGATCTGGCTGAAGACCAGGACCAGCACGATGCCGAGGAAGTACACCGGCGTCGCGTAGGCGATGAAGGACAGGGCCGTGATCAGGTAGTCCGTGGGCTTGTTGCGGCGCACGGCCTGCCACATGCCGAGCGGCAGCGCGACGGCGAGCCCGATGATCGCGGAGAGCACCGTGAGCACGAGCGTCTTCGGCAGCCGCTGCGCGATCAGCTGGGAGACGGGTTCGTTCAGCGTGTACGACGTACCGAGGTCCCCGTGCAGCAGGGTATTGAGGTAGTAGGCGTACTGCACGGGGAGCGGCTTGGTCAGGCCCTGCGCCTGGTTGAACGCGGCGATCTGCGCGGCGCTCGCGTGCGGCCCGAGGATCCCGCGGGCGGGACCCCCGGGCAGCGCGTGCAGCAGGCCGAAGACGATCACCGTGACCACGAGGATCACGGCCGCGGCCTGCAACAGGCGCCCGATGAGGTAACGCGCGGTCACTTAGTTCGTCCACTTCCACTGGGCCGGGTGGAAGTTCGCGAGGGAGTCCTGGGCGACGAGACTCAGGCCGTTCTTGACGACCGAGATCTGGTAGTCCGGCTCGGGTAGCCAGATCACCGGCAGCGCCTTGGCCAGCGCGGCGCTGTAGGCCTGCATCGCCTCGGTGGAGCTCGATGTGGTCGTGGCCTTGATCAGCGCGTCCACGGCCGGGTCGGAGTAGTTGCCGAAGTTGGCGCCGCCGCCGGTCTCGAACAGCGAGTCGCCGGACGGGTAGGCGGAGAAGTACCAGCTGCCCGCGGTGCCGAAGTAAGAGAGCTGCCAGCCGCAGATCGATTGCGTCGCAGTGCACTGCGGAGTCTCGGAGAGCACCGTGTTGACCGGCGCGGTCTTGATAGTGAAGCCGATGCCGGTCTCGGCGAGCGAGGACTGGACGGCGCTCATCAGGTTGTCGGTCACGCTGGATCCGGACTGGGAGAGCACCTGCATCTGGAACTTCGTCCCGGCCGCCACGCCCGCGCCGCACTGGTTTGCGCCGCTGCCGACGTTCGTGCAGACCATGACGCTGCCCTGCTCGGTCCAGCCGTGGCCGGTCAGCAGTGCCTTGGCGTTCGCGGTCGAGAAGGGGTACGGGTTGCTCTTCTGCACGGCGGACAGGAAGTCGGACTCCTCGGACTGCGGCACCGGCCCGTACCCGGCGGTCGCGGTGCCGTTGAACACGGCCTTCGCCAGCGTGGTCTGGTCGATCGACTCCTGGACGGCCTGGCGGGCGTAGAGCTGCTTGAAGACGGCGCCCATCGTCGGGTTGTCGAAGTTGTACGGCATGTACGTGATCGCCCAGCCGGTCCACGGCTTGACGCTGTAGCCGTGGTTGGTGAACGAGGAGGACTGGCCCATGTCGGTCGGGTCGATGTACCCGTAGTCGACCGAGCCCGCCCGCAGCGCGTTCTCCTCGGCGGTCGTCGTCGTGAACGGCAGCAGGTTGACGGTCTTGATGTTCGCCTTCTCGCCGCCGTCGTACTTCGCGTTGGCGCTGAGCACGACCTTGCCCGCGCTGGACCAGGAGGCGACCGAGTAGGGGCCGTCGATGGTCTTCCACAGCGCGTTCGTCGCATAGCCGGAGATGCTGGTGGCGGCGCTGTTGAGGTAGTTCCACACCTGCACGGCGCCCGCGGCGGTCTCGTCGGCGTTCGAGACGGCGGCGGAGGCGCCGGTCTTGTCCCAGGCGTGCTGCGGGAGCGGCGTGATGGAGCTGAGCTCGTTCGCCAGCATCCACTGGTCGTTGTAGGACTTGTCGAAGGTGATGGTGAACTTCGTGCTGCTGAGGACCTTGAACGAGGTCCAGTTGTCCGGGGCCTGGCCGGGGTTGTAGCCGGCCCAGTTCGCCTTGTCGGCCTTGATCAGGTTGAACCAGAACTCGACGTCGCGCGAGGTCACCGGCTGGCCGTCGCTCCAGTGCCGGTCGCCGAGGGTGATGGTCACGCTGCGCCCGTCGGCGGCGAAGTCGGCGGCGGTGGCCACGGAGTCGGCCTTGTTCCAGGCGATCGTGCCGGTCGAGCCGTCGTAGGCGATCAGCGGCTCCCACAGTGCGGCGGCGATGGAGATGTTGTTGGTGTTCAGGTGGGCCGCGGTGCCGATCGGCAGGATCCAGTTGGGCGTGAAGTCGGCGGGCAGCGCGTAGTTCACCGAATCGGACGTGGCCGACGCCGAGGTGCCTGAACCCTGGCAGGCGGCGAGGAGCAGGCCGGCGCCGGCCGCGAGCGCGGCGAGCTTCCGGCGACGGCGCGGGGTGCGGGCGGGGGACATGTGCGGCTCCTGGTGGGACGGGGGAGGGTGGCAGTCAGTCAAAACCCGTGCGGCGAGAAAAGAAATAACCATTTGTAAAAAGTCTGTTTCTGCCGGAATGGAATAAGTGCCGGGGTCTTTCACCTGCTGCGCGGCGGGCCTTACGCTCGGAGCCGGTCCCCGAGTTGGAAATAACCGCCACCATGCCTGACGTAAGTCCCCCGAGTCCCGCGCACCGCGGCAACGCCCGCGGCTCCGCCCTGGCCGAGAGCATCCTCGACCTGATCGCGTCCGGTCAGGCGAGCACGCGCACGGAGCTGTCCGAACTGCTCGGCGCCGCGCCCTCGTCGATCTCGCTGACGGTCGGCCACCTGGTCGAGCGCGGCCTGGTCGCCGAGCACGGGACCGTGTCCTCGGCCGGCGGCAGGCCGCGCAAGGTGCTGCGGATCGGCGGCGCCGACGAGTTCGCGCTCGCCGCGGACCTGGGCGGTCGGCACGCGCGGATCGGCGTCGTGCTGCCCGGCGGCGGCCTGCAGGACGTCTCGACCATCCCGTTCGCCGTCGACGACGGCCCGGAGGCCGCGCTGCCGCCACTCGCCGACGCGCTCGAAGCCCTGGCCGACGCCCGCGGCCGCGAGACGCTGCGCGGCGTCGGGCTCTCGCTGCCCGGGCCGGTCGACGTGGAGCACGGCATGGTCATACTGCCCTCGCGGATGCCCGGCTGGAACCGCTTCCCGGTGGCCGCCTGGCTGAGTGAACGTTTCGGAGTCCCGGCGGCGGTGGGCAACGACGCGAACTGCATGGCGCTCGGCGAGCACACCGTGCAGCCCGCGGAACGGCGCCAGTCCATCACCGTGAAGATCGGCTCCGCGATCGGCACCGGGATCATCGCCGACGGCCGGCTCTACCGGGGCGCGACCGGGGCCGCCGGGGACATCACGCACGTGCGCATCGACGCGGCCGGGGACACGCCGTGCTCCTGCGGCAACATCGGCTGCCTGGAGACCGTGGCCTCGGGCGCGGCGCTGGCCCGGATCCTCGGCGGACGCGGCGGGGCGGCGGAGACGACGGTGGAGGACGTGGTGAAGATGGTCTCCCTGGACGCCGACCCCGAGGCCACCCGCGCCGTACGCCAGGCGGGCCGCTACCTCGGCCAGGTGCTCGCCGCGAACGTGAACTTCTTCAACCCGGACGCGGTCTACCTCGGCGGGATCCTGTCCACGCTAGAGCCGCTGGTCGCCGCCGTCCGCAGCCAGCTGTACGAGGCCTGCCACCCGCTGGCCACCGAGCACCTGGTGATCGAGCGCACCAGCCTGGGCGCCGACGCCGGACTGGTCGGCGCCGGCCAACTCGCGCTGCACCGCGCACTGGCCCAGGCCCTCGCAGACTCCTGACCCCTCCGTCCACGTCCACGAACACGACCACGACCACGACTACGTCCACGAACACGTCCACGTCCACGAACACCGCGAAGGGCACGCCCATGACCGACCGTCCCCCCGTCGCCCGCCCCGTGATCGCCATCGCGGGCCTGGGCATCGAGTCCTCCACCTTCTCCCCGGCCCGCACCCTCGCCCCCGCCTTCCACCCTCAGCGCGGCGACGAGATCCTGACCCGCTATCCCTTCCTCGCGCCCGGGACCACGCTGCGTGAGTCGGCGGACTGGCACGGCGCGCTGCTCGGCAAGGCGCTGCCCGGCGGGATGGTCACGGCCGACGCGTACGCCGCGCTCTCCGACGAACTGATCGAACGCCTCGCCGCGATCACGGAGACGACGCACCTCGACGGCCTCTGGTACGACATCCACGGCGCGATGACCGTCGAAGGCATCGACGACGCGGAGGCCCTGCTGCTCGCGCGGATCCGCGAAGTCGTCGGCCCGGACGTCGTCATCTCCACCTCGATGGACCTGCACGGCAACGTCTCGCGCGAACTCGTGCACCAGAGCGACCTGATCACCTGCTACCGGATGGCCCCACACGAGGACTACCTCGAGACCAAGGAACGCGCCCTCCGCAACCTCATCGACCTGCTGACCTCCGGCGCCCCGCTCCCGGTCAAGGCATGGATCCCGGTCCCGGTGCTGCTCGCAGGTGAGCAGACCTCCACACGCATCGAGCCCGCACGCGGCATCTACGCGGCCGTACCCGAAGTCGAGGCCACCGACGGCGTGATCGACGCGGCCATCTGGGTCGGCTACGCGTGGGCCGACGAACCCCGCAACCACGCCGCGATCGTCGTCACCGGACACGACCAGGTAGCCGTCACCGCCGGAGCCGAACGCCTGGCACAGGCCTTCTGGAACGCCCGCCGCGACTTCGCATTCGTAGCCCCGACCGGCACCTTCGACGAATGCCTAGACGAAGCCCTCGCCTCAACCGCCCGCCCCTTCTTCGTCAGCGACAGCGGCGACAACCCGACCGCCGGCGGCGCAGGCGACGTGACCTGGGGCCTGACCCAACTGCTCGCGCGCCCCGAGTTCAAGGACCCCGACGGCCCGACCGTGATCTATGCGTCGGTCCCCGGCCCCGCAGCGATCGCGACCGCCGTAGAAGCCGGAATCGGCGCCACGATCACCGTCACCGCCGGAGCAGACGTCGACGACCGCCACGCGGGCCCCATCACCATGACCGGCACCGTCCACGCCATCCGCCACGGCGACCGCGACGCCGAGACCGAAGTCGTACTCCGCGTAGGCAGCGTGCACGCGATCCTCACCAAGCTGCGCAAGCCCTACCACCACGAGCACGACTTCACCGACCTAGACCTAGCCCCGCGCGCCGCGGACATCGTCGTCGTCAAGATCGGCTACCTGGAACCCGAACTCTTCGCGATGGCCACCGACTGGCGCCTCGCCCTCACCCCCGGCGGCGTAGACCAGGAACTCACCCGCCTAGGCCACCACCGCATCCAACGCCCCATGTTCCCCTTCGACCCGGACATGCCCGACCCCGACCTCAGCGCCCGCGTCATCCCTCTCTCGCACGCTGAGCTTGGCGGTGAGGACGTTGATCTCCATACCACCGGGTGACCAGCCGCCATCAGCCGCTTGTCGGCGTGCATCATCGAGGAACTCGGCGTGCAGTGCGTCGATCTGCGCGCCGCCGAGTTTCTCCATCCCGTACATCGAGTCGCGGAACTCGTCGAACAGCTCCTCTGGCTCGCACTCGCGCGTGAGCGTGTGAGCCTCCCACACGGCCGGCTCGAATCCCGAGTCGATCAGCAGCGCATCGAGTTCTTGACGATTACGAGCACGACGATCGCCAAGCCGCGGGATGCGCTCCTCTTTCGGCACAACCACCAGGTATTTCATGGCCAAGGTGAGGAAACGCGCAACTCCGCCATCCGGTAGAGGACCGGCGCCGAGCGTGGCCACGAGCACCCCACCAGGGGCCAGGACGCGCGCGACTTCCGCGATGACCTGGTCGAGATCGGTCATGAGCATCAGCGACATATGCGCGGCCACGGCATCGAACGCGTCATCCGCCCACGGCAACGCCTGCGCCAGCCCTTGGCGTAGGTCGGCGTGTGCCAAAGCAGGACGCTGACGTGCGAGCGACAATTCGCGCTCCGACAGATCGATACCGGCCAGCCTCTGGGCTCCGCGGCCCGCGAGCACGTCCAGCAGCCCACCGTCCGCGCAGCCGAGATCCAAAACGCCCCTCGCCCCAGGCCCGGCGACCAGATCGGCGGTGACCTCATACGTCGTCCGTCCATCGGGAAGCCGAACAAGCTCGGTTCCCGCCGACTGCCTCCCCGGGCGACGGTCGTGATAGGCCCGCAGGTAGGCCTCACCAGGCAAGAGCGAGAGAGGGTCGGTGTCGATCGTCGCGTTCATGCGCAGAACCTACAAGCAGCATCAGACACGCTCGGGGGCGTCAGTTCGGCGGTGGCTACGCCAGGGCAGGAAGATCCCGCTCGCCAGGCAGAGGATCGCCGCGATCAGGAGTGTTTCGCGTACGCCGAAGAGAGTGGCGAGCCAGCCGCCGAGTGCGATGAACAGCGGGGTGATGGACTTGTTGCTCACCGACCAGGCGGTGGCGACCCTGGTCATCAGGTCCTTCGGTGTTTCGCGCATCCGGTAGGCGGAGAACACCGGGTTGAAGATGCCTGCCAGGAACAGCAGTATCGAGTCCGCGCTGATGACGGTGAGCAGGCCGGGGATGCCGATGGGTGCGAAGGCCAGGGGCAGCATGCATGGGCCGCGTAGTGCGCCGACGATCAGCAGGACGCGGTCGGTTCCGAGTCGTCGGGTGATGCGTTGGGAGACGAGTGAGCCGATTAGTCCGGCGGCGCATGGGGCGCCGAGTGCGATGCCGTATTCGAATGCTGAGAGGTGCAGGTCGTCGAGCATGAGCACGGCCAGCAGGGGTGAGGTCATGCGGATCGTTCCGGCGAAGAACATGCCGTTGATGTAGAGGCCGCGCAGCGTGCGGTGGGCGAAGGTGTGGCGTAGTCCGGCCGAGACGCGGGTGAGCATCTTCTCGCGGCTGCCGTCGGTGGTCGCCGGGGTCTGGATCGCGCCGTGTTCGCCGACGAAGCGGCGGGTGAGCAGGATGGCGGCGATCGCGAAGCTGAGTGCGTCGATGGCGGTGGAGCTGACGATGCCGACCACCGTGATCAGCAGGCCGCCGATCGCCGGGCCGACGGTCGAGGTCGTCCAGTCCACGGAGGAGAGCTTGGCGTTGATCCCGAGTTGGCGGTGCTCGGCGATCACCTGCTTGAACAGCGAGGTCAGCGCCGCGTTGTAGAGGATCGAGCAGACGGTGACGACCATCAATACGACGCAGAGTTGGACGTAGCTCAAGCCGCCGAGGGCGAACGCCGCGATGACGGAGGCGAGTGCGGTGAAGCTGAGGGTCTCGGTCACCCGCAGCACACGCTGCTTGGGCTGCCGCTCGATGAACGGGCCGAGCGGCAACGCGATCACCGCCGTGGCCGCGAACGCGAACGCCGTCATCACGGACACCGATCCGGCGGGCTCGTGCAGGCGCTCGATGGCGATCAGCGGGATCGCCCCGGTGCTGACCGCGCTGCCGAGGCTGCTGATCACGTAGGCGGCCCACAGCACCCGCAGCTGCCTGATCCCGATCGAGTCGTCGAGGGCGAGTTCCGGCACCACGGCGTTTTCGAGCACGAGGAACCAATCCCCCTTCACGCCGCCAGGAACACCGGCCCACCTCGTCGAGTATGCGGCTATCCCATGACGAAGACCCGACGAGTCAGCTCAAAGGCCTGATATGCCGATCGAAAATCTTCGGTAGTGCGACGGTGTGCCGAGGTATGTGCCGCCACCACCAGGTTCGGTCTCGGTCATGCCCAGGTACTGCAGGATACTCACGGAGGCGAGGTTGGCGGCGAGTGCTTCGGCCCAGATCTCGGTGAGCTTCAGGCGGTGGAATCCGTAGTCGAGCCCTGCTCGGGCCGCTTGTCTTCCGAGGCCTCGTCTCCATTGGCGTGAGTCGCCGATCACGAATCCGAGTTCGCGGCGTAGTGGCTCGCTTCCATGGAGATCGACGTAGCCGACCAATTCGCCGCGGTGGACCGCTGCCAGGCGGACGAGATCGCTCGGTGGTTCGGTGATGATGCGGCGGTGGAAGGAGACGTACTCCATCGTGCTCAGTCCGGTGGTCCACTTCGCCGCCGCGCAGAAGAGGGGGTCGAGCGCCCAGGAGGCCAGTGCCTCGGCGTCGGTTAGTTCGAGAGGGCGCAGGTCGATGGACGGTGTATCAGACACGTTCGCGAGACTACGTCGATGGCGCGGGTCACGCTTCGAATTTGTCAGGTGCGTCGGATGGGGATGGCGCCGCAGCTTTCCGATACGGCGGCGTCTTTGTCAGCGGTCGTTTGTAGGGTCGGGCTTCGTGAGTGCGCATCGTATGGAGATTGCCCGGGTTGTCGGTCGGATCGAGCCCGTTGACGAACTGGAGGCGGCGCATCGGGGCGCTGTGCTTGAGTGGATCGGTTCGGGGGACGAGTTGTATCGGCTCGTGCCGCCGGATCAGCCGCCGATGCATCTGGTGTCTTACTTCGTGCCCTTCGATCCTGCCTGCGGTTCGGTGCTGGTGGCGGCGCATCGCAAGTCGGGGCTCGATCTTCCGCCCGGCGGTCATTGCGAGGTCGGCGAGTTGCCGTCGGACACGGTGCGGCGGGAGTGCGTCGAGGAACTCGGCATCCCGGCGATCGCATTGCCGCGGTTCGGTGCGGAGCCGTTGTTCGTGACGGTCACTGAAACGCAGGGTTCTGTGGTTCGCCGGCATACGGACGTGAGCCTGTGGCACGTGATCGAGGTGGAGCGTGAGGATCGGCGGCTGCGTCCGGATGCCGGTGAGTTCGACGGTGTTCGGTGGTTGTCGTTCGACGAGCTGCTGGCTGAGCCGGTCGAGCGGTTTGATCCGCACATGCATCGGTTCGCGCGTAAATTGCGCGCGGCGGGTTGAGGGGGTCTGAGGTCAGTCGCGTCAGTCGCGTCGGTCGCGTCAGTCCTTGACCATCCGGTCGTCGGGCGAGAGGTGCTCGACGGTGCGGCCGGTCTCTACGAACGTGCGGGTGACGTAGTCGGTGTCGTAGACCCAGAGGATCGTCATCGGCACGTCGCCGGTGTTGCGGAACAGGTGCGGGATTCCGGCCTCGACGTACGTGGTGTCGTGGGGCTCGAGCGGGGTCACCTCGCCGTCGATCACGCATTCGCCGACGCCGCTGAGCAGGGTGACGTGCTCGACGCAGTTGTGGGTGTGCATCGGGGCGCCGGTGCCGACGGGGTAGGTGCTGATGCCCGAGGTGATGGTGATGTGCTCGGCGGCGGTGTGGCGGGTGATCAGGGGGATGGTCTCGACGCCGCCGCCTCGGCCTAGGCGGGGGACGGACGCGGCTTTGATGATGGTCACGGGCCGAGCCTACGTCGGACGCGCGTGGCCCGGGGTGTGTCGCGCCGAAGACTAATCGTGCACGCCAGTGGCTGTTTCCCGGCCGGTCGAGCGTGGAGAGTGGCAGCACGCCCCGTTTTCCGATCGAAGGAGCCACCTCCATGCGCCTGGGACCGCTGACCGAACTGAGCCCCGAGCAGGCCGAGCTCAGCGCGCGGATCACCGCCCGCCGAGGCGGCACCCGCGGGCCGTTTCTGGTCTGGCTGCGCAGCCCGCAACTGTGCGAGCGCGTCGAGGCGCTCGGCGCGTACTGCCGCTTCGAGTCCGCGCTGCCGCTGCACCTGCGCGAGCTCAGCCTGCTCGTCGCGGCGCGGCACTTCGACGCGCAGTACTCCTGGAACGCGCACGTGGACAAGGCCGTCGAGGCGGGTGTGGACCGTGCCGCGATCGAGCGGCTGGCGGTGGGGGAGAAGCCGGAGTTCCCCGATCCGCAGGCCGCGCTGCTGCACCGCTTCGCCACCGAGGTGCTCGAGGAGCATTTCGTGGCCGACGAGACGTTCGCCGAGGCCCTGGACGCGTTCGGGGAGCGCGGCCTGGTCGACCTGATCGGCGCGCTCGGCAACTTCTCGATGCTCGCGATGCTGCTCAACACGTTCCAGGTGGACCTGCAGCCGGATCGCGAGCCGCCGTTCCCCGACGTGCGCGGATACCGCCGGATCGCCGACCGGACGGATTGAGGGTTGGGCGAAATCTCAGGATTGCGGACTATAGCTAGATCGATCTAGCATCAACGCCCGCGCACGCAAAGGAGCGTCACGATGGACCGCATCACGGTCATGCGCAGCTTCGTCGGCGTCGGCCGGCACGGCAGCTTCAGCCAGGCCGCCCGGCACCTCGGCATCTCCGGCTCGCTGGTCTCCCGGCACGTGTCCGAACTGGAGAACCAGCTCGGCCTGCGGCTGGTCAACCGCACCGCCCGCACGGTCACGCTGACCACGGTGGGCCGCCGCTACTTCGACTTCTCGGCGCGGATCATCGAGGAGATCGAGGCCGAGGACGAGGCGCTGCGCGGCATCCACGACCGGCCCGAGGGCCCGCTCGCCGTGATCTGCCCCAAGTGGATCGGGAACATGGACCTCGGCGAGGCCATCGCCGACTTCGCCGTGGACCACCCGAAGATCCACGTGCGCTTCGAGATCGGCGGGATGTCGGACCGCAGCTTCGACTTCCTGGACAAGGGCTACGACATCGCGTTCCACACCCGCGACCTGCGCGACAGCACGCTGCTCGTGCGCCGGATCGCGGGCATCGACTACGTGCTGTGCGCCGCGCCCGGCTACCTGAAGCTGAACCCGCCGATCACCGACCCGGTCATGATCGGCGGCCACGACTGCCTGCTGCACATCAACGACCCGATCTGGCACCTGCACCACGACGGCGAGCAGACCCGGCTGAAGGTCGAGTCGGCCGTCTACTCCTCGAACAGCTACCTCACCCTGCGCAAGGCCGCGCTGCGCGGGCGTGGCATAGCCCTGATGCCGCTGCGCACGGTGATGGGCGACCTGGAGGACGGTTCGCTGGTGCGGGTGCTGCCGGAGTACGGCGGTCCGGCGCGCTCGCTCTACGCGCTGCACTCGCCGGGCTCGCACACGATGCGCAAGGTGCGGGTCTTCCTGGACTACACCGCGGCCTGGTTCCGCAAGCACCCACTCTCGCCGCCGGAGACCGTGAGGAGTCTGCCGCAGTGACCATCACACGCATCGAGCGTGCCGTGTACGGGGTCGAGGACGTCCCGCTGTGCACGCGCTTCTTCGAGGATTTCGGCCTCGACACGCTGCGGACCGGAGTCGGCCAGCGCATCGTGCTGCGGCCGGTCGACGATCCCGCGCTGCCCGCCGCGCTGGAGGAGGGCTCCACGCTGCGCGAGGTGGTGTGGGGCGTGGACACGCAGGCAGCGCTCGACGCCCTGCGCGCCGACCTCGAACGTGACCGCGAGGTGCGCGTGGACGAGGACGGCAGCCTGCACACGCTCGATGAGACCGGATTCGGGCTCGGATTCGCCGTGCAGGAGGTCGCGGAGCCGGTCGTCGAACGGCGTGACGTCAACGGCTTCGGCTCGGTCACCCGGGTGAACCGGCCGCTCGACCCGCCGACGCGTGTCAGGCCCCTGCGGATCTGCCACGTGGCGCTGAACATCCCGAAGCCGGGGCGGGAGAAGGCCGTCGCGTTCTACCTGGACCGGCTCGGCTTCCAGGCCACCGACGTGGTCGAGCCGATGGGCGTGTTCATGCGCGCGCCCGGCGACGCGGACCAGCACACGATGCTGCTGTGCCACCGGCCGGACCGCGCCGGGATCAACCACACCGCGTACGAGGTCGCCACCTTCGACGACGTGATCAACGGCGCCAACCACATGATCGAGAGCGGCTGGCGGGAGGCGCGCAAGCTCGGCCGGCACACGATCGGCTCGAACGTCTTCCGCTTCGTGCACGCCCCGTGCGGCGGACGCGTCGAGTACGCGGCCGACATGGACCGCGTCGACGACACGTACGCCACGCGCGTGCACGCCGAGACGCCGCCGCACCACCTTTGGACCCTGCAGAGCAACCGGGACGGTGAGCAGTGATGACATTCGATGTCGAATACCCTGAGCTCGCGCTCTACATCGACGGCGCGTGGACGCCGGGCGCGGGCGGACGCAGCGAGCCGGTCACCGAGCCAGCCACCGGCCGCGTCCTCGGGCACGTGCCGCTGGCCGAGGCGGCGGACCTGGACCGCGCGCTCGCGGCCGCCGAGCGCGGATTCCGGGTGTGGCGCGACACCCCGGTCGAGCAGCGCAGCAGTGTTCTGCGAAAGGCGGCCGCGCTAATCCGCTCGCGGGCACCGGAGATCGGCCGCGTCATGACGGCCGAGGAGGGCAAGCCGCTCACCGAGTCGGTCGGCGAGGTCGGCCGGGCCGCCGCGCTGCTGGAGTACAACGTCGAGGAGGCCCGGCGCGCGCACGGCCGGATCATCCCCGGCGCGGTCGGCGAGACGCTGAGCGTGCTGCGCGTCCCGGTCGGGCCGGTCGCGGCGTTCGTGCCGTGGAACTTCCCGGCGGGCGGCCCGATGCGCAAGATCGCCGCCGCGCTCGCGTCCGGCTGCTCGATCATCATCAAGCCCTCGGAGGAGACGCCCGGCACGTCCGTGCTGATGGCGCGCTGCTTCGCGGAGGCCGGGCTGCCTGCGGGCGTGCTCAACCTCGTGTTCGGCGTGCCCGCGGAGGTCTCCGCGCACCTGATCCCGTCGCCGGCCGTGCGGTTCGTCGCGTTCACCGGCTCGATCCCGGTCGGCAAGCACCTGGCGACGCTGGCCGCGACCGTGATGAAGCCGACCGGCATGGAACTCGGCGGCCACGCGCCGGTCATCGTGTGCGCGGACGCCGATCCGGTCGCCGCGGCCAAGGCGTGCACCCGTGGCAAATACGCGAACGCCGGTCAGGTGTGCACGTCGCCGAGCCGCTTCTACGTGCACGAGGACGTATACGAACGTTTCGTCGAGGCCTTCGTTGAGGCCGGCCGTGCGGTAAAGGTGGGCAACGGCTTG
This sequence comes from Actinospica sp., assembly GCA_035493475.1. Lineage (GTDB taxonomy): Bacteria > Actinomycetota > Actinomycetes > Streptomycetales > Catenulisporaceae > Actinospica. The sequence goes on from DATJIF010000058.1 coordinate 98,374, forward strand.
GCCGACGGCGTGACGATGGGCCCGATGGCGAACGAGCGGCGCCGCGACGGCGTGCACGAACTCGTCCTCGACGCCCAGAAGCGCGGCGCCCGGACCCTGATCGGCGGGGAGATTCCGGACGGGCCCGGTTTGTTCTATCCGCCGACGGTGCTCGTGGACGTGCCCGAGGACGCGCGGATCCTGCACGAGGAGCCCTTCGGACCGGTCGCGCCGTTGCTGAGGTTCACGGACCTGGACGAGGCGATGGAGCGAGCCAACGGTCTGCCATACGGCCTTGCGGCGTACGGATTCACCGAGCGCGCGGACACCGCCGACCGCCTCGTGCGCGGCTTCGAGGCGGGCATCCTGTCGATCAACCACACCGGCGGCTCCGTGCCCCAAGCGCCCTCCGGCGGGTTCAAGGAGAGTGGCCACGGACGCGAAGGCGGCGCCGAAGGTCTCGACGGATACCTCGTGACCAAGCGTGTCTCGCACAAGCTGGCGCTCGGCTGATGCGCTGGGCCAGAACGCGGCACGACGGCCGCGAGGCGTACGCGATCGTCGAGGATGACGCGCTCGTCCTCGTCGACGGCACGCCGTTCGGTGAGTATTCGAGGACTGCGACTCGTATCCCCTTGAGCGGCGCGAGATTGCTGCCCCCGGTGATCCCGCCGACGTTCTACGCGGTCGGGTTCAACTACGTGGGCCACAACGCGGAGGCGGCGGCACGGGTCTCGACGGTTTCCGTGCCCGACCGGCCCGAGGTCGGATATCGGGCACAGAGCGCACTGATCGGGCACGGCGAGCCCGTCGTGAAGCCCGCCGACTGCACCGGTCCGTTCGAGGCGGAGGCCGAACTCGTCGCCGTGATCGGCCGCGACGTGCGCCGCTGCTCCCGGGACGAGGCGCGCGACGCCGTGTTCGGCTGGACGATCGGCAACGACGTCAGCGCACGTACCTGGCAGCGCTCGGACCGGACGCTGTGGCGGGCGAAGAACAGCGACACGTTCAAGCCGATGGGCCCGTGGATCGAGACCGACGCGGACCCGATCGGCGACGGCGCGACCACGACCGTGACCTTCGACGGTGAAAAACTCGCCGAGTTCGCAACCGGCGCCATGCTCTTCGACCCCTACGACTACATCAGCGCGATCTCCCGGTACATCACCCTGCGTGCGGGAGACGTGCTCTGGATGGGCACCGACGCGATGGTCGAGATGCCCGTGGGCCACGTGCTCGGCATCGAGATCACCGGCATCGGCGCCCTCGCCAACCCCGTGACGGAGGAATCAGCACCATGAGTAGCAACCGACCCGCGTACATACACCACGTGAACTTCCCGACGACCGATCCCGAGCGCACGAAGAAGTGGTACACGGAGGTGTTCGGGCTGAAGGCGATCACGCCGAAGAGCAACACCAAGGTCGTGCTGATGACGCGCGGCGACTTCGACCTGCACTTCACGCCGGTCGAGGAGATGGACCGGATGTCGCCGTACCACTTCGCGATCGAGGTCGAGGACTGGGACGGATTCCTCGCCCACCTCGCGGAGTTGGGTGTCCGGCACACCCGCCCGATCGAGCGTCCGGAGAACAACTCCAAGTTCTGCTACATCCACGACCCGGACCACACCATGATCGAGCTCGTCTACCACGGCAACCGGAAGAAGGGCTGATCCCCGTGCCTTACGCGACGTCCTCCGACGGGAGCCGGATCTACTACGAGTCGCACGGCGCGGGCCCGGCCGTGCTGCTGGTGCACGGCTCCGGCGGGCACCACGCGGCGTGGTGGCAGCAGGTGCCGCCGCTGGCCACGCGGTACACGGTCATCACGCTGGACCTGCGCGGATTCGGCCGCTCCGACTCGACGCAGGACGAGTTCGACAGCCGCGCGTTCCCCGACGACATCCTGGCCGTGCTCGACGCGTCCGGCGTGGAGAAGGCGGTGCTCGTCGGCCAGTCGATCGGTGCGGCTGCCGCGCTCAAGGCGGCGCTACGCGAACCGGCCAAGGCGGCGGGCGTCGTCCTCGGCCACTCGCTCGGCGGCATCGCGGACGACGAACTCGCCGCGCTGGTGCGTGCGGACCGGGCCGAGGCGGAGAAGCTGCCGGTGCTCGACAGGCTCCTGACGGCCCGCTTCCGTGAGCAGGACCCTGACAAGACCTTCCTGTTCCGGCAGATGGGCACGTTCAACACGGCGAAGATGGCCGACCTGCGCAACCTCAACGCGGACGGCCCGACCGTGCGGACCGTCGTGGACTCGGGCATCCCGATCTGCTTCCTGGCCGGCGAGCGCGACGCGGTGCTGAGCGCCGACACCGTGCGCGCGGCGGCGAAGCGGGTCACCGGATCAGTCCTCGAACTCGTCCCGGACGCCCCGCACTCGATGTACTGGGAGGCCCCCGAGCTGTTCAACGCGGCGCTCGGACGTTTCCTGATTCAGACCTATGGCGCGACTGGAGCGACGAACTGATGGCGAGCAGCCCCACCCTCAAGGAAGCACAGGCCCTGATCGAGCACGCCCAGCAGCGCGCGCTCGAACTCGGCAAGGCGATCAGCGTCGCAGTGGTCGACTACGGCGGCTACCCGGTCGCCGTCAGCCGGATGGACGGCGCCCGCCCGATGACCCCGAGCATCGCCCTGGCGAAGGCGTACTCGGCGGCCGTGATGCAGCGTCCCACCGCGATGCTCAAGGCCTGGTCGAACGGCGATCCGGTCTTCTTCAGCCAGGTCGCCCGCATGGGTCACCAGCCGATCGTCGCCACGCTCGGCGGCTTCACCCTCAAGCGCGACACGGACATCCTCGGCGGCATCGGCATCTCCGGCGGCAGCGCCGAGGAGGACGAGGCGATCGTCCGCGCCGTCGTCGAGGCCGCCGGCTGGTCCACGGACTTCCCGGCCTGGGCCGGTGTGGGCGCGCAGGCACGGAAGGACGCGAACGGCAATGGCTGACGACTTCAAGTACCACATCGACCACCACAGCACCCTGATCCGCCCGGCGGACGCACCCCAGGCCGCGGCCGCAGACGTGGACCAGGACGCCAACGTGGACCAGGCGATCCGCGACGCCGTACGCACCCAACGCCGTCTAGGCCTGGCCGCGATCGGCGACGGCCAGTTCCGCCGCCGCAACAGCCTCGCCCCGTACTACGACCGCATCGACGGCTTCGGCGCCGAGGAGTCGGCCCGCGGCCCGATCGCTCAACTACTCGGTCCGGCGCTCGCCCCCGAATGCCGCCCCCTCGTCGGCGAGCCCAAGCCCAAGGCCGAGTCCGACGGCCGCCTCGTAGCCGCCGAAGCCGATTTCCTCGTGGGCATCATCGACCGCCCGCTGCTCATCTCCCTCCCCGCCCCCGGCTTCGTCGCCACCCTCAGCGGCGCCAACGAGGCGGACGCGGCGGCACTGGCGGCGATCGTGCACGACGAGATCGAGGCCCTGGCCAAGACCGGCATCGCGTACGTCCAGCTACACAACCCCCTGACCGCGATCCTCCTCACCCGCGCCGGCCGCGAGCAGGCTCAGTCCCTGCACCTCGAGCCCGATGCCCTCCTAGCCCGCATGCGCGCCGTAGACACCGCCGCCATCGAGCACCTGGACGTCCCCGAGAACTTCCGCGTGGCCCTGGACCTGACAACCTCCGGCGCCGACCACCTGAATCAGGGCTACGACACGGACGCCGCCGCCGCCTTCCTCGCCGCCCTCCCCTTCACCCGAATCTGCGTCGAATACCCGGCGACGGAGGCGGCCCGCTTCCCGCTCACCCTCCTCAGCCCTGGCACCGTCGTCTCCCTGGGCGTCGTGGACGTGTCGTGCCCCGACCTGGAAGACGTCGATGACCTGGTCGCCCGCATCGACGAGGCCGCTACCGTCATCGACATCGACGACATCGCCATCTCCACCAACGGCGCCCCCGCGACCCCCGCCAAGCTCCAACTCGTCGAGATGACCGCCCGCTACTTCTGGGGCAACGAGCTCTAAGCCGCCACCGCCACCGCCACCACGACACGCGAAATTCCCCACCGGCGACGCACGGATGCCGGTGGGGAATGTGTCATACCCCGCGGATAGAGTCGTCGGCGATGACATACGAAGATCCCGAATACGGCACATTGCCCGTGACCGCCGACGAGTGGCGGATATACCTCGCCGAGTACGGTCCGTGGACGGGCCAGGAACCGGCGACCGAGGCCCGGATAGTCGAGGCCGAGCAGCGCCTCGGCATCGCGCTCCCGCCCAGCCTGCGCGGCTTTCTGCTGGTCAGCAACGGTTGGGGCAAGGTCTCGATGTGGACGGCCGGCCTGTGTTCGGTCGAGGAGATCGAGTGGTTCCGCGACGCGGACGAGGCGTTCATCGACGGCTACCTCAGCGGCGCCGAGGACTTCGGTGAGGAGATCGACGAGGCCACCGACATCTTCCTCAACGCCCTGAGCGTGGCATACGGAGAAGACACGATCCTGCTCGACACCGTCCACAGATCACCCAACGGCGAGTACGAGGCCTACCTCCTCGCCGTGAAGTACGGGGAACTGCACGAGACCTGCGCCAGCTTCAGCGCCGCCATCGCCAAGGGCCGCGCCGAGATCGAATCCGGACGTTGATTCAGGGGAGACGGGGCGGCACACCAGACTCGCCGCGTCGCCCACCGCTGACTTTTACTTTGATGTTGAAAACCGCAGCAGACCGGGCGGCGGGTGGAATCCCGTCGCCCGGTGCGCGTGTGCTGGTGCTGGTACTTCTGCTGCTAGGGCGTGGGGAACTCTTCGGGGATGGTGACTCCGCGGTCCACGGCGGCCTGGGTGAGGGAGGCCAGGAGTTTGGCGGGGAGGGGGATTCCGGTGGCGGTGCGCTCGTCTAGGGTGCGGGCGCCGCGTTCGCCGGGGGCTAGGATCTCGGCGTCGGGGTCGGTGCGGGGGAGGGACTTGATGGCGTCTACGGTCTCGTCGACGGTGCGGCGGAACTGCTCTACCGGGGTGAAGGCGGCGATGTCGATGGCCATGAGCAGCGCGTTCTGGCGGTGGCGGCGGCCTTCCTCGGTGCCGCTGTGGTAGGCGGGGACGATGGGGTTGGCGGTCAGGCCGCCGGCGAGCATCTCGAAGAGTAGGGACATGCCCGCGCCCTTCGCGCCGCCTACCGGGAGGGGGATCGCGGCTTCGGCGGGGTCGGTGGTGGGGCGGCCGTCCTTGGTGACCGCGGCGCCGTCGGGGAGGGGTTTGCCCTGCGCCTTCAGTTGGGCGATGCGGCCGAGGGCGATGACGGCTGTGGCCATGTCCAGGGTCACGGTCGGGTGGCGGTCGGCAGGGACGGCTACCGAGAGGGGGCTCGTGGCCACGGCCGCGGTGTTGCTGCCGGGGTAGGCCATGTTCGGCACGCCGGCGACGATGCCGAGACCGGCCATGCCGTACTGGGCCGCGCGTTCGGTGTAGTAGCCGATCGCGCCGGTGTGCACGGTGCCGCGCACGGCCACCCACGCGGCGCCGGTGGATCTGGCCATGCTGACCGCCTCGTCCATCGCCCGCGTCAGCGCGACGGGGCCGGGGGCGGCGTCCGCGTCGACGATGGCGATCGCGGGGCGCAGCACGTCCACGGTGAGGTTCGGGCGGGGGTTGGCCTCGCCGTTGTCGAAAAGTTCGAGGTAGCGCGGCACGCGTGAGACCCCGTGCGAGTCGACGCCGCGCAGGTTCGCCCAGACGAGCACGTCGGTGAGTGTCTCGGCGTGATCGCGGCTGAGGTCGTACTTGATGAGGAGGTCGCTGACGAGCGCGCGCAGGGCCTTCTCGGGCACGGTCACTCGGTTGGGTGGCATAAGTGGTCTCCTGATCAACGGTTGACGCGGATGTCGACGACGGCCGTGGTCCCGCCGCGTACGGCTCGCAGCGCCGCTTCCAGCAGGGGCCGCAGTTCCTCGGGCTCGGTGACGGTCAGGCCGACCTGGCCGAAGGGGACTGCGAGAGCGGCGATGTTGGGCTGGTCGGACAGGTCCACGCCGCGGAAGTCGTCCTGCTCGACCGCCGTGCCGTCAGGGTAGAAACGCAGGTGGTTGAGCTTCATCGACAGGTACTGCCGGTTGTTGAACACGACGATGAGCAGCGGCAGGCCGAGGCTGCGTGAGGCGCTGAGCGACTGCACGATCGGGTTGTAGAGGAACGATCCGTCGCCGACCGTGAGCGCCACCTCGCGGGTCGGGTCCGCGAGCTTCACGCCGAGTGCGACGCCGATGCCCTGGCCCAGGCCGCCCTGCACGTAGCTGTACCGGCCGGGGCGGTCCGCCTTCAGCCGGGATTGGACGACGCGTGCGTGCGTGATCGTCTCGTCGATGACGGCGGCGTCCGGGTCGAGGAGTTCGCGGAGGCAGTCGACGACGTCGGATGGGTCGATGCCGTCAGTGGCTGGGCGCGGTCGCTCAGCAGGCGGCGCGGCGAACGTCTCGCGCCGGGCCGCTACCGACTCCTCGTCGGCGATGGGCCGGGTCGTCTGGGTCAGGGCCCGTAGGGTCGGTGCCACGTCGCCCTCGAGGTACTGGTCTGCGCCGAGTACCTGGTAGTCGACGTACGGGCGGTGCGGTACGTCGTCGATCACCAGTACGCGCGCGTCGGCGGGGCGGTTGCTCGGAGGGTAGTACGGTGCGCGGCAGCAGATCAGCACTATGAGGTCGGCCTCGGCGGTCAGCGCTGCCGGGTCGCCGCCGCGGTGTAGGCGGTGCGTGCGGGGGAAGTTCGCGCAGACGGCCGACTGCGGTTCGATGACGGGGACCTCGAGGGCCTCCGCCAGTTCGAGGAGGGCCTCGAAGCCATCCGGGTGACGGCCCGCCGACTCGGTGAGGATGACCGGGTGCCGCGCCGTGGCCAGCAGGTCTGCGGCGCGCTCCAACTCGGGGCGGGTGCTCACGCGGGCGCCCGGTTCCGGCACCGGACCGGCCGCGGCGGGTCTGGTCCACGGCTGGAGCAGCACCTCCATCGGCACGTTCAGGTACACCGGGCCGGCGGGGGCGCGGCGGGCCAGCTCTGCAGCGCGCACGACGTGGCCGTATGTGGTCGAGGCGTCTCCGACCTGCGTGGACCACTTCGTGAATGGTGCCGCGACCGCCTGGGGGCCGCCGACGATGGAGAGGTTGCGGTACCACTGCGAGCCGGGGTCGGTGCCCGCCTCGCCGTACGTGGTGGACTCGGCGGAGGCGACGACCATCGGCACGCCGGTCAGCAGCGCGCCGTGGATCCCGTTCGCCCCCTGGAGCAGCCCCGGGACCGCGTGCAGCAGTACGAGCTGGGGCCGTCCGGTGGCCAGCGTGTATCCGGTGCACATCGCGACCGCGAGGGTCTCGTGCATCAGGTCCAGGTAGCGCGGCCCCGGCGTTTTGTCGCGCCGCTGCCGGGCCAGCGCCTCCCAGACCGGGGCCCATTCGGAGCCGGAGGAGCAGAACACGACGTCCACGCCCACGTCCCGGCAGGCGGCGAGGATCGCCTCGCCGCCGTCGAGCTGCGGTGACTCCGTCATCAGGCGCTTCCCTCCGGGACCGGCCAGCCCAGGCACTCGCTGATCCCCCGTCCCATGATCCACTCCAGCTCGTCCTCCGTGAAGCCGAAGTGCTCGGTGAACTGCGCGACCGTGTCCGTCCAGGTGATGCCGTGCCCCATCAGCCGGGTGATGTCGGTGCCCCAGAAGGCGCGCTGCGGGCCCATCTTGTCCACGACCTCGCGCACGTACTTGGCGATGTTGAGGTTGGGGAAGGGGTGCGTCGAGTAGCCGGGCACCGCCGACACCTTGACGTGGATGTTCGGATGCTTGCACAGGTCGGCGGTCTCCTGCACCCAGTAGCCGATCGCGTCGTCCACGCAGCGGGCCATGATGCCCATGTGGTCGATGATCAGCTTCAGGTCCGGATGCCGCTCGGCGATCTGGCCGAGCTCCGCCTTCCAGATCGGTGCGTGCACCATCGTGACCAGGCCGAGCTCCTCGGCCAGCGGCCAGTACCAGTCGCAGGTCCCGTCGATCATCCAGTTGCGGTCGATCGGCCGGTGGAAGGTGAGCCGCGTGCCCTTGACGTGCGGGTTCGCCGCGAACTGGCGCATCAGCTCCGCGCCCTCCTCGGGCTTGTTCTGCGGCACGCGGGCCATCACGCCGAAGCGGTCCGGGTGTGCCTCGCAGGCCTCGAGCGCGTAGTCGATCCGGTCGCCCTCCCAGGACGGCGGCACGATCAGCGCGCGGTCCACGCCCGCCTCGTCCATCAGCCGGAGCGCCTCCTGGTAGCTGAACGCCTCCTCGCGGTGGCCGTTGAGCCGGATCCGCTCGCGCGCCCCGGGGACCCAGGGGCGGTCGGGGGTCTCTTCCTTCCACACGTGGATCTGGGTGTCGACGATGAACATGGGGTCGTCCTCGCTATCTGTTTCGCTACTTCGCGGTGGTGATGCGGCCGGCCACGTACTCGGCGATGGCCAGGCTCGACGTGGCTGCGGGGGAGGGGGCGTTGCGCACGGCCGTGACCGGGCCGAGCGTGCTCAGCCGGAAGTCGTCGACCAGCGAGCCGTCCCGGTCCACGGCCTGTGCGCGCACCCCGGCCGGGGCTGCGACCAGGTCGCCGGTGGTCAGTTCGGGCACGTAGGCGCGGGCGGCGGCGGTGAACGCGCGCTTGGAGAGGGAGCCGCGGTACTCGTGTAGGCCCATCCGCCAGTGCTGCCGGAACAGCCGGAGCGAGCCGGGCCAGGTCAGGGTTCGATAGAGGTCGGCGGGCCGCACGTCGGTGCGCCGGTAGCCCTCCTTCGCCAGCGCGAGCACGGCGTTCGGCCCGACGTCCACGCCGCCGTCCACGCGCGGCGTCAGGTGCACGCCGAGGAACGGGTACGCCGGATCGGGCACCGGGTAGACCAGGCCGTTGACGAGGCCGCGGCGTTCCGGGACGAGCCGGTAGTACTCGCCGCGGAAGGGCACGATCGCAGGTCCCTGATCGTCACCCGCGAGCCGGGCCACGGTGTCGGACTGCAGTCCCGCGCACAGCACCAGCCGGTCGAACCCGTGCCGCACGCCGCGGCTGTGCACCGCGACCCGTTCGCCGTCGCGCTCGATCCGGGTGACCGGCGTGTCGAGCAGCACGGTCCCGCCGAGCTTCGTCAGGTCACTGACAAGGGCGCGCGCGATGATCGGATAGTCGACGATCGCGGTGGTGGGGGAGTGCAGTACCGCCACGCCGCGCACGTGCGGTTCGAGTTCGCGTAGCTCCTCCGGCCCGAGGCGGCGCACGCGCGGCACGCCGTTGCCCGCGGCCCGTTTCTCCAGCTCGTCCAGCCGGGCGCGCTCGACCTCGTCCCGCGCGACGATGACCTTGCCGATCTCGCGGTATTCGAGCCCGTGCACGCCGCAGAACTCCCTGATCAGCTCGACGCCGCGGCGGCACAGCGTGGCCTTGAGCGAGCCGGGGGTGTAGTAGATCCCTGAGTGCACGACGCCGGAGTTGTGCCCGGACTGGTGCGCGCAGACGTCCCGCTCCTTCTCGAAGACGGTGACCTCGGCGCCGGTCGTCTGCGCGAGCTGCCGGGCCACGGCCAGACCGACCAGGCCCGCGCCGACCACGCCGATCCGCCGCGGCGACGTCACTCGGCACCGCCGAAGCGGATCGCGACCGTCTTCACGCGGGTGTAGAAGCGCAGTGCCTCCGCGCCCTGCTCCTTGAACGCGGATCCGGACGCGCCGAACCCGCCGAAGGGCATATGCACGTCCCATCCCGGCGTCGGCAGATTCACCGCGACCTGACCGACTTCGGCGCGGCGGGCGAACTCGTGCGCGTGCCGCAGGCTCGTGGTGAAGACGCCCGCGGCCAGGCCGTACGCAGAGTCGTTGACCGCGTCGACCGCCTCATCGAAGCCCTCGACGATGCGTACGGCGGCGACCGGGCCGAACACCTCGTCGCGCCAGATGCTCATGTCTTGACCAACATCGGTCAGCACGGTCGGCGCGACGTAGCATCCGTGCTCGTATTCGCCGTCTTTCGGTGCGTGGCCGCCGGTCGCGACGGTCGCACCCTCGGCCCTCGCGCGCTCGATGTGGCCGAGCACGTCAGTCTGCTGACGCTCGCTGACCAGCGGGCCCATCGTCGTCGCGGCGTCGGAGCCGGGCCCGAGCCGAAGGCCCTCCGCGTACGCGACGAGCCCGGCGATGACCTCGTCGGCGACCGCGCGGTCCACGACGATCCGGCTGGTCGCCGTGCAGCGCTGACCGGCCTGGCCGAACACGGCGGCGGCCACCGTCGGGATCGCGAGCGCGAGGTCCGCGTCGGCGAGGACGGCCGTCGCGTTCTTCCCGCCCATCTCCGTCTGCAGCCGCACGTCGCGCCCGGCCAGCCGACGCTGCAGCACCCGGCCGACCTCGGTGCTCCCGGTGAAGGACACCGCCGCCAGCCGCGGATCGTCGAGCAGCGTGTCAGAGATCTCACTCGCCCTGCCGAGCGCCACGCCGTACACGCCGGCCGGGATTCCGGCGTCGTGCAGCGCGCGGGCGAGGTGCAGCGCGACGAGCGGGGTGTCCGTCGCGGGCTTGAGGATCACCGCGTTGCCCGCGACCAGCGCGGGCGCGGACTTGCGCGCCGGGGTGATCAGCGGGTCGTTCCACGGCGTGATCAGCGTGACGATCCCGAGCGGCTCGGTGCGCACGCTGGTCTCGGTGCCGGGCCGCGCGTCGGCGAGCAGCTGCCCGTACGGCTGACGGGCCCAGGACGCGTAGTACTCGAAGAAGTCCGCGGCCTTGGCGACCTCGCCGGCGGCCTCCGCGAGGGTCTTGCCCATCTCGGAGACGAGGTCGGCCACGATCGCCGCCGAACGCTCGCGCAGCAGCCCGGCCGCGCGGGCCAGCACCGCGCCGCGCTCGACGGGCGAGGCCGCGGCCCAGCCGGCAGCCGCCGCGTCCGCGACGTCGTAGAGCTCTGTCACCTCGGCCGCCGTCATCGCCGGGACGCGCGCCACGATCCGCCGCGTGTCCGCGGGGTCGAGCACGGCCACCGAGCGCCCGTCCGCCGGCGCCGGCCACCGTCCGCCGACGAGCCTCGGCTCGGTCCTCACCTGAATAGGGTTCACCGCTGCGCACTCCTGCTCCGCCCCGTCCGTCGTTCGGCGGGGTCTCACGAGAGTAGGAGCCGGTCACAGGCCGCCGAAATGGGGCGATGCGCAAACTAAGCTGTACGCGGGACGCGGCCGGGTGGGTCGTGGGTGCAGCTTATTTTGACGAATTGCGTGGTGTCCCGCGCGTGGCGACGGCGTGATACTCCGGTGACCGTCTCCGCACAGTGAGGTGCAAAAGTCGATGTCCCAGCGCTCATCTACGCAACACGCCAGGGCCACGATCGCCCTGGCCTGCCTCGGCGTGTTCGTCTCCTATCTGCCCGTGGTGGGAGTCTCCACCGCGCTTCCGGTGATCCAACAGGCACTCGACGCCTCGACGGCCGGGCTGCAGTGGATCACGGACGCATTCATCCTGCCGACCACGGCGCTCCTGCTCTCCTTCGGCGTGATCGGCGACCTGTACGGCCGCAAGAAGGTCTATCTCGGCGGCCTGACCTGCACGATCGTCGGCTGCCTGATCGCCCTGACCGCGCACGGCGTGGTGCAGGTGTGCGTCGGTCAGGCGCTCACCGGCATCGGCACGGCCGCGCTGCTGCCGTCCACGATCGGCCTGATCGCGCACGTCTGCCCCGACCACAAGGCCCGGGCCAGCGCGATCGCCGCGTGGACCGCGTCCCTCGGCCTCGGGCTGACGCTCGGCCCGCTGTTCAACGGCCTGATCCTGGAGCACGTCGGCTGGCGCTGGATCTTCCTGCCGACGCTCGTGCTCGGCGCCGTCATCACCGTGGTCGGCGCGCTGCTGGTGGTCGACTCGCGCTCGGACCGGGAGCGGCACCTCGACCTGCCCGGCCAGATCCTCGCCGTGCTCGGCATCACCGGCGTCGTGTACGGCGTCATCAAGGGCGGCGGCACGGCGGGTTGGAGCTCGCCGCTGGTCATCGGCGCGTTCGTGCTGGCGGTCCTGGCCCTCGGCGCCTTCGTGTTCGTCGAGCGCGAGACGTATCCGATGCTTGACATGCGGCTGTTCCGCTCGCCCGCGTTCTCCGGCGCCGCGATCGTGATGGCCGTGCTGCTGTTCGCGCAGGTCGGCCTGGTCTTCGCGCTCAGCGAGTACTTCGGCCTGGTGCGGCACGCCTCGACCTGGGACATCGGCCTGCGGCTGATCGCGCTCAACGGCTTCACCGTCGTGCTCGGCCCGCTCGTCGGCCGGATGATGAACCGGCTGAGTCCCGGCCTGGTGCTCTTCGCCGGCCTCGTCATCGCCGGGGTCGGCGCGCTGCTGGTCAACGTTTTCGACGCCGGCACCGGCACCGGGAAGGCCGCGCTGGTCATCGCCGTGCTCGGCATCGGGATCGCGCTGGCGATGGCGCCGATCACGACGATCGCGGTGAACAGCGTGCCGCGCCGGCTCGCCGCCACCGCTGGCTCGGCCAACAGCGCCCTGCGACAGATCGGCAGCGCGCTCGGCCCGGCGATCTTCGGCGTGATCCTCACCAACCGCACCCTCGCCACGCTGCCCGGGCACCTCGCCGCGTCCGGCCTCGGCCAGGCGGACCAGGGGCAGGTCAACGGCACGGTCTCCGCGGTCGGCATCCAGGCGGGCGCGTTCCTGCACCTGTCCACGGCGCAGTCCACCGGCGAGGCGCTCGGCGCGTACGGGGCCAGCTTCACCGACGCGCTGCACACGTGCGCGCTGGTCGGCGGCATCGGCATCCTGGCCGCGGCGGTCGTCTCGCTGGTGCTGATCGGGGTCCGCAACCGCGGCGCCGCCGAGGAGCCCGCGGCCGCCGCGACCCTCGCCGCCGACGGCGCGGCGCTGGGCTGACGCCCGGCCGAGCTCCCCGATCCCGCCGGGACGTGACCCTAGAATCGTGGTCATCATGGTCACGCCCCGGCGGGTCACGCTCAACGACGTGGCGGCGGCGAGCGGAGTCTCGCGCGCCACGGCCGGTTTCGTGCTGTCCAACGACAAGAACCAGACGATCTCCGGCGCGACCCGGGAGCGGGTGCTCACGGCGGCGCGCGAACTCGGGTACGTGCCGAACGGCGTGGCCAGGGCATTGCGCGAGGGCTCGTCGCGGGTCGTCGTCCTCGAGATCGACTGGGCCTACGACGGCAACTACGCGCGCAGCTACATCCGCGGCCTCGACGCCGAACTCACCGCGCACGACCACACGCTGCTCGTGCGGCACGGCCCGAGCAGCGAGCGGTCCACCGAGCAGGTGCTGCACGCGATCACGCCCCGCGCGATCCTGCGGTTCGCCGAGCCGTACCGCAGCGGCCACGACGTCGTGGACAGCGGCGGCGGCTGGCGCGACGGACTCGCCGCGCACGTGGCGCTGCAGCTCGAATACCTCGTCCAGCACGGCCACTCGCACATCGCGATCGCCATGCCCCCGCACAAGTCGCCGCTGACCGAGGCGCGCCACCGGCTCACCCTTCAGCACGCGAAGACACTCGGCCTGCCCGCCCCGCCCCGCTTCAAAGCCGACGCGGTGGACCGGTTCCGCCGTGAACACCCGGAAACCACCGCCATCGCAGCCTTCTCCGACGACGTGGCCCTGCGCGTCATCCGGTCGCTGCGTGACATGGGGCTGTCGGTCCCCGGCGACGTGGCGGTCATCGGCTTCGACGACACCGAGTACGGCGCGCTCGCCACCCCCGCGCTCACCACGCTGCACGTCGACGCCGAGGCGCACGGCCGCCTCACCGCGCGCACCGTCCTCGGCCTCGATACCGACGGCCTGTCACCTATCCCGGGCCGCGTCGTCGAACGCGAGTCCGTCTGAGGCTTTCACCCGAGTGGGGCAATACCGGCCATAGCAGTACGCGTTCACGCGCATGTAATTCGCGATCTACCATTCAGACCCTTGCCTGCTTTGCCATAAGGCCTCGCTACGTGCAGAATGCCGCGCGTGATCGGCATATCAGAGGGCATGATCCTCGCGGAACGCTACCGCCTCGTCCGCAGACACGAAGATCTCGGCACCGGCGAATTCTGGGGCGGCGTGGACCAGGAGACCGGCACCGAGGTCTGGGTCTGCTTCTCCGACCGCCCCGGGCTCGGCGACATCGCCGAGCGGATGCGGGAGTGGCAGGCTCCCGCGACCCCGCGGATCCTCGACTCCGGCGAGGTGCGGCTGATCCACGACTCGCGCACGCTCGGCGTCGCGGGTGCGGCCGGCCGCGCGGCCACGCACGTCGAGGTGGTGATCGAGTTCGCCGTGCAGGCGCCCGCCCTCGGCAAGCCGCTGCAGGGCCGCTTCGTGCGCAAGCCGCTGGCCCCCGGCGAGGCCCTCGCCCTCGTCGCGCTGCTGGCCGCGTCCCTGGAGGAGGCGCTCGCGGCCGGATACAGCCACGGCTGGATCAGCGCCGCCTCCGCCTGGAACCTGCGCCGCAGGATCTGCCTCGTCGACCTGGCCGCCGGTCTGGCCACGCCCGACGACGAGAAGGTCGAGGTGCACGAGCAGATCTCCGGCTACTTCGCCCCCGAGCGCGTCACCGGAGGCGCCGCCACCGAGGCCGCAGACGTCTTCGCCCTGGGCTGGCTCCTCTACGCGTCCCTCGTGGGCGTCGCGAACCTGGAGTCCTACTACCACGAGGCGGTGGCGGCGGCAGGCTCCGCGAGCACCGCCGAACTCCTCGCCCTCTGGCGCCGCCGCAGCCGCGAGCACGTCAGGGCACTGATCGAGGAGGACGGCTCCGCCCTCACCGCCCTGCTCCTGGCCGCACTGGCCGAGAAGCCCGCCGACCGCCCCTCCCTGGCCGAATTCCGCGCGGCCGCAGAGGACGCCGCCAAGGGCCACGCAGGAGCCGCCGCCCTCATCGCCTACGTCCCCAAGAAGCGCCCCGGCGCCGCGGCGGCCGCGGGAGTCGTGGCGGCAGCGGCAGTGGTGGGCGCGGCAGCCGTGGCCGCCGACCTCGCCATGGAATCGACCGCCGACGCAGCGACACAGGGTGCTGCGACGTCTGCGGGTGCGGCGACCGGTGGCGGAGGTGAAGGCGGCGGCGGAGGCGGAGGCGCGGAGTCTGGCGCCGCGAACGCTGCGGCCGGTGACGCTGCTGGTGCGGGTGCGGGTGCGGGTGCGGGTGCGGGTGCCGGTGCCGGTGTTGGTGAGTCTGCTGGTGCCGCGGACGCCGCGGCTGGTGACGTTGGTGGTGCTGGCACTGGTGACACGAACGCTGTGACTGGTGCTGGTGTTGGTGCTGCGGACGCCGCGACTGGTGCTGGTGCGGCTGCTGGTATCGGTGCTACTGCCGGTGCTGCGGAGGCTGCTTCCGGTGGCGGAAGCGCTGAATCTGGTAGCGAAAGCGCCGAGTCCGGTGCGGCGAACGCTGCTTCGGGTGGCGTGGCCGGAGCTGTTCTTGCTGCGGCGGCCGGCGGCGCGATTGTCGCTGGTGCGCTGGAGGCTGAGTCTGGTGGCGTAGCCGGTGCCGGTGCCGGTGCCGGTGCCGGTGCCGGTGCCGGTGCTGGTGCTGGTGGTGCGGTTGCCGCTGGTGCTGTGGAGGCTGAGTCGGGTGGCGCCGAGTCTGGTAGTGGGAGCGCTGCGGCTGGTGCGGCGGCTACCGGGTTCGCGGTTGAGGCTGTCGTCGAGAGTGAGAGTGTCGGCAGCTCTGCTTCCACTCGTCACCGTGGGCGGCCGCGGGTGGGGACCGGGGTGCTGGTGGCCTGCGGGATCGGGCTGTTGGCGATCGGGATGGGGAGTGGGTACGCGTTCGGAGCGTCTGGTGGGGGTGGCGGGTCTTCGAGTACTGCCGCCAACAACAGTAAGTCGGGGATCGTCGTCGGGGCTGCTGCGGCGGCGACGACCTCCGGGGCGGCTTGTGCGCCTACTGGTAGTGCTTCTGCGAGTGCGTCCGTGGCCGCGTCTGCTGCTGCTACCGCCACCGCTACCGCCACGTGGAATGAGAACGCTGCTTTGCCGCTGCCTACCTCTACGTCGGCTGCGGTGTCTCAGCTGACGCAGATTTTGCAGGGGGCGCAGAGTAGCGGGCTGATCAGTGGCGGGACGGCCAGTACGTTGCAGGGGGAGATCACCTCCGTGCAGACGGCGATCTCTTCTGGGGGCGGGTACACGACGGCTTGGCAGCAGTTGAGTGGGAGTGTGGCCAGCGGACGAAGTGCCGGGACCATTCCGCAGGCGCTTTCGGAGCAGTTGGTTACCACTCTCTCCTACCTTGCGGAGTCGACGGGAAGTTAGCCTGCGCGTCGCACGAAGTCCATGACACGGACTTGATCCTCATGAAAAACTGGAAGGCTCTCGCCCGTTCGCGGCGGGATATTCGACCTAGGAGGATCGTGTCCAGACTCCGTACCCTGACGGCCGCGGCGACCGCCGCGGCCGCGGCCGCGTTCGTGGCCCTGGTACCGAGCGCAGGCGCGCAGGCCAGCGTCTCGAGCGCCGACGTCGTCATCCAGGAGGTCTACGGGGGTGGCGGCAACTCGGGCGCCACCTACACGAACGACTTCATCGAGCTGTACAACGCGGGGACGAGCGCCGTTTCGCTCGCCTCCTGGTCCGTGCAGTACATCTCGGCCGCGCCGGGGGCTTCGACCACCTGGCAGGTCACCGATCTGACCGGGTCGATCGCGCCGGGTGCGCACTACCTCGTCGGTGAGGCGGCGGGGAGTGGGACTCCGCAGGCGCTGCCCACGCCCGATGCGACCGGCACCATCAACCTGAGCTCGACGAGTGGCACGGTGGCGCTCGACACGACGCAGACGGCGCTGACCTGCAAGACCGCCGCGGACTGTGCTGCCGACTCGACGATTCACGATCTGGTGGGCTACGGCACGGCCGTGGTGTTCGCGGGGAGTGCGGACGCGCCGCTGCTGAGCAACACGACCGCGGATTCCCGGGCGGCCAGCGGGGCGGACACGGGGGAGAACGGGGCGGACTTCACGGCCGTCGCGCCGAACCCGCAGAACTCGGGCGCGGGTTCCGGGGGCGGCACGACCACGCCGGGGCCGCTGCGGATCCACGACATCCAGAGCGACAGCTGGATCTCGCCGCAGAACGGCAAGCAGGTCACCAACGTGCCCGGCATCGTCACGGCGCTGCGCACCAGCGGCACGAAGGGCTACTGGATTCAGGACCCTGATCCGGACGGCGACGCGGCGACCAGTGAGGCGGTCTTCGTCTACACCTCGTCCGCGCCGACGGTCGCGGTCGGCGACTCGGTGCTGGTGTCCGGCAAGGTCGCCCAGTACTACCCGCTGGCCAGCGGCGACACCACCTCGACCACCTCGAACCTGTCGGTGACGGAGATCGAGAGCCCGACCGCGGTCACGCTGAGCTCCGGCAACGCGCTGCCCGCCCCGATCGTGATCACGCCGACCACGGTGCCGGAGACCTACGCGCCCGACCTCGGCGGTGCCAGCATCGAGAGCGCGACGATCCAGCCGACCCGTTCCGCGCTCGACTACTACGAGTCGATCGAGGGCATGCGCGTGGAGCTGGACAACGCGCAGGTCGTCGGGCCGTCGGACAAGTACGGCGAGCAGTATGTGACCACGAAGCCGGGGACCGATGCCACGTACCGGGGCGGGGCCGAGCTGCTCGGCGAGAATCAGACCCCTGCCGGGCGTCTCGAGGTCGTGGCCGACGACGGTACGAACCCTGAGGTGACGGTCGGCGACGAGTTCTCGGGCGCCACGGTCGGCAACATCGACTACTCGCAGTACGGCGGCTTCCTGATCGCCGCGTCCACGCTCGGCACGGTCGTGCACAACAACCTCGCGCCGACCGTGGCCACCGCCGCGTCCGCGAAGCAGCTGTCGATCGCGACGTACAACGTGGAGAACCTGGCGCCGTCCGACCCGGCCACGAAGTACCAGGCGCTGGCCGCGGGCATCGTGACCAATCTGCGCTCGCCCGACGTCATCGCGGTCGAGGAGGTCCAGGACGACAGCGGCGCCACCGATGACGGCACCGTCGCCGCGGACAAGACGCTCGACCAGCTGACCGCGGCCGTCGTGGCCGCCGGCGGTCCGCAGTACAGCTACCGCGAGATCGACCCGGTCAACGATCAGGACGGCGGGCAGCCGGGCGGCAACATCCGGCAGGTGTTCCTGTTCAACCAGGCCGTCGTCTCCTTCGTGGACCGCGGCGCGTCGAGCGTGGACCGTTCGACCACGGCGACCGCGGTGGTGAAGGCGCACGGCCGTCCGGACCTGACCCTCTCGCCGGGGCGCATCGACCCGTCGAACCCGGTCTGGCTGAACAGCCGCAAGCCGCTGGTCGGCGAGTTCGAGTTCCGCGGCAGCACCGTCTTCGTCGTCGCGAACCACTTCGACGCGAAGCTGGGCGACCAGAACCAGGACGGCCGCTACCAGTACCCGGCGCAGTCCTCGGCCGTGCAGCGCGCCGGTCAGGCCCAGGTCGAGCACGACTTCGTGCAGCAGATCCTGGACGTGGACAAGCACGCCGACGTGGTGGTCGTGGGCGACCTGAACGACTACCAGTTCAGCCCCGCGCTGCACGCCCTGGAGACCGGGAACGCCTCCGGCACGGGTCCGGCCGTTCTCAAGGATCTGATCACGACGCTCCCGGTGAACCAGCAGTACACCTACGACTACGAGGGCGTCTCCGAGGTGCTGGACCACATCCTGGTCTCGCCCGCGCTCACCTCGTACGACTACCAGGTGGTGCACATCAACTCGGAGTACGCGAACCAGACGAGCGACCACGACCCGCAGGTCGTGGACGTGCGGCCGTAGTCAGAGTCAGCTCGTGGCCAGCAGGGCCTCCAGCGCGCTGGACTGGGTTCGCCAGTCGTAGACGTTGGGGTACGACGTGGAGCTCTGGCCGGACCATCGCTGACCGAACTGGTCGAGCGTGGTCCGGTCCGAGTTCCACAGGGAATCGACCTGGGTGTCGATGAACGCCGTGTATGCGCCGCCGGCGATGTGGTTGAGGTCGCCGAGGTAGTCCATGAAGATGCCCTTGAACTGCTTCTGGTCGTCGTCGCAGGTCGCGGTCAGGGTGTCGCAGGATTCTGTGAGCAGGCCGTTGGAGACCAGGGCGCTGGAGTCGATCGCGGAGCTCGCGAGGTATTCGGCCTTGGTGAGGTCGGCGGCGTTGCCGGTGGCGCGGTACATCTCGGTCGCGGCGCCGATGGCCATCCCTTGGTTGTAGCTCCACACGGTGCCGCCGTTGTTGGCGCACGTGGAGGAGTTGAGGCCGTCGTTGACCAGGCCGGACGAGTTGATCATCCCGCTGTTGAGGAACCAGCTCCACTCGTTGTCCGCCTGCGTGAGCCACGACGAGTCGCCCGAGAGGCGGTCGTGCAGTTCGGCGGTGAGGCGGACGTAGAGGGCGTTCGTGATCGCGTTCTTATACGACTTGGACGTGTCCGACCACAGGCCGCCGCCGCACGTGCCGTCCCACATGCCGCTGACGTAGTTCGCGATCGTGACGGCCATGTTGAGGTACGCCTGGTCGCCGGTGAGGTCGTACGCGTCGATCCAGGTCAGCGCCCACCATTCGTCGTCGTCGGTGGAGTCGCTGATGAAATCGCCGTAGATTTCATTGGTCGCGCGCACGCCTGCCGGGAACGCCGCCTGGTTGATCTGGAACGTGCGGTTGACGGCCCATTCGTACGTCGTGTCGCCGGTCTTGCGCGTGTAGTCGATGATCGCGGTGAGCGCGTCGGCGGAGTTCCACCAGCTCGACGGCCACCAGGCGGTGTACGGGTCGTAGTCGTACATGAGGGCGTCGGCGGCCGCCTTGGTCTGGCTGCCGTCGGCGCGGGCCCACGCGGTGCAGCTGCCGTTCTCGCCGGTCACGGCCCGGCCGCAGGCACGTACCGCGCCGCCGTAGAGGTGCCCGAGCGTGTCGTCGATGTTGATCTCGGCGGTCTGCGTCCCGGTGGCGCCGGAGGGTACGCTGACCCGGCCCTCGGAGGAGCCGTCCGGCCAGCTCGAGCCCTCGTTCCACGATCGGTCCATCCAGATCTCGTCGCCGGCCGCGCCGTTCGAGATGGACGCGTACGCCATCCCGGTGGCGGAGTCGACGTGCAGCGAGATGTCGCGGCCGTCGAGGGACGTGTCGGGGACCGGGGACGTGCCGGACGCGCCGGAGGAGCCGGTCCCGTCGCAGCGTCCTGAGGCGCAGACCTGCAGGTGCACCCAGCTCGTGCAGACGACGCCGTTCGCGTCACCGCAGGCGCGCACGACGGCGCGGGCGTGGTTCGCGGGGTCGTCCATGTTGTACATCAGGGTTCGAGTTCCGGTCCAGCCGCTCGGGATGGCGGCCTTGCCGAGCAGCCCGTCCCAGGTGCCGCCGCCGTCCCAGGAGCGGTCGATCCAGATCGAGTCGCCCAAGGCCCCGTTGTCGATGCTGGCCCAGGCCATGCCGAGCACGTCGTCCACGTGCAGCTCGATGACGTCGCCGTTCTCGTACACATCGGGCGTCGGGAAGGTCTCCGACTGCGCCTGCGAGGGGTCGGTGGTGTCGCAGTCCAGCGCGCAGACGGTGGTGGCCGCGGTTGCGGACGGCGCGGCGGCGACCAGGGCCGGGGCGAGCGCGGCAGCGAGGGCGAGCAGGACGGTCAGGACTCTGCGCATGGCGAACACGACCTCTGCGATGGCGTGGGCTATCGACAACGTTGTCAGAGTGCAGCGTGTGGGCCCGGAAGCGTTTCCGGCATGTGGGTCGAGTCCGAGTATGAGAAGGCTTCGGCCCCGCGTCAACCGTCTGCGGGAAAGTTTTGCAACGTCGCAAATTCCTTCTTGACGGACCCCGGGACGCGCCGTAGCTTCCATCCCCGGGCGCCGCCACCCACCACTCGGCCCCGCTAGATCAACCCACGTATACCCACTCCCAGAAGGCTTTGTCATGCGCTCATTTCGTCATGCGCGCGCGGCGACGGCGTTCGGCGCCGTGCTGGCCATGGTCCTCGGCCTGCTCGTCGCCGTGACCGGGTCCGCCTCGGCCGCCACCTCGCTGCCCTGCGACGTCTACAGTTCGGCGGGCACCCCCTGCGTCGCCGCGCACAGCACCGTCCGCGCCCTGTACGCCTCCTACGACGGTCCGCTCTACCAGGTCAAGCGCGCCTCGGACGGCGCCACGCTGAACATCGGCGTGAGCTCGGCCGGCGGATATGCGAACGCTGACGCACAGGACGTGTTCTGTGCCGAGACCGCCTGTTCCATCACGAAGGTCTACGACCAGTCCCCGAATCACAACGACATGACGGTCGAGGGTGGCGGCGGCGCGAATCCGAACGCCGACGTCGCCGCGAACCCGAACGCCGTGCACGTCACGCTGAACAACGGCTGGAAGGCGTACGGCCTGTACGTCGGGCCGGGCGTCGGCTACCGGGACGACTCCACCTCCGGCATCCCGACCGGCGGCAAGGCTCAGGGCGCTTACATGGTCGCCTCCGGCACGCACGTGAACTCGGCCTGCTGCTTCGACTACGGCAACGCCGAGACCAACAACGACGACAACGGCAACGGCCACATGGAGGCCGTCAACCTCGGCACCAGCTGCTGGGCCTCGCCGTGCGGCGGATCCGGACCGTGGATCACCGCCGACCTGGAGAACGGCCTGTATCAGGGTTCCGGGTCGAATCCGAACAACACCGGCAACAACAGCCAGTTCGTCACCGCGATGGTCAAGAGCAACAACCAGACCACCTTCGAGATCGAGGGCGGCAACGCGCAGTCCGGCTCGCTGACCACCTGGTACAACGGCGCACTGCCCTCCGGCGGCTACACGCCGATGTCGCTCGAGGGCGCGCTCGTGCTCGGCACCGGCGGCGACAACAGCAACGGCTCGATCGGCACGTTCTTCGAGGGCGTGGTCACCTCCGGCGAGCCGACCGACGCGGCGGACGCGGCCGTGCAGGCGAACGTCGTGAGCGTGGGCTACGCGGGCAACAGCGGCGGCTCCGCGCAGTCCTCCGGCGGCACGATCACCCTGCCCGGCGGCCAGTGCGTGGACGTGGACGGTGACGACTCGGGCGGCGACCTGACGCACGTCCAGCTGTGGAGCTGCCAGTCCTACGCGATCGACCAGCACTGGACGCACAACTCCGACGGTTCGCTGGAGACGCTGGGCCGCTGCCTGGACATCGACGGCGACGGCACGGCGGTCGGCACGAAGGTCGAGCTCTGGGACTGCAACGGTGTCGGCGGGCAGAAGTGGATCCAGCAGTCGAACGGTTCGCTGCTCAACCCGCAGTCAGGCCTCTGTCTCGACGACCCGAGTGCGAACACTGCGAACGGGACGCAGCTGCAGATCTACACCTGCAACGGCACCACGGCGCAGGACTTCAAGCTCAACGGCGGCAGCCCGATCGTCGGCAACGGCGGTCAGTGCGTGGACGTCGCCGGTGACGACAACGGCGGCGACTCCACCATCGTGCAGCTCTGGACCTGCCAGCCGTACTCCGCCGACCAGCACTGGGTGCACAACTCGAACGGTTCGCTGGAGACGATCGGTCGCTGCCTCGACATCGACGGCAACGGCACCGCGGTCGGCACGAAGGTCGAGCTCTGGGACTGCAACGGCGTCGGCGGCCAGGACTGGCAGCTGCAGAGCAACGGTTCGCTGCTCAACCCGCAGTCAGGGCTCTGCCTCGACGACCCCAGCGGCAACACGACGAACGGCACGCAACTGCAGATCTACACCTGCAACGGCACCGCCGCGCAGAAATTCCCGCTGATCTAGCCAGGGCTACCGGAGCAGGCTCTCCAACTCCCGGAGCAGCCGCGCCGCCTCCGCGCGGTGCCCGGACGGCAGGCGGGCGTCGTCGTCCCGCTCCTCGGCGGGCTGCCGCACGAGGAACCGCAGGGCGACAGCGGCCTGCCGGGCGAACAGCGAGAGCAGGTCGAGCTCGGGGAGGCTGGACCTGGCCTGCGGGGCCGGGTCCAGCACCTCGAGCACGCCGAGCACGCGGCCCCCGTGCACCAGCGGGGCCGCCATCAGCGCGTCCGGCACGTACTCGGTGGACTCGGCCAGCGAGCGGTCGAAGGGGGAGCCGGCGGCCAGGTCGTCCACCACCATCGGCTCCCCGGACACCGCCACCCACCCGGCGATGCCGCGCCCGGCCGGGAAGCGGCGGCCGATCAGGAACTCCTCGCCGCGCCCGGAGACGGCCTGGAAGACCAGCTCCCCGGCCTCCTCGTCGAGCAGGAAGACCGAGCTCGCCTGGGCGTCGAAGATGGCCCGGGCCACGTCGACGACGGACTGCAGCAGTTCGAGGGCCAGGGGATCGCGCGGCGCGGCCGCGCTCTGATCGTCAACGGACACTGCGACACCTGTTCTGCTCGTGCACGTTGGCCGCCGTGGCGTACAGCGCGCTCTTGAGTTGGAAGGGGGTCATCCGGGGTGTGGCGGACAGGATGCGCGCGCACAGGCCGGTGATGTAGGGCGTTGCGAAGCTGTTCCCGGTCGAGCGGGTCACCTTGCCGCCGAGCCAGCCGACCTCGACGTTCTGGCCGGGGGCGAAGAACTCCACCGGCGGGTTGGGGTTGTACAGGTGCAGGTCGGCGCTCTCCTCGGCGTGGCTGCCCACCGAGATGACCGAGGCGAAGCGCCAGGGGAAGCTCTCCACCGGCGAGTTGTGCGCGGAGGCGACGATGACCGAGCGGCGGAAGTACGCGTCGTCGGCGAGCGCGTGCAGGTCCCCGGCGAAGCGGGACCGGGTGGTGGACAGGCTCATGTTGATCACGTCGAAGCCCTCGGCGACGGCCCAGCGCAGCCCTTCGAGCAGCACGTCCCCGGAACCGGAGAAGCGTTCGCCGAGCACCCGCACGCTGTGCAGCTCGCAGTCCGGGGCGACGCGGCGGATGATGCTGGCGCACGCGGTGCCGTGGCCGCACAGGTCGCCGGTCCCGGTGCGCTCGACCCGGACTCCGGCCTCCTCCTTGACCACCGCCCAGGAGCTCTCGACCCGGCCGACGAGCGGATGGTCGAGTTCGACCCCCGAGTCGACGACGCAGACGCGGATGCCCCGGCCGGCGTCCTGCCGCACCGGCTCCGGCGGCTCCAGTTCGTCGGTGGGGATGAGGATGTCCTCGGCGCGTTTGTCGAGCAGTCGCCAGGTCAGGCCGTTCGGTGGCGCCGTGGTCAACGTGGCCCTCCCCATTCATCGCGTACTGATTCGGCCCAGCGCACGCCCGGCCGGTGTCCCTTGGCGGCGAACACGAACGCGGCCCGCTCGGCGGCGTGCCCGGCGTCGATGTGTCCGAGCACGGCGAGGGTGCGCGCCCGGTCGAGCAGCGCGCCGCCGCGCACGACGGGGGAGTCGGTCAGTTCGGCCGCGTGCACGGCGCGGGCGGCCAGGCGCAGGGCCTCCTCGCGTTCTCCGCGCGCGGCGGCGATCCGGGCGAGCAGGCCGTCCAGTTCGATGGCGTCGGACTGCGGGTACGCGACCGAGCGGCTGACTCCGGCGATGGCCGAGGTGGCGGCCGAGACATCGCCGCCGTCCAGATGCACGCGTGCGCACTCCAGCGCGACAGTGTCCTGCAACGCCGTCGCTCCGAGCCGCGCGGCTGCCGCGCCCGCGACCTCCAGCAGGCCGCGCGCCTGGACCAGGTCTCCGGCCAGCGCCTCGACCATCGCGCCGAACAGTGGCAGCACGACCTGCGTCTCCGCGTATCCGAGCTCTTCCGCCAGCCGTCCGGCCTCCGCGAGGCGCGTGCGCGCGGCGGACCACTCGTCGTTCAGGGCGGAGAGGACGGCCAGCGGGCAGTTGAGCGTCATCCGCGCGGTACGTCGTCCGCCGCCGTGCTCGTCGAGGAGCCTGAGGCAGCGCGCTTCGGCGGCCGGGACCGGCACCGGGCCGCGCCACAGCGAGATGCCGATCGCTCCGAGGGCGGCGGCTCGTTCCGGTTCGCCGTCCGCGCGCACGGAGTGGGTCAGGGCCCGATCGAGCCAGCGTTCCGCTTCGCCGTGCCGGCCGTGCGACTGGCTGCGTTGGGCGAGTCGGAGGCACGCGCGAGCCTGTCCGAGGTGGTCTTCGGCCTGCTCGAAGACCGGCAGTACGGTGGCGGCCGTGTCGGCGGGCGACTGCTCACCGGGCGCGAGGACCGACAGCGCCAGCCGAGCGTGCGCGGCCTGCACGGCGTCGGTCTCCGCGGCCAGTACGCCGTCGAGGAGTTCGCGGCCTTCGTCGGCCCGGCCGAGCGCCGCGCGGACCTCGCCGAGCCTGCGTACGGCCGCCTCGCGGTCCTGCTCGCCGCTGCGGAACAGCGTCGTGGACCGGCTCAGCAGATCGTCGGCCCACGGCAGGTCGGACCTGGCCAGCGCCTGAGCACCGGCGCGTCCGAGTACTGATGCCGCCCGGCCGCGTAGCGATTCGGTGTCCGCGTCGAGGCGGCCGAGTTCGTCGCGGAAGCCGTACGCCCGCTCCAGATGGCCACCGATCGCGGCCTGTCCGGCGGCCCGAACCGAGGGCAGTTCGGCCGCCTTCTCATGTCCCTCGGCGCGCGAGCGCTTCGACATCGAGGTGTACGTGACCTCCTGGACCAGTCCGCTGGTGAACCGGAACGACGAGCCCGGCCCCGGTTCCACGAGCCGTCGTCCGCACAATCTCAGCAGCGCGGAACGTACCTCCTCGCGGCTGCTGCCCGGCCCGACGAGCTCGTCCACGGAGAACTCCCGGCCGATCACCGAGGCCTGATCCAGCACGCCGCGTTCGCGGGGTTCGAGCGCGTCGATCCTGGCCCCGAGCACGGCCTGAACCGTGGACGGAAGTTCGTCCTCTGATCCGGTGTCCTCGGCGGCGGCCAGCAACTGTTCGAGGTGCAGCGGATTTCCGTTGGCGCGCTCCAGCAGCCGCTGCGGCACCGCGTCCCAGTGCGCCGCCACGTCGGCCAACTCGGCGGCCAGCAGCACGGACTCGTCGTGGGACAGACCGGTCATGGCGATCGACGGGCAGTCCGACAGTTCCGGCCGCGCATCGAGCAGCTCGGGCCTGGCCAGGTACACGAGCAGGACGGCGGCCGACAGCTCACGCACGATGCGGTCGGTCACGTCCAGCAGCATCGGCGCGGCCCAATGGCAGTCGTCGAGCACCAGCACCATCGGCTGCCGGACCGAGTGTGCGCTCAGCACCCTGACGAGCGCCACGCAGGTCTCCGCGACGGTCGGATTCGGCGTGCCGTCGAGCAGCAGGCCGCCGGAGAGCACTGACATGGCCTGCGTCACGTCGCGCTCGGCCTGGCTCGCGGCGGTGACCATCGCGACCGCGTCGGCCAGCGGGCTCAAGCTGCCCTGATCGCCGTAGGGACGGCAGCGTCCGACACCGTAGAGAGGCACGCGCGTGTGCAGCCACTCCCGCAGCAGACGCGTCTTACCGAGCCCCGCCTCGCCGTGCACGATGATCCGTCGCGCGCCGCGTCCTTCGGTTACGTCTCGCAGGGCGGCATCCAGCGCGGCGAGTTCCGGATCCCGGCCGACGAAGCCGACGTCGAAGCGGCGCAGCAGTTCCGGATCGTCCTCGCCGAGACCGAGGAGGCGGAACGCGTGTACGGGTTCTGTCTTGCCCTTGAGTAGCAGCGGTCCGACCGGTTCGGCCTGCACCGAGGCCCCGGCCGAGCGCAGCGTGTCCGGACCGATGAGGATCTGACCGGCACCGGCGTTCTGCTCCAGGCGTGCCGCGACGTTCACCGTCTCGCCGGACACGAGCGCCTGCCGGGCCGACGCGTCCGCGCTCGAGACGACCTGGCCGGTGTTCACGCCGATCCGCGCGTCCAGCCGCACGCCGAGCGTCACGTCGAGTTCGGTATTCAGGTCGTCGAGCGCGTCACGCATGTCGAGCGCGGCGGCGAGGGCGCGGCGCGCGTCGTCCTCGTGCACCAGCGGGACGCCGAACACCGCCATCACCGCGTCGCCGATGAACTTCTCGACCGTGCCGCCGTGGAACTCGATCCGCTGCCGCATCAGGTCGAAGTAGCGCAGGGTCACCGAGCGCAGCGTCTCCGGATCGAGGTCGCCGGAGAGCGCCGTGGAACCGACCAGGTCGCAGAAGAGCACCGTGACCACCTTGCGCGTCTCGGGCGCCGGGGCGAGCGGCACCTCCGCGCACGGCGATCCGCACGACGGGCAGAACCGCGCGCCGGAGGGCAACGCGACACCGCACGTTGAGCAGTTCATGGTCGGGCAATGCCTCCTGTTTCTCGGTGCTCCGGATGCTCTAGAACAGTGCGCCGCCGGCGACGTCGCCGTGCGCGCGGACCTCGGGCTCCACCTCGTCGAGCCGGTGCTTGATGTCCTCCAGCACGCTCAGTTCGTGCGGCGTCAGGGCGCTGAGCACGTTGATCTGCTCCGTGGTGAGCGCGTCGACGGGGAAACCGGCCGCGCGCAGCCGGTCGAGGGGACTGTCGGTCATGGCGGACCTCCGGGTGGACTGGCGAGAGACAGGAAAAGACGGGTGATCAAGTCGGCGGTGCGCAGGGCGTTGACGCTGATCGCGGTCTGCTGGACGGGCGTCAGCAGCAGTTCGTCGAGGAGTTCGTCCAGCGCGCCGACGTGCCCGCCGTCCAGTACCGCATGCTCGCGGACCGTGCGGAACGCCGAGTCGGGCAGGCCGGTGCGTGCGGCGAGCTGATCCGCGAGCCAGGGCGCGGGGGCGTTGCCTTCCAGAACCCTGATGTAGCCGAGCAGCGTGACGGGATCGTGGTGCTCGATCCAGTAGTACTGTCCGCCCGCGAGTTCGGCGACGATCCGCGACGGTGGCCGCTCGACGGCGGTCATCACATCGCCACCGGCCACGATCAGGTCTTCGAGGAGCCACGCGTCGTGCCCGCGCTCCTCCTCGATGTGCTGCTCCAGATAGCGCGTGAAAGGCCCGGCCTCGCACTTGCTGGCGGCGCGTTCCATCAGCGGCACCGAGGCGCGTAAGAGTGCGTACATCTCGTACAGGTACTCGACGTAGCAGGAACGCAGCGCGGCAGGCTCCTGATGCCAGAGAGCTGCGGTGGCGGCCCGCATCGTCGGTGCGGCGAGGTCGAGCTTCACCCGGAGCGCTGCGGTCACGGTCGCCTCCCGGAGAGCGCGACCAGATCGGCGTATGGCGCGCATCCGTAACGCTGCACGAGCGCGACCGGACCGGCCTCGGTCTGAATCCGCGTCGACTCGCGGTCCAGCAGCTCGCCGACCAGGCCGGATGCGTCCTGCTGCACGCTGGCGACTACGTCAGGGCGCGTGGACAGGTTGCGGCATCCGGCGCAGTAGCCTGACTCGCTCGCCTCGGCTGCGTAGCGGTGGCGTAGGTGCGCGGGGCCGATCGTGCGGATCATGCGCAGCATCGGGGAGGTCAGCGTGCGGCTGCGGATGATCTGCCAGTCGTCGTGCGCGATGTGGCCGAGGAGCAGGTGCGGCGGGACGGGGCGTGCGTCCACGGCGTGCTGATTGCAGCAGGCGAGCACCGAGCCGTCGAAGGCGATCGTCGGCCACGCGGCCATCGCGCACGGCAGCGCGCGCTCGGCGTCCGGCCTGGCCACGTTCGCCGTGGCCCACGAAGCCGCGCGTCCGACCGCGCGCATCTCGTTGACCAGCATCGGAACCCGGTCGTCGAACGCGCGGCGGATCTCGGCCGTCACGTCGGCGAGATAGGGATCGTCCGGGCCGGTGCCGGTGAGGTGGAAGCTGACGGGGATGCCGGAGTCGAGCACCTGCCGGACGGCGCGGAGCACACCAGTTCGGGGGATCTCGCGCTCGTGGTGCTCGTCGAGGCTGGCGGAGAAGTGGTCCACCGAGCCGATCGCGCGGAGCAGAGAGGGCGGGATCCGGCCGTCCGCGGCGAAGAACATGCCGCTGAGCAGCACAGATCGCGACCCGGCCGCTCGGGCGCGGGTGGCCAGGTCGTGGACGAGATCGGGAAGGAGCAGCGGCTCGCCACCGGTGAGTAGGACGACGTCGGGCCGGTCCTGCGGAGTGAGGGAGCTGACGAACCGGAGCAGGTCGTCCGCCGCGGGTGCCTCGGTCGAGGCGAGGGACGAGGTCGTGGAGCAGTGCGCGCAGCTGAGCGGGCAGCGCCGGGTGAGCGTCACGAGTAGGCCCGCGCCGGGGACGGGGCGCAAGCCGATGAACTCGGCCAGCTCCACGAAAGGGCCCCCTCCCGACCGTCGGCGCGGTTCGCCATGTCATCGCATGATGTCCGCAGCGCGCTCCGGGAACGCCCTAAGAGCGGTCTGTGAACGGTATATCCGCAGGTGGCCGGGCCACCGCCTCGCGGGCGTACAGGTGCGTGAGGAACGGGAGCGAATAAGCGGCCGAGTGCGCCACGACGTCGCTGTCGGGGAGCAGGGCTGCTCCTGCTTCGACCATTGATTCGAGTCTTCTCCGGGCACTGTCACGGTCGCAGTCCAGGACCTGCGCCGCCTCCTCGGCCGTGAACCAGCCGGACAGCGGCAGCGAGGCCATGCTCTCCAACGTGGTGCGCAGGCCCGCGTCCAGGCGGTCCCACTCGTCGGCGATCCGGGCGCGGACGTGCAGGTCGCCGACGGCCAGTTCGTCCAGGACGGTGCGCGGATCGGCGAGTCGGTCCGCGTACTCGGCGAGCGGCAGGTGACGCAGCACGGCGAGCTTGAGCCCCGCGGCCCGGACCGCCAGCGGCAGCCCGCCGCACGCGGCCACCAGACGCTCGGCCGCGGCCGGATCGCTGCTCACGCGGGCGGCGCCGACGAGCCGTTCCAGTAGCTCCAGACCCTCGGCGGGTTCGAGCGGCGGCACCGGGACGCGGTCGGCCGGGGCGAGTCCCGCGAGCTGGGTGCGAGCCGTGATGATCACCGTGCTGCGTCCGGCGCCGGGCAGCAGCGGCCGGACCGCCGCCTCGTCGGACGCGTCGTCGAGCACCAGCAGCACCCTGCGTTCCACCAGCCAGGCACGCCACACGGCGGCCGCGCGCTCCGGATCGCTGGGCACGCCGCGAATGCCCGCGTGCGCCGCCAACTCCGAGACCACGGCGTCCAGCGACCGTGCCACGCCGTCGTCGCGACGCAGCCGCACGAAGATCCGGCCGTCCGGGAACTCGCCGTCGAGCCGGTGCGCCGCACGCACGGCCAGCGCGGTCTTGCCCGCACCCGCCGGGCCGACCAGCACACCGACACCGCCGTCCACGACGTCCTCCAGCAGCCGGGCGAGCGTGTCCCGGCGGCCGGTGAAGTCGGTGGCGTCCACGGGCAGCGCGACGGGCGTCACGCGGCCGGCTCCGCTCGCGACCGGCGCCGCGCCCTCGTCGGCCATGATCGCGCGGTACAGCGTCTGCAGGGCGGGGCTCGGCGACAGCCCAAGCTCCCGGGACAGCTGCTGGCGGATCTCGTCGTACGCGGCCATCGCCTCGGCCCGGCGCCCGGAGCGGTGCAGGGCCCTCATCTGGGCCGCGCGCAGCCGCTCGCGCAGCGGATGCCGTTCCACCAGGCCGACGATCTCCTCGGCCACCTCGCCGGGGCGGCCCGCCGCGAGCGCCGCCTCGGCCCAGTCCTCGCACACGCCGAGGTGCCGCCGGGTCAGCCGGTCCGCCTCCGCACGCATGACGGGCGAGAAGCCGAACTCCGGCAGCGGCGGCCCCGTCCACAGCGAGCGCGCCTCGTGCAGCCGCCGCACCGCGAGATCGACGTCCCCGGCGGCCGCCGCCTCCCGCCCGGCCCGGGCCAGCACGTGGAACCGGAGCGCGTCCAGTTCGGCCTTCGCGACGTGCAGCACGTAGCCCCCGGGACGCAGCGAGAGCCGCTCGCCGCAGCCCGCGTCGGCGAAGATCCGACGCAGGGTGGAGATGTACATCTGCAGGTTCTTGCGCGCCGTCCGCGGCGGATCGTCGGCCCAGACCGCCTCCGTCAGCAGATCCACCGACAGCGGGGTGTTCGGCTGGCACAGCAGCGCGGCCAGCACCGCGCGCTGTTTGAGCGGCCCGAGTTCGAGCGGCCGCCCCTCCGCCTCGGCCGACAGCGGACCCAGCACCGAGAAACGCAGCACGGATGTCACGGGGATGACTCTGCCGTTCGGGCCGGCCCCCTAACATTGGGGAAATCCCTATAACAGCCTGCGGATCTACCGATCACAGACCGTTGATCGACCGTCCCTCGGCCCGCCGCGGCGACAGTCCTCGTTGTTGGTGCTCGCCCACAACGAAGGAGAAGACGATGTCGGAGAACAAGGACGAGGCGCTGAGCGCGGAGTCGTACAAGAACGCCCGCGTCATCTGCGGAGTCTACGACAAGGACGAGGCCGCCTTCGCCGGCGACGACGTGCAGGCGCACAGCGCCGAGATGCTGCCCAGCACCCAGGTGATCTGCGGCGTGTACGACAAGGACGAGGCCTGATCCCCATCCGCGTCTAGCACGCCCGGCCGGCCGGATCCCTTGTCGTGGGAGGTCCGGCCGGCCCACTCCACAGCCGAAGGGGATTGCGTCGCATGCGCGTCATCGAAGGACGATCCGGCGTCTGGTACCTCGGTCCGGCCGGCACGGTGCTGCTGCCGCACCGGCTGCACGAGGACGGCGGCCTCACCCCCGAGGGCCGTGCCGAGCTCGAGCGCAGCAACGTGGCCGGGCCCGATCCGCTGCGCCACTACAGCCTGACCGTGGTCACCTCGACCGCCTGCAACCTCGGCTGCCCCTACTGCTTCCAGAACACCGCGCCCGCCGAGCCCGGCCGCTTCGATCCGCCGCGCATCGAGCGGCGGGTGCTGGACCGGCCGATGATCGAGCGCATCGCCGCCTTCACCGAGCCGCGGCTGGCCCGCTCCGGGACCGGCCGGCTGTTCGTGCTGCTGTTCGGCGGCGAGCCGCTGCTCAACCGCTGGGGCTGCCGCGAACTGCTGGTGCGGCTCGGCGATCTGGCGCCGGTCACGGCGTCGATGGTGAGCAACGGCGTGCTGCTGACCGAACGCGTGGCGCGCGACCTGTACGCGGCCGGCCTGCGGTCCGCGCAGATCACCCTCGACGGGCCGCGCGAGCTGCACGACGCGCTGCGGGCGACCCGGTCCGGACGCGGCACGTTCGACAAGATCCTGGACAACCTCGCCGCCGTGCAGCAGGGGACCGCGCTGCAGCTGGCGCTGCGGCTGAACATCACCCACGAGGGCCTGCCGTTCCTCGACGAGCTCGTGGACGGGCTCGCCGACCGCCTCGACGCGAGCCGCTGCCACCTCGACGTGGCCCCGGTGCTCAACTACGCGGGCATGTTCGACGACGTACTCGAACGCTCCGCGAACGAGGTCGAGACGATCCTGCACGGCTACACGACCGCCCTGGACCGCGGCTTCAAGGTCGGCTGGCCGTCCGGCGGCGCCTGCGGGTTCTGCGGGGAGCGGGACGGGACCACCGGCGCGGTCGTCAACGCCGACGGGACGCTCTACAGCTGCTGGGAGACGATCGGCAAGCCCGGCTACGAGGTCGGCGACATCGAGTCCGGATACACCGAGTACCCGGCCGACCGCTGGCTCAGCTGCGGGGACTTCGCCGCGCACAGCGCCCCGGCCGCCGCCGAGCGCGCCTTCGACGACCGGCTGACCGTCGGCCTGCTGGAACTGCTGCGCACGCACCGGCGGCGCGCCGAACGGCTGGCGCGCGAGGCGGTGGCCGTGGGATGAGAGTCCTGCTGTGCCCGTGGTCGAGCGCCGGCTACCTCTATCCGGCCACGGCGCTGGCCCTGGAACTGCACCGGCGCGGCCACGACGTCGCCCTGGTCGCCGGGGGACCGGCCGCGCACGCCGCCCGCGCCGCCGGGATCTGGGTGCGGCAGGCGCCCCCGGCCGCGTTCGACGTCGCCGACTGGTTCCACAACGGCGCCGACCAGTACCGCGCGGTGGTGGAGCTGGTGCGCGAGACGCGGCCGGACGTGCTGGTCGCCTCCGTCCTCGGCCTCGGCACGCTGCTCGCCGCCCGGATGCTGGACCTGCCGGTCGTCGTGCTCGGCCTGACCTGCCACCTCTGGCCGTACGCCGAGCCGAACGCGTCCGCCGCCGAGGATCCCGAGCAGCGCGGCTGGCGGCTCGCGCAGACGCTGCGGATCTGGGACACCGTCAGCGGCTCCGTCGGACTGGCCGGCTCCCGGCCGACCGTCGACGCCGCGCCGCTGCTCGGCACCGCGTTCCTGCTGCGCGGACACCCCGAACTGGAGACTCCCGGCCGCGTGCTCCCGGCCGCGGTCAGGCACGTCGGCCCGCTGTGGTGGGAACCGGCCGCGGGCGACGAGACCGAGCGGCAGCGCCTCGCCGCGCACGTGGACCGCGTGGGCAAGCCGCTCGCGTACGTGCACCTGGGCCGGACCTTCGGCGGCGAGAGCCTGTGGTCCTGGATCGAGACCGCGTTCCGGGGCAGCGGCTACCAGGCCGTCGTCGAGCTCGGGCGCAGCGAACCGCATCGGGCCGCGCCCGGCGTGGACGTCCTGACGGTGCGTCGGCCGTGGATGTCGGACCTGCTCCAGCGCGCGGAGCTCGTCGTGACGAACGGGACCACGGCCCCGGTGCTCGGCGCGCTGCTGCACGGCCGGCCGCTGTTCCTGCGTCCGAACGGCGGCGAACAGCGCGTGCTGGCGGCGGCCTGCGTGCGCG
Source organism: Actinospica sp. (assembly GCA_035493475.1). GTDB lineage: Bacteria > Actinomycetota > Actinomycetes > Streptomycetales > Catenulisporaceae > Actinospica. Next base: position 131,907 of record DATJIF010000058.1, read on the forward strand.
CCGGGGTCGCCGAGCGGCTGCCGGATCCGGCGGCCATCGAGAACGCGGTACTCGGCGAGCGGGCCCGAATGCTCGGCGCGGAGCTGCGCGAGACGAAGAGCGCGGCGCTGGCCGCCCAGGCGGTCGAGGCAGCGGCCCGTTGACCCAGACCACGATGTCCAAGGAGTGAGGCCATGACCACCGCCGTTCCCACCGACCACGCGGCCGTCGCCTACGACGCCACCGCGCCGTTCTACGACGCGCTCACCGCGGAGGACGACTACTCCGTCTTCGGCGACATCCTCGAGACGCTGATCAAGCGGGCCGATCCGCCCGGGCGCACGCTGCTGGACGCGGGCTGCGGCACCGGACGCAGCACGGTCGCCTTCGCCGAGCGCGGCTACGAGCCGACCGGCATCGACATCAGCGGCGAGATGATCGAGATCGCGAAGACCCGGCACGCCGAGACCGGGATCGCCTTCCACGTCCACGACATCCGGCTGCCCTTCGAGCACGGCGGCCCGTACGACGTCGTGCTCTGCATGAGCGACATCGCCAACTACCTCGCCGACCGCGAGCATCTGGCCGAGGCGCTGGCCAGCCTCGCGTCGGTCATGCGGCCCGGCGGCGTGCTGGTCTTCGACGCCAACACCGCCCGGGGATATCAGCTCATGCGCTCGCCGCACGTCTTCGAGCGAGAGGGCCTGCAGGTGACCCTGCGCGGCCGCTTCCTGAAGGACGAGGGCGACCCCGAGCGCTTCCGCCTGACGATGACCGCGTTCCGCCGCTCGCCCGACGACGCGGAGGTGTGGAGCCGCGAGATCGTCGAGCACCTGCAACGGCACCACTCCGGCGCCGACTTCGCGCAGCTGCTCGACGCCGCCGGTCTCGACCTGGTCGGCGCGCACGGCCTGGAGCGCGACGGCTCGCTGGCCGACTCCGTCGACGAGGACGTCCACACCAAGGGCCTGTACGTCGCGGTGCGGCGGTCCGACAGCTGATCCGGAGGCGCGGCCCCAGTGCTGAACCGCAACTTCACGCTGATCTGGATCAGCCAGGCCCTGTCGGATACGGCGAGCGAGATGACCTCGCTGGCGCTCCCGCTCGCCGTGCTCGCCGCGACCCGGTCGGTGGTGGACGCGTCGCTGGTGGCCACGGCCGTCGCGATCGCCCAGCTCACGTTTCGGCTGCCGGCCGGGCTGATCGCGGACATGTTCAACCGCAAGCATCTGATGCTGTGGTGCGACGCGGTGCGCGCGGCGGTCGCGCTGCTGCTGGCACTGGCCTTGGCGTCGCACAACCTGACCACGATCCTGGCGGTCGGCGCGGCGGCGGTGACGGCGGCCGGTTCGACGGTCTTCGCGCCCGCGGAGGGTGGCCTGCTGCGCCAGTCGGTGCCGCGTGAGCTGCGGCGCGAGGCGATCACCCGCAATGTGGTGCGCACGAATCTCGCGATCGCGGTCGGGCCCCCGCTCGGCGGCCTGCTGCTGGGGCTCGGCGCTCCGCTCGCGTTCGTGGCCGACGCCGCGACGTACGTGCTCTCGTTCCTGATGGTCGCTCAGGTCGCCTACCAGCGGCTCCTTCCGCCCGAGCGGGAGTCCGGGGACGCGCCGGGCGGGGCGGTGCGCCGTACCGTGGACGAACTCACGCGCGGTTTCAGCTGGCTGCGTCATCGCAGGGCACTGCTGATGCAGCTGGCCATCGCCGCGTACGTGAACCTGCTCGGCCGGGCGATCGAACTGCTGGCCGCGATCTCGGCATCCGACCTGGGACGTCATCCCGTCTCGGCCGGTGTGGTGCTCACGGCTGCCGGTTGCGGCGGAATCGTCGGCGGGCTCTGCACGGGCTGGATCCTGCGGCACGTGCGGCCGGCGTGGATGATCGCCGGGGGAGCGGCGACGTGGCTGGTGCTCATGCCGCTCGCGGCCGTGGATCAGGTGGCGGTCGCGGTCGTCGCCGTCGGCCTGGTCGTCTTCTCGCTGCCGCCGCTCGGCTCGCTCGTCTTCCTGACCGTGAACACGGAGGTCCCGCCCTACCTGCAGGGCCGCGTCTCGACCACCGTCATGCTGCTCGCGGGCAGTATCGCGTGGGCCGGGCCGGGCATCACCGGCTTCCTCATCGCCTCCTGCGGCGCGATCCCGACTGCGCTGATCCTGGTGTCACCGCTCCTGATCCCGCTGCTCGCGCTGCTGCTCAGTCCGTCGCTGCGCCGTGCGATGGATCCCGTGGAACCGGAGCCGAACGAGATGGAGCTCGTCACCCCGACGACTGGGACAGGGCGCTGACGAGCCCGGACCGGGACGTCACCCCGAGTTTCCGGAAGATGCGGGTCAGGTGCGCCTCGACCGTCTTCACCGACACGAACAGGCCCGCCGCGATGTCGCGGTTCGACAGTCCGCTGGCCACCATCGCGGAGATCCGGCGCTCCTGCTCGGAAAGCGCGCCGCCGGTCGGGTCACGCCGTGGCCTGCGCGCTCCGATCCGCCGCTGCGTGTTGGTCGCCAGGCTCGCGAGGAACGCGGCGCCGTGCGCGTCGGCGATCTGTTTCGCGCGGCCGATCACGGTGGTCGCCTCGTCGGGTCTGCCCGTCGCGGACAGCGCGCGGCCGAGTTGCAGCAGCGCGCGGCTCTCGACGAGGACCAGCCCGGCCGCCCCGAACGAGTCGGCGGCGGCGGAGAACAGCTCGACCGCGTGCGCCGGATCCTCTTCGCCGACGCGGCAACCCATCGCCAGGTGCGCGTATCCGCGCTGGCCGGGCAACGGCATCGCCTCCGCCGCCTCGACCGCCGCGTCGGCCCAATCCTGCGCGGCGGCGACGTCCCCACGCGCCATCTCGGCCTGCGCGCCGACGCAGTACCAGGTGGCCCGCAACGCGTGCGTGGCCACCGACCGGTCAACGCCGCAGATCGACCGCAGCAGTTCGAGGCAGTCTTCGGGTCGTCCCTGATCGAGGCGCACGGAGGCGAGCACGGCGGCCGCGAGCTCGCGCAGCCGTCCCGATCCGGGGCGAGCCAGGGCACGAAGACCGCGTTCGGCGGCCCCGGCGGCGGCGGCCGGATTGACCTGCAACGACGTGGACGCGGCACGGAGGGTGAGCGCGTACGCGACCAGATCGGGCCGGTCGAGCAGGTAGGCCGCCTCCTCCGCTCCCGATGCCGAGGCGATCGCGTTCGTCAGATCGCCGGTCGCATGCTGCGCGTACGACTGACAGAGCAACAGATACAGCGCCACGTGCCGCTGACCGGTCTGCCGCGCGATGCGCACGCCGCGGCTCATGTGCCGGATCGCGTCGCGGTGCTGTTCGGCGAGGACTTCGGCCCAGCCGAGTTGCCCGAGCTCGTCGAGGAAGGTCGCGAGCTCGTCGTCCGGCATGACGTCGAACGCGCTCGACGCCTCCGCACTGTGCGTCCGCAGAGGTTTGATACGTCCGCTGTACGCGGCGCCCAGCGATCTGCACGCGGCCGTCGAGACCGTCACCCGGCGATCCTCCGACCCGCGGGTTCGTACATGCAGGGCGTCGAGCAGCGCGTCCGCCTCGTCGAACCTGCCCTGGCCCATCCGGTTCGTGGCCAGCTGGAGCCGGAGCGGATCAGCACGCTTATCCGTCGTCGGCCAGAGCTCCAACTCGGCTTCGAGCACGCGCTCGGCCGTCGTGACGCTGCCCAGGATCCGTTCGACCACCGACCGCAGCACCACGACCGGCACGCGCTGCTCCGGCTGGTCCGGCGGCACCAGGTCCAGTGCCTGCCCGAGCGCGTCGCGGCACGCGGCGAGATCCCCGGTCACGCCGTACGCGTCGGCCAATCCGAGCAGCAGCCCGAGCCGCCCGCGGTTCGTCTCCCGCGATCCGTTCGGCGCGGACAGCCGCAGGGCCGCGAGCTGCCAGGCGGCGGCCGTGGCCGGAGCGGTGTGCGCGGTCCGCGCGGCGGCCTCTATCAGGAGTCGAACAGCCTCTGTGTCGCCGACCCGGGCAGTGCGCGCGACGTGCGGCGCCCGCTCGACGATGCCGGCCCCGGCCTCGCACAGCGCCCGATCGGCGCGCGCGTTCGCCAGCAGCCGCCAGCCCGGCGGCGTCTCCTCGGACACGACCTCGCGCAGCAGCGGATGCCGGAAGCGCAGCAGCCGACGCGAGTCCGGCCGTGCGCCGCTCGGCCGGCACACCCGCACCAGATCGGCCTGCGCCAGCACGTCCAACGCGGCCAGCGCCGACTCCTCGGCCAGGCCGGAGACCGGCGTCAGCAGCATCGGATCGAAGGGGTCGCCGAGCACGGCGGCGGCGCGCAGCACGGTGAGCTCGGCCTCGGTGAGCAGCGCGGTCTCCCGAGCCAGCGTGGCCCGCAACGTGTCGGGCAGTTCGGCGAATCCGGTCGCGTCGTCGATCCCGAGTTCGCAGAGCACTTGGAGATAAAGCGGATTGCCGCCGCTCATCGCGCAGAGCTGCTCGCGGCGGGCGGGCTCGTGACGTGCGCGGATCAGGGTCCTGCACGCCTGCCGGTCCAGCGGCGGAAGCGGCAGCCGCGTGGTGCGGTAGTGCGTGGCGGCGTGATGCAGCGAGGCCAGCAGCCTGGCGGAGGCCTGCCGGGGCCGGTGGCTGTAGGCGAGGATCAGCGGCGTCGCGGGCGGACGGCGCAGCAGCACGTGCAGCCGCTGCACGGTGCGCTCGTCGGCCCAGTGCAGGTCGTCGAGGCAGAGCAGCACGCCGTGGCCGTGGTCGGCCGAGGTCGCCAGCGTCAGCAGCGTCGCGATCTCGTCGTCCGGGGAGCGCGCCCGGTCGAACTCGGTCGCGCGCCCGGCCAGCACGGTCAGCCCCCCGGCGTGCCCGGCCTCGGCCAGCTCGCGCAGCAGCCTCGACTTGCCGAGCCCGGGGTCGCCGGTCAGCTCGATCGCGGTCGACGCACCGTCGGCGCAGTCCGCGAGCGCGCCCCGCAGCACCGACATCTCGTGTTCCCGGCCCACCAACGGCCACACGGTATGCACAGTCATCGTCGTGATTGTCAGCGAAGCGGCGGCGGCGCGCTGTCCGGAGAACTACGTATTCGGAACAGTGTATCAGGGTTCTTGTGTGGTCAGCATGATTCGGGTGAGGCCCGCGCGATTGGAGACACCGAGTTTGCGGTAGATGCGACCCAGGTGCGTCTCCACGGTGCGCGCGCTCAGGAACAAGGCCTCCGCGATCTCGACCGTGGTCATTCCGGTGCTGGCGAGGCCCGCGATCTCCTGCTCCCGGCGGCTGAGCACGGCCAGCGGCTTCGGCGGCCCCTGCGCCGGCGGCGGCGCCTCGCTGCCCAGCCGCTCCAGCAGGCCGGCCGCCGCGTCGGCCAGCCGCGCCGAGCCGCACTGCCCGGCCAGCACCGTGACCCGGTCCAGCCAGCCGGGCACGTCGTCCGTGCGTCCCGCGGCCAGCGAGGACTCGGCGACGGCCAGCAGCGTGCGGCAGACCTCGAGGCGTTCCCCGCTGGCGGTGAAGTCGGCCACCGCCTCGCGGGACGTGCGCACCGCCCGGTCGATGTCGCCCCGGATCGCGTGCGCCCGCATCCGGGCCCGCAGCGCGAAACCCTGCCGGCCGGGGGAGGGCAGCTCCTCGACACAGGCCTCCGCGATCGACGCCCAGTGCTCGACCAGCGCGCGGTCGCCCGCGACGGCGGCCGCCTCCGCGAGCGTGTCGCACCAGCGCGGCTTGCGCCAGACGTTCAGCGCGCGCAGCTCGGTGCCGCCCGCGGCCTCCAGCAGCAGCCGGGCGGCCCGCGCCGGATCGCCGCCGAGCAGCACGAGCTCCGCGTAGAAGCAGCGTACGGTGATCGCCCACGAGACCGGAGTGTCCCCGCACAGCGCCGCCGCGTGCTCGGCCTGCTTGCCCGCCTCGAGTGCGTCGCCGGGCGCGTCCCGCCAGAACAGCACCTCGGCCCGCAGCATCGCGCTCACCGCCTCGGTGCTGCGGTCGCCGACCCGCGCGATGTGCTCGGCGGTCTCGTCCAGGCTGGCCAGCGCGCTGCGCAGGTTCCCGGACCGCGCCCGGGCGTTCGCCAGCGTGGTCAGGATCTGCGGCCTGATATACGTCTGGCCGGTACGCCGGGACAGTTCGGCACCGCGGCTCAGGTGCCGCTCGGCGTCGCTCAGCCGGCCCAGCATCCCCTCCGCGAGGCCCAGCTGGAACGCGGCCTCCAGGTCGGTCTGCACCGCGGCGTCGGGCGCGGCGTCCAGCAGTTCGGCCGCCCTGGTCACGGTCGCCTGCGCGGTCGCCTGGTCCCCGGTGCACAGCGTGGCCAGAGCCGCCTGGGCCAGCGCGTTCGCCTCGCCGACGGGGTCGTGCTGGGCGTGCGCGAGTGTCGCGGCCTTCTCCGCGTGCTGGCGTGAGGCCTCGTAGTCGCGCACGTCGTACGCGTGGTGCGCCAACTCGATGTGCAGGGACGCGGCCGTCGCGGAGTCCCGGTCGGCCAGCGCGACCAGCCCGGAGCGGGCCAGCGCGCCCGCCTCGGTGTACTTGCCGAGCCGCCGCTCGGTCCGGCTCGACTCGGCCAGCGCCGCGGCGTCCGGCAGCGTCGAGCGCAAGGCGTCAAGCAGCTCCCGGCTCTCGGTCGCGTCCCCGGTCAGCAGCCGCGTGCGCACGAGCAGCACCTGCGCCTGATACCAGAGCCCTGAGCCCTCCTGCAGCAGCGTGAGCGCGACCCGCAGATAGTCGCCCGCGAGCGCCGGGGACGCGTAGAGCGCGCCGCGCGCCGCCGCGATCAACGTCGCCGCGTGCTCCGGCCGATTCGGATCCGCCGCCCGCGCCACGTGGTGCGCCCGCCGCGCGATCGGAGCGGCCCGCCGAGCGAGCGCCGCCTCCGCCCGCTGATGCAGCGTGACCCGCTGGCTCGGCTCCAGGCGCTGGTAGACGACCTTGCCCACCGCGTCGTGCCGCAGCGCCAGATGCGCCGTCGGTTCCGCCGTCCGCACCAGATCGAGGCGGGTCAACTCGTCGAGCGCGGCCATCGCCGCCCCGACCTCGAGCCCGGCGACCTCCGCCAGCAGATCCGGATGGAACGGCTCACCGAGCACCGCCGCCGCACGCACCACGGCCGCCGCGTCCGGTTCCAGCCCGGCCAACTCGGCGAGGATCGCCACCCCAGCGTCCCCACTCGCCCCGTCCTCGGCCGCGAGTACCTTGAGATACTGCGGATTGCCTCCGGCCTCCCGATGCACATCCTCAGCGTTCGCGGCCCCGCCGAGGAGGCTGCGCGACTGCTCCAGCGTGAGCGGACCGAGATCCCACACCTCCAACAGCCCCGCCGAAGCCGCCCGCGACAACGCCGCCGCCAGCACCGGCGAAAGCTGCCGCTGACGATAGGCGAGCAGGCACAGCAGCGGCCCGGTCGCCGTCTCCTCCACCAGCCGCTCCACCTCGGACACCTGGTTCGGCGACAGCAGATGCAGATCATCCAGCGCCACCAGCACATGCGCATTCCGAGCCGAAAGAGCCGCCGCGAGCGAAGGCACCCCAGTACCCCGCCCATACGTCGTCACCACCGTGATCCCCGCAGCCCGCGCCCGAGCCGCCACCGCCCCGATCACCGCACTCTTGCCGATCCCCGGCTCCCCCACCAGCGCGATCGACCGCCCACCCCCACGCGCCAACTCACCCAACGCAGCGCTCAACGCCTCGATCTCCGCCTCGCGCCCGACCAGCCGCCGCGCCCCGGCGGGCAGGCCCACGCGCTCCTGACCACCAGTCATGGGGACATTTAATCATTAGGCAACGCCCCGCTACGTGCTCCCGAGACAGCGGAGTGGGTCGCGCAGCGGCGCGGACCGCAGCCCCACTCCGGAACCACGCAACCACCCGGCTAGGGGACCACCGTCACCGGCCAGCGTCCGGCCTTGACCAGACGGACCGCGACGGAGCCGAGGATGCGGTGGCCTGCTTGTTCGGAGGTGCCGATGATGACGGCTTCGGCGCGGACCTCGGCGGCGGTGTCGACGATGGCGCGGTAGGCGTCGCCGCGGGTTACGCGGAACTCCCAGCGGATGCCGGCGCCGTCGGGGAGGCGGTCCAGGGCCTCGTGGATCTGGCGGCGGAGGTCCTCGGCCACCTCGTCTCCGGCCTCGGCGGTGGCCACGGCGGCGCCGGGGACGTTGAGTGCGCCGATGGGCTGGACGTAGAGAAGGACCAGCTTCGATCCCTGACGGCGGGCCAGGCCGGCGGCGTACGCGCCGGCGCGCATCGCGGAGCGGGAGCCGTCGATGCCGGCGAGGATCACGCTGGGGCCGTCGCTGCCGAGTTCGAACTGTGCCGCGTTCACGGTTCCATCATCCCAGCAGATCACCTCGTTGTCGCAATGCCCTGCGGCGAGTAGCCTCGAAATGTCGAGACAGGGGGATGGATCGTGGCGATCGATGATCTGCCGTTGCCGGTGGTGACCTTCCTGAACGCCATCGGGATCGAGTGGCCGTACCTGAACGAGGACTCGCTGCACCAGTTCGCACAGCTGACCCGGGAGTTCGGGCAGGCGGTCGAGCAGACGCACGAGGACGCGACGCAGGCGGTGGCGAACATCGCGCAGGCGTATCAGGGGCCGTCGACCAAGGCGATGTCCACGGGCTGGGCGCACCTGTCGGCCACGCACGTCAAGGAGGTGGTCGCGGCGACCGCGGTGCTCGCGGACGCGCTGGACGCCTGGGCGGTGTACGTGGTCGTGCAGAAGGGCCAGGCGCTGGTCGAGCTGATCGAGCTCGCGGTGGGCTACGCGACGGCGCTGGCGGCGGCGCCGGAGACGTTCGGGGCGTCGCTGGCCGCGCTGCCGGGGCTGGAGGAGCTCGGCGAGGCGCTGGGCAACTCGCTGGTTCAGGACCTGGAGCAGTACGTGATCGGCAAGGTGATCGAGGCCGCGTCGAAGCCGCTGGTGGAGAAGGTGGAGACGATGCTCTCGGGGCTGGACTGGAGCAACGCGCCCGGCGGCGTGGACCCGATACCGTCGAGCACCATCCAGCTGGACGTCGGCGCCGTGGAGCAGCATGCGAACCTGCTGCGGCAGCACGCCGACACGATGCGCTCGCACGCGCAGAACTTCCGCTCCCAGGCCGACGGAATACAGTTCTGATGGCGGGCCAGGGGCAGCGCGACGCGGCCATCGCGCTCAAGGACACGATGGGTAAGGCCGCCGACGACATCACCAGCAAGGCGGCCGACTTCCAGGGGGTCACGGCGGACGCCGCGGTGGACGGCGCGCACGCGATGCAGGACACCAACACCCAGATCGCCGGCGACCTCGACGGACTCGGCCAGGACGCGCCGACCGCGTCCAACGTCAACCCGGACGAGGGGGCCCCGGCTCCGGCGCCGTCCGGCGGGCCCACCCCGACCGGGTCCGTGGACGACAACTTCCAGGACTCGCAGGCGCTGAACTCGAGCCAGGCGGGCGACGACGCGCAGTCCACCTCCGCCGGTTCGGATGCCTCCAGCGACGACCCGGTCGACCTGGTCACCGGCGAGATGTTCCTCGGGCAGTCGGACGTGTTCCTGCCCGGCGTCCTCGCGCTGGAGCTGACCCGGCGTCACCTGAGCGGCTACCGGCACGGACGGCTGTTCGGCACCACGTGGTCGTCCACGCTGGACCAGCGCGTCGAACTGGACGAGGACGGCATCCACTTCGCGCTCGCCGACGGCCGGGTGCTGCACTACGCGGTGCCGACCTTGCACGGCCAGCGGGTGATGCCGTCCGCGGGCGCGCGCTGGCCGCTGAGCTGGGACCGCGCGCAGGACCGGGACGAGATCCGGGTCGAGATGGGCGACGTCGGCCACACGCTGTGCTTCGCCCCCGGCGCGACCCCGGAGCAGAGCCGTCCGCTGACCGCGATCGTGGACCGCAACGGCAACCGGGTCACGTTCGTGCACGACGGCGCGGGCGTGATCACGGACGTCTACCACTCGGGCGGCTACCACATCGTCGTCGGCACCCGGGAGACGCGCGGCGGCGTGCGCGTGGAGAGCCTGCGCCTCGCCGATCCCGAGGGCGGTGCGTCCACCAGCCTCGCGGCGTTCCGCTACGACCCGGCCGGCCGGCTCGTGGAGACGATCGACTCGGGCAGCGTGCCGCTGGTCTTCGAGTACGACGAAGCGGACCGGATCACGCGCTGGAAGGACCGGCTCGGGTACGAGTACGAGTACTTCTACCGCGAGGACGGCCGGGTCGTGCGCGTGGCCGGGAGCGACGGCTTCCTGGACAGCGAGTTCGAATACGACCTCGCCGCGCGGACCACGACGATGATCGACGCCCTCGGCAACCGCTCGACGTACAGGTGGGACGCGCGCGGCCGGCTGGCCGAGACCGTGAACCCGCTCGACGCGCGCACGCAGACCGAGCAGGACCGTTGGGGCAACCTCGTCCGCGGCACCGACCCGCTCGGCCGGGTCACCGTGATCGAGCGCGACGAGTTGGGCGACCCGGTCGCGACCGTGCGGCCGGACGGCAGCCGAATATCCGTCGCCTACAACGATCTGCGGCTGCCGGTGCGCGTCCAGGGTGCCGACGGCGGCATCTGGCTGCACGAATACGACGAACGCGGCAACGCGGTCTCCGCCACGGATCCGGCGGGCGCCCGGACCGTCTACGAGTACGACGAGCACGGCGGCCTGCGCGCGTACACCGACGCGCTCGGCGTGACGACCCGCGTCCAGTGCGACCGCGCCGGACTTCCCGTCGAGGTCACCGATCCGCTGGGCAACGCGACACGCTTCCACCGGGACCGCTTCGGCCGCGTCAAGACGGCGACCGACGCGCTGGGCGGCCAGACCACGTACGGCTGGGACCACGCCGGACGCCCGACTCTCCGGCGGCTGCCCGACGGTTCGGAGGAGCGCTGGTCGTACGACGCCGAGGGCAACCTGAGCACTCTCACGGACCTCTCCGGCGGCGTCACCACCTTCGAATACGGGCCCTTCGACCGGGTCGTCGCACGCACGGATCCGGACGGCAGCCGATTCGCGTACGGCTACGACGCGATGCTGCACCTGACCACCGTGACCGCGCCGAACGGCCTCGAGTGGACGTACGAGTACGACGCGGCCGGTCACGTCGTCGCGGAGACCGACTTCAACGGAGCGCGGCGCACCTACGAACTCGACGCGGTCGGCCGCCAGGTCCGGAGCACGAACGCGCTGGGCCAGACCATTGACATCGAGCGGGACGCGCTCGGCCGGATCGTCACGCAGAGCTTCGGCGAGACGGTCCGCTCCTTCACGTACGACGCCGCCGGGAACCTGGTGCGCGCCGAGGCCCCCGAATCCGTCCTCGACATCACCTACGACCCGCGTGGCCGGCTGCTGACCGAGTCGCACAACGGCCGCGTGCTGGAGAACACGTACGACGAGGCCGGGCAGCGCGTGGTGCGCACGACCCCGTCCGAACTCGTGTCGCGCTGGACGTACGACGACGCGGGACGCGCGGCCGCCCTCAGCACGACCTGCGGCGCGCTCGAATTCTCCTACGACGTGCTCGGGCAGGAGATCCGCCGCGCGTTCGGCACGGTCGCCGCCCTGACGCAGAGCTTCGACCCGGCCGGACGGCTGACCGCGCAGGCGATCTGGTCCTACGACGAGCCCGAGGGCGCCTGGCACTCCACGCAGACCCGCAACTTCGCGCTGCGCCCCGACGGCCTGCCGACCGGGGTCGACGAGCAGATCGGCGGCGCGCGCGGCTACTCGCTCGACGCCGTGGGCCGACCGACCGGCGTACGCAGCGAGCGGGGCGAGGAGTTCTACGCGTACGACGGGCTCGGCAACCTGACGCAGAGCACTGAGCCGCACGAGGTCCAGGGCACGCGTATCCACCGCACCGCGCGCTCGACGTACGAGTACGACGAAGTCGGCCGCGTCGTGCGCCGCGTGCTGCGGACGCTCTCCGGGCAACGCAGGGAGTGGACGTACTCCTGGGACGCGGACGACCGGCTGATCGAGGTCGCCGATCCGCAGGGCCGCACCTGGCGCTACACCTACGACGCGTTCGGCCGCCGCGTCGCCAAGACGCTGCTCGGCGACGCGCCGGACCAGGTCTGGTACTGGTACACGTGGGACGGCACCCGGCTGGCCGAGCAGGTCCGGACCACCGCCGCGGGCCGGATCGAGACGATGACCTGGGACTACGAGCCCGGCACGCACACCCCGGCCGCGCAGACCCGCCGATCCTGGGCGGCGGGCGCGGACCAGGCGGACGTCGACGCCGAGTTCCGCGCGATCGTCACCGACCTGGTCGGCACGCCGCGCGAACTGGTCTCGCCGGACGGCCGGGTGACCACGGTCGGCGGCACGACGCTGTGGGGCGAGCCGGTCGACGCGGCCGTCACCCCGCTCGGCTTCCCCGGCCAGTACTGGGACGAGGAGACCGGGCTCGCCTACAACCTGCACCGGTACTACAACCCGGACACCGCCGCGTACCTGAGCCCGGACCCGCTGGGCCTGCTGCCCGCGCCGAACCCGCACGGCTACGTCGAGAACCCGCTCGGCTGGCTCGACCCGCTCGGCCTCGCCCCCGACCCGACCCCGCCGACCTACGTGACGTACACGAAGACGCACCCGGTCACCGGCAAGGTCTACACCGGCCGCAGCCGCGGAACCGGCACGCCGCAGCAGATCGTGGCGAACCGCGACAGCGACCACCACATGAACGACAAGGGCTACGGTCCCGCGGTGCTCGATCAGTCGGCCCAGGGCACGCTGCCGGTCGAACAGCGGCACGACGACCCGGCTTATCAGGCCATGCGCGGCCGTGAGCAGCAGGGGATCGAGGCGAACGGCGGCGCGCAGAGCATGGGCGGCACCTCGGGCAACGCCATCAACGGCATCGCCCCGGACAACCCGGCCAGGGACACGTACATGAACGCGGCGACGAACAAGTTCGGTAGTGTTTGAGTCCCCGATCGAGGAGTGGGTGACTGATGGCAGTGCGGTTCACGCCGGGGCACGTCCTGGGCTTCGAGGTGCCCGGGACCGGCCGTGTCGCCTACGCGCTCATGCTGGACACGCGAGCGGAGTTCGCGTTCTACGAGGGTGGCACGGCCGTCTCCGAGGAGGACGGTCGCGCGGCGCTCGAACGCGAGCCACTGTTCATCGTCGGTGTGTACCGGATGGCGTACAGCAAGGGACGCTGGGGCACGATGCTGTTCAAGGTGCCCACGGAGCAGTTGCCCGCGATCCCACCGATGTTCCGCCAGGACCAGCTCAACCCGCAGAACCTCTTCATCGACGACCACCTGGGCAACTCGCGGCGCGCGACGCCGGAGGAGATCAAGGGCCTCGAACCGAACGCCGTCTGGGCCGCCGAGCACGTCGAGAGCCGCATCGCGGATCACTGGCGCGGTGTCCCGAACGCCTTTGTGGAGAGCATGAAGTACAAGCCCGTCACCCAAAAGAGCGATTAGTCGAGTCGCACCAATCCGCATTCCCCTCGGTGCCGAATACCCGCCGTAGCAGGTAGCCGGAACTCATATCACTGAGGAGTGACTTACCCATGTCCGGAATGCGCATGACCCGCCGCCTCGTCCCCGCCACCATCGCGGTACTCGCCCTGAGCGGTGGCCTCGCGGCGTGCAGTTCCAGCGGGTCCGGCTCGACGGCTTCCTCGGGAACCACCGCGCCCATGACATCCAGCGCGCCGGCGGTGAGCGCCAGCGCCGCCTCGATGGACTTCGGTTCGGGCTGTTCGGCCGTGCCGGCCTCGGGGTCGGGCAGCTTCACCGGGATGGCACAGGACCCGGTGGCCACGGCCGCCTCGCACAACCCGGTGCTGTCCACGCTGGTCGCGGCGGTCACGAAGGCGGGCCTGGCCGACACGCTCAACAGCGCCCAGGGCATCACGGTCTTCGCCCCGGCGAACGCGGCCTTCCAGAAGATCCCGTCCGCCACGCTGACCTCCGTGCTCGCCAACAAGGCCGAGCTGACCAAGATCCTCACGTACCACGTGGTCTCCGGTCGGCTGGCCCCGGCGGAGCTGGCCGGTTCGCACAAGACGCTGGAGGGCGGCACCATCACCGTCTCCGGCAGCGGCGAGGCCTTCACCGTGACCGGCGGGACGTCGTCGAACACGGCGAACGTCGTGTGCGGGAACGTGCAGACCGCGAACGCGACGGTCTACATCATCGACAGCGTCCTGATGCCGGCCAGCTGATCTGATCCCAGAACCGGATCCCTGATGAAGCACTGGTTCCGCATCGCGCGGCGGCTGGGCGTGGGCGCGCTGATCGGCGCGCTCGCGGCGGCCGTCGCGCTGGCGGTCGGCGAAGCCGTGGCGATCTTCACCGGACCGCCGAGCGCCCCGGTCTACGCGGTCGGCGCGGCGGCCGTGAACCTCACCCCGGCGCCGCTCAAGGAATGGGCGATCGCGCACTTCGGCGACCGCGACAAGCAGATGCTGGTGACCGGGATCCTGGTGCTGCTCACGGCGATCGCGCTGCTGGCCGGGATCCTCGCGCTCGTCCGCTACCGGTACGGCGCGGTGCTGATCGGCCTGTTCGGCGCGGTCGGCGTGGCGGCGGCGGTCTCCGAACCGGACAGCACCTGGACCTGGTCGCTGCCGAGCGTGATCGGCGGCATCGCGGCGATGGTCGCGCTGTGGGCCCTGGTGCGCTCAACGCGTTCGACGACGCCCGAACCGGCACCAGAACCGGATCCGAGCCGCCGCGAGTTCATCGTCACCGCGAGCGCGCTCGCGGTCGGCTCGGCGGCGGTCGGCTTCGGCGCGAACCTGATCTCGAACCGCCGCTACGACGTCTCGGCCGCGCGCGCCGCCGTCCGCATCCCGAAGCCGACGTATCCGGCGCCGCCCCTACCCACCGGCGTGCATCCGAATATCCCCGGCCTAAGCCCGTTCTTCACCGACAACGACGGTTTTTATCGCGTCGACACGGATCTCGTGCTGCCGCAAGTGAGTCCGAACTCGTGGACGCTGCGCATTCACGGAATGGTGGACCGGCCGATCGAAATCGGATTCGCCGAACTGCTCAAACAGCCGCTGCACGAACACGATATGACCGTGTCCTGCGTCTCGGATCCGGTCGGCGGCCCGTACGTCGGCAATGCGCGCTGGATCGGCGCTTCCGTGCCCGCGATGCTGCGTTCCGCCGGAGTCCGGACGGGCGCCGACCAGCTCATCGCCCGCTCGACCGAGGGCATGACCATCGGCACGCCGCTCGAATCAGTGCTCGACGGACGCAACGCGCTGCTGGCCGTCGCGATGAACGGCCAACCGCTGCCGATCGCCCACGGCTTCCCCGCGCGGATGCTCGTGCCCGGCTTCTACGGTTACGCCTCGGCCTGCAAGTGGGTCACCGATCTGTACGTGACCACGTTCGCCGCCGAGCAGGCCTATTGGGTGCAGCGCGGCTATGCGCGGATCGGGACAATGAAGACCCAGTCGCGCATCGACGTCCCGAAGCCCTTCGCGCACCTGGACGCCGGGACGGTCACCGTCGCCGGGATCGCGTGGGCGACCGATCGAGGCATCGCCGACGTGCAGGTTCAGATCGACGACGGGCCCTGGCAGCAGGCCCGACTCGCCGCCTCCGACAACCCGGACACCTGGCGGCAGTGGACATACGATTGGGCCGCGACGCCGGGCACGCACTCCATCCAGGTGCGCGCGGCCGACGATTCGGGCGCCTATCAGCCGAGCGCGCAGGTCGGCCCGTACCCGTCCGGCGCGTCGGGGTACGAGAGCCTCGTGGTCATCGTCGCGTGACCGGGAGATCAGGGAGCTGAGCTGAGGATGCGGACGAGCCGGGTCTCCGTGAGCGTCCGGGTGCGGGCGCGCGCCGAGGACGTGTGGGCGGCGCTGACCGACTGGGAGTCCCAGGGCGCGTGGATGACGGCGACGACGGTGCGCACGGTCGGCGGCGACGGTCGGGGCGTGGGCGGCCGGATCGAGGCGTTCACCGGCTTCGGTCGGCTCGGCTTCCTCGACACGATGGAGGTCACCGAGTGGCGGCCGCCCACGTGGTGCCTGGTGCGGCACACGGGGAGGGTCGTACGCGGCACCGGCGCGTTCGAGATCGTCCCGGCGGCGGCGGCGGCGGCGGACGGCGCGGCCGGATGCACGCTGACCTGGTTCGAGGATCTCGAAATCCCCGGCGGCGGGTTCGGCGCGTTCGCGTTCGTGCTCATCCGACCCGCCGTCGAGTTCGGCGTGCTGCACTCCCTCAAGCGCTTGGCCGGGCTGGTCGAGTCGCGCGGTCAGGACCCGACGGCGGCGCCGTAACGCGCCAGCGTCGCCGCGCGGGCCTCGCGCAGATCGACGATCGGCTCCGGGTAGTGGACCCCGATGACGCACTCCGACGCCTCCTGCACGTCCTGCGGCATCGTCCACGGCTCGGCGATGTAGCGCGTCGGCACCTTCCGCAGTTCCGGCACGTAGCTGCGCACGTAGCGGCCGTTCGGGTCGTAGCGCTCCACGTGCAGGGTCGGGTTGTAGAGCCGCCGGGAGACGGGCTGCGGATCGACGCCCACGGACGCGGCCCACTGCCAATTGCCGTTGTTGTTCGCCTGGTCGCCGTCGAGCAGCATCCGCATGAAGAACGCCTCGCCGCGCCGCCAGTCCACGCCGAGCTGCTTGGTCAGGAAGCTGCCCGCCAGCATCCGGGCCCGATTGTGCATCCAGCCCTCGCGCAGCAGTTGCCGCATCGCCGCGTCCACCAGCGGATATCCCGTCAGCCCGGCCGCCCACGCGATGAAGGCGCGCTCGTCGCCCGGCCATTTCAGCGTGCTGCGGAAGCGCTCCTGATGCTCCTGGCGCGCGTTCTCGGGCCGGTGGTACTGGACGTGGTGGTAGAAGTCCCGCCAACACAGCTGCCGCCGAAACGCCTCGCCGCCCACGCTCGTCGGCAGCGCGGCCTCCAACTCGCGTGGTGAGACGCAGCCGAAGTGCAGGTAGGAGCCGAGCTTCGAGGTGCCGTCCACGTCGAGCACGTCGTGGTTCCGGGCGTAGCGCTCGATCGGACCGTCCAGGAACCACTCCATCCGGGCCAGTCCGGCACGCTCGCCGCCGGGCTGCGGCTTGGCCACCTCCTGCCGCAGGCCGAGATCCTCGAGGCTCGGCAGCGGCTCGGACGCGACCTCCGGACACGGCGGCATCCGCTTCGGCACGGGCAGCGGCCGACGACGCGGCGCCTCCTCCCACGTCCGATAGAAGGGGGTGAATACGCTGTACGGCGACCCGGCCTTGGTGCGCAGCGCAGCCGCGTCCTCGACAACCGACACGCCTGGATGCGCCACGAGTTCGACATCTGAGTCCTCGAACGCGGCGGCCACGCCGTGACCGCGTTGCCGGGCGAACGGCGTCAGGTCCCGCGTGTAGTGGATGCGCCGGGCCCCGGTCTCGCGGACGAACTCCGGCAGCACATCCTCCGGACGGCCCCTTCGTACGACGAGTCGTGAGCCCGCCCTCCGCAGCGCCTCGTCGAGGTCCGCGAGCGATTCGAGCAGGAACTGCGTGCGCGATCCGGAGGCGTGTCTGCCGTGCAGCAGCCGCTCGTCCAGGCAGAACACCGGCAGCACCGGCGTGTCGTCGGCCAGCGCGGCGTGCAGCGCGGGATGGTCGTGCAGTCGCAGGTCACGGCGGAACCAGAGGAGAGTGGTCACCGGGATCACGCTCCTCTCGGCTAGCCTGGGAGGGCAAGTCGCACAGGTTTTGCACGGAAAGGCCGTGTCGCGATGAACGCACCGCCGCTCACCATCGGAGCCGCCGCCCGCCGCCTCGGCGTCGCAGTGGAGACCCTGCGCAGCTGGGAGTCGCGGTACGGGCTCGGGCCCAGCGAGCACGTGCCGGGCACCCGCCGCAAGTATTCGCCCACTGACATGGACCGGCTCGAACGCTTCTGCCTCCTGGTCGGCACCGGCGCCGCCGCGCCCGAGGCGGCCCGCGCCGTGCTCGCGGGCCACCAGCCGGAGGCCGCGCCCACGCGGGCCGGCGGCGGGCACACCCTCCCGGTCGGCCGTTCGGGCAGCGCGACGGCGCGCGGACTGGCCCGCAGCGCCGTGCGGCTGGACACGGCCCAGGTGCTCGACCTGCTCGACGAGGCGATCGCCCGCGACGGCGTGGTCGCGGCGTGGGAGAACACGATCGCGCCCGCGCTGCTGGCAGTCGGCCGCAAGTGGACCGAGACCTCCGGCCGCTACGTCGAGGTCGAGCACCTGCTCTCGTGGTGCGTGACGGCGGCGCTGCACCGGCTCCGTCCGCCAGTCGACGGCCGGTCCATCCGCGGCCGTGCCGTGCTGCTCGCCTGCGCTCCCGGCGAGTGGCACAACCTGCCGCTGGACGTGCTCGGCGCGGCGCTCGGCCAGCGCGGCGTCCCGGTGTGCATGCTCGGCGCCGCCGTCCCCACCGAGGCGCTGCGCGCGGCCGCCCGGCGGATCGAGCCCGCGCGCATCGTGGTCTGGTCGCAGACGGCGGGCACCGCCAGCACCACGGCCCTGCCGTCGGTCGGCGGCCGCGCCCGCTGCGTCACCCTCGCCGCCGGTCCCGGCTGGCTCTCGGCGCGCCCGGCGGTCCCGTCGGCGCTGGTCACGCTCGCGGACGCGCTCGAGGCGTGCTCGACCGAACTCGCACCAATCCGAATCCCCGACCGCTCCGAAGTACCGTCATGACTCTGCCGAAGAAGACCGAGCCAGTCTCCATGGTGCCCGGCGAGGAGGCGGACGGGCTCGACGCGTGGCTGCGGCAGGTCAGCCTCGGCCGCGAGGACGCCTTCGATCACGTGTACGCGGAGATCGCCGGTCCGGTCTACGGACTCGCCACCCGCATCCTGCGCGATCCGGCGCAGGCCGAGGAGGTCGCGCAGGAGGTGCTGGTCGAGGTGTGGCGGCAGGCGAGCAGGTTCGACCCGGCGCGCGGCTCGGCGCGGTCCTGGGTCCTGACGATCGCGCACCGGCGCGCGGTGGACCGGGTGCGGGCCGAGCAGGCGGCGACCGCGCGGCAGGAGAAGAACGCACGGGAGACGGCGCGGATGCTGCCCGAGGAGGACGTGGCCGAGGCGGTCGAGGGCCGCCTGGAACGCCAGCGATTGCGCCGCTGTATGGGCGGGCTGACCGACCTGCAACGCGAGTCGGTCACCCTCGCCTACTACAACGGATACACCTATCAGCAGGTGGCCGAACTGCTCGGCGCACCGCTGGGCACGGTCAAGACGAGGATGCGCGACGGGCTCGCCCGGCTGCGCGACTGCCTGGGGGTGGGGAGGTGACGAGCACGGCTGAGGCGGATGTGCACACGCTCACCGGCGCCTATGTGTGCGACGCGCTCGGCGCGGACGAGCGCGCGGCGTTCGAGGAGCACATGGCCCAGTGCCCGGAGTGCGCGGGCGAGGTCCGCGAACTGCGCGAGGTCGCCGCGGTCATGGCGGCGGCCGTCGCCGTGCGGCCCCCGGATTCCCTGAAGGCCGCCGTGGACGCCCGGATCCGGGTGACCCGGCAGGAGCCGCCGATCACCGATCCGCGCACGCAGATCACGTCGCATCGCCGTTCCCGGTTCGGCAAGCGCGCCGCATGGGCCATCGTCGCCGCGCTCGCCCTGGTCGTGGCCGGTCTCGGCTGGCGGGTGATCGCGCAGCAGGACCAGATCAACAACCTGAACGCGCAGACGAAACAGATCTCTCAGTTGCTCGCCGCGCCGGACGTCGCCTCGACGCGCGTAGCGGTCACCGGCGGCGGCAGCGCGCTGATCGTCGACTCGCGCAGCCGCAACGAGGCGGCCGTCACCTTCACCGGAGTCGCGGACGCGCCGGCGGGCAAGACCTACCAGCTGTGGCTGATGACCTCGGACGGCACGGCCCGCTCGGTCGGCCTGATGGAGGCGACGCCGAACAGCCCGATCGTCGTCACCGGCCTGGCCGGAGAGGCACAGGTCGGGATGACGATCGAGCCGAGCGGCGGCAGCGTGAAGCCGACGACGACGCCGGTCATGGTCGCGGCGCTCGCGGCGGCATAGGAATGAATCCGCTGGTGCGCCGCATGTAGTCGGCGTACTCGGGTCGGCGGGCCGCCATGTGGCGGTCCGCCAGCCGCATGCCGCTGCCGACGGTCAGCAGCAGGGTCATGACGATCGGCGAGACGATCGTGCACAGTCCGGCCCACTGGTTCGCCGCGAGCAGGAACAGTCCCCACCACACGCACGCGTCGCCGAAGTAGTTCGGGTGACGCGTGTAGCGCCACAGCCCGCGATCCATCAGCCTGCCCTTGTTCGCCGGATCCGCCTTGAACCGCGCCAACTGCCAGTCGCCGACGGACTCGAACAGGAAGCCGATCAGCCAGAGCACGACCGCGACCACGGCGAGCGGCCCCGGCGCAGCGTGACCGTACTGCGCGATCTGGATCGGCAGCGAGATGAACCAGACCAAGACGGCTTGGAGCAGATACACGTGCGTGAACGCGTACCAGAGCTGCGAGCCGGAAGCCTTCGACAGCAGCGCCTCATAACGCGGATCCTCGGGCTTGCCGCGCGAACGCAGGCCGATGTGGATCGCCAGCCGTAGTCCCCACGCAGCGGTCAGCGCCAGCACCAGGGCTCGCCGACCCGAATCGCCGTGGCCGGCGGAGAGCCCGAAGCTCACCAGCGCGACGGCGGTGAAGGCGAGCCCCCAGGCCACGTCCACGACGCGATGTCGTCTGGTCGCCGCGCCGATCGCGAAGACGACCAGGAACAGCGCCAACGACGTGGCGGCCGTGATCGGCAGTCCCACGGCCCACGCGCTCACATCAGTGCTCGACATCACGTTCCTTCACGACGGGTAGTCCTCTCAGAAATAGCTTGATTCCCTGCACGCGGATACGCGCCGCGCCGAGCAGCGTCGAGCTCGGTTGGCGCAGCGCGTGCCGCATCATCGCGCCGACGGTCGCCGGTTCGGCCCGCCCGCGGAGCACGGCCGCGAACGGCGCTCCGTCCGGCGGCTCGTAGCGGATGCTCAGCTTCAGTTCGTCATCGGGCTCGGGCACCGACATGCGGTAATGCCCGCTGGCCGGATAGAACGGCGAGACGAAGAACTCCTTCTTCGTCTCGGCACGTCCCAGATCGTCCGTGCGCAGCAGGTAGCGATGCCTGCCGCCGTATGTGTTGTGCACCTCGGCGATCACGCACGCGAGCCCGCCGTCAGCCGCGTGGCACCAGTAGACCGTGATCGGATTGAACACGTACCCGAACGCGCGCGCCCCGGTGAGCATCAGAACCCGTCCACCGTCGATATCCACGCCCTGCTCCGCGAGATACCTGTCCACGTTGCGTCGCAGGCTCAGCGCCGGATCGCCCACGTGATCGGCCGCGCGGAACTCGGCGAACATGCGCAGCGCACGGGGAAAGCGCGGCAGCCGGTCCAGGTCCACCAGCCACATCACGCTCCGATACGTGAAGTCGTTGCGCACCGGCTCCCTGCGCACGTGCCGAACCGTGCAGTCGTAGATCCGCGCGTCCGTCACCACCGCACTCCGAACGCCGCCGCAGCCGTGACCCCCGACGCGCATCCGTCCTCGTGGAAGCCCCAGCCGTGGTACGCGCCCGCATACGCGGTGATCCGTGTCGTCAGCTCCGGTAGCCGGGCCTGCGCGGCGACGGATTCCGGCGTGTAGACCGGGTGCTCGTAGACCATCCGCGCGAGTACGAGCCCTTCCTTGATCGTCTCGGTCGCGTTCAGGGTGACCAGGTAGTCGTCCTCGGCGTCGAAGCGCTGGAGCCGGTTCATGTGATACGTCACGACGGCCCGTTCGGTGCTCGGCCCCATGCGCGTCCCGCAGTGCGGCACGAGGTAGTTCCAGCAACTGCGCGCGGCCGACCTGCGCGGCAGCAGCGAGGCGTCCGTATGCAGCACGGTCTCGTTGCGCGCGTAGCCGATCGCCCCCAGCACTGCGCTCTCAGCGGGCGACGGGTCGGCCAGCATGCGCAGCGCCTGATTCGGGTGCGTGGCCAGCACGACTCCGTCCACCTCGTGACGGCCCCCGGCCTCGTCCCAAAGCGTGGCCCCCGAATCGTGACGCTGCACGGCGCGAACCGGCGTCGAGACGTTCACCGCGGAAAGCCCCTTCGCCGCACGCTCGACGTAAGCACGCGACCCGCCGACCACCGTGCGCCACCGCGGCGAGCCGGTGACGCTGAGCATGCCGTGGTGGTCGAGGAACTCGAACAGGTAGCGCGCCGGATAGCGCAGCACCAGGTCCGGCCCGGTGGACCAGACGGCCGAGACCAGCGGCACCAGGAAGTGGTCCGCGAAGTACCGCGAATACCCGCCCTCCGCCAGGAAGTCGCCGAGCGTGGCCCCGACCACGGCGCCGCCGAGACCCGAGTCCGTCGTCAGCAGCCGCCGCGCGTGCCGGTGGAACCGCTTGATCTCGCCGAGCATCCGCAGGAAACGCGGATCGACCACGTTCGCCGGCCGCGCGAAGACCCCGGCCGGCCCGCGCGCGCCCGCGTACTCCAGGCCGCAGCCGAGACAGCGCACGCTCATCGACATCTCGGTCTCCTGCGTGGCCACCCCCAGCTCCCGGAACAGCCGCAGCAGGTTCGGGTACGTCCGCTCGTTGTGCACGATGAACCCGCTGTCCACGGCCAGTGCCCCGGCCCGCGCGTCGAACAGATCGTGGGTGTGCGCATGCCCGCCGAGCCGGTCGTCCGCCTCGAACAGCAGCACGTCGTGGCGCCGCCGCAGCAGGTACGCGGCCGTCAACCCGGCCACGCCAGAACCCACCACGGCGACCCGCGTCCGTCCCGCCGCCTCGCCCTCCACCGGTGCCATTCGCTCGTCCCGCTCCCTTCACACTCCGCCCGGATCGGTACACGGGTCGTTCGGAGCGGGCGCGGATAAGGATTGGTCGCCGGCCGGATGCTCGACTGCGCAGAGGTTGACACGCGGTTAACCTGCGCGGTCCCCGCACGTGACACGGCCGGAGTGTGCTGTTCCCCGACCCGCCGACACGACGGCGGGGCGCGTCTAGGGTTCCGTCGGCCGCCGAGCAGCGGCCGGGTCTGGTCCGAGAGACGCAGGCGGAGCACCGGAGAAATCCGTCCGGCTCCGTTCCACGGCGGGAGAAAAGCCCGGGAGGCCTGGTGAGCTCGGCCCGCCGCGGGCCGGGCCCGGCTCCCGGAGTGCGCCGTGGTTTCCAGCACCGTTCCAGCACCGTCTTCGGACACCCCTGCTTCCCCACTGCCCGGCCGACGGCTCCCGACGCCGCCCGGCCGCCTCCCCCTGCGCGCACGCGGAAAGGCGGACATCGTGTCAACCATCGTGTCTCCGGTGGCCGAGGGCGCGGACGCCCTCGACGCCGTCGATCTGTCCGAGTTCGGCTACACCCAGCAGTTGCGGCGCGGCCTCGGCTCCTACGCGTCCTTCGCCGCCGGATTCTCCTTCGTCTCCATCCTGACCACGGTCTTCCAGCTGTTCTCCTTCGGCTACAGCTTCGGCGGCCCGGCCTTCTTCTGGACCTGGCCGCTCGTCTTCGCCGGGCAGTTCCTGGTCGCGCTCTGCTTCGCCGAACTGGCCGCGCGCTACCCGATCTCCGGCTGCGTCTACCAGTGGTCCCGGCGGATGGCCACCGGCCTGGTCGGGCACTTCGCCGGCTGGACGATGCTGATCGGGCAGGTGGTGAGCGTCGCGGCGGCGGCGATCGCGCTGCAGGTGGTGCTGCCGTCGGTGTGGTCCGGCTTCCAGCTGTTCGGCGGCGATCCCGCGCTGACCAGCAAGTCCGGCGCGACGAACGCCGTGCTGCTCGGCGCCGTCCTGATCGCGCTGACCACGGTCGTCTCCTCGGTCGGCGTCAAACTCACCGCCCTGATCAACAGCATCGGCGTCACCTGCGAACTGATCGGCGTCGCGGCGCTCGTCGTGCTGCTCTTCGCGCACGCCACGCGCGGCCCGGGCGTCGTCACGCACACGGAGGGCGCGGCGGGCGGCGGCTCGTACGTCTGGCCGTTCCTGGTCTCCGCGCTGATGGCTGCGTACGTCATGTACGGCTTCGACAGCGCGGGCGAACTGAGCGAGGAGACCCGTTCGCCGCGTAAGACCGCCCCGAAGGCGATCCTCAAGGCCCTGGCCGTCTCCGGCGCGGGCGGCGCGGCGCTGCTGCTCGGCGCGCTCATGGCGGCGCCCTCGCTCACCGACGGCCAGCTCGCCACCGAGGGCCTGCCCTACGTCGTGACCAGCCGCCTCGGCGAGGGGCTCGGCCGGGTGGTCCTGGTGGACGTGGCGATCGCGATCTGCGTGTGCACGCTCGCCATCCAGACCGCCGCCTCCCGCCTGACGTACTCGATGGCCCGCGACGGCGTGCTGCCCGGCGCCAAGCGGCTCGCGAAGGTCTCCGAGCGCACCGGAACCCCGGTGCTGCCGACGATCCTGATCGGTGTCGCGGCGATCCTGATCCTCGGCGTCAACGTCGGCCAGGCGCAGCTGTTCACCGCGATCACCAGCGTGGCCGTGGTCATCGTCTACCTCGCCTACCTGCTGGTCACGCTCCCGATGCTGATCCGCCGCCGCCGCGGCCTCGCTCCGGCCGGCCCCGGCCAGTTCACGCTCGGCCGCTGGGGCCTGCCGATCAACGCGCTCGCGGTCGTCTACGGCCTCTTCATGGCGGTGAACATGGCCTGGCCGCGCCAAGCGGTCTACGACCCGGCAGGCGGCCACTGGTACCTGCAGTACTTCGCGCTGCTCTTCCTCACCGCAGTAGCAGTCCTCGGATACGTGACCTACGCCCTCGCCAACCGCACCAAGACCGAGGCCGCCGTATGAGTGACTATTCGATCGAAGTCCCAGGCGGCGCCGCCGAATCCCTACGCCTACGCCGCCACCGGACCCTCACCCTCCGAGCCCTCGGCCCCGGACCGAACGTGGCCATGCTGATCTACGCACTCGACGACCCGACCGAGCGTCTCAACGTGCCGGACACCCTCAAGGCCCAGATGTCCGCGCGCATCCACGCTCCGATGACGCTGATGTCCGACATGGGCCGCGCGCTCGCCTCCGTGACCGGCTCCAGCCTGGACTGGCACGACGCGATCACCGGCCACAGCCTCCCGGCCGATGTCGAGGACCGCTTCGGCCCCTCCTCGTACGCGGCCGACCGCAACGACTGGCGGCGCAGCGCCCGATTCGGCCTGCTCACCGAACTGTGGAAGCACGACCTCGGCGCCCGCGACCTGCACGCCAACATCAACTTCTTCAGCAAGGTCGCGGCCGCCGGCGACGAACGCGGAACCCTGACCTACGTACCCGGACACGCCTCCGCAGGCGACTGGGTCACCCTCCGCGCCGAGGTCGACCTCCTCGTCGTCCTCTCCACCGCCCCCCACCCCCTCGACCCGTCCGCTAACTGGAATCCGGCGGGCGTGGCACTCGAGATCGCCCCCGGATCCGCCCCCGCCCCCGACGACCCCTCCCGCACCTGGCGTGCCGAGACGGGCCGTTCGCTGGAACTCGCCGAGAGGAGCTACGCGTGAGCGACGAATTCGTGCTCGACGACGTCGTCGAGGCCGGAGACGGCTGGATCGGCGAGATCCCGGCGGGAACGCTGCTGCGGCTCACCGACCTGCACGGCAACCAGGCCGTCGACACGCTGTTCTACGACGCGCACGACTACACGAATCGGTACAGCGCGATGGACACGATCCGCGCGCAGGGCGCCGTCTACCTCACCACCGGCTCGGTGCTGATGACAGTGAACTGCGATCCGCTCGCCACGATCGTGGACGACACCTGCGGCCGGCACGACACGCTCGGCGGCGCGTGCTCGCAGGAGAGCAACGTGATCCGCTACGGCCAGCACACCCGGCACCAGCACTCGTGCCGGACCACGTTCGTGCGCAAGGCGAAGCAGTGGGGGAGGGGCCTGGAGAAGCGGGACATCGCGCACAACATCAACTTCTTCATGAACGTGCCGGTGACCGCGGACGGCGGCCTGACCTTCGAGGACGGCGTCTCGGCCCCCGGCAAGTACGTCGAACTGCGTGCCGAGCGCGACCTGCTGCTGCTCATCTCCAACTGCCCGCAGCTCAACAACCCCTGCAACGGCTACGACCCCACCGCGATCCGCCTCACCGGACGCCGCCCGTGACCGGCGGCACGCTGAGCCGAGGCCTCGAGGTCCTGACCCCCGGCGTCCAAACCGCCGTCCAGGACCTCGACGGCCGACGCGGCCTGTGGGGAGTGGGCGTGCCCCCGTCAGGAGCCTACGACGGCCTGTCCCTCTCCCTGGCCAACCTGGCCGTGGGCAACGACCCCACCGCCGCGGGCCTGGAAGCGGTCCTGGTCGGCCCGAAACTCCGCTTCAAGACGAGTTCCCTGGTCGCCCTGACCGGCGCCTGCCACAGCGCCCGCCTGGACGGCCACAAGATCCGCCCCGGCGAACCCTTCGTCGCCCCCGACGGATCAGTACTCGACTTCGGCCCCTGCGGTCCGGCGGGCCTGCGCGCATACCTGGCCGTACGCGGCGGCATCGCAGTCCCGCGTGTTCTGGGCAGCCGCGCCACGTTCCTCCTCGGCGGCTTCGGCGGCGGCGTCGGCCGGTCCCTCGCCACCGGCGACGAACTCACCATCGGCCGAGACGAAAACTGCGCCGCCCCCGCCGAGCTCACCGCGATCCTGCCCGACCTGACCGACCGCTGGACCCTCCGCGTCATCCCCGGCCCGCACGGCGCCCCCGACTACTTCGACGGTCCGGCGCTCGATGCCCTCTTCGCCGCCGACTGGGAAGTAGACCACCGCAGCGACCGCACCGGCATCCGCCTAGCGGGCCCAGCGGTCGAATTCGCCCGCCCCGACGGCGGCGAGGCCGGACTGCACCCCTGCAACATCCACGACTCCGCCTACCCCATCGGCGGCATCATGGTCTCCGGCGACACCCCCGTCATCGTCGGCCCCGACGGCCCCAGCCTGGGCGGCTTCGTCGTCCCAGCGGCCGTCATCCAGGCCGACCTCTGGAAGCTCGGCCAGCTCCGCCCCGGCGACCACGTCCGCCTCCACCCCGTGACCCCGACCGTCGCCGCCGACGCCCGCGCCGCCCGCCACCGCCTCCTGGCCGACCCCCGAGCCGCCGTGGCCACCACCCTCTTCCGCCCGCCCGCCGCGTCCACGCCGCCTGTGGTCGCCAGCTGGGACCGGCCATCCCCGCTGCTCACCATCCCCGCCACCGCTCCCTCCTCGCGTCCCGAACTCTCCATCCGGTTCAGCGGCGACCACCATCTCCTCATCGAAGCGGGTCCGGCGCGGCTCGACCTCACCGTCCGGGCGCGCATCCACCTCCTGCACCGCGAGCTCACCGCGCGCGGGCTGCTCGGTGGGAGTGCCGGGGTGCCGGAGAACGTGGAGGGAGTCAGGTCGCTGCTCCTCGGCATCGACCCGACGCGCGTGGATCCGCGTGCGCTGGCCGAGCGGATCGGGGACGCGTGGCTGGCGACGCCGGATCCGTCCGGGGTCGAGCTGCCGGTGCGCGAGGTGACGATGCCGATCTGCTTCGACGACCCCGACGCGCACGAGGCGATGCGGCGGTATCAGCGCGGCGTGCGGCCGGACGCGCCGTGGTGCCCGGACAACGTCGAGTTCATCCGCCGCGTCAACGGCCTCAGCTCGCGCGACGAGGTGTTCGAGATCGTGCAGAAGGCCACGTACCTGGTCATCGGGCTCGGCGACGTGTACCTCGGCGCGCCGGTCGCCGTGCCGCTCGACCCGGCGCACCGCCTCGTGACCACGAAGTACGACCCGCCGCGCACCTGGACGCCGGAGAACGCGGTTGGCATCGGCGGCGCGTACCTGTGCGTCTACGGGATGGAGGGCCCCGGCGGCTACCAACTCGTCGGCCGCACGGTCCCCGTCTGGCGCAAGCCGTCAGCCGACTCCGAGGGTTCGACTCCCTGGCTGCTGCGCACCTTCGACCTTCTCCGCTTCGAACCCGTCGGCCACGATGAACTGATGGAGCTGCGCGCGGGCATCGCGGACGGCAGCCTCGACCTCCAGATGCGCCCGACCACCCTCGACCTCGGCGCGCTGCCCGGCCCGGAGAGCCCGCTGCCCCCGGAGACGGTCGAGTTCACCGCCCGCCGCGAGCGGTCGTTCGCGGCCGAGCGCGCGCGCTGGGCCGAAGCCGCCGCCCTGAAGACAGGAGCCTGACATGACGACGACCGCCCCCGAGTGGATCGTCCGCCTCACCGAGGACGAGATCACCCGCATCGTCGCGGCGGAGTCGGCGGTCACGGATGACGGACCGCTCTCCGGTGTCCGCTTCGCCGCCAAGGACAACATCGACCTTGCCGGGGTGCCGTCGTCCGCCGCCTTTCCCGCGCGCGCCGCGACGCCTGCCGCCCGCTCGGCTTACGCGGTACGACGACTGATCCAATCGGGTGCGGTGCCTGCCGGGAAGACGAATCTCGACCAGTTCGCCACGGGTCTCGTCGGCACGCGTAGCCCCTTCGGCGTCTGTCACGCGGTGGGCCATCCGGAGTACGTGTCAGGCGGCAGTAGCTCGGGCAGCGCGGTGGCGGTCGCGTCGGGGCAGGTGGATCTCGCGCTGGGCACCGACACGGCGGGGTCGGGCCGGGTGCCCGCTGCGTTCAACGGGATCGTCGGGCTCAAGCCGACGCGCGGTCTCGTGTCGACGTCCGGCGTGTTGCCCGCGTGCCGGTCCCTCGACTGCGTCAGCATCTTCACGCGCACGGTGCACGAGGCGCGCGCGGCGTTCGGTGTGCTCGCGTCGTTCGACGCCGCCGATCCGTACGCGCGTCAGATGCCAGTGCACCGGCCGCATCTGGCCGCGGTGCCGCGCGTCATCGCGGTGCCGAAGGGGGAAATCGACCTCGATCCCGAGCACCGCGTGGCCTGGGAGGCAGCGCTTGAGCATGCCCGCGACGTGGCCGAATACGTGGTCGAGGTCGACATCGAGCCCTTCCTCGCGGCGGCCCGGCTGCTGTATCAGGGGCCGTGGCTCGCCGAGCGCTGGCACGCGATCGCGCCCTTGCTCGGTGAGCAGGGCCTCGACCATCCGGACCTCGACCCGACCGTGCGGCGCGTGCTGAGCGGGGCCGACGCCATCAGCGGTGCCGACACGTTCGCGGGGCTCGACGAACTCGCCCGGCTGCGACGGCTGACCGCACCGACCTGGGACGTGGCGGACGCGCTGCTGCTGCCGGTCACGCCGGGGCATCCGACGCTCGCTCAGGTCGCGGCGGATCCGGTCGGGGAGAACTCGCGGCTCGGCACGTACACGAACTTCGTCAACCTGCTGGATCTGTGCGCGATCGCGGTCCCGGCGGGTTCTCGGTCGGACGGGCTGCCGTTCGGAGTCCAGTTCATCGCGCCCGCGTTCGCCGACGATCGGCTACTCGACCTCGCCGCCGCCTGGACCGGTGAGAAAGATGATGAATGCGGTGAACGGGGGACTGCGCGCGCCGGCTGGACCCGGCTGGCCGTCGTCGGGGCTCACCTGTCCGGTCTGCCGCTCAACGCCCAACTGCGCGAAGTCGGCGCCACGCTCGTCCGCCGAACCCGCACCGCTCCCGAGTACCGGCTGCATCGCCTGCCGGGATCGGGGTCGAATCCCGCGCGTCCCGGGCTCTTTCCGGATGCTGAAAACGGCGCCGAGATCCTCGCGGAGGTCTGGGAACTTCCGCAGCAGGGGCTTGCCGCGCTGCTCGAATCGGTGCCGCGTCCGCTGGGCTTCGGTTCCATCGCGCTCGCCGACGGGACCAGCGTGCTCGGATTCGTCGCCAACGGACCCGTACCCGATGACGCGCTCGACGTCACCGGGTACGGGGGTTGGCGTGCGTACTGTCTCAGTGCTCTCGGAAGCGGCGCACGCCCATCGTGAGCGCGCCGCCGAACAGCAGCAGCGCGCCGCCCGTGGCGCCGAGCGCGGACAGGTGGAACAGGCCGGTCTTGGCGAGGCCGACCTCGACGTCGAACCGCTTCACGACGGTCTTGCCGTTGGACTCGGTGATCTTGAGGGTGAAGGTGTCCGGGCCGCTGTAGCCGGTCCCGGGCGTGTAGGTGACGGAGCAGTTCGGCGCGTCGGTGGTGACGGTGCCGTGCTGCGGCGGCTTCGTGACGTCGATGTCGCGGGCGGAGCCGGAGCAGACCGGGACGGTCACCGGCTCGCCGGGCGAGGTGACCAGCGGGATCTCGGTCGGCGGGACCGTCTCGGGCTTCGGCGGCGTGGTCGGCGGGGTCGTCGGCGGCGGCTTCGGCTGGTCCTCGGCGGCGATCCACAGCTGGAACGCGGGGATGCCGGTGTTGTGGGTCGCGTGGAAGACCAGCTTGGTGATCGGCACGTTCGGCCGGAACCAGCCTGCCGCGCCGTCGGTGTCGGCGGAGTTGCCGTGCAGCGTGCCGCTCGACGGGTGCCAGGTCGGCACGTCGGTGCTGGTGCCCTTGCAGGTGCTCGGCAGCGGCGAGCCGTTGCAGTAGTTGAACGTGCTCTGGAATCCGAGGTCGGAGACCGGCAGCGCGACACCGCCCGGACCGTACGCGTGGATCCGCACGTTCTCCGCGTCGACGTCGCCGAGCGCGAAGCCCCAAGTGCCGGACGCGGGTGCCGAGTCGAAGGTGACGGTCGTCGTCGAGGGCGCGCGGCCCGAGGCGAGGCGCAGCAGCGCGTACGGCTGGTTCTGCGAGCTGCCGAAGGCCTGGCCGAACGGCGTCGAGGAGTTCAGGAACGCGCTGGCCCCGGACGGCGACGACGGGCTGGTGCTGTTCGTCGTGATGTGTCCCGCGGGGAATCCGGCCGCCGGCACGCTGACCGTCCCGGCGCCGAAGTCGAAGCTCGCGTAGTGCGCCGTGGCCGCCACGGCCGCGGTCGTTCCGCCGCCGATCGCCAGCAGCGCCGCACCCCCCGTGAGCGCGACACGCCTGATCCCCGTTCCGTCGAGCAGCACCGTCATCAACCTCCAGTGTGGATATCCGATCATTCATACGTCGGTCATCCATCCTGTCGGCCGCACTCAGGCGTGCCGGGCAGCCACTCCGGGCGTGGTCAGGGAACCGCTCGTTCGGCGGAGTCGGCCTTCACGGGCGTCAGCGAGTCGCGGGTGACGGCGTCGCCGCAGTGGGCGCAGCCGAGTTCGATGGCGACGGGGTGGCCGCAGGTGTGCCGGAACCGGAGGGCGGGGGCGTCCACGGCCCACTTCTCACCCCACGTCAGCAGGCTGATCATCGCGGGGAACAGCTCGCGCCCCGCCTGGGTGAGGTGGTACTCGTGCCGCGGCGGGTGCTCGCTGTAGAGCCGTCGCTCGATGATGCCGGCCGCCTCCAGCTTGCGCAGCCGGTCGGTGAGGATGTCGCGGGGGGCGCCGGTGTAGCCGACGATGCGGGCGAAGCGGTGCACGCCGTACGCCATCTCGCGCAGGGCGAGCAGCGACCACTTCTCGCCGACGATCTCCAGGGCGGCGGCCATGGTGCACGGGCGCACGGCGAGCGGCGACTGCGCGAGGTCGATGGTCTTCGGTTCGGCGGTCATGGATCCAGCGTAGACCGAGTCGGTTGTCTTTCACTACTCACTCTTGCTAGCCTCGGAGATAGTTTGAGAATCCAACTCACTCGCTCACGCTCACGAGGGTGGCCCCCATGTCCCTGCCGCAGACCGATGCGATATCGGCCACCGCCCCCGCGCCGGCCGCACCCGACCATCCGCACGCGCTGCGCACCCTGGCCCTGAGCAGCCTCGGGGCGTTCGTCGTGTTCCTGGACACCACGATCGTGAACGTGGCGTTCGAGGCGATCAGCCACAGCTTCCACAGCACCACCGACCGGCTCGCGTGGGTGCTCAACGCCTACAGCCTGGTCTTCGCGGCCGCGCTGATCCCGGCCGGACGGCTGGCCGACCGGTACGGGCGCAAGCGGCTGTTCCTGGTCGGGATGAGCGGGTTCGCGCTGATGAGCGCGCTGTGCGGGCTCGCGCCGAACGCCGGGGTGTTGATCGGCGGGCGGGCGCTGCAGGCCGGGTTCGCGGCGCTGATCACCCCGACCTCGCTCGCGCTGATCCTGCCGGAGTTCCCGCCCGAGCGCCGGCCCTTCGCCATCGGCACGTGGGGGTCGATGGGCGCGATCGCCGCCGCGCTCGGCCCGACGATCGGCGCGCTGCTCACCCAGTACGCGTCCTGGCGCTGGATCTTCCTGATCAACGTGCCGGTCTGCGCCGCCGTCGTCGTCCTCGGCCTGCGCACGCTGCGCGAGAGCCGCGATCCGCACGCGCGCGGCCTGCCGGATCCGCTCGGCGTGCTGCTGATCGCCGCCGTGCCCGCCGCCCTGAGCCTGTCCATCATCGAGGGGCCGCGCTGGGGCTGGTCCGACGGCCGGGTGATCGCGGGCTTCGCCGCCGCGGCGGTGCTGCTGCCGCTGTTCCTGCTGCGCTGCCGCGTCGCGCGCTTCCCGGCGATCGACCTGACGCTGTTCCACGTCCGGGAGTTCCGGCTGGTGAACGTCGCGACCCTCGTGTTCGCGGCCGCGTTCTACGGGACTCTGCTGTCGAACATCATCTTCCTGCAGACGGTCTGGCATTACAGCGTGCTGCGCGCCGCGCTCGCCACCTCGCCGGGACCGCTGCTCGTGGCCGTCGTGGCGCGCATCTCCACCCGTCTCGCGCACCGCTACGGCCCGCGCATCGTCCTCACGATCGGCGGCCTGTTCTTCGGCGCTGCCCTGTCGCTGTTCGCGGGCTGGACCAGCGCGCACCCGCAGTGGGCCACGCACTGGCTCCCGATCTCGCTGCTGATGGGCGTGGGCATCGGGATGACCCTGCCGGTTCAGTCCAGCGCCTCGGTCCAGGCCCTGCCGCCCGCGCGCTTCGCCCTCGGCTCGGCGATCAACGCGAGCTTCCGGCAGCTCGGCGCCGTGCTCGGCATCAGCCTGTTCGTCGCGGTCGTCGCCTCGCCGAGCCCGGCGACAGCGCTCGGCGCGTTCCACCACACCTGGGCGCTGTTCGCCGCCTTCGGACTCTTCGCCGGTCTCGTGTCCTGGACGCCGCGTCTGCGGAAGACGAGCTAGATCCAGCCGCGCTGCGCCGCCCGCATCCCCGCCGCGAAGCGACTGTCGGCGTCGAGCCTGCCCATGAGTTCGGTCATCCTCCGCCGGACCGTGCGCAGCGAGACGCCGAGGCGCTTCGCGGCGGCTTCGTCGGTCATGCCCTGAGCCAGCAGCCGCAACAGCTCACGCTCGAACGGCAGCAGTTCGGTCTCCTCGTCGCGGGCGAGATCGTCGTCGAGCGGGGCCGCCGAGTTCCAGGTGAGGTCGAACAGCGAGATCAGGCACTCGATCACGCCGCGGTTGGTGACGACGACCGCACCCCGGCGCGGGCTGCCCGGGAACGCCGGGACCAGCGCCGCCACGTCGTCCACGATCAGCATCCGCGGCGGCAGCACGGCCGCGGTCCGCACCTGCGCACCGCGGCGCACCATCCAGAGCCCGTAGGCCATCGTCGCGTGGTCGGTGCGCGCCGGGTCCTGGTAGAGAACGCGCTGGTCGATGCCGCGCTCCAGCAGCTCGGTGTCCAGCGGCCGGCAGGCTTCGAGCGCCTCCGCCGCCACCGCCCCGCCCGGCACGACCGAGCGGCAGCTGACCTTCGCCCCGTGCGCGATCGCCTCCATCCGCTCCTGGATCGCGTCGAGCCCGGTCAGGACCTGCAGCGTCTCGATCTCGTCGGACTCCTCCGGCGGACGCGGCCGCATGAAGTCGCCGACCAGGCTGCTGACCGCGGACTGCATCGAGGCGACCCGGACGCGCCGGTCCTCGAGATCCTCGGCCTCGCGGCGCAGCAGCAGCCGCAGCCCGTGCTCGGCGCTCACCGGCCGCCACGCGCCGGGCCGGTCCCGGGAGGCGCGCAGCAGTTCGAGCGCCGCGAGCTCGTCCAGCGCGGCACGCACCTGCGCCTCGGACAGGCTCAGACCCGCGCTGAGCTGGAGCACTCCGGACTCCGTCGATTCGAGCATGGCCTCGTACACGCGCTGCGCCTGCGTGCTCAGGCCCAGGGCGTCAAGCACCGTCGCCACCGTTCCCCTCCCCGTTTCCGTACTGTTCCGTGCTCCCCCGCGTGGCGCCATAGTGCCATGGAGCCTTCGCGCCATGGCTGTGCCCTTTTCCGGACGCGGCCCACCCTGCCACGATCTGTGCAACGGGGTTCTTCCATTTGTAACACGGAGACGGGGTATCACCATGTCCAGGTTCCTGCGGTTCACGGTCGCGATCACGCTGAGTGTCTGCGCGACCGCCGCCGTGGCGGTACCGTCGCACGCCGCCGCCGCGACCACCGCCGACGCCGCCGTCGCCGCGTGCACCACCTGCTGGACCTGATCGCCGTGGACATCACCGTGCTGCGCCTCGAGGGCCCGGCCGACCGCGCCGACGCGCAGCTGGCCGCCGCGATCATCGAGGACGCGATCTGGGCGGCCGCCCGGGCGGAGGACCGGCTGGAGCACGTCTACGTCTCCGCCCGCACCTGGCGGCAGGCGGTGGGCGTGGTGCTCTTCCACCGCTCGGCGTACGGCGCGGCGGGCACGGCCCGCGCGCTGGACCTGTGCCGCCGGGCCGTGGCCTCGGCGCCGTCGCTGGCCGGCTGGCGCGCCGGACTGCCCAGCAAGCCCGAAGCCTGCCGCGTCGACGGACCGAGATGAACGAGGGAGTCGTCATGTCCGATCAGCCCAAACCCTTCCGGAGCCTGCACTCCGGGTTCCAGCAGTTCGAGAAGTCCCGGCCCGAGCTCGTGGCCCTTTCCGTCGGCGGCACGCAGTACACGTACGGCGAGGCGGGGCGGACCGCGCGCCGCTGGGCCGGTGCGCTCACCGAGGCCGTCGGCGGCCGGCCCGCGCGGGTCGGGGTGCTCGCCTCGCGCAATCAGACCTCGTACCTCGGGGTGCTCGCGGCGCTGTACGCGGGCGCGGCGTTCGTGCCGCTCAACCCGCGTTTCCCGGCCTCGCGCACGCGGTCGATGATCGAGCAGGCTGAGCTGGACGCGGTGATCGTGGACGAGGCGAACCTCGGCGAGCTGCCCGCGCTGCTCGCCGGTCTGCCGCACGCCCCGGTCGTGCTCGCCCCGGAATCCGACCTCCCCGACGCGGCGCCGCTGCGCGAGCTGCCGGAGATCGCGGCCGAGGACACCGCCTACCTGCTGTTCACGTCGGGCAGCACCGGCGTGCCGAAGGGCGTGCCGATCACGCACGGCAACGTCCGGGCGTTCCTCGACGCGAACCAGGACCGCTACGGCTTCACCGAGGCCGACCGGTTCAGCCAGACCTTCGAGCAGACCTTCGACCTGTCCGTCTTCGACCTCTTCATGGCCTGGGACAACGGCGCGCGGGTCTGTTCGATGCAGGCGATCGAACTGCTCTCGCCGTACGGCTTCCTGGAGCGCAACGGGGTCACGGTCTGGTTCAGCGTCCCGTCGGCGGCCGCGGTGCTGCTCAAGCGCGGTTCGCTGCTGCCCGGCCGGATGCCCACGCTGCGCTGGAGCCTGTTCTGCGGCGAGGCGCTGCCGCGTTCCGTCGCGGAGGCCTGGCAGCAGGCGGCGCCGAACTCGACGCTGGAGAACCTCTACGGCCCGACCGAGCTCACCATCGCGTGCGCAACGTACCGGTGGGATCCGCGGACCAGCCCGGACGAGTGCGAGAACGACCTCGTCCCGATCGGCACGCTCTACCCGGGACTGTCCCGGCTGCTCGTGGACGAACGGCTCGAACCCGTCCCGGCGGGCGCGGCCGGAGAGCTGTGCGTGGCCGGACCGCAGTGCTTCCCCGGCTACTGGCAGGCCCCTGAGTTGACCGAACGCAAGTGCTTCGAGCGCGACGGCCTCGTCTACTACCGCACCGGCGACCTGGTCCGTCCGCTCGAAGGCGGCGACGATCTCGTGTTCCTGGGCCGCAACGACCAGCAGGTGAAGGTCGGCGGCTACCGCATCGAGCTCGGCGAGATCGAGGCCGCGCTGCGCCGTGCGGGCGGGGTCGAGGCGGCCTGCGTGGTGCATCCGCGGCACGAGGAGATCGTCGCCTTCGTCTCCGGCGGCGAGACGCAGCGCATGCTCGACCGGCTCGCCGAACACCTGCCGTCCTACATGGTGCCCAAGTCAGTGCTCGTACTCGACGATCTGCCGCGCAACGGCAGCGGCAAGATCGATCGCAACGCGCTCCGGCAGTCCCTGTCGGCCCACGTCGAAGGAGCCCAGCTTGTCCAGGGTTGATGAAGTCGTCGCGCGCACGTTCGGCATCCCGCTCGACGAGGTGTGCGACGAGCTCGAATACCAGTCCGTCCGGGCCTGGGACTCGCTCGGCCACGTGAACCTCATGGCGGCGCTGGAGAACGAACTCGGCTGGACCGTGCACGACGAGATCATGCTGGAGCTGCGCAGCGTCGCGGCCCTGCGGCAGTACGAGCGGAACGGTGATCTCCAGGAAGCCGAACGCGAGGAGAGCTCCGTGCGGCGCGGCCTGGAGGGCGTCACCTTCGACCGCAGCGCCGTCACGTACATCGGCGGCACCGAAGGAGTGCTCGAATACCGCGGCTACGGCATCCACGACCTCGCGGAGCACGCGGCGTTCGAGGAGGTCGCCTACCTGCTGGTCTACGGTGCGCTGCCGGGCGTCGAGGAGCTGACCGCATTCCGCAAGGAGCTCGCCTCGCACCGTCGGCTGCCGGACGCGGTACTCGAACTCGTGACCATGCTCGGTGACGCCACGCCGGTGGACGCGCTGCGCACCTGCGTGTCCGCTCTCGGCGCCTTCGCACCCGCTCCGCCGAACCGCGACGAGTCGATCGAGGCGGCGCGCGACACCGGTATCAGGCTGCTGGCTCAGGTCCCGATGCTGATCGCCGCGCACCACGCGGTGCGTTCCGGGCGGCCGCTCGTCGAGGCGCCCGAGGGCAGCTCGTACGCCGAAGCCTTCCTGACGATGCTGCTCGGGAAGACGCCGAGCCCGACGGCGATCGCGTTCATCAACAGAAGCCTGATCGTGCACGCCGACCACAGCGCCAACGCCTCCGCGTTCACCGCGCGCGTCGCGATCAGCTGCCACGCCCGCATGTACGACGCCGTGACCGCCGCCATCGCGACGTTCTCCGGCTCCGTGCACGGCGGCGCGGCCGAGCGCGTGCTCGACCTGATCGACGAGGTCGGCGCGCCGGAGAACGCGGCCGAGCACGTGCGGCTGCTGCACGAGCGCAACCAGCCGGTCATGGGCTTCGGCCACCGCGTCTACCGCACCGAGGACCCGCGCGTCCGGCACCTGCGGGACAGCGTGCGCGCCCTGGCCGACGAGGGCGGCGACGACACCGGCCTGCGCATCGCCACCGCGATCTCCGAGGCGATGACGCAGTACACGCGCCTCGGCGTGGCACCGAACGTCGACCTGTACGCCGGTCTCGCGTACCGGCTGATCGGGCTGCCGAAGGACCTCGCCATCCCGATGTTCGTCGCCGGACGCACCGCCGGCTGGGTCGCGCAGGGCCTTGAGCAGCATGCTGACAACGTGCTCATCCGGCCGCTGCTGGAGTACTCGGGCCCGCGCGGCCTGAGCTACCCGGGAGCGGCGGCGTGACCGACTTGTATTCGCTGCCCGCGTTCGCGGCGGCGGAGGGGATCGATCTCGACGCCGTCCCGTACAGCGGCAGGATCCTGCTGGAGCAGCTGCTCAGGTCCGACGAGACCGAGACGGCCGCACGGATCGCGCGCTGCTGGGCGGACGGTCAGGATGCTGACGCCGAGATCGTGTTCCGGCCGGGCCGCGTCGTGATGCAGGACTACACGGCCGTGCCGCTGCTGGTCGACGTCGCGGCGCTGCGGGACGGCGTCGAGCATCCGGAGGCCGTCGACTTCGCGCTGCCGGTGCACGTCGTCGTCGACCACTCGGTCCGCGCCGAGGTGACCGGCAGGCCGGACGCCGCGCAGCTCAACGAAGCACTCGAGTTCCGGCGCGGCGCCGAACGCTACGCCTTCCTGAAGTGGGCCGAGCGCACCTTCACCGGGCTCGGCGTCACCCCGCCCGGCAGCGGGATCGTGCATCAGGTCAACCTGGAGCAGCTGGCCACTGTCGTCAGCGTCGGGCCGGACGGGATCGCGGTTCCGGACACCGTCATCGGCACGGACAGCCACACCACGATGGCGGGCGGCCTCGGCGTGCTCGGCTGGGGAGTCGGCGGCCTCGAAGCAGAGGCGACGATGCTCGGCCTGCCGCTCACAATGCGCGTGCCGCCGATCGTCGCAGTCCGCGTGCACGGTCGGATGCGGGCGGGCGTCAGCGCCACGGACGTTGCCCTCACCCTGACATGGCTGCTGCGGGCCGAAGACGTGCGCGGCGCGATCGTGGAGTTCACCGGCCCCGGACTCGCCCAGCTCGGCGCGCCGGACCGCTGCACGATCGCGAACATGGCGCCCGAGTACGGCGCGACGACGGCCTTCTTCCCGGTGGACGAGGCGACGCTCGGCTATCTGCGCGACACCGGGCGCTCGGAGGCGGCGGTCCGGCTCGTCGCGGACTACTGCGGACGGCAGCGGCTGTTCCGCACGAAGGAGCCGAGGTTCAGCCGGAGCATCGACTTCGACCTGTCCGCCGTCAGCCCGAGCCTCGCCGGACCGAGCCGCCCCGACGAGCACCTTCCGCTCGACGGCCTGCCGGACTCGTTCGCCGCGCTGCGCCCCGAGATCCGCAGCGGCGCGTCAGGGCTGCGCGACGGCGACGTCGTCATCGCCTCGATCACCTCGTGTACGAACACGTCGAACCCGAAGGCGATGCTGGCCGCCGGACTGCTCGCGCGCAACGCCGCCGAGCGCGGCCTACGCGTGCCCGGCCACGTGAAGACGAGCCTGTCTCCGGGCTCGCGCGCGGTCACCGGCTACCTGGAGGACTCCGGCCTGCTCGCCGACCTGGAAACCCTCGGCTTCCACGTCGCCGGGTACGGCTGCATGACCTGCAACGGCGGCAGCGGACCACTGCCCGAGCCGGTCGCCCGGGACATCGACGAATCAGGCCTCGACGTCTGCGCGGTGCTCAGCGGCAACCGGAACTACACGAACCGGGTCCACCCGCAGGTGCGTGCCGGATACCTCGCGTCGCCCGCGCTCGTCGTCGCGCTGGCTCTCGCCGGTCACGTGCGCGGCGACCTGACCACCGAGCCGATCGGCACGGACACCGAGGGCCGCCCCGTCCACCTCGCCGAGATCTGGCCGGACGACGCCGAGATAGCGACGCTGGAGAAGCGGCACGTGCGGCCGGAGCTGTTCGTCAGCCCGCTCGCGCCGAGCAACGCGTGGGACGAGATCGAGCCGTGTCAGGGCACGACGTACCAGTGGGATTCGGAGTCGAGCTATCTCCAGCCGCCGCCGTATCTCGTCGGGCGCGCCACGACCGACCTCGAAGGTGCCAGGGTTCTGATGGCTCTCGGCGACGACGTGAGCACGGACCACATCTCGCCGGTCAGCCCGATCCCGCCCGACTCCGTGGCAGGCCGTTGGCTCGCCGAACGCGGCGTGCGCGACCTCGACTCGTATGGCTCGCGGCGCGGCAACCACGAGGTCATGGCCCGCTGCACGTTCAGCAACCCGCGCCTGCGCAACCACCTGCTGCCCGAGGACGAGAGCGGCGGCGACACGCTGCACCTGCCCACGTCCGAGCGGCTGCCGGTGTTCGAGGCCGCGCGCCGCTACCGGGAGGCGGACACCCCGCTGATCGTGCTCGCGGGCCGCAGCTACGGCTCCGGCTCCTCGCGCGACTGGGCCGCCAAGGGTCCCTGGCTGCTCGGGGTGCGGGCCGTGCTCGCGCAGAGCTTCGAGCGCATCCACCGCGCCAACCTGTGCGCCGTGGGCATCCTGCCGCTGCTGCTCCCGGACGGCCGATCCTGGCTTGACCTGGGGCTGACCGGGCGCGAAGAGTACACCCTGGCCGGACTCGACGCGGTGCGCGAGACCGGCCGGGTCGAGGTCCGCGCGGGCGGGATCCGCCTGACCGCGACCGCCGACGTCCGTTCCGCGGGGGAGTGGGACATCCTGCTCGCCGGGGGCACCCTCCCGTATCTCGCACACCAGTTGACAAGGAAGACCGCATGAACGACACCGGCATCAGCCTCGGACGCGAGATCGCCGACGCGATCGGCGAGGGCGCGGGCGGCGCCGAGCTGCGGACGGCGATGGGGAACCTGGAGTCGGGCAAGCGGGTGCTCGACTGGATCCACCTCGGCAAGTGCGACGTGCAGCTCAGGGACCTGATCTCGATCCTGCAGACCAAGGCCGCGACCCCGCCGCCGCGCACCGGCCACCTCGGGGACTGGACCGATATCAGCCTCGGCCGCTCCGGACTGCTGGACTACAACACGACGATCTGCACGGAGCTCGGCGTCGGCTCGCCGCTGCTGTTCGACACGACCAGCACCGAGACCGCCGCGCTCGACTCCGGCGACACGATCTACCAGCCGGGTTCCGCGGTGCGCGACGGCAAGGCCGAACTGCTGCCGCTGTACGTTCGCGACGGTTCGGGCCTGCGCGAGGCCGCGCGGTCAGAGTCCTGGTTCAGCCCCTTCGTGCTCACCGACGCCGACGGCCCGGTCGAGCTGCTCAGCGACCTGCACCGGCGCCGCAACGCCACGCTGGGAATGCCGCTCGACTACGTGTCGCGGCGGCTGCTGGCCGAGGGCGACCGGCTGCGCGTGCTGATGACGACCGCGCTGGAGGCGGCCCGCGCCGACGCCAAGCGCCGCGACACGCTCACCTCCTCGCTGTTCGCCGGGCTCGTCGGCACCGATGGCGCGCCGCGCGAGGGGGCGGTGCGCAGCACGGAGTCGGGCTACGTGGTCGGCGAGACCGAGGTGAGCCTCGACGAGATCGTGGAGCTGGCGCTCCTGCCGTTCCGCACGCTCAACGACGATGAGGCGCGCGGCCGCATCGTGTCCGGCGACGGCTTCCGCGAGCAGGTCGTGCCGATGCTCTCGAACATGTTCCTCACGATCCTGATGGTCCAGGCCCGCGTGCACGCCGCGCCGGGCTCGGTGCCGGGCGCCTTCGACGAGCACTTGCACTGGGGCGCGATCGGGATGGCCGGCTTCCCGCCGCGCAAGAAGGGCTACTTCGAGGGCAGCGAGTACCCGCGCCGCACCCGGCCCTTCTTCGACCACGCGTTCGCCACCGGCCGCGCCTCCCAGGTGCTGTTCATGGTCGCCCCGGCCGTGCTGTTCGCGCTGCTGCCGCGTACGTCGAGCCCGGCGGACGTGGAGCTCGTCGACGACCTCTGCCGCACCGCGCGGGTGGCCGCGGGCAAGGACGCGAACCCGTTCCGGCAGGCCGAGATCATCGAGCAGACCGTGACCGACTGGCACGAGGCGCACGGCGCGCGGCTGTCCGAGTTCTACCGCTGCCAGTTCAACGGCCGCCGCAGCCTGAGCGGCCAGGCCGAGGCGCCCGCCGATCCGCACGTCGTCGTCGGCGAGGAGTTCCTGAGCCTCACCTGCCGGCAGGCGTCGCTGATCGTGGGCGCGCTCAACCAGATCAACCGCGTGTAAGGGGGCACACACGATGACCATCACGACCGTCGACTCCGCTCTGGACCTGGTGCGCGAGCTCGGGCTGCGGCCGATCATCCACGCCGGGGGCACCAAGACCACGATGGGCGGCACCCGCATCGACCCGGAGGTGCGCGACGCCATGTGGTCGGCCGGGGACGTGTTCGTCCCGGTGGCCGAGCTCACCGAGGCAGTGGGCAGATACATCGCCGAGATCACCGGCGCCGAGGCGGGGACGGTGTCGAGCGGGGCCGCGGGCGGCTGCGTGCTCTCGATCGCGGCGTGCATGACCGGGATGGACAAGGCCCGGATGAACCGGCTGCCGGACACCAGCGGCATGCCGAACGAGCTCATCGTCATGCGCACGCACGTCGGCCGCTACACGCACCTGTACCGCAGGGCGGGAGCGGTCGTCGTCGAGGTCGGCACGATGAACGAGTGCCACGGCTGGGAGATCTTCTCCGCGGTCAACGAGCGCACGGCCGCGATCGCCTGGCTGGAGGGCCCCGGCATCCGGCAGGTCGGTCCGGACCTGCGCAGCGTGTGCGCGGAGGCGAAGCGGCTCGGCGTCCCGGTCATCGCCGACGTCGCCGCGATGCTGCCGCCGCGCGAGAACCTGCGCCGCTACATCGACGAGGGCGCGGACCTCGTCGCCATCAGCGGCGGCAAGATCATCGGCGGCCCGCAGAACACCGGCCTGCTCTACGGCCGCGCCGACCTGGTCGCCGCGGCGGCCGCGAACAACAGCCCGAACCAGGGCATCGGCCGTCCGTTCAAGGTCTCCAAGGAGGACCTGATCGGGCTGTACGCCGCGCTGCGCCGGTTCACCGAGCGGGACGAGCAGGCCAAGATCGACGAGTGGCGGCGCGTGCTCGAACCGCTGGCCGAGCGGCTGCGCGCCAGCTACCCCGGCGCGATATCGATCCAGCACGACGAGCACCTGTTCCACGTCCCGATGCTGGTGATCGACGAGATCTACAGCCGCTGCGGGCGCCGTGCCTCGGAACTGTCCGCCGAACTGCTGGCCGGGGAGCCGCGCATCTTCGTGCCCGGCGACGACAGCCGCGACCACCTCACCGTCAACCCGGTGAGCCTGCTGCCCGGGGAACTGCCGATCCTCGCCGAGCGCCTCGCCGATGTTCTCGGCTGAGACCGGGCCGGGCGTCCGCACGCTGGCGGTCAGCGCGCTGATCGGCTCGACCGGCTCCGGCCTGTTCCTGACCGGCGCCGCGCTGTTCTACACCAAGGTCGTCGGGCTCGGCTCCGCGCAGGCCGGACTCGCGCTCTCGCTGGCCACGCTGGTCGGTTTGTGCACGATGATGCCGGTCGGCCGGGTCGCCGACCGGTACGGGCCGATCCCGACGTTCATGGTGCTCAACACGCTGCGCGGCCTCGGCTATCTCAGCTATCTGCTGGTGCACGGGTTCACCGGGTTCCTGGTGGCGGCGAGCCTGCTGGCCGTCGTGGACCGCGCGGCGCCGCCGGTGAACCAGGCCGTGGCCGGGCAGGTGTTCGCCGGGGTCGAACGCACCCGCGCGCTCGCGCTGATCCAGAGCGTGCGCAACGTCGGGTACTCGCTCGGCGTGGGCCTGGCCGGTTTCGCGGTGGCGATCGGCACGCCGCGGGCCTTCAGCGTCCTGGTGGCCGCGAACGGCGTGTCGTTCCTGCTCACCGTTCCGCTCCAGGCCCGGCTGCGCAGGCTCGTCACGAGCGGGACCCGCAAACGTGCGTCGGCGCCGCGCCGCACCGGCCGCTCGCCGTGGCGGAATCCGGCGTACGTCGGCGTCATGGGAAGCAATACCCTGCTTCTGCTGAACATGGTCGTGACGAGCCTGCTGCTGCCGCTGTGGATCGTCGACGACACGCGCGCGCCGCGCTGGACCGTCGCCGTCTGTCTCGGCGCGAACATGGTGCTCACCGCCATCGGCCAGATCGGCGTGGCCAAGCGCGTGGCGGACTATCGCGCCGCCGCGCGCGGTCTGCGCTGGACCGGCCTGATCCTGCTCGTGGCCTGCGCCGCGATCGCCGCCGCGAGCAAGACGTCGAACCTGGCCGTGGTGCTCGTGCTGCTGCTGTTCGGGGTGACGGTCATCAGCGTCGCGGAGATGCTGCAGACGGCCGCGAGCTGGACGGTCACGTTCGACCTCTGCGGCGAGGAGGATCAGGGCAGCCTGCTCGCGTTCTTCGGCCTCGGTATGACCGCGAAGGACGTCATCGGCCCGGCGCTGCTGCTCGGCCCCGTGCTGCGCGCGGGCGACGCGGGCTGGCTGGTGCTCGGCCTGCTGTTCGCCGTGTCCGGCCTGTTCGCCGAGACCTTCTCGATGCGCGCGCGACGAGCAGATACGTTCACTGAAGGCGAGTTCTCATGGACATCCTGACCGCTGCCGATCCGCGCTTCGCCACGCTGCGGGAGCGCCTGTGGGACCGCGATCCGATGCAGTACCCGCGCTATTCGAGTGCTGAGATGGACATCGCGCGGCTGTACGCGGCGGACTCCACCTTCGACGACCGCTCGGCGCTCGTCCTGCTCGGCGGGGAGCCCGTCGTGGGACTGCTGCTCACGGTCGAGACGAACGCCGAGGGCCACGTTGCGCTCTCCGCCTACGGACGGCCGACCCACCTGCTGACCGACGCCGCGCGTGACGCCGACGAACTCGCGCAGGCGTGCCGCCTGCTCACCCGCCACTACGCCGACGTGTCCGCCGAATCGGGCGCGAAGTCGTTCCAGCACCGGGACTTCCTCGCCGACGGCCGGGTCAGCCCCTTCACCGAGTGGCTGATGCGGTCCGGGGGCGGCCGACCGGTTCCGCAGTTCGCGCAGATGCTCGACCTGACCCAGCCCGCCGAGGCGCTCCTCGAACGCGCGGGCAAGTCGAACCGGCGGCACTACCGGAAGGCCGCCGACGCCGTGACCATGGAGGTGATCGAGGGGGACGCGGCCACCGACGCGCACATCGACGCCTTCCGGGAGACGCACGTGGCGTTCCGCGGCAAGGAGGTCAGGTCGAAGCAGGCCTGGTACGCCATCCTCGACGCCGTCCGCCGCGACCAGGGCTTCTTCGTGTTCGCCTACGCCGGATCGACGCTCGCGGTCTGCGAGTACTTCACCGGGACCGGCCGGACCTGCTACTCGTCCATCGGCGCCCTCGTCCCCGGAGTCGCCGAACGGTACTGGGGCCA
This sequence comes from Actinospica sp., assembly GCA_035493475.1. Taxonomy (GTDB): domain Bacteria; phylum Actinomycetota; class Actinomycetes; order Streptomycetales; family Catenulisporaceae; genus Actinospica. The sequence continues at coordinate 176,508 of DATJIF010000058.1, forward strand.
CGCGACCGTGTGGCGCGGCGTCTTCCACGCCCAGCAGCGCGGCTGCGTTCACTTCGACGTCGGCGAGCGCCTCTACGATGGCATGGATCCGCAGCCGTCTGAGAAGTACCTGGCGATCAGCGACTTCAAGGCCGGGTTCGGCGGCACCGTGCTGGCGCGCCTCGACGTCGTGGGCGGCTCGATGTAGAAGACTTGGAGCCTGTGATGACGCTGAAGCGGATCGGCCTGGTCGTGCACGGTGGTCGGGCGGAGGCGGCGAGCGCGACGGAGCAGGTGCGCGCGTGGTGCGTCGAGAACGCCGTCGAGTGCGTGGACATCGACGTCTGGGACGACCGCAGGCGCCGCAACGCGCGTGACGAGATGGCGGCCGCCGGGGACCCCGATCTGATCGTCACACTCGGCGGGGACGGCACGTTCCTGCGCGGCGCCCGACTGGCCGCGGCCAACGACGCGCTGCTGCTCGGCGTGGACCTCGGGCGCGTCGGATTCCTCACGGAGGTCCCGGCTCCCGACGTGATCGCCGCGCTCGACGCCGTCCGGGAGCAGCGGACGTTCATCGACAGCCGCATACTGCTGACGGTGCGCGTCTCGCGGCTGCTGGAGATGCCCGACGACATGGCTTCCTGGGCCTCCACGTACGGCCGCGGTCCGCTGCTGCCCACGCCCAAGGTGCGCTCCGACGGCGCGGCTGGCGACGAATGGGGCATCCCGCTGAACGTCAACGCGGTCAACGACGTGGTGCTGGAGAAGCTCTCGCGGGATCGCCAGGTGTCCGTCGGCGTTTACGTCTCGGGCCGCCTGCTCGCCTCGTACTCCGCGGACGCGCTGCTCGTCGCCACACCGACCGGCTCGACCGCGTACAGCTTCGCCGCCGGAGGCCCGGTCGTCTCCCCGCGTGCCGAAGCGCTCGTGTTCACACCCGTCGCCCCGCACATGGCGTTCAACCGCTCCGTCGTCACCGCCCCCGACGAAGCCGTCGGCCTGCGCGTCCTCGAACGCTCCGGCCGCGCCGCCGTGACCATCGACGGCCAACTGCGCGGCCTGCTGGAGCCGGGGGACTGGATCGGGGTCTACGCGTCGAAGCGCCGGCTGCGCGCCGTACGCCTCGGCCCGAACGACTTCTACGGCCGGCTGCGCGAGCGGATGAACCTCACCGACGCCCCGGCCGCCCTCGCCGACGGATTCGCCGCGCCCTTCTGGTCCTTCACCGCGCCCCCGCCCGCCGACCTCGCGCACCTGGAGCTGCAGCCCAACCCCGAGAGCGGCGATTGAGTACCCGCTACTCAAGACCGCCCCACCGCCCTCCCAGAAGACTGCGAGGAGGGAGAGAAAGGAAACCAAGGTGGGGATTTTCAACAAGCTCAAGCAGATGGCGGGCGGCGTGGACGCCGAGGTGCTGCGGGACGGCGTGCCCGCGCAGGCGGTGATCCTCGCCGTGGCGCCGACCGGCACGACCGTCGAGGTGGGCAACGGCCTGGTGCAGCGGGTCTGCGAGTTCGGGGTGCAGGTGATCCCGGACGGCGCGCCGGAGTACCGGACGATCGTGCGGCAGCGGATCCCGGAGATCATGCTGGCCCGCATCCAGCCGGGCATCACCCGGATCGCCGCGAAGGTGCATCCGCGGGACCAGCAGCGGGTCGCGCTCGACTTCGACGCGCCGCCGCCCACGGTCCGCTACTCGGGCGGCGGGGACGCGCAGCACAGCGCGGCGCACGTGTTGCAGACCGGCCAGCGCGGCGACGCGGTGATCGTCAGCAGCGCGCCGTTGAACATGACGAACTCGCAGGGCGTGCCGCTGTACGCCTTCGAACTCACCATCATCCCGGCGAACGGCAGCGACCCGTTCCAGTCGAAGACCGGCATGCCGACTCCGGCCGCCGCGCTGCCACTGGTGTTCCCCGGCTCCCGGGTCCCGGTGTGCTACCTGCCGGAGAACCTCAACGCCGTGGTCATCGACTGGGCGTCCGCGGGAGTGCGCTGACGGTTCCGCGGGGGAGGGGAGCGAGGGGCTCGGCAGCGCGCCGAGCCCCTCACCCGCGTCAGATCGCCCGCAGCACTTCCTCGACCATGTTCTTCGCGTCGCCGAAGAGCATCGCGGAGTTGTCCCGGAAGAACAGCGGGTTCTGCACGCCGGCGTATCCGGCGGCCATCGACCGCTTGAACACGATGACGTCCGCCGCCTCCCAGACGCGCAGCACCGGCATGCCGGCGATCGGCGAGGCGGGGTCCTCGGCGGCGGCCGGGTTGACGGTGTCGTTGGCGCCGATCACCAGCACCACGGAGGTGTCGGTGAAGTCGTCGTTGATCTCGTCCATCTCGAGCACGATGTCGTACGGCACCTTGGCCTCGGCCAGCAGTACGTTCATATGCCCGGGAAGGCGTCCGGCGACCGGGTGGATGCCGAAGCGCACCTCGACGCCGCGCTCGCGCAGCGTCTTGGTCAGCTCGGCCACCGGATACTGCGCCTGCGCGACCGCCATGCCGTAGCCCGGCGTGATGACGACCGACTTGGCGTTCGTCAGCAGCGAGGCGACCTCCTGCGCATTGACCTCGCGGTAGTCGCCGTAGTCGGTGTCCGAGCTGGTCGGGGCCTCGATGCCGAAGCCGCCCGCGATCACCGAGATGAACGAGCGGTTCATCGCCTGGCACATGATGTACGACAGGTACGCACCGGACGAGCCGACCAGCGCGCCCGTGACGATCAGCAGGTTGTTGTCGAGCAGGAAGCCCGAGGCCGCCGCCGCCCAGCCGGAGTAGCTGTTCAGCATCGACACGACGACCGGCATGTCGCCGCCGCCGATCGAGGCCACCAGGTGCCAGCCGAGCGCCAGCGCCACGATCGTGACCGCGATCAGCAGGCCCAGGTTGGGCGTGCCGACGAAGACACCGGTCAGGATCGCGAACGCGGCCAGTGCGCCGAGGTTGAGGTAGTTCTTGCCGGGCAGCATCAGCGGCGCGGACTTCATCCTCGCCGACAGCTTCAGGTTGGCCACGATCGAGCCGGTGAAGGTGACGGCGCCGATGAACACGCCGATGAACACCTCGGCGTGGTGGATGTGCAGCAGGGAGCCGGTGAACTCGGTCTGCCCGGCGGTGTGCTCGACCGAGAAGAACCCGTCCCAGCCGACCAGCACGGCCGCGAGGCCGACGAAACTGTGCAGCAGCGCGATGAGTTCCGGCATCCCGGTCATCTCGACGATCCGGGCCCGCCACAGCCCGATCGCGGCGCCGCACGCGACGGCGATCATCAGCAGCGTCACCGCGATCGCGGCGGCGTTCTGCACGGCCAGGCCGACGGTCGCGGCGAGCGCGACGGCCATGCCCGCGATGCCGAAGACGATGCCCTGCCGGGAGGACTCGTGCCGGGACAGCCCGGCCAGGGTCATGACGAACAAGAGGGCCGCGACGATGTACGCGGCGTCGGCGATGCTCTGAGCGGTCACGGATCAGCCCTTCGAGAACATGCCGAGCATGCGGCGGGTCACGGCGAATCCGCCGAAGATGTTGATGGACGCCAGCAGGATCGCCACGAAGGACAGCACCCTGATGATCGTGCTGCCGTGACCGATCTGCAGCAGCGCGCCGACCACGATGATGCCGGAGATCGCGTTGGTCACCGACATCAGCGGCGTGTGCAGCGCGTGGTGCACCTTGCCGATCACGTAGTAGCCGATCACGGTGGCGAGCATCAGCACCGTGAAGTGCTCCGGCAGCGGCTGCGGCGCGAACGCGTTCACCAGCCACAGCGCGGCGATCCCGATCCCGGTCAGCGTGAGCCTGCGGGTGTTCGACATCCTCTTCTTCTCGGCCTTCACGACCGGAGCGGCGGCCGGGGCCGCGGGTGCCGCCGAGACCTGCACCGGGGGCGGCGGCCACATCTTCTCGCCCTGCCGCACGACCGTGATCCCGCGCTGCACGACGTCGTCGAGGTCGAGGACGAGCTCGCCGTCCTTGCCCGGCGTGAGCAGCTTCATCAGGTTCACCAGGTTGGTGCCGTAGAGCTGCGAGGCCTGCGCGGGCAGCCGTCCCGCGAGGTCGGTGTATCCGATGATCGTCACGCCGTTGTCCGTGACGACCACTTCACCCGCACGGGTGCCCTCGACGTTGCCGCCCTGGGCCGCCGCCATGTCGACGATCACGCTGCCGGACTTCATCGAGGCGACCATCTCACCGGTGATCAGCCGCGGCGCCGGACGTCCCGGGATCAGCGCCGTGGTGACGATGATGTCCACCTCGGGCGCCTGCCGCGCGTAGAGCTGCGCGGCGAGGGTGTTGTAGTCCTGGGACATCTCCTTGGCGTAGCCGCTGGAGCTGACCTCCTCCTCGGCCGACTGCACCGCGAGGTACTCGCCGCCGAGCGACTTCACCTGGTCGGCGACCTCGGGACGCGGGTCCGTCGCGTAGACGATCGCGCCCAGGCTCGACGCCGCGCCGATCGCCGCGAGCCCGGCCACGCCCGCCCCCGCGATGAGCACCTTGGCCGGGGGCACCTTGCCCGCCGCCGTGACCTGGCCGGTGAAGAAGCGGCCGAACACGTGCGCCGCCTCGATCACGGCGCGGTATCCGGCGATGTTCGCCATCGAGCTGAGCACGTCCAGCGACTGCGCCCGCGAGATGCGCGGCACCGCGTCCATCGCCAGAACCGTCACCGGCTTGGCGGCGAGCGTCTCGACGAGATCCGGATTCAACCCCGGCGCGAGCAGCGAGACGAGGGTGACGCCCTCGTGCAGCCCGGCGATCTCCTCGTCGTCCGGCGCGTTGACCTTCAATACGATGTCGGCGGCCCAGACGTCGTCCGGGCCGCCGACTCTCGCCCCGGAGGCGGTGTACGCGTCGTCGGCGAAGGACGACAGCGCACCCGCTTCCTGTTCGATGATCACTTCATATCCCAGGGCGCGCAGTTGCTCGACGGTACGCGGCGTCGCCGCCACGCGTGTCTCGCCGGCCAGGCGCTCCCGGGGCACTCCGATGCGCATGCTCATGGTTCGAGCCCTCCTCAAGCGGGTCTCGATCGTGTCCTGCCATGGGTCGACTGCGGCAGGGCTGGTGAGAAGCACCTTAGGGAAACTCGGGACGCCGATCCAAGACTTGTATTTCGCGTCGTCATCCCCTAAGCCGCGACGAGACGAAAGACAGGAGTCGGTCCCGGACGCACGTGGCGTCCGCGTGCATGCCGATGCGCTCGTAGATGGTCAGCGCCTCGCGCAGCCGCGCGGCGGCCTGGTCGGTGTCGCCCTCGGCCTGGTAGTGGTCGGCCAGGCCCTCGAGGGCGACCGCTTCGTCGTCGGGCTTGTCCAGCTCGTGGTTAATCGCCCGGGCCTGCTGGTAGAGCTCGAACGCACGTACCCGGCTGCCGGACGCGGCGAGCGCGGAGGCGAAATGGTTCATCGCCCACGATTCGTTGCCGCGGTCGCCGAGCGCGCGATAGCTCGCCAGGGCCTGTTCGAGGGCGCAGACGGCGCCGGCGTAGTCCCCGCCCGCCTGCCGGACCCGGCCCAGGTTGGTCAGGGCGTTGGCT
>DATJIF010000059.1:0-4724 GCA_035493475.1 Actinospica sp.
GGCAGCCAGCCGATTATTCAGGCCGGCTGCCACAGCCGCATCGTGTCGGCCGTTACCCGATGCGGACTACCTGCCCTCCGGTGGGGCACAGTTGCGGGCCCATGCCCGTCGCGGGTGCGATGCTGCAGTTGGAGACGTAGATCACGCCGTCGGGTCCCGGGGCGAAGCCGGACGGGAAGAACAGCTTGCCGACGCCGAGGTGCGTGCGATGGCCGTGCCGGTCAATGCGTACCACGTCGCCTGCCGGGTTCGCGCCGGGGCTCTCGTTCAGCCCGGCGGTCTGGAATTCGGTGGCGTAGAACGCTCCGTCACGGCCGAAACCGCAGCCCTGCACCGTGGTCAGGCCGGTGGCCCAGACCGTCGGCGCGTGCCCGGGGACGACCCGCCAGATCCGTGCATGTCCCGGGGCGTGGAAGCCGCCGAGCAGTTCCCCGACGTAGAGCGCGCCGTCCGGACCGCGTGTGACGCACGTCGGCACCGAATCGCTTTGTGATCCTGCCGGGACCGGGAAGAAGGTGAGGACCTTCACCGTGCCGTTCCGCTTCACCTCGGTGAGGATGTTGGCGCCGGCGTCAACGACATAGCGATGCCCGCCCGAGTAGAGTACGTTGTTGGGGTTGGCGTCGGGGAAGTCGTTGGGCGCGAGGTTTATCCGGGTTGAGGTCCATGTCCAGTCCTGGTCACCGACGTCGGACACGTCCCGCACCGAGCCGTTGCGGTGTATCAGCCACAGGTGGCCGAGTTGAGCGAGGGCCGCGGCACGCAGGTCGGCCGGGATCGCACCCGCCGGCGGCACCTCGTGGGAGCTCAGCCCGAACAGGCCGTAGAACTTGTGGTCCGGGCCACGGGACACCGACACCGGCCCTTCCGCCCCGACTCCGCCCGGGCCGGAAGCGGAGATCAGGCCGGTGACGATGCGCTCGACGCCGTTACTGCTGACCCGGTCAAACGACCCGGTCAGCCCGATGCAGGTCTGGCCTGCCGGGCCGCCGGGGACGCAGACGGTGCCGCCGGACCCTGCCTCGGCGAGGTAGAGCCCGCCGCCAGGTGCGGGCGACAGCCCGCGCGGGTTGCCGAGGTGGTCGGCCACGACAGTGAACCCTTCCCGGTGCGAGCCGGTGCTGGCCCCTGCCGTGGGTGCTGTCATTACCCCGACAGCGGCTACGAGCGCTACGATTGTGATGATTCCGCTGAGATTGCGCAATCTGCCCATAAACCCTCCCGTTGACTTTTTCCTGATGCGCGAGACGCACTTGGTGACCGACACCTTGATAGCAAGAGTCAACAGGCAAGAAGGCGAAATTCAAAGGCCCGGTGCTCAGCCAGGTGGGAATATGCCGAGAAATTGCGTCCCCTTAGGACGCCAACTTAGGCTATCGTGTCGAGGTCATGTCAAGACCTAGCCGGTGGAAAGTCAGGAATGAGTTGTAGCAGCAGAGCAGTGGCCGCAGAAACCACGAATGCCTTTTTTGGATACATTGAGGTGATCTCAGCTAAATAGATTCGGACGGGGCGGACTTTATCCCATCCAGGAGGATGCGCCCGGGCAGACACACGGATGTACCGGGCTGCTCGGACATGGGCGTGGAGCCCCGGCAGAAGAGGTCTCACCACAAGATCGTCTTCTGCCAGCGGGCCCGACTCGCGGTCGGCCGCGTGGCGGAAGCGCCGCTCCAGCCACTGCATGAACGCGCCGGCCTCCTCGGTGAACTCGAGCCTGAGCAACGCGTAGAGCGTGAAGGCGGCGTCGCGCATCCACGTGTAGCGGTAGTCCCAGTTGCGTGCGCCGCCGACCTCTTCGGGCAGGCTGGTGGTGGGGCGGCCACGATCGCGCCGGCGGGTGCGTATGTGAGCAGTTTGAGCGTCAGTACCGAGCGATGCACCATCCCGCGCCAGCGCCCGCTGTAGCGCGAGAGGCGCAGCCAGCCCCGCCAGAACGCCACGGTGGCGTCGAACTCGGCGGCGATGTCGGCATCGGAGTACGGCACCGGCACCTCCTCGGGCCCGACGCGGTCGAGCACGAAGGTGGTCGCCTCCCCGGCTTGGAGCTGGACGTGCGCGCGGACGTCGCCGCTGTCGATGATCTCGAGCGGGCAGCGCGCCGAGAGGCTGAGCACCAACTCAGGAGAGCGGAAAAGCGCGCCGTGCTGGGTGAGCGCGACCTTGTGGCGGGCGCGCGCGTAGTCAAAGCGCGGGGCGACATCGACGACGAAGTGCATCTGTCCGCGCACGGCGACTACCCGGCGGATCATGCGGTGGCGGCGCGCCGCCTCACCGGTGCGCGGCGGGAGCATGAAGTCCTGCACCTCCCCCACGCCGCCGGGCATCAGGAAGCGCGTAATGAGGACGTTGGTGTCAGGGAGGTAGAGCTGCTTGGAGTTCCAGCTATCACCGTCGGGCGCGATCCGGAACAGGCCCCCGTGGTCGGCGTCAAGGATCGCCGCGAACACGCTAGGGGAATCGAAGCGCGGGCAGCAATACCAGTCGATTGTCCCGTCAGTACCGACAAGCGCGACGGTGTGCAGATCGCCGATCAGGCCGTGCTCGGCGGTCGGCAGATAGCGCGCTCGCGGCGGCGAGTGGGTCCCGACCGAGGTGACGCGTACTGCTCGGCCAGCAGGCACATCCAGCGCCATCGCGCACACTCCTCCCCGCCGGTCTACGGCACCAGGACGAGCTTTCCTTTCGACGCCGAGCTCTCGAGCATCTCGTGCGCGCGCCGCACCTCGGTCAACGGCAGGCGCTCCGCCACGACGGGGTGGATGTCGCCGCGGCGCAGCAGTTCGAGCAGGGCGTGGAAGTCCTCCCGGAACCACTCCGGGTCGCGCGGCTCGCCGCCGACTGGAAGCGGTCGCGATCTCCCGGCTACCGGGAGCGCTTGGTGGCGGTTGCCGCGGAGCCTCTGGATCCTGTAGGCGCAAACGCGCCGACGCGGATCGAGCAGGCTCCACAGTCCGACCAACGCGGTGGTCGCGTACCACACAGCCCAGCCTCGCCAGCTCCTGCGACCGTGCGCGACCGTGGCGGAGTGCCCGTACACGACCAGCCTTCCGCCGGGCCGCAGCGCGCGGAAGGAGCGCAGCGACAGTTTGCCACCGAGGCCGTCGAGCACGACGTCCACGCCCTTGCCCGGCAGCGCGCGCATCCGCGCCACGAAGTCTTCGCTGCGGTAGTCGATCGCCACAGCGCCGAGCCGCTCCACCGCGGGACAGTCGCGGGCCGAGCATGTGCCGTACAGGCGAAGCCCGGCAACGCGTCCCAACTCAAGCACCGCAGTGCCCACCCTCCCGGCCGCGCCGTGTACGAGCACCGCCTCGCCCGGCTTCACCTTCGCCGTACGGTGGAGCAGCTGGTACGCCGTCATGTAGATGAACACGAGGCTCAGGAGCTCCGCTGGATCGAGGTCCTCCGGCACCTCGACGGCGCCGACCTCCGGCAGGCACACGCGCTCCGCGTCGGCACCCCACACCGTCAGCGCGCCGACACGCTCTCCCACTCGCAACCGCGAGCAGCCCGGGCCAAGCTCCTCGACGATACCGACGAGCTCGTAGCCGGGCGTGAACGGCGGATTCGGCACGCCGAGATAGGATCCGGCGCGCAACATGGCATCGGTATAGGACACGCCCGCGGCCAGCACCCTGACTCGGACCTCGCCCGGACCCGGTCGAGGGTCATCCTCCTCAACCACCCGCAAGACCTCGGGGCCGCCGTAGTGATCGACGACGACACGCTTCATTGTCCTCATCTCCTTCTCCGGCCAGCGCCTCCGCCTGGCCGCTGCTTCTGCCGATTCCTGCTCATCCGGCTTGTTTGCTCCGATCGATGGGCGGCTGCACCTGGCTCTCGCGCACGGCGCTGATGCCGAACAGGTGTGTAGAAGGCACCAGCCGTCGGCGCCGGCTATCTGGGCGAAGAAGCCACGGCCGCTACCACCGGGCCGGCCGCGCTGCCCTGCAGTCCTTCAGCAGGAACAGGGCGGTGGGAGCGAGGAGAACCCTGGGACGCGTTCCTTAGACGAGGCGGATGGTACGGTCAGCGACCCGTCGTTCTCTGGGAGCATGCCTTGCTCACCTCCTCCTGATGCGTGCTTATGCTTTTCACTGGGTTCAGCGCTGGGAGCGGGCCCCGCAGCCGCACGAATTCCCTTGCTCTTACCTTCTCCCCTCCGGAGCGCCGACTGCCCAGGGTCGATCGTCCCGCCTTGGCCGGGACTTTTGGCCTCCTTCTGTGCGGAGCTGCGGCGCGGAGCTCCAGCCCGAAAGCGCGCTGCCGTTGCCGGAGCCGGTCGAACCGCTGGCGGGTGATCCAGTGGCGGCGGCGCTCCAAGTCCCCAGCGGCCCGATGGGGGCCGAGCCATCGGCCGGGGTGGGTGAGGGTGCGGCGTTCCTGGTACTGCTGGACCTGGCTCCTTTCGCCCGCTCTATCTCCCGAACAAGAACAGCGTGCCGGAATCTCCAGTCGTACGGAGTAACCAGAGAGCGGTTGACGCGAGTCGCGAACTCCGGAGACCGGAGGGAAGTGCTGCATCTGTCTGAGCACATGCCAAACCCCCGCCAGTCAGTCAACTCGACCAAGGCCAGCGTCAGATAGGTCTCGGCCGGGGCGCTTTCGCGTTCGCCGCCCTCGGCGCGCTAGCCGACGTTGTGACAGCGTTTCGAGACAGGGGCACCTACGGCCATCTCGCAGGCAGCGCGACTGGAAGGCGGGCCGTGTAGCACGCCGTG
>DATJIF010000060.1:0-13765 GCA_035493475.1 Actinospica sp.
CGTCCGCCGAGGCCACGACGTGTCGCTGTCGCTGTCGTTACTTGCGCTTGAGCGGGGCGGTCGGGTCGCTGTCGGAGAGGAACGAGACGCAGCGCTCGGCCTCTTCGAGCTCGCCGATGTCGCCCGCGGCCTCGGACAGCGCGCGCAGTGCGCGCAGGAAGCCCTGGTTGGGCTGGTGCGACCACGGGATCGGGCCGTGGCCCTTCCAGCCGTTGCGGCGCAGCGCGTCGAGGCCGCGGTGGTAGCCGGTGCGGGCGTAGGCGTAGGCGGTGACGCTCTCGCCCTCGTCCAGGGCCTGCTCGGCGAGCAGTGCCCAGGCCAGCGAGGACGCCGGGCAGGAGGCCGCGACCTCCTTCAACGGCGTCCCCGCGTCCAGCAGATCCTGGGCCCGCGGGTCGGCGGGCAGGAGGGTGGGGGGCGGGCCGGCGATCAAGTTCTCAGGCATGTGAGAAGTCTAGGCCGCCGACCCGGGAGAGACATCCGACCCCGCCATCTACCGCGGGCCGCACCTCAGCTCAGGCCGCGACCTCCGCCAGCAACTGGCCGTCCAGCTCGTCTTCGGAGGCCAGGCGGGCGCGGCGCTGGTAGTAGGGGACCTTCTTGACGACGTACCAGGTCATCGGGATCAGGCCGAGGGCCAGGGCGCCGATGCCGATCCACTTGGCCTCGGCGGTCAGGCCGTCGCCGGTGAGGTTCTCGATCAGGGTGAAGGCCATGAAGGCGGCGCCGAGCAGCGGGAGGAAGCCGATGAACAGGGCGTTCGAGAGGGATGTGAAGATCTGCTTGCGGTACGCGACGGTGACGGCCAGGGCGGCCAGGCTGTAGTAGACGGCGATCTGCAGGCCGATGGCGTCGATGGCGTCGGTCATGATGTTGCTCACCGAGCCGATGCTGCCGGATGCGACGAACAGGCCGAGGCTGACGACCGTGACGACGGCGGTGGCGACGACCGGGGTGCGGCGCTTCGGGTCGATCTTGCCGAAGGCCTTGGGCAGCGTGTTGTCGCGGCCCATGGCGAACAGGGAGCGGGAGACCTGGATGAGGGTGGTCTCCAGGGTCGCGATCGTGGAGAGCATCACCGCGATGATCATCAGCTTGCCGAGCAGGGAGCCGCCGACGGCCGTGGCCAGGGCGGTGGAGATCGAGGTGCCCTGGTTCTGGATGTCGTCGCCGGAGAAGAACAGGTTGATGTCGACGGTGAACAGCTCGAACAGCGCCCACACGATCACCACGCCGATGATGCCGCCGAGGTTGGCCAGCTTGGAGCGCTTGGACTCCTCGTTCAGGTTCGCGGTGACGTCCCAGCCCCAGTAGTAGAAGGCCGCGACCAGTGCCGCGGCCGCGAAGCCGGAGACGCCGCCGAAGTGGGTGGGGGAGAACCAGCTCCAGGAGAACGCGGCGCCGTGCCGTCCGGACTCGTGGAACAGCGCGGCGACGCCGACCACGATCAGGACCGCGACCTCGATGCACGACATGATCCACTGGGCTTTGGTCGTGATCGTCACGCCGGCCGCCACGATCACGGCCATGATCAGGAACCAGACGGCGCCGACCGCGGTGATCGCGCCGGTGGACCAGGTCTTGTTCTCGTTGAACAGCGAGAGCGTGGCCTGGCCCGCGGGGACGGCCGCGGCGACCATGAAGATCGTGGCGGAGACGACGACGGCCCAGCCGGAGATGAAGCCGAGCAGCGGGTGCAGCGCCTTGCGCACCCACGAGTAGGCGGCGCCCGCGTTCACGTCGCCCCGGCCCAGGTGGGAGAACGCGAAGGCGATGCCGAGCATCGGGATGCCGCACCACAGCAGCGCCGCCGGACCGGCCAGCGCGGCCGCGCCCACCAGGACCGCGGTGCTCGCCGAGATCGAGTAGCCGGGGGCGGTGCCCGCGACGGCCATCACGATCGAGTCCACGCCCTTGAGCGCGCCGTGCGCCAACTGGGCCGAGTCCGCCGCAGGGGGCGTGGCCGCTCGGTCTTGTACCTGGTCGCTCATGTAATCTCCACCGACATCGCTGAAGCGCCCGCCGCGCGCGGGTCCGTCGGGCGAGTAGAACATTCATGTGAGCAGAGCAACAAGAGAGTTCGGGACTTCTTTAGGCGACTCTCTGTCTCGGACTTCGCCTAGGCTGTGCCTACCTGTCAAGAAGGGGGATTCCAGCGTGGCGGCCATCTCAGTGGACGGACTGCGCAAGAGCTTCGGGGACAAGCCGGCGGTGGCCGGGATCGATCTGACGATCGAGGCGGGCTCCTTCGCCGGGCTGGTCGGGCCGAACGGCGCGGGCAAGACGACGTCGCTCTCCATGATGACCGGCCTGCTGCGGCCCGACCTGGGGCGGATCAGGATCAACGGGGTGGACGTGTGGTCCGATCCGGCGGCGGCGAAGGCGCTGATCGGGGTCGTTCCGGCCGAGGCGCGGCTGTTCGAGCGGCTCAGCGGCGAGGAGCTGCTGGAGTACGCGGGTCGGCTGCGCGGCATCCCGGCCGCCGAGTCGCGCCAACGGGCCGGTCAGTTGCTCGACGTGCTCGACCTGGTGCCGGACGCGAAGCGGCTGGTCGCGGACTACTCGACCGGCATGCGCAAGAAGATCGCGCTCGGCAGCGCCCTGATCCACAATCCGTCCGTGCTGTTCCTGGACGAGCCGCTGGAGGGGGTGGACCCGGTCTCGGCCGACGTGATCCGCAGGCTGCTGACCCGGTTCGTCGGCAGCGGCTCGACGGTGCTGTTCTCCAGCCACGTCATGGAGCTGGTCGAGCAGGTCTGCGACCACGTGTCCATCATCGACAAGGGCCGGATCGTGGCCACCGGCACGATCGACGAGGTGCGCGGCGGCAAGAGCCTGCACCAGGCGTTCATCGACCTGGTCGGCTCGCGGGCGAACGACGGGGAGGGACTGTCGTGGTTGGGCTCCTCGTCCAGCTGAAGCTGCGGCTGCTGCGCAACGCGCTGAAGTCCTCGGGGCAGGCGCGGGCGGCGTTCATCCTCAGCACGATCGTCGCCGGTCTCGTCGCGGTCGGCGTGTTCGTGAGCCTGGCGGCGCTGCGCGGGCAGGAGGCGGCGGTGCAGCTGACGACCGTCACCTTCACGACGTTCGCGTTCGGGTGGCTGATCCTGCCGCTGCTCGTCTTCAGCCTCGACAGCACGCTCGATCCGAGTACGCTCGCGCTCTATCCGCTGCGGACGCGGCCGCTGGCGGTCGGGCTGCTCGCGGCGTCGTGCGCGGGGGCTTGGCCGGTGGCGAACGTCGTGGCGATGCTCGGCGCGGTGGTCGGGCTCGCCTCGGGTGTGCTCGGCGTGCTGTTCGCGCTGGTCGCGGTCGTGCTTCAGGTGCTTTTCTGCATCGTGCTGGCACGGTGCGTCACCACGAGCCTGGCCGGGCTGCTGCGGTCGCGGCGCGGGAAGGACTTCGCGGCGCTGCTGATCCTGCCGATCTTCGCGCTGTACGAGGTGTTCGTGCAGGTCGTACCGCGTATGACGGCGGAGGGGAAGATCACCGCGAAGAGCTTCGGCGGGATCGACGCGTGGATGCGCTGGACGCCGCCGGGCCTGGCCGCGCACGCGATCCGCGACGCGTCCACCGGGCACGCGCTGACCGGGCTGCTGCGGCTGCTCCTGCTCGCCGCGATCATCGTCGCGCTCGGAGCGCTGTGGATCAGGCAGTTGGCGGAGGCGCTGGTCACCGTGGACACGACGACGCAGGCGAAGTCGGTGAACAGCACCGCGCTGCCGTTCGCGAACCGTGGACTGTCCGGCACGATCGCGGCACGCCACTGGGTGTATCAGCGTCGTGAGCCGGGCGCGAAGATCTTCTGGGGGCTGACGCTCATCATCGTCGTGGCTTCGGCGGCCAGCACGTTGCGTACGCCCGCGTATATGGGTGGGCTGATCGGCGGGGCTACGTTCGCGGCCGCGTTCATCGGCGTGTTCAACGGCAACGCGATCGGCATGACCGGGCCCGCATTCGGGTTCGACGCGGTCGCGCTGCACGGACGGGCCTCGCTGCGCGCGTACTTCGGCGGGATCAACGCGGCGACGGCGATGATCGCCCTGCCGTTGTTCGCGGTGCTGTTCTTCGTCATGGCGGTGATCGCGAAGCATCCGGAGGCCGTGTTCCTCGCGCTCGCGGTGTATCTGGGCGGTTTCGGCGGCGGGATCGCGCTCGCCGACATCTTCAGCGTGGTGCTTGCGTACCCGGTGGAGAAACGGCCGGGCAACCCGACTCCGAGGGCGGCGGAGGGATACAAGATGCAGAACGTGGGCACGGCGTTCGGCAGCATCTTCGGCACCGCAATCCTCGCGGCGCCGCTCATCGTAGCCGTCGTGCTCACCGGGCACGTGGCCGCGGCGGTCCGGATGCCCGCGCTGCTGGCCGCGGGCGCCGTGTACGGGCTCGTGCTCGCCGCGCTCGGGATCCGGTTCGCCGCGCGGCTGGCGCAGGACCGGATGCCGGAGCTCGCCGAGATCGCGTTGCGCAGCAGGCCTTAGCGGGGAAAACCGGCAGGGAAACGCGCGAGGGGCCGCGATCCGCGGGGATCGCGGCCCCGACCTGTGTGGCGACAGGTTGTGGCGACAACAGTTCGGATCATTGCACGTCGAGACCCGGGGACGTCCGAGACACGACGCGGACGGCCTCGTTCGGCCGATTGATATGAACTATGCGGGCCGACGGCCGTGGTTGGCCTTGCGGCGTCGGCGGGCCCTGCGCTTGTTGGTCTTCTTCGACATGGCGACCGCCTCTCGAAAAACGCTGATCCCAGGCCCGTACCCACCCGGATGATCCCTATTCGAGCACTGGCTCCGCTTGTAGCATCACCCGCATGACCTTCTCGCTCACCGTGCTCGGCGCCGCCACCCCGTACCCCGCCCCCGACGCAGCCTGCTCCGGCTACCTGCTGCGCGCGGGGGCGGCGAACGTGTGGGTGGACGCCGGGTTCGGTACGTTCGCCAACCTGCAGCGGCACCTGAACCCGGCCGAGCTCGACGCGATCTGGATCTCGCACCTGCACCTGGACCACAGCCACGACCTGCAGACCGCGTTCTACGGCCTCGCGTACGGCGAACTCGGCCTGCAGGCGCCGATCCCGGTGTACGGCCCGCCCGGATGGGTCGCGAAGTACTTCGGCGAGCACGCGGGGCACTTCACGGACGTGACCGAGGTGTTCGAGATGCACGAGATCGCCGAGGACTGGAGCGGCCGGGTCGGCGACCTGCGGCTCTCGGTGTGCCGGGTCAACCACTCGCAGCCCGCGTACGGACTGCGCGCCGAGTACGAGGGCCGGGTCCTGGTCTACTCCGGCGACACGGCGCCCTGCGACAGCCTGGTCGAACTGGCGGCGGGCGCGGACCTGTTCGTGTGCGAGGCGGATTTCGACTCGCCCGAGCAGCGCACCGAGTACATCCTGCATTCGACCCCTGAGGAGGCCGCGCAGATGGCGACCGGCGCCGGGGTCAAGAAGCTGATGGTCACGCACGTCGCGTACACGCTGGGCATCGACGCCGCCACCGCCCGCGCGGCCGCCGCGTTCGGCGGGCCCACGGTGAGCGCTCGGGACAACGAGACGCACGACATCTAACCCGCGGCCGCCGTGGCGCGGCACTGGCGATTCACTCGATCGGCTCACCCGTGCTTCTCGGGTCGGGTCAGATGGGCGGGCAGTCCCGCAGCCCACGACCCACCCGAGGAGCCCGGCATGTCCCACCGTTCCCCCGTCCGCGCCGACCGCTGGCGCCGGCGCCGACGGATGCTCCTGCTGGTGCCGGCCGTGATTCCGGTACTGGTCGGGGGAGCGGTCACGGTGGCGATAGCGGCGCCACCCGTGCCCGGGCCGGTCCGTCCGACCCGGGCCGCGAACCCGGACTGCACGCTGACGGTCCCGGCGGCCCCGCTGACCGCGCGCGGCCTGGCGACTCCGTATCAGCTCTCCGCGACGAACATCCGCAATGGCCCGTGCCACGAGGCGAACTCGGCACAGACGGCGTTCGTGCAGGCCACCGTCTACGATCCGGCTACCGGAGCGCTGGCCGTCTACGATCCGCTCGTGGTCGACGCCGGTCGCCGCCCGGCCGTGGCTCCGGTGGTCCCGGTGCTTCCGGCCGGTGCCATGGTCGGGATCTGGTTCGGCTACAACGGGAACGACCTCACGCTGCGCTCGACGAATCGCGGCGGTCTCGCGTTCAACCACTGCGTCAACGGGCTCGACGGCTCCGTGTTCGGTCAGTACGCGTACTGCAACGGGGCCGCGTTCTATGCCGCCGTGAACGCGGGAATCGCGGCGCACAGACTGACCGTGCCCGCGCTCGGCACAGCGAACGACGGCGAGCCGTGCCCGACGACGCGCGACTTCTCGCTCATCGACCAGGACCAGAGCGACAACGTGACCACGCAGTACCTGCTGAGCTCATTCGGCAACACCGCGCAGAACACGCCCGCGAACGCCGCCCGACTGCGCGGCGCCACGGTGCTCTCCAATCCGAGCGACAACGCCCTGCTCGACACGTTCGTCGACCCGGCGTTGGGATGCACGCCGTGGACCGCGCCGAACCTCGACGGCGGCGGCACCGCCACGTCGCTCGCGCTCGACGAGATCCAGGCCGCCGCCTACCAGGCCGCGCCCGCCGCTCTCGTGCCGCTCAACGACCCGATGGCGATGGTCGGAACATCCTTCAACACCACCAAGGCGAACCTCTACCGGGTCGGCGTGGACCAGCCGCCGCTGCCGTCCGGCCAGAGCCCGCGGGCCTACTGCCGCGCCATGGACTCGATCCAGGCCACGCGGCTCCAGCAGGACGCGGCCGCCTTCGCGAACGCCGCGAGCCCGGATCCGGGCGCTGCGACGAACCTGCTGAACTTCCTCGGCGCCCGGCTGAGCACGTCGTTCCAGAACCTCGGCTGCGCACGCTTCCGGTTGACCGACCCGGTATCCTCCGAATCGGTCGACGACGCGGGGGCCGTCATGGCGGTCACCTTCGCGCCCTGAGACACCGCATCCACCCGAGCCGCCGGAGGCCCCATGTCCCGCCCGTCGATCCACCTGACCGCGACCGTGGTCGGCACGCCGACTCCGCGCAAGCTCGCCCGCTTCTACGCCGAACTGCTCGGCTGGGAGATCGGCAGGGACGAGGCGGACTGGGCCACCGTGCGCAGCCCCGAGGGCGGAGCCGGGCTCTCCTTCCAGGTCGAGGAGCACCACCGGCGCCCGGTCTGGCCGGGCAGCCAGTCCGACCAGCAGATGATGATGCACCTCGACTTCGAAGTCGAGGACCTGCACGAGGCGAGCAAGCACGCCGTCTCGCTCGGCGCCGTGGTCGCGCACTTCCAGCCGCAGGACGACGTGATCGTGCACTTCGACCCGGACGGGCACCCGTTCTGCCTCTGGATCGACACCAGCGAGGACGAGGCCTGAGCAGGTCCCGCCTCAGGACGCGGGCACCGTCAGCAGCACCTCGCCGGCGGTCGTGGTCACCTGGAAGTTCTTGATGTCCGCGGCGTCCATCGCGACGCCGCCCGGGATCGTGGCGGCCTCGCTGGTCAGCGAGGGTGCCCACCAGGTGCTCGCGACCGCCTTGTTGCCGTGGCCGTCCGTCGCGTAGAGCACGCAGTCGTCCCCGGGCTTGACGCCCTTGAGCGTGATCTGCACCCAGCTGCCCCAGTCGGTCGGCCGGTACTGCACGGTCCCGGACACCCCGTCAGCCGCGTTCACGGCGCTGACGGTCTCGATCCCGGCGGTGTCGGCCTTCGTCGAGGGGCGCGTTCCGGCGTAGAGCCCGAACGCGGCGGCGGCCACCAGTACGCCGGAGATCAGCGCGGCGGTCGACGGATGCATCGAGCGGCGGGCGCGGCGCGGCGACGGCCGGGTGGAGGGACTCGGCTGCTGCGGACGCACCGGTCCGCCGGGCCGCTGACCGCCCGGCAGCGTCGGATTCGCGCGCAGCCGTACGTCCGACGGCGACCCCGCCACGCCCGGCGCCGGCAGCCCGGCCCGCGCGCGCAACCGGTCCCACATCGCCGGATCCGGCGCGGCACCGGAATCGGCCGCTGTGAAGAACGCCTCCGCCGGAACCTTCGCGAGCAGACCGGCGACCGGCGCCAGTTCGGCGTATTCGGCACGGCAGGCGGGGCACCCCTCCAAGTGCACGCGCATCCGCTCGGCCTCTTCGGCATCGAGCGCGCCCACCAGATACGCGCCCAACTCCTCGCGCCACAGGTGTGTTTCCTCGCTCATCGCGTCAGCCCCCTTTCCGCAAAGGCCGACCGCAGTGCACGCAACGCGTAGTACGTGCGGGATTTCACCGTCCCCGGTGGCACACCGAGCGCCTTCGCCGCCTCGGCCACCGACGCCCCTCGATAGTACGTCTCGACGATCACCGCGCGGTGCTCGTCGCTCAGCGCGTCCAGCGCCTCGGCCATCTGCAGCGCGTCCAGCGTCTGGTCGAACGCGTCGTCGGCCGGATCCGGCACCGAGCCGGCCCAGTCCTCACCGAGCCGGTCCTCGCCGACCTCGCGCGGCCGCGCCTGCCGGGCCCGCACCGCGTCGATGATCAGATTGCGGGCCACCGCGAACAGCCAGGCGCGCACCGAGCCGCGGTCCGGATCGAGCGCGTCCGGGTGCGTCCAGGCCCGCAGCAGCGTCTCCTGCACGATGTCCTCGGCGGCCTGCCGGTCGCCGTGCGTCTGCCGGAGCACGTAGCCGAACAGCGGTCCCGAGTACTGTTCGTAGAGCGCGCGCAGGCGTTCCTCGTCGGCGCGCGCGGGTGACTCCGCCGCGGCGCCGGCGGGGCGGGCTGCTCTGCTGAAAGAGCGTTTCACCGGCTCCGCTCCGGTCCGGGGATGTCTGGGCTCGGCCATAGTACCCGCGGACGCCGGGGCGGGGAGGATCCCGACGCTCCCGTGTGTGCTCACACTCCCGTGCACGATTCGCGCGCCCCCTCGGTTCAACCCCTTACCTGAAAAGATCGGCCTCCTTGACAGGAAAAACTGTCGGTCGGAGAATCGGGTCATGCAGGAGATCGTCGTCATCAACGAGCCGGAGGCCGCGCGCAGTGCGCTCGACCCGGTGCGGGCCCGGCTGCTGGCCACCCTCGCCGAGCCCGCCTCGGCCAGCACCGCCGCCAAGAAAGTGGGCCTGAGCAGGCAGAAGGCCAACTATCATCTGCACGAGCTGGAGCAGCACGGGCTCGTCGAACTGGTCGAGGAGCGCCGCCGCGGCAACATGCTCGAACGCGTGCTGCAGGCCAGCGCCGCCTCCTTCCTGATCTCCCCGGCCACGCTCGCCGAACTGGCGCCGGACCCGGAGCGCAGCCCCGACCACCTGTCCGCGCGCTGGCTGCTCGCGCTCGCCGCGCGGCTGCTGCGCGAGGTGGGCGAACTCGTGCGCGGCGCCCGCGCGGCCGGGAAACCGCTGGCCACCTTCGCGATCGACGGCGACGTCCGGTTCGCCTCCGCCGCCGAACGGGCGTTGTTCGCCGAGGAGTTGAGCCTCGCCGTGCGCGGACTGGTCGCGAAGTACCACGATGAGAAGGCTCCGGGCGGCCGCGAGCACCGGCTCGTCGTCGCCCTGCACCCGAGCCTGAAACCGCCCGCCGAACCCGCGTCCCCGTCGCCGTCCGAGTCCGAGTCCGAGGAGCAGTGAGCAGCATGTCGAAGGAGTTCGAAGTCCGCCGCGAGGTCGTCATCCCCGGCACGCCCGAGCAGGTCTTCGCGGCGATCACCCGGGAGACCGCGGCCTGGATGTTCCCGGTCGAGCAGGACAACGGGGTCGGCGGCCTCGGCCCGGACGACCCGAAGGTGAAGGTCTGGCAGCCGCCGGAGCACGTGCAGATCCGGGTCGAGGGCCCGGACGGCTTCTTCAACGCGCTCGACTACCTGATCGAGGCGCGCGACGGCGGCACGGCCTACCTGCGCTACGTGCACAGCGGGATCCTGATGCAGGACGACTGGGAGGACCAGTACAACGGCGTCGGCGCGCACACGGACTTCTACCTGCACTCCCTCGGCGAGTACGTGCACTACTTCGCCGGCCGGCCGGTCGAGTTCCTGGCGGTCGGCGGCCCGGCGGCGTCCGCGCGGCCGGGTTCGATCGGCGTGCTCAAGGCGGCGCTCGGCGTCGGCCCGGGGAGCAAGGTGGGCGATCCGCTCTCGCTCGAGGTGCCGAACTTCGGCTGGATCGAGTCCGAGATCGACTATCTGACGGAGCATTTCGTCGGGCTGCGCTGCTCCGGCGCGCTCTACCGCTTCTACGGGCGCGACGCGTTCGGCGGCACCGTGGACGCGGCGCACCACCTGTTCGAGCCGAAGACCCCGCTGCCGGAGGCGACCGCCGCGTGGCAGGCCTGGCTGAACGGGGTCTTCGCGTAGCGGTTGTTGACGGAAGCTAGGAGCGCACGGCCTCGGCGACCTGCCGGATCGCGTCCGGACCGACCCGGCAGCAGCCGCCGATCAGCCGTGCCCCCGCCGCGACCCAGGACTGCACGAGCCCCGCGTCGAAGGTCGAGATCTCGCGCCACTCCCGGGCCTGCGCGTCCCAGGACTCGCCGCTGTTCGGGTAGACGACGACCGGCTTCCCGGTCACCGCGCTCGCGATCTCGACCGCGCCGAGCACGTCCTGCGGGGCGCAGCAGTTCACGCCGACCGCGATCACCTCGGCCACGTCGGCGGCCAGTTCGAAGGCCTCCGTGAGCGGCTGGCCCGCACGGGTCTTGCGGCCGGTGACGCTGAAGGAGAGCCAGCAGGGAACACCCGTGCCGCGCACCACGTTCATCAGGGCCCTGGCCTCGTCGGCGTCCGGGATCGTCTCCAGTGCGAGCACGTCCGGCTGCGCTCCCGCGAGCGTCTCCAGCCGCGCGGCGTGGAAGGCTTCGAGGTCGGACACGCTCAGTCCGTACCGGCCGCGGTACTCCGAGCCGTCGGCCAGCACCGCGCCGTACGGGCCGACCGACGCCGCGACCCAACGATCACCTCCGTGCGCGGCGGCGTCTGACTCCGCGTCACGTGCGAGCTCCACGCTGCGGCGCATCAGCTGCGCCGCGTGCGCCTGGTCGATGCCGCGGGTCGCGAAGCCCTGGAAGCTCGCCTGATAGCTGGCGGTGATCACGACCTGCGCACCCGCCGCGTAGTAGGCGGCGTGCGCGGCCGTGATCGCGGCCGGATCGTCGGCCAGCAGGCGCGCCGACCAGAGATCGTCGCGCAGATCCGCGCCCTGCTGTTCGAGCTGGTTCGACAGCCCGCCGTCGAGCACGATCGGGCGCGCCTCCAGGGCCTGCCTCAACGACGTCGCCATCACGGTGCTTTCCACTACTCGATGGTAACGCTATGAGATCATGATTCGGCTTCAGGCCTTGCAGAGAATTTCGCTGTGCGGGATGCACAGCCAGCCGTCCTCGTCGGCGGCCCAGTCCCGCCAGCCCTGCGCCAGCCGCTCCAGATCCTCGGGCGTGGCGAACCCGCCCTCGACCGCGACCTTCGCGAAGTCGGACTTCACCGCGCGGTCGGCCCACGAGGCGCCCCACCACGCGCGCTCGTCGTCCGTGCTGAAGCACCACGTCGAGGTGGTGGCACGGATGTCCGCGCGGTCGAATCCGGCCCGCGCGGCCCAGGACTTCAGGTGCCGCCCGGCGTTCGGCTCGCCGCCGTTCGCGCGCGCCACCTGACAGTAGAACCTGTTCCACTCCTCGAGACGGCTGCTCTCAGGGAACCAGAAGAAGGCGCTGTAGTCGCTGTCCCGGGCCGCGACGTAGCCGCCCGGCTTGCACACCCGGCGCATCTCGCTCAGGGCGCGCACCGGGTCGCCGACGTGCTGCAACACCTGGTGAGCGTGTACGACGTCGAAGGTGTCGTCCGGGAAGTCGAGCGAGTGCACGTCGCCGACCACGAACGCGGTGGTGTCGGCCACGCCCTTCTCGGCGGCCGTCCGCCGCGCCTGGTCGAGGATCCCCGGCGCGTACTCCAGACCGGTGACGTGCCCGGGCGCGACCAGCGCGGCGAGGTCGGCGGTGATCGTGCCCGGGCCGCAGCCGACGTCCAGCAGCTTCATGCCCGGACGCAACCGCGGCAGCAGGTAGGCGGCGGAGTTCTCGGCCGTGCGCCAGGTGTGCGAGCTCAGCACCGAGGCGTGGTGGCCATGGGTGTAGGTGGCCGTCTCAGACATGGGATGCGGACTCCTTCGTCGGGTATCGCGGTACTGCGACCCTAGCAAGAGCGTCCACAGTGCGGTCAATCTTGTCTCACATTCTGGCTACGATTGCTGCTTCATCCGAGCCTGCGTCACCTGCTCCACCACCTTCAGCTGCGCGCCGCGCACGGCGTCCGGGTCCGTGCCGATCGCGGTGAGGATCTGCGTCGAGGAGTACTCCGGGTCGCTGATCAGGCTGAGCAGCATGTGTTCGGTGCCGATGTAGTTGTGGCCGAGGCCGATCGCCTCTTCGAAGGAGCCGCGCAAGGCTGTCTTGGCGTGCGCGGTGGCCGGGATCGCCAGCCTGGGCTCCTCCGGCTGCGCCGGGTTGCGCACGAGGAGCTGTTCCCGGACGGCGTCCCGCGTGACGCCCGCCTTCGCGAGGGCGATGGCCGCGAGGCTGTCGGAGGGCTCGAACAGCGCCAGCAGCATGTGTCCGGTGCCGAAGGCCTCGTGCCCCAGCGTGCGCGCCTGGTCGGTCGAGCCCTGCATCACGGCCTGCGCCTTGACGGTCAGCCGCTGGAACGGCGGCGTCGCGGTGTTGAACCGCTTGTGCGCGGCCTGCTTGCTCACCCCGAGCGCGCCGCTGAGTTCGGCCCAGGACATCCCGGCCTGGCGGCACTGGAAGACGAAGTGGTCGAGCAGCCGGTCGCCGAGGGTGGCGAGGCTCGCGGAGTACTCGGCGGCCTTGGTCAGCTGGCCGAGCAGGTCGGTGTCGGGCACCTCGTCGCGGACGGACTGGACGAGGTCCTGGAGGTTCGGTGTCGGCGTCATGTGTCAACCGTAAGTTGACGATTCGCATTCGTCAACCCTAAGTTGACGATCACTCGGGCGGAGTACAGTGGGCCCGTGCCGCCTCGGGACTTCTTCGCCAGGACCGCGCCCGACGTGGCGCCCGAACTGCTGGGCTGCCTGCTCACCGCGCATTCGGACGCGGGTCCCGTCACGCTGCGCATCACCGAGGTCGAGGCGTACGCCGGTGCCCGCGACCCGGCCTCGCACGCGTATCGCGGACGCACGGCGCGCAACGCGGTGATGTTCGGCCCGCCCGGCCACGCGTACGTCTACTTCATCTACGGCATGCACTACGCGGTCAACGCGGTCTGCATGCCGGAGGGAACCGGCGAGGGAGTGCTCATCCGCGCCGGGGAGGTCGTGGACGGACTCCCGCTCGCCCGCGCCCGCCGCGTCGCCTCCCGCGTGGACGCCGACCTGGCCCGCGGCCCCGGGCGGCTCGCGACCGCGCTCGGCCTGACCCGCGAACTCGACGGCGCGGACCTGTGCGCGCCTCGCGGCCCGCTGACGCTGGAGTTCGGCAAGCCCCTGGACGGCGCCCTGATCCGCTCGGGCCCGCGCGTCGGAGTCAGCCGGGCCGCCGACGTCCCTTGGCGCTTCCATGTGCACGGCGACCCCACCGTCAGCCCGTACCGCCGCGCCAAGCCCGCGAAAGATGGCCTCTGACCTGTGCGGATATCAACACGTTAGTCGGATGTGAGGCGGACTTGGCAAGCTCTTCCATGTCGGGCGGCGCACGGCCTGTCAGCTAACAGGGGAGCCGACAGTTCACGCGATCTGGCACACCAGACGGCCGGCGACCGGGCA
>DATJIF010000061.1:0-92951 GCA_035493475.1 Actinospica sp.
GCCGTGTTCTTCGAGGCGCTGGCCAAGGCCGGGGTGAACGCCGAGATGATCTCCACCAGCGAGATCCGCATCTCCGTGGTCTGCCGCGCGGACAGCGTCCGGCCCGCGGTCGCCGCCATCCACACCGCCTTCGAGCTCGACTCCGAGAACGAGGCCGTGGTCTACGCCGGGACGGGGCGGTAAGCACGCGATGAGTGAGTACTCGAAGAAGCTTCCCACGCTCGCGGTGGTCGGCGCGACCGGCGCCGTCGGCACGGTGATGCTGGAGATCCTGTCCACCCGGCAGAACGTCTGGGGCGAGATCCGGCTGATCGCCTCGGCGCGCTCGGCGGGCAAGCTGCTGACCGTGCGCGGCGAGCAGGTCCCGGTGATCGCGCTCAGCGAAGAGGCCTTCGACGGCGTGGACGTCGCGATGTTCGACGTGCCGGACGAGGTCTCCGCGCAGTGGGGCCCGGTCGCGGCGGCGCGCGGCGCGGTCGTGGTGGACAACTCCGGCGCGTTCCGGATGGACGCCGACGTGCCGCTGGTGGTGCCCGAGGTGAACGCGGCCGCGGCCCGGCAGCGTCCGCGCGGCATCATCTCGAACCCGAACTGCACCACGCTCTCGATGATCGTCGCGATGGGCGCCCTGCACGCCGAGTACGGGCTGACCAAGCTGGTCGTCGCCTCGTACCAGGCGGCGTCCGGCGCGGGCCAGCCCGGCGTGGACACGCTGCGCGAGCAGTTGGCGAAGGTGGCCTCGACCCCGGGTCTCGGCACCCAGCCCGGCGACCTGCGCCGCGCCGTCGGCGACCTCGGCCCCTTCCCGGCCCCGCTGGCGCTGAACGTGGTGCCCTGGGCCGGTTCGCTCAAGGACGACGGCTGGTCCTCCGAGGAGCTGAAGGTGCGCAACGAGTCGCGCAAGATCCTCGGCCTGCCCGATCTGAAGGTCTCGGCCACCTGCGTGCGGGTGCCGGTGCTGACCACGCACTCGCTGGCGGTGCACGCCACGTTCGAGCGTGAGGTCACGGTCAAGCAGGCGCACGCCGTGCTGCGCGACGCGCCCGGAATAGTGCTGTGCGACGACCCGGCGAACGGCGAGTTCCCCACGCCCAACGACGTGGTCGGCACCGACCCGACCTGGGTCGGCCGGATCCGGCAGTCGCTGGACGACCCGAACGAGCTCGAGCTGTTCGTGTGCGGGGACAACCTGCGCAAGGGCGCCGCGCTGAACACCGCGCAGATCGCCGAGCTGATCGCCGCGGAGCTCACCGCGGGCTGATCCGCGGGACGGCGTACCGACGGCGCACGCGTGGAAAACCCCCTCCGGTTCACTCCTGAGGGGGTTTTTCCTATGAATCAGCGCTGCGGGGCCGGTCCGGGTGGCATCCTTGAGGCTCGTGAGTGCCCCCCGACAGTTCACGCAAGGAAACACTCGAACGGGGTACAACGGTCGGTGGGTTCTCTTTGTCTAACTGTCGTGACTCTGTCAGCGCCCGAGGGGCTGTGCCTCAAGCCGCCGCTCGTTCAACGGTCGTTCCCGGCCGCCGTGGGAGGTGCCGTGGCGACTGACGTCGACGTGACCACGGACCTGCTGACCGAGACGTACCAGCGCCACTACAGCTCGCTGCTGCGGCTCGCGGCGCTGCTGCTGGACGACACGGCCTCGTGCGAGGACGTGGTGCAGGAGGCGTTCATCCGGGTGCACGCGGCCCGCAACCGGGTGCGCGAGGCGGACAAGCTGCTCGCCTATCTCCGGCAGACGGTCGTCAACCTGTCGCGTTCCGCGCTGCGCCGTCGGCTGCTGGGCCTGAAGCTGCTGCCCAAGCCGATGCCGGACATGGCCAGCGCGGAAGAGGGCGCGTACGCGGCGCTGGAGAAGGACGCCCTGATCCAGGCACTGCGCGGACTGCAGCGGCGGCAGCGCGAGGTGCTGGTGCTGCGCTATTTCTCGGACATGACGGAGGCTCAGGTCGCCGCGGCCCTCGGTCTTTCGATCGGATCGGTGAAGGCGTACGGCTCGCGGGGTATCGAGGCACTGCGGGTTCGGATGGAGGAGCAGCGATGAGCGAGGAGCGCGCAGGCCGGCACGGCTCGTCCCGCGGCTCCGAGGAGTCGCCCGAGCTCGACACCCGGGAGCTGGCGGCCGCGTTGCAGCGGTCCGTGGCCTCGATCGGCGCGGCCGGTCCGCCGCGGGCCGGGCTGACCCGGATCCGCAAGCGGGCCAAGGCGCGGCAGCGCAGGCGCACGGTGATGGCGAGCAGCGCCGGCGTGCTGATGCTCGCGGTCGTGCTGGGCTCGGTCACCGGCAGCAAGTTCAACATCGTGCCGGTGCTGACCGGCGTCGTCGGCCTCGGCGGAAACTCGACCAGCAGCGGCGCGCCCTCCCCGTCCCCGCACGGGGGCGGCTCCGGCCAGGTGCGCACGGTGCGTCCGCCCGCCGCCGTGGCCGGGAAGAAGGGCCCCGCGATCGGACCGGTGCTCCCGGCCGCCTCGCCGAGCGCGCTTGCCTCCGCTGGCATCCCGCAGTGCACGGCGGCCGACCTGAAGACGACCGCCACGGTGGACTCGGTGATCAACGGCGTCTCGTACGGCCACATCGAGGCGGTGGCGAACACCACGTGCGCGGTGGCCGGTCCGCCGGTGCTCCAGGTGGAGAACGTGGCGGGCACGGCCGTGGCCTCGGTGGTGATCCTGAAGCACGAGCCTTCCGACGGTTCCGCGCTGCCGGACACCTCGACCTGGGGCGCGGTACTGAAGTTGCAGTCCGGACAAGGCTTCGACCTGCAGTTCGCCTGGGCTCCCGACGCGTGCCCGGCAGTCGCCTCGGCATCCCCCTCGACCAGCGCCTCACCTGCCGCGAGCACGAGCCCGGAGAGCGCGTACTCGCTGAGCTACCTGGTCGCCGGGACCACCCCGACGGCGCCGGTGGACCTCGAAGCCTCATGCGGCGCCACGGTCTACGTCACGGACGTCTACAACCAGGGCGCATACGCACTGCCCCAGCCCCCGGCGACACCGAGCCCGCAGGCGTCCACGTCCTCGGCTCCGGCACCGACGCAGGGCCCGAGCTCGCAGCCGCCGACCTCCGGCGCGCCGAGCACGAGCGCCACGTCCCCGGCGGCCACGGACAGCGGTTCCACGACGAGCAGCGGCGGCGACAGCGGCGACGCGACGACGACTCCGGCGGGGACCAGCGGGGCCAACGTGACCGCGATCCCGTCGGCGTCCTGAGGGTCGGCTACTCGCCGGACCCGCCGAAGCGGGCGGAGAGCTCGGGGTCGGTCTCCCACCAGGGACGGAAACGTTCCTGGGCGGAGCCGTCCCCCGGCGCGTACTCGACCTCGACGACCTCGAGTTCGTCCTGCGCCGCGTCCTCGATGACCGCCTCGTCCTTGCGCAGCGCCCGCCAGAGCGCCGCGAGCAGCGGGATGCTGGTGATGTCGCCGACGATCCAGAACACCGCGCCGCCGAACGCCTGGTTCCAGGCCAGCCCGGAGGTCGCGCCGAGCCGCAGCGGCGCGAAGAGCACGTCGTGCGGCAGGGTGCTGAGAGACGCGTAGTAGTTCCCCGCGACCAGGCCGCCGCCGAGCCAGAGGATCATCGCCACGCCCGCGTCGCCGATCCCCTCGACGAAGCTGATCCACACCGAGATCATGTGCGAGAACTTCTTCGGCACCGGGTCGAGCTGGATCCGGCTCCAGAAGTACAGGAAGCCGACCGCGAACAGCACCAGGTGCGTCAGCTCGTCGACGAAGCCGTTCGTCAGCGACGTCAGATACCAGCCGGTGAAGTACAGCGCGTACGGCGTGACGAGCAGGATCAGCGACACGACGGCCGGGAACGTGAGGAACCGCAACGGCTTCGACGCGATCGTCCGCCGAGCGAGCCGCGCGCCACGGCTGTCACCCGTGGTCAGCAGCGTGAGCGGCGCACTGCACGCGAAGAACAGCGGCGTCGTCATCAGCAGCAGCGCGTTCTGCAGCGCGCGGTCCCAGAACAGCACCTTCTCGTACGAACCGATGAAGGACATCGTCGCGAGCGTGAACAGGACCGCCGCCGTGCCGAAGCAGATCTTGCGCGCCAGCGGCCAGGATCCGACCTCGCGCTCGTAGCGGCGCACCCCGAGGACGTAGCCCGCGACGCCGAGCAGCAGCACGACGAGCATCGCCGGATCGAACTTCCAGGCGGTGAACACGTCGCTCATGTGCAGCGGGGAAGCCGGTCCGCACCCTTGGCTCAGGCACCGTCCCGCCGCCGCCGCTCCGGCCAGCACCATGCTCTCGCCCTCCAGTCCGCGCCCGCCCGGAAAGCCCGGTTACTTCCAGTTCCTCGCCTCAGCACGGTACCCCGCGCCGCCCGCGGCCTCGGCGGCGGGGTCGTCAGACTTCGAGGAGCACGGTGAACGGCCCGTCGTTGACCAGCCGCACCTTCATGTCCGCGCCGAACACCCCGGTCGCGACGGTGGCCCCGAGCTCCCGCAACGCCGCCACCACCGCGTCGAACAACGGCTCCGCCACCGCCCCCGGCGCCGCCGCCGTCCACGAAGGCCGCCGCCCCTTGCGCGCGTCCCCGTACAGCGTGAACTGCGACACCAACAGCAGCGGCGCCCCCAGATCCGCGCACGACTTCTCGTCCGCCAGCACCCGCAGCGTCCACAACTTCTCCGCCAACCTCCGCGCCGTGGCCTCCGTGTCCGCGTGCGTCACCCCCACCAGCACGCACAACCCCGGCGCGTCGATCTCCCCGACCGTCACGCCGTCCACCTGCACACTGGCCTCAGCCGCCCGCTGGATAACCGCTTTCACGAGCAGTGATGGTCTCATACGCTGGAGGCCATGCCGATTCCGCGGATCACACTCCAGGAAGGCGACATCACCAAGGTCGCCGTCGACGCGATCGTCAACGCCGCGAACTCGTCGCTGCTGGGCGGTGGCGGCGTGGACGGGGCGATCCACCGAGCCGGAGGCCCGCGGATCCTGGAGGAATGCCGCGCGCTACGTGCCTCGCACTACGGCAGGGGCCTGCCGACCGGTCGAGCCGTCGCGACGACCGCCGGCAATCTCCCCGCGCGCTGGGTCATCCACACCGTCGGCCCGGTCTACTCGACGACCGAGGACCGCTCCAAACTACTGGTCGCCTGCCACCGCAACTCACTACGCGTCGCCGACGAACTCGGTGCGTACGAGGTGGCGTTCCCGGCGATCTCCACCGGCATCTTCGGCTGGCCGATGCAGGACGCGGCGCGCATCGCGATCAGTACCGTCCGCGAGACCGAATGCACGTCCGTCCGCGAAGTGCGCTTCGTGCTGTTCGGCCCCGACGCCTACAACTACTTCAAGACACGTTTGGACCGATGACCGAGATCTCCATCCCCAACCGGCAGATTCGGGCGAGCTACGACGACTCGACGATCACGGTGTATCAGGCCTACAGTCCGGCGATCGCGCGGCCCGCGGCGGCGACTGGGCGGTTCGGCGGGGGCTTCAAGAGGGAGCGGATGACGTGGATCAAGCCGTCGTTCCGCTGGATGATGTACCGCTGCGGCTGGGCCTTGAAGCCGGGGCAGGAGCGGGTGCTGGCGATTCGGATCTCGCGCGAGGGCTTCGAGTGGGCGTTGGCGCACAGTGCTTTCGCGCACTACGACGCGAAGCTGCATGCTGGCCACGATGCGTGGCGCGCGTCGTTGGGGAATCCCGTGCGCGTGCAGTGGGATCCCGAGCGTGATCTGCACTTCCGGCCGCTGGGTCATCGGTCGATTCAGATCGGGCTCGGGGGCGCGGCGGTCGCACGGTACTGCGATGAGTGGATCGCGGGGATCGAGGACGTCACCGAGCTCGCGCACCGCGTGCACACCTCGATGGACGCGGCGCTGCTGCCTGCCGAGCGGCCGTATCCGGTGCCCGAGGCGATCGCGGCGCACATCGGGATGACGGGATGACCCCGTTCTCATGAAAGTCGTTCACGAAACGTAGCGGGACGTTCGCCGTGCGGACACCACGCGAGCCGATAGTTGTATGGACAACTTTGGCCTCAGCGAGGAGACCCACTACCGTGAAACGCTCCTGGTCTGCAGTGATCAGTGCGCTGGCGCTGCTGTGTGCGGCGCTTGTGTGCGCTCCCACCGCGCTCGCCGCGACGACGAGCGGCAACCTGGTCGTCGACGGCGACGCGAACGCCGGATACTGCACCTCCGACTGGACCGCGGCCACCACCGTGCCCGGCTGGAAGGTCGTGTCCGGCAGTCCCGACGTCATGTGCTCGTCGGTCGGCGGTTTCAGCTACCCCTCCGGCACGCCGGACTCCGCGTTCTTCGCGCCCGGGAACCAGGGCGACGGCTCGATCCAGCAGACGGTGAACGTCGCGTCCGCCGCGTCCGCGATCGACGGCGGGGGCGTGACCTACAACCTGTCCGGCTGGCTCGGCGGGTGGACCACGTACGCCGGATACACGCAGGTCTCCGCGACATTCCTGAACGCCTCGGGCGCGCAGGTCGGCTCCGCGGCCTCGCTGCCGACGGTCAGCGAGTCGGACCGCGGCGGGAAGACGGAGTTCCTCGCGCGCTCGGCCACCGGCGCCGTTCCCGTTGGCACGCGGTCGATTCTCGTGCAGGTCGCGTTCGTCGACAGCTCCAGCGAGGCCGGTTACGCCGAGCACCTCGCGCTGACGCTGAACACGCCGGTGACCGCGGCCGCCCTCACGCCGCCGCCGTCCTCGGTGCCCGGCTACAGCCACGTCTTCATGATCATGATGGAGAACACCGACTACAACGAGGTCGTCAACAACCCCTCGGACACGCCGTACCTGCACACGCTGATGTCCCAGGGCTCGACGATGGCGAACTACCACGCCGTCTACCACCCGAGCGACGAGAACTACATGGCCGTCGCGGGCGCCGACACGTACGCCACCGGGGCCACGTACTTCCCGAACATCAAGGACCCCAACAAGAACATAGGCGACGAACTCGTGGCCAAGGGCGAGACGTGGAAGGCCTACGAGCAGGGCATGGGCACGCCGTGCAACACGAGCACGCAGTACGACTCCTACTACGAGCCCGATGACACCCCGTTCATCAACTTCACGGACGTCTCCGGGAACGCCGCGTACTGCAAGGCGCACCTGTTCGACACCAGCCAGCTGACCACGGATCTGGCCAGCGCCTCGACCACGCCGAACTTCTCCTGGATCGCCGCCGACGACTACTACGACGGCGAGTCCTCCGGCAACGGCTCGGCCAAGAGCCTCCAGGTGCAGGACGGCTGGATCAAGCAGACCGTCGCGCCGATCCTGTCCTCCCCGGCCTGGACCACCCAGAAGTCGCTCCTCATCATCACCTGGGACGAGGACGAGAACGAGCCCGGCAACCACGTGGCCACGTTCGTGCTCGGTTCGCAGGGTTCTGTCCCGGCGAACACGGTCAGCGACGCGCGCTACGACCACTACAGCGCCGGCCGCACGATCGAGCAGGCCCTCGGGATCGCTCCGCTGAACGCGAACGACGAGTACGCGACGCCGCTGAACGACGCGTTCACCGGCCAGAACTCCGCGCCCGCGCCCAGCAGCGCCGTGCCGAACACGACCACGGTCGCGGCCGGACAGCCGCTCACCGTGGCGTATCAGACCGCGGCGAGCACCGCGAACTCGGAGAACTGGATCGGCCTCTACCCGGTCGGCGTCGTCCCCGGTTCGCAGTCGTCCAGTGCCTGGGAGTGGGCCGCCGGAACCTCCGGCACCGCCACCTTCCCGGCCGGCTCGCTGCCCGCCGCCGGCACCTACGCGCTCTGGTACCTGTACGACAACGGGTACACCGCGCTGGCCGGGCCGACGGACATCACGATCCAGTAGGCGGTAAGTCGCACTACTGATGCGGATGGAGGAGGTCTTCCAGGCCGATCCGGGTGAGGAACCCCTCGCGGATCCGGTCGGCCACCGCGGAGACCTCCTCCGAACCGTCGTTCGCGGGATCGACGTGCACCCGGAACGGACGGCTGCCGTGCGGGGCGTCCACGACCTCGACGACGGCGTCCGCGACCATCGAGACGTTCGCGTCGGCGGGCGCGAGGGCCGCGAGCCGCTGCGCGACCTGGTCCATCATCCCGGCGTAGCGCTCCTCGTACGCCTTGACGGTCTCCTGGTCGGCCGGGTGGCCGCCGGTGGCGAAGTGGTTGGTGCCCGAGGTGAAGGAGCCGGGCACGACGATCGTGGTCTCGATGTTGAAGCGGGCCAACTCCCCGGCGTAGCTCACGGCCAGCGCGTCCATCCCGGCCTTGGCGGCGAAGTACGGTGCGAGGTACGGCGGCGTGCCACCGCGCGTGCTGCTCGAACCGATCCACACCAACAGCCCCTCGCCCTGCGCGCGCAGGAACGGCAGCGCCGCCCGGTTCACGCGCTGGGTGCCGAGCACGTTCGTGTCGTAGACCGCCGCGATCTCCTCCGGAGTGAACGCCTCGGTCGGGCCGGTGACCATGTGCCCGGCGTTGTGCACGACGACGTCGAGACGGCCGGACTCGGCGAGGATCGCGTCGATCGCGGCATCGGCGGACTCCTGCGACAGCACGTCGAGTTCGACGGTGCGCAGGTCCACGTCGTGCTCGGCGGCGTACGCGGCGGCCTCGGCTACCCGTTCGGCGTTGCGGCCGCGGACGTCCCGCATAGCCGCGTACACGGTGTGGCCGCGGTGGGCCAGCGCGCGAGCACTGATCGCCCCGAAACCGGAGCCCGCTCCAGTGATTACAATGACCTTGCTCATGGTTGGCTCCTTGGAATCAGAAGACGATGACCGAGCGGCCCTGGCTCTTGCCCGCGGCCATCGCCTCGAGCGCGCCGGGGGCGTCGTCCAGGGTGATCGGCGTGACCTCGGGCAGAATGCCGTGCCGCACCGAGAAGGCGAGCGTGTCGCGCAGGTCGTGCGGCGAGCCGGAGGGGTTGGCCATCACGTGCAGCCGGTTCAGCACCATCGGCTGGATCGGCAGGGTCAGCGGCTCGGGCCCGTAGCCGCAGAACACGAGCGTGCCGTCGGGAGCCAGGCCGCCGAGTGTGGCCGTCGCGGCAGTGGTCGAGGGCGCCGCGTTCAGCACGACGTTCGCGCCGCCGTCCCAAGCCTTGAGCGCCGTGGCCGGATCCGTATCCTCGGTCGCGACGTACAGCTCCGCGCCGAGCTCCTTGGCCTGCTCCTCGCCACGGCGCGAACGACCGATGACCGCGACGCGCGCGCCCATAGCCACCGCGTAGCGCACGGCCATCCCGCCGACGCCGCCGAGACCGACCACCCCGACCCGCGACCCCGGCTTCGCGCCCGCCTGGCGCAACCCGTTGAACGCGGTGATTCCCGCGCACATCAGCGGCGCGCCCGCGACCGGGTCGAGCCCGGCAGGCAGCGGCGTGACGAACCCGGCCTTGAGCACGACGTACTCCGCGTACCCGCCGTCCGCGACGATGCCCGTGATGCGCTTGGCGGGGCACAGGATCTGCTCCCCGCGCACGCAGTAGTCGCAGTGCCCGCACGAGTCGTACAGGAACTGCGCCCCGACCGGCGTGCCCACCTCCGGCCACGACACGCCCGGACCGAGCGCGGCGACCGTGCCGGTGATCTCGTGCCCCGGCACGACCGGGAAGCGCGCGAACGGATAGTGGCCCTGCAGCAGCCCCAGGTCGGTGAAGCACACGCCGCACGCGGTGAGCTTGATCAGCAACTCGCCCTCGCCCGGCTCCGGCATCTCCAGATCCGTCACGGACAGCGGTTGGTTCGCGGCGGTGGCAATGGCGGCACGCATGACGCAACAACTCCCTCGATCCAGCCCTAAACTTGACCTCACCAGTCTTGATCGGGTGGCTCGCGGCCGTCCAAGGCTTGTTTTGCGCCGATCGATGCACGCGACGCATCGATCGCTTTGAGCAGGTGAGTCGGGCAGGTCGCACGGGCAGGAGAGACGAAACAAGCCGTGGAACCGGACATCGACCTCCGCAAGGTGCGCTACTTCCTCGCCGTGGCCGAACGCCTGCACTTCGGCCAGGCCGCCGAGGCGCTGCACATCACCCAACCGGCCCTGTCCCGGCAGATCCAGCAGCTGGAACGCGACCTAGGCGTGGACCTGTTCGCCCGCAGCAGCCGCGAAGTCGCCCTCACCCCGGCCGGCGAACAGTTCGTCGACTTCAGCCGCCAACTCCTCGCACTCACCCAAACGGCCCTGGAGACCGTCCGCCGCACCGCCGCCGGAAATGACGCCTTCCGGGTGGGCTTCATGCTCGGCATGGACATCGAGGCGACGCTGCGCGCCTTCACCGCCAGCCGGCCCGGCATCAGCGTGCTGCTGGAACGCCTGCGCTGGTGGGGCCACGGCGAGGTCATCCGCAGCGGCCACGTAGACGCCGGCTTCGTCCGCCTCCCCATCGCCGAGGACGGACTAGAACTGCTGCCGCTCTACACCGAGCCCCTCAACGTGGCCCTGCCGAGCAACCACCCCCTCGCCACCCGCACGGAACTAGCCATCGCCGACCTGACCGCCGAACCCGTCCTGCGCTACGCCGACGCCATCCCCGCCTGGAACGCCTTCTGGTGCGCCGACCCCCGCCCCGACGGCACCCAAGCCCACCCCGGCCCCGCCGTGCACGACATGGAGGAGATCGTCGAATACGTCCGCACCGGCCGCGGCGTGGCCTTCCTCCCCCAAGCCGTCTGCGCCATGTTCCCCCGCCCCGGCATCACCTACGTCCCCGTCCCCGACATCCCGCCCGGCCAGGTAGCCCTAGCGTGGCCCGCCAACCGCCGAACCCCGCTCGTCAATGCTCTGGCACAGGTCGCGCACCGCACCCTCGGTCAGGCGAACGGGGAGTACTGATGGCAGCGAGCAGCCTCGCGGCATTCATCGCACAGTTCGCCGCGACCGGACGCATCGGTGGACTGCACGTCGGGATGGATGCCGCAGCTCTCGGTGCGGCGTTGCGCGACATTGGGATCGACCACCAGTACGTGCGCGGTGCCGACTCCAACGACAAATACGGCAGTCTGGATCTCGCATTGTCAGACGACCGGCTGGTGCTGCTGGGGCTTGACCACGATGGCGATCTCGTATTCGAGCTGCCTGGAGCGCTGGGCACCGGAATTCAACCCGGTGTCGTACCGCGCGAACTCCTCCAAGAAGAGCTCATGAAGGCCGGTTGCCAACGGACCGAAGACCCGTCCCTCACGTTCTCCGGACAGCAGTCCGCGCTGCGTACCGAGGCCGGTGTCTCTCTGGTCTTCGCCCGACCGAGTGTGGTGGATGTGGAGATGGCCACGGACACCGAACACTTTGTGTCCGCGTACATGAGCCTCGCCCGCCCGCGCGTGGACAGTTAGTCACTCGAACGCATCAGGGCCGTACACCACTTGCTGGTGTACGGCCCTGAACTGCTACTCAACCGTCGGGGTGGCGGGATTCGAACCCACGACCTCTTCGTCCCGAAAAATTAAGGCCATTCCATGCTCCCCCTTGCCTACCTGCCCGAATGTGGGTTAACGTGCAGGTCAGACGGCGAATAAAGGTTCCGCGAAGGTTCGCGGAAGTTCGCCAAAGTTCGGCAAGGTCTGCGGACGATCTGCGGACGGGGAAAGGAAGTGGTGCAGTGGGTTGGTCGAAGCCTCGCGAGTACGATAACGGCAAAATTCGGTACACGGCAGTCTACCGCGATCATCGCGGTAATGAGCGCTCCGCTGGGACGTTCAACACGGAGAAGCAAGCGGACAAGGCTTGGCAGCGCGCCGAGGCGAAGCTTGAGCTCGGACGAATAGGGGATCCGAAGCGGGGCCGGCAGAAGTTCCGGCGGTACGTGGTGGAGGAGTGGTTCCCGAACCACGTGATCGAGGCGTCGACACGGCAGAACTACCACTACCTGCTGCACGCCTACATCATCCCCGAGTTCGGCAAGATGCGGCTGATCGACATCCTGCCGAGCCACGTGCGCGCGTGGATCGTTCGTCTCCAGGCGGAGGGCGTGGGGACGCCGACGATCCGGCAGTGCAAGGTGATCCTTAATGCGATCTTCACGACGGCGCTTAACGACCAGATCACCGTCCTGCACGCTGGTAAGGGCGTCTCCACGCCGGCTGTCGCGAAGAAGCAGAAGGTCATCGTCACCGTCTCACAGTTCGACGCGATCTACGCGCAGCTGGACGGGGCGCTGTACAAGCTTCTCGTTGAGACGGACATCGAGACCGGTCTGCGCTGGGGCGAACTGATCGAGCTGCGCGTGAAGGATCTCGACCGCAAGACGGGCGTGCTGACCGTGAAGCGGGTCGTCGTCGACCTGAACGCGAAGTTCCATCCGACTGGTGGGCGGTTCCTGGTCAAGGACTATCCGAAGGACGGTGAGTGGAGGTCGCTTCGGCTCCCGCACCATCTGGTCGAGAAGCTGGATGCCTGGATTGTTCTGAAGGACCTGGGTCCGGACGACCTGCTGTTCGAGTTCGAGCAGCCGGACGGGCCGCGCCGGATGATCCGGCCGGAGGAACTGCCCGACCCGGTCACGCTCGGATACACCGAGCCGAACGAGAAGGGCCGCACCTATCGCCATGGCACGGCGACGGCGTATGCCTCTGCCAAATGCCGGTGTCAGCACTGCCGCAACGCCGTGTCCGCGTACCGCGCGGCCCGCCGGGCGCAGGGAAAGGACAGCCCGCGCAAGCCGCGGGGGGTGGAGACTGACGGGCATATTCCGCGTGACGTGTTCCGCCGCAACGTGTGGAACAAGGCGATCGAGCGCTCCGGCATCGATCTGCACGTGACCCCGCACGGGCTGCGGCACGCGCACGCCTCATGGCTGCTGGCCGGCGGCGCGGATATCCAGGTGGTGAAGGAACGGCTCGGGCACGGCTCGATCGTCACCACTCAGAATTATCTGCACACCTTGCCCGGTGCCGACGACAGCGCTTTGGCGGCCATGGAGGCAATCCGCGGCGTGCGCACCTCGGCGGAGAACGCCGGGCAAGGGACGCTCTCGGCGGAGCAGTTGGCCGAGTACGAAGCGCTCAAGCGCGAGAAGGAGGCGACTGCGGCCGGCCAAGCGGTGATGGAGGTCGGCGGCGATCAGATGGTGATCACGGCGGGGGAATACGCGGAGTTGGCGGACCTGCGCAAGAAGATGGAGGCGATGAAGGCGCTCACCGGGTAGGCCGCCTCAGCGCCGCTTGTAGACTGCGGAGTCGTTCCACAGCTCCGAGATGACAAGCTGGAGAAGATGCCTGACTTCGCCGCCCTGTTCCCCGTCGCCGACGGGGAACAGGGCGGCGCCCTTGTGTGGCGCCCGACTCCGAGGACCGCAGACTTGCTCTATCTCTCGCTGGTGGTCGCAGCGGACATGGGATTCGACGAACTCGCCGGGCACGACGTGGGCGAGGTCGTAGACCGCGACGGGCTGTGGAACTTTTTCGATCGGCTTCCGCCAAGCACCTGGACGCAAGACGGGATTTGGCGGCGACAGTTCGCAAGGGCGTGCGACGACCTGGCCGGGGATCTGGCGGACGGCCGACTGCCGGTTCCCCGGTGTCTGGCTGAGGAGGCCGCGCTGCTGTTGGCGATTGAGGATGCACAGGGGCGGTTGGAGGAACGGGGATTCCTCCAGATCTCGGGCCACGAAGCGCTTGTGCGAGCCGAAGGCGACTACGACTGGGACGAGTGTGCGCGAGCCCTTGGCATGAGCGAGCACTTCCCCCTGCTCGACGATCCACGCTTCGACGGTATCGACGATCCGATGAGTGATGAGAACGAACGTCTCGGGCTCGGCGACCTGCGCCCGGCCCGGTGGTTCGAGCCCTACGAGAACGCCGAGCCGCGCGACCGGGAGCGAGGCTTCCGCAGGTAGTCGGATGCACTTCGATGATAAAGACGACGGGGCCCCTCCGGATGGAAGGGCCCCGTCGCGGTCAGGTACGGGTCAGGCGCGGGCGAGTACTCCGCGGTCGGTGGGCTCCCAGCTGTCGGGCCAGTGCAGGCACTGGGACCACTCGATGCGGACGGCGCCGGGCTTGAGTGCGGTGATGATGCCGGTCATCCAGCAGCCGCAGGCAAGTCGGCGGGTGGACTGCCAGCGGCGTCCGATCCAGCTGTCCGGAGGGGTCTGGGCGTAGCGGTCGTGGACATGGATATCGCGCATGGAGACTCCCGAAGTGTTCAGAGGGGTTCAGATAGCGGGTTGCGGCACCGCTGGTTGTCGGCCGGTTCGGGCAGAAGGGAAGCGGCCTCTGGGCTGTGGACTCGAACGAGCGCTATGCGGCGTCGTCGGCCGGAAGGCCGGCGTAAAAGGCCGTGCACTGCTCGTCGAGGCGCTGGTAGAGCTCGGCGATGATGCGCCACTCGGCGCGGTACTGCTCGGGGATGTCCTCGGGGTCGAGTCCCCATTCGAGGGCGCCGATGATGCCGCCCTCCCAATCGATCTTGTCCCGCAGGTCGTATCCGGTGTCGAGCGGAAAGGCTGGCAAAGGCGCTCCTTGCTGTTGGTTGCGGAGGTCGGAAGATCTGGCGGCCCGGGTCAGGCTGCGGCTGCGGCCTGAGCGGCGATGTAGTCGAGCACTTCGGACTCCGGCACCCGCCGGTTGCGCCCGATCTTGAACGACTTGAGGTCGCCGTCGCTGAGGAGCTTGTAGAAGCTTGTCTTGCCGATCTTCAGGGTGCTCATGACTTCGGCTGGCGTCAGGTAAGTGCTCATCGTTCGTCCCTCTCGCGGTGTCCGTGGTGGCGCTCGCTCTTGTGGCGGGGGCGTGTGCGCCTGGTGGTGTAGGTGAACAGGTCCTCGTCGTCGAGCGAGAGGAAGTCGCCGTAGTTCAGCGATATCCGCTGCGCCCGGCCCCAGCGCAGTAGCTGGGCGACTTCGTCGAAGGTCGGCTCAGGGCCGCTTGTTGCCCACATCAGCGCTCCTCGGTGACGGAGTAGGTCGGGCGGTGCATCGGGACCAGAGCGGAAGTGCCGACCAGCAGGGTGATCAGCAGCGCGGCGGCCAGACTCCGGGTGATGCGGTGCTTGGGGCGGCGGTGCCGGCCCCGAGAAATTTTGACTGTCATCTATGTTCCCCTTACTTCATGTACTGGCGTAAACGCCTTGGTCAGAGCATAGGCTCACGCCACCCCGGTCTGTCAACCCACATCATTGATTTTCGCCCTACATTTTTTTTGGTCAATGAAGATTGGTTGGATGTGCCCAGCGGTCGGAGACGAAGAGTGATGAGCAGCCAGGTCCAGCTACGATGTGGCTCCGGGCAAGCGCCGGCCCGGTCGAGCCACTGAGCCCGGCCAAATGATCGTGACCACGCGGTTCGGATGCGTGCGCACGGGCCGCTCGGGCAACGCAACCACGGCGCGCCCGCTGCCCTCCGATGTTGGGGTGGGTCGGGCGCCAAGGCGGCTGGCAAGGGCAGCCGAGACACGGCATGCGCCTGGTCGTGCGAGCGCTCCCGATCAGCGGTGGTGAAGGGGAAGTCTTGCTGGCGAAGCCTGCGTCGCTCCACGAGAAGTGGCTATGGTCACGATCGCAGCCGTCGAGCCAGACCCGCTGATACTGAACGACCGAGCCTGCCTGCGCTGAGTACAAGCGGAGGTTCGCGCGCGACGACCCGCGTGTGCGCGGCGGGATCGGCGATGGGGTATGCGATGGAAGCGGGCTCTGGACCCGTTGGCCGCGTCATTGTCCGTGCAGCATTCGGCCTGTGGCCAGCCGATTCCTGAGTTGCGGAGAAGTCCGGCCGCGGCTCATCGGGCAGCCGGCGGCCCACCGCTGCACGCCGTACCTGCGCACTGTAGTCGGGAGCCCGCGCCGCCAACGGGCGGAGCGTGGCGAACGCCCGTGCGGTCACAACCGCGCGCTACGGCAGTCGGGGTGTCGGTGTACGGCTCACGGGGCCGTCGTCTAGCCTGCTTGGCGCTCGACGTTGCGAAGCGACGTGGCCATCTGCGTGAGGGAGTCGAGGCTGGCGTCCGACAGGCCAGCGGCGGCGCGGGTCAGGGCAAGCACCTTCGGGTCGCGCAGGATGCGGTCGACCTCCATCTGCTCGATGCTGACTTCGTATTCGTCTTCGAAGAAGAACATCGGGCTGACGCCGAAGAACGCCGCGAGAAGCGCGATGTGGCGCCGGGTCGGATTCTCTTTGCGTCCGGCTCGTAGGTTCCAGATGTAGCTGGGGGAAACCGGGGGCTTTCCGTCCGGATCCGGGCCGACGGTCTCCAGGATGCTGTCGGCGACCTCCTGGTAGGAGTACGGTTCGCGCCCCTTCGGATGGACGGTCTCGAACAGAAAGTCGAGCCGCTGCGTCAGGAAGGTGACCTTCTTCTCCGTCTTCAGCGGGGCGCCGCGCCGCTTGGATGTGGTGGCCGCTGGGGGGACATCCTTGCTCGTAGACATGAGTACATGTTACACAAGTTTCATCGACTATGGTAATTATTGCCGTATTAGCCCTGCTCACGACCACTATGGCTTCGCGCGGTAAGTCGGCGGCGCCGCCGTACCGTCAGTGGCCATGGCGCAGGTCTTGCGAGCGGGCCAGTGCCGAATGCGCGCGTCCTAGCGCGCGGCACTGCCCGGCCTCGGACGACCTCAAGCGCTGCACATTGCAGTCGCCTCGCACGCGAGGATCAGTAGTCGTGCCGTGGCCCGAGCGCGCGCCGCTGCGCCGCGCCCTAGCTCGATCCGCAAGGGCGTGAAGTCCGGGCCGCTCTGACAGCGGACCAGTCGGGCGAGGCTGCGGGTATCCACCAGCGTCGCAGGTCTCCAGCCCGGCAGAATCGCGCGAATAAGGGGCAGGGCACCGCGGCGCCCGTGGATCGCGAGGACTCCGTCCCCGAGGTGAGCTCGGATGTCGTCGGCGACCGCGGCGAATGGTGCGGCCTGGCTGTCCAAAGCTATTCGGCCTGCCCAGGTGACCGGGTCGCCGATCTGGCCGTCGAGAATGCTGACGAGGGAGAGTTCGGTTTGTCCTGCGCCCTGCCGACGTACGGCGAGCGCCACTGCGGTGTCGGGCATCGTGATCACGTGGTCCATCGGCTGAGCCTCCTGCCTGCGGCTGCGCTACGCTTGCACCAGACGCTCGCGCTTCGCCCGTCTCAAATCAACTAGTTGACAATTCTCCGGAACGCGACCGCTTCGGCGTTCCAGTAGCCCCCGTCAAATTTCGAGAGCTCGACGTTGGCGCCCGTATGCGGAGCATCAATGACTAGATCATCACCTATGTACATGCCAACGTGGCCGGGCAAATTCCCTTCTGGGTCCGAGCCCATGGTGAAGATCAGGTCTCCGGGTTGAAGCTGGGCCGACGTGGTGACGTCGTAGACGGCGGTCCCCGAGTCCACCTGTTGATAGGTGGTTCTGGGTAGCGAGATTCCGGCGGCGAGGTACGCTTCCATGATCAATCCGGAGCAGTCGTAGCCGGCCGGGCCGGTCCCGCCGTAGATGTACGGCTTCCCGAGTTGATCAACTGCGTATTCGACGGCTGTTACGATCTGGGTGGGGGTGCCTGCGGGCAGGCTGAACCCGACGGGCAGCGGGGTTGGGTTGGTGGTGGTCTGGCCGTCTCCGTCGGTGTTGGTGCAGTCGGTGGACGCTCCGCTGAGGGTGTTGACGATCTCAGTGGCAATAGGTTGCCATTGCGCGTAGGCGTCCGGGAAGCC
This sequence comes from Actinospica sp., assembly GCA_035493475.1. Taxonomy (GTDB): domain Bacteria; phylum Actinomycetota; class Actinomycetes; order Streptomycetales; family Catenulisporaceae; genus Actinospica. The sequence goes on from DATJIF010000061.1 coordinate 17,612, forward strand.
GCTCTCCTGCACGTCCTGGGCGGCGACGGTCAGCGGCAGGTTCTGCCAGTTCGGGACCTTGAGCAGGGCGTTGTAGAACTGGGTGGAGGCGTAGACCGGGTCCATGATCTGGGCGGCGGTGCCCCAGCCCTGGGAGGGGCGCTGCTGGAACAGGCCGAGGGAGTCGCGGTCGCCGTAGTCCAGGTTGGTGAGCTTGGATTCCTGGATGGCGGTGGCGACGGCGATGACCTCGCCGTACTGCGGCACGCCGAGCCCGACGCCGGTCTGGTAGATGATCTCGGCGTTGTTCATCATGTCCTGCGTCAGCGTCTCGCCGTCGCCCATGTCGGCGCCGACCTCTGCCGAGCCGGTCGAGCACGAGGTGACCGAAGCGACGGCGGCGAAGGCGCTGCCGGCGTCGGCGCTGGTGCCCGAGACGACGAGGGCGACGCCGAGGATGATGCCGAAAGGGCTGAGCGCGAAGGCTATTCCGCCGACCTTGACCGACGCCTTCATATGCCGAGCCCCGCTCTCCGGGGCCGCTTGGGCGGCGGGGAGGCAGCGGGGCGTGACTGAGTGTTTTGCATGTGCGACTGCCTGTCTCTGTGCTAATTCGCAAATGAGAAAAGCGAACGTCCGCAGCCTACAGGCAAGCCATGTATATGTGTCAACTATCGAGAACGGGTGGAGGTGCCAATTTTCTCAACCGAGGATCAGTGCAGGGGGATGTACGTGGCGGCGGCGACGAGGCCGCCGACAATCGCTCCGGCGATGACCTGGTTGCGCGTGTGGTCGCGCAGCGCGACGCGGGACCAGCCGACGAGCGCGACCAGGGGGTAGAGGGCCAGGGCCCACCAGCCGCAGGCCAGGGCGATCAGCAGGACGGAGCCGGAGGAGACCGCGGAGTGCACGGAGATCTTCCACATCGGGGTCACCGCCATGAGCGCGGCGAGGGTGGTGAGCATGGAGACGATGAGGGCCGTGATCGGGCGGGGTGCGCCGAGACCGGCCAGCAGGGCGATGCCGACGGTGACCGAGGCGATGATGAAGGTCATGACGACCAGCCGGTGGCGCTTGGCGCCGACGTGCCGATCGTCCCACTTCTCGCGGCGTATGCCGCGCTTGATGAACAGGATGGGCAGCACAGCGGCGAACAGGGCGCCGAGCAGCCCCCAGCCCAGGCCGGCCCATCCGTCGACGATCGCCCCGATCAGGACGACGTCGAGCAGGATCCAGTTCTTGGGCTCCAACCAGTCGGTAACCTTGCGGGCGGTGGACGTGCCGGGGCTGGGCTTGGGGTGCGGCAGGGCGGTGGTGCTCATGTGGTTCCTTCGTTTCGGGCCGCCAAGACGGGGATCAGGGCGGCCTGGACGCGCAGATGGTTGTTCAGGGCGCGGTCGACCGCGCGCCACCACCGGATCTCGCTGGGAAGTTCCAGTTCTTCCGCGCCGCGCCGAGGCTCGACGATCGCGTGGCCGCCCGCGCCGGTGCCGGCGCGCAACATGGCGTAGCGGATGGTGACGGCCTCCACGAGGGCGTCGCGGTCGATACCGGTCAGGCCGATGCTCTCGGCGAACGCCTCGACATGCGGGGCGGGGTCCAGGTCGCAGTACTCGTAAAGGGTGCCGAGCGCGTCGCGGATCTCCATGGTGCGGTGGATCAGCCGGAAGCTGAGCAGGCGCCGGTCGCGTCGCTCCTCGCGGGCCTGCGGCTCGTCCTCGACCGCGGTGGCGGGCCGGTACGGGATGAGCCGCTGCCACAGCGGGCGCAGCACGTTCAGATCGCGGCGGTCCTGGTAGAGCCAGACGGCCTTCATGCCGGCGGGCACGCAGGTGCCGACCAGGATCAGCACGATCGCGGTGTCCTGGATGAGGTCGGAGATGCCGAATCCGGTGTCGCTCTGCGCGGTGGTGGCGGCGCCGGACAGGGATGCGGCCAGAACGACCACGCGCCAGGCGGCGTAGACCACGCCGAGGGCGGTTCCGGCGGCGAGCATGGCGAACGAGGCGCGGATCAGCGTCTCGTCGTCGGCTGAGCGTTGCCAGGCGACGGCGAACATGGCGGCGGCGCACATCATGATCACGCCCAGGTAGCTGAGCCAGACCGCCTCGTAGGCGATGGTCACCGGGTGCCCCGGGGCGGTGTCGATGAAGTTGCTGCTCTCGATCCGCGGCACGAACGCGAACAGGGCGCCGAGGGCGGCCATCGCCGCTCCGGTCATCAGGTGGCGCCAGGCCAACACGCGGCCGAGCCGTCTGGTGGGCTGGGTCGAGCCGATCACCCATTCCAGGACGGAGGCCGCGGCGAGCATGCCGGCCAGGTGTTTGATGAGGGTGGAGATGTTCGTGATGTGCAGCGCGGCGTCCAAGTGCGGGCCGACCTGGGGAAGCTCGACGGTCAGGGATACCGCGAGGGCGGCGAACGCGGACCACATCGGGCGTTTGGCCGGGTTTTTCAGTGCCGCGCGCGCCCGCCAGACGGTGACGGCCCACAGGATGGCGAGGATGGCGAACTTAGCCACGGCCGAACCTCCGTCCGGCCGGTGCGAGCGCCGCGTGCAGGCGGCTGACCAGCGGATCGCCGACATTCGGCGGGTGGGCGAGGGCGTATTCCAGCATCAGGCTGGCGAGGACTTCCGCCTCCTGCTCCTGCTCGTCGCCGTAGTTGTCGTGCCGGGCGAACATGTGCCTGAACAGGTCCGAGTCCGGGTCGATCTGGTCGAGCAGGCCGCTGGCCACCAGCGCCTTCGGCACACCCGCGGCGTGGGAGAGGTGGCCGCACACCAGGTGGGCTATCTCGTGCAGCACGATCTGCGTGCGATGCAGCCCGGTCGCCCACGGCTGGTGGTAGATCACGTCCCCGTCGCCGGTCGGCATGCACGAACCGGTGACGCTGGAGGGCATGAACCCCCGAGGCCAGGCCACGACCGACAGCGGACGGCCGCGCTGCTCGGCTACGCGGCGGCATAGCTCGTCGAGGTCGAAAGGCTCGGGCATGGAGATCTGGCGCAATCGGTCCACACAGGCAGCGTGGACCTGGCGAAGAGTGTTCATCGGTAACCCCACGGTGGTGCTCGAATCGCCCGCCGGGCCCTCTCGACCAGGTTCCCCAGCGTGCGAGGGCGGCCCCATGATCGGGCCGCCGTATGATCACGTTACGTGGTGAACCGGACAATTCAAAAATTGCGAGGACTTTGTTGTTAACCCGTGACAATAGGTAGGTTGTACAAAAAACGGGCAGCTCGGGCGACGTATAGCGTCGCCCGAGCTGCCCGGTGAAAGGCGCGGAGGTTACTCCTCGGCGTCCTCTTGCTCGATGCCTTCGAGCGTGTAGGCCGCGTCGATCATGGCCCTAATGCCCTTGAGCGAGTGCTGCGAGAGCTTCGAGGAACGCATCGCAATGTCGCGCACGTCCTTGTCGCGCATGGCCGCGAGCACTTCAAGCTGGTCGTCGGTGTTGCGCGCCACGTCGTCGTCGTAGAAGTACTCCGGCTTGACGCCGAAGAAGTTCGCGATCGCCACGATGCGCGGATACTCCGGCCCGCGGCGGGCGCCTTTGCGTAGCTGCCAGATTCCGGTGGTGGACGTCGCCTGCCAGCCGGCTTTCTTGTTGACGCCCTCGGCGATCTCCTCGTTCGTGTACGGGCCCCGGTTGCGGGGGTGAACCGTCGCGATCAAATGCTCAAGGCGTGTTGCGAGCAGGCCGAGCTCCGGCGCTCCGCCTTCGGGGGCCGGTGGTTCTGGTTGCTTCTTCGGGCTCATGTCCCCTCCAGTCTCGCACATCCTCGATCGAGGACACAACGCCAGATGAATTTTCTCGTCCTGGGGTTGACAAGCATGAATCTCGATGGCGTAGGTTTCGGTTGATCGATTTTCTCGGTTGAGAAAACGGTCGGCGCGCCGCCGGCTCTCGGCGAAGTCGCGCCCCACCTCCCCCTCGAACGGAAGGCGGCTGACGTGTCGCTGCTTGTGCACACCCTCACCGTGCTGGCCGACCCGGTGAACAACCCGGCCCCGGCGGATCCGACCAACGGATCGAACGGTGTCAATCTTCTGCTGAGCTACACCAAATGGGGCGTCCTGATCGCGTGCGCGATCGTGGCCCTGGCCAGCGGCGGCTTCATGGCCGTCGGGGCGCTGTCGCACCGCCCTGACAACGTGGACAAGGGCAAGCGCGCGCTGATCTGGTCGATCATAGGCGTGGTCGCCAGCGCGTGCGCGATCCCGCTGATCAACACGGTCTTCGGGGCAGCGAGCTAACGATGTCCCTGACCGAATCCAACGAGTTCATGGGCAAGCCCAAGGGCCCCCGTCGCGCGGTGATTGCCGTGGTCGTGGTCGGCGTCGTGGCAACCGCCGTGGGCTACGTGCTGGGCTCGGGAGGCAGCGCCGCGCGCCAGGCGTCCGGGTCAAGCAACCCGGGCGCCTCGGCCCCGCACCAGTCAGGCTCGGCGCGCCCGCTCGCGCCGGCCCCTGCCGCCAGCCTCGGCCCGATCCGCCTGGTCCAGGGCTCGCTGCTGGTCAACAGCTTGTACGTGGACTTCCCGCACTCCACTGTCGGGGCGATCTCGGCGGCGGACGAGTACATCACGGCCCTGGGATCCACCCTCGACCCGGACCGCGCTGCCACGGTGGCACGGCTGGCGGCGGACCCCTCCTACACCGGCGCGCAGAACGACGCGGCCACCGGCACCCAGAACACCCGCACCTCGCTGGGACTGCCCGCAACCGGCGCGGTCCCGCAGGGCTACTCGGTCGAGGTCGACGCGGTCGCCTACCAGCTCAAGTCCGAATCGGCGGACAACGCCGAAGTCTTGCTGCTGGCCTACTTCACCGAGGCGACCCCGTCGCAGGGCACGGTAGCGCACACGGCCGTCTTCCCGATGGTCATGCACTGGGCGGCCGGGGACTGGAAGTTCCTGCCGATGGACACGACCGACTACTCCGCTCTTGCCGTGCAGCCGGGCTCCGCCCAGGCAGCGAGCGACGGATGGACCAACTTCACCCAGTGACCGGCACGTCCGGCCACTTCTAGCACCACAATCTCAAGGAACTTTGCTCATGGCCTGTGGAATCACTGACTTGACAGGCTGCGTCGGCGACGTGGTCGGCTCGGCGGTCTCCTCCGTCTGGGACAACATCTGCAAATCCTTCGGCGACGCCGCCACCTCGATGCTCCAAGCCTTCGGCACGGCGTTCGCCAGCAAGGACACCGACGCGGTGAACCTGAGTGGCGACGGAGTGCACAGCGTCTACACGATCTCCCTCGCCATCGCCGGCACAGTCGCCGCGCTGCTGCTGCTCTTCCAGGTATTGCGCACCGTGTGGACGCATGAGGGCAGCGCCCTGGCGCAGGGCCTGATCGGTGTGGGCAAGGCGGCGCTGGCCTTCCTGCTGACCATCGGCGTGGCGACCGCGGGAATCCAGGCCGCGGACTACATCTCGGAATACATCGTCGACAAGGGGTTCGGCTCGGACGCCGGGCTCGGACAGAAACTCGGGACGCTGTTCGCAGGCGACCTGAGCAGTGCCCCGACGCTGCTGATGCTGATGGCGCTGCTCGGCATCATCATCACGGTCGTCCTGTGGTTCGAGCTACTGATGCGCGCCGCAGCGATCACCATTCTGGTGGCGACCAGCCCGATCGCCGCAGCCGGGCAGGTGAACGACTCGACCAAGTCGTGGTGGTCCAAGCTGGTGTCGGCCACGACCCAGCTGATCATCCTCAAGCCGATCATCGCCCTGGTCTTCATGCTCGGCTTCGACACCTCGACCCAAGCCACGGGCGTCCAAGAAACCCTGACCGGACTGCTCATCCTGCTGCTGGCGGTGTTCGCGTGGCCGAGCGTGGCGCGCTTCTTCGCCTTCGCCTCGGTCGCGATCGGCGGGGGCGCCGGGCTCGGCGGCCTGCTCGGCTTCGCTTCCGGCAGGGCGGCGGCGATGGCCAACGCCAGCGGCGGAGGCTCCGGTGGCGGCTCGTCCACCGACTTCTCGCAGCAAGCGGAGGCCAGAACCACCGCCGCCAAGTCGGCGCTCGGCATGGGATCGGGAGCCGGTGGCTCCGGCGCGATCGGCGCGGATGCGGCGAAGCAGGGTGCGATGAAGGCCGCGATGGGCAAGGCGAGCACTGCCTTGGCTGCGGCCGGACCGATCGGTGTGGCCGTGGCTGGCGCGAAGGCGGCCCAGGGCGCGATTAACGCGGTCAGCGGTCGGATGGAGCAGATGGCTGGACACGCGGGCATCTCCGGTGCGAATCCCTATCACCAGGCTGCCGGGGCCATCCCCCAGCAGAACCGCAGGCAGGGGCAGCAAGGCGGCGGTGCTCCGCGTACCAACCAGACCATCGCCGAACAGCAGAGTCCGCCGGACCCGCCGAATCGCCCGCCGAACGGTTCGGGGCCCGGCGCAGCGTCCGCGGGACCTGATCGGCCCGAGCCCACGCCGCCTGCGACGGGCTACGAGTCCGAAGAGATCCCGGAGCGGTCCGAGCCCGCCGCCGAACCGGGCTACCAGGCAGCCACAGTGCAGCAGGAAACGGGCAGCGCGGCGGACGAGCCGCGCGAGCAGGCGCCACCCGACCTGCCCGCATCCCAGGGCACAGCGTCGAGCGTGCCTCCGGCCCCCGCGCAACGCCAGGAGCCGCCCGCCGCCCCGCCACAGCCGGGCCCGGCGCCCGCGATCGAGGCCGAGCCGCCTGGCCAGGGGGCGGCGAGTCTGCCCCCGGCCGCGCCGCCTCGCACAACTGATGTGAATCCGCAAGGCAAGGAGAAGGATCGATGAGCCAGGCCACCCACGCCGGAGGGCCAGCAGGACAGGCCAGCACCGGCGCTCGCGCCTACCAGGGATGGCAGGTCGAGAAGATCAATTTCATGTTCGGCCTGTCCACGCAGCGGGCCCTGATGCTCGGCGCGGCCGTGCTGATCGCCACGCTCCCGATCGCCATGTCGCACATGTCCGGGATCGCGGTGGCCTGGCCGATCGCGGTCGTACTCGCATTGTTGGTGTTCGTGCGCGTCGCCGGACGCACGACCGATGAGTGGGCGATGGCCGTGCTCTCCTACGCCGCACTGCGCACCCGGAACCAGCACAAGTTTCTCGGTGCTGCCTTCACCCCGCTGAGCAAGGAGAAGAGAGCCGCGTCGATTCCCGATCTTCCCGGGTTCCTCTCCCCGGTGCGGATCCTGGTGGCCGACATGGGCAACGGCCGTGAATTGGCCGTTGCGTACAACCGGCACGAGCAGAGTTACACAGCGGTGGCGAAGGTCCGCTTCCCGGGTATCGGCCTGGTCGACTCAGGCCGCCGCGACCAGCGCGTGGCCGGCTGGGGCTCGTTGATCTCCGGGCTGTGCACCGAGGGCAACCCGATCACCAGGGTCCAGGCGCTTCAGCGGCTCGTGCCGGAAAGCGGCGCCGAGCTGCGCCGCTGGCACGAGGACCACATCAGCGACGACGCGCCGGTCCTCGCCCTGGACGTCTCCCAGCAGCTGCTGGGAGCGGCCACGGTGGCGACCTCGAACCGGGAGGCGTACCTGGCCTTCACCCTCGACGCCCGCAAGGCCGCACACGCGATCAAGACGGCGGGCGGGGGACCTGCCGCGGCGGCGAATGTGCTTGCCCGGCACATGCGGGCGGTGGCCGGTTCGGTCACCAGCGCCGACCTGCTGATCGACGAATGGCTGACCCCGCGCGACCTAGCCGAGGTCATCCGCACCGCCTACGACCCCGAATCCGTGCGCCACCTGTCCGAGCGCCGTGCTGCGGCAGAGTCCTCCGCTTCCACCGGCAAAGACGTCGACGGGCTTCCTTCCGGCGTTGAGCCCGCCCTCGCGGGACCGGCCGCGGCGCAGGCCAACGCGGGCAACTACGCCCACGACGGGGCGACTTCGGTGACGTACTGGGTCTACAACTGGCCCAAGCACCAGGTCCCCGCGACATGTTTGGCCCCGCTGCTCGGCGAGGGTGCGCACCGGCGCAGCTTCTCGATGCACATCGAGCCGCTTTCGCCGCGGATCGCCGAACGCGACGTGATGCGCGAGCGCACCGCGCGCAGCGTCGCGGTGCGCATGCGCGAGCGCACCGGGCAGATCGTCCCGGAACACGAGAAGGACGCGCTGATCCGCGCCAACGAGCAGGACGCCGAGCGCTCCGCCGGGCACGGCCTCGCACGGTTCACCGGATACGTCACCGTGACGGTCACCGACCCCGAGCAGCTGCCCGACGCCTGCGCCGCGCTGGAGGCCGACGCCGCCGCCGCGAAGATCGAATTGCGGCGCATGTGGTTCGCCCAGGACATCGGCTTCGCTCTCAGCTGCCTGCCGCTCGGGTTCGGCCTGCCCCGGAAGCGCTGGTAACCGCCATGGGACGACGCAACAACCTGCCCGAATTCGACCTCGGCGCCGCACTCGGCGCAACGGCTTCAGTCCGCCCGGCCAAGACGCCGAAGACCAAGCCGGTCAAACAGCGCCCGACCGTCGAGCCGCTACCGCCCCGACTCGGACGCGCCAAGCCCTTCCACGGCCGCAGCCCCCGCTTCCCCGCGGTCCCTACCTTCCGCGGCTCGACCGCTCAGGTCCAGGGACTCTACCCGTGGCTCTACGGCGGCGGGATGCCCGCAGCCGGCGCCTATATCGGCTACGACTGCCTGACCGGAGGCAGCTTCACCTGCCACCCGCTGGTCTGGCTGTCCAAAGGCGTGATCACGAACCCGAACATAGCCTTGACCGGGATGCCGGGCGTCGGCAAGAGCGGCACCGCCAAGGCGATCTCCCTGCGGCTCATGCCGTACGGGGTCAAGACCTTCGTCCTCGGCGACATCAAGAACGAATACGCACCGTTGGCCAGAGCCCTCGGTGTGGAGCCGGTGGAACTCGGGCCGGGCCTGGGCAACCGCTTGAACCCGCTCGACGCCGGACCGCTCGGCAGGAACCTGCCCGCGGACCCGGAGCTGCTGCGCGAACGCCTGGACGAGGTGCACCGCCGGCGCGTCACCCTGCTCTCGACACTGCTGGTGATGCGCCTGGAACGGGCGCTGACCCCGACCGAGGAAGCGGCGATCTCCTTGGCGATCCGGCACGCCTCCGGCCAGGCCGCAGGGGCAACGGTGCTCAAGGACCCGACGATCCCCGAAGTCTGGGCGCTACTGCGCGACCCGGATCCGTCCATGGCCGTGGACCTGCGGGTGCGGGACGAGTCGGTGGCCGAGCTGCGCGAGCTGATCCGCCCCGTGACCGACGCGCTGGGCAACATGATTCACGGCAGCCTCTCAGGACTCTTCGACGGCCCCACGACCGTGCGGCTCGACTTCGACGCCCCGATCCAGACCGTGGACCTGTCCTACATCGACGGCCGCGGTGATGAGACCGTGGCCATGGTCCTGGCCTGCGTCTCCTCCTGGGGCCAGGCAGCGATCGACGAGCCGAACGGACCGGTGCGCCTGGTCGTGCGCGACGAGCTGTGGCGCGCCATGCGGGTGCCCGCGATGATACGCAAGCTCGACTCCGACCTTCGCCTGTCCCGGGCCCAGGGCACCATCCAGCTGCTGGCCACCCACCGGCTCGCAGACTTCGAACAGGTCGGCGCCGCAGGCTCCGAGGAAGTCGCCATCGCCCGCAACCTGATCGCATCCTGCGACGTGCGGATCTGCCTGCGCCAGGACACCGCGCCGCTGCGCATGACCCGCGACGAGATCGGGCTGACCGACGTCGAGTGCGCCCACATCTCCTCCTGGTCCGGCGCGCAGATCGGACGCGCAGTCTGGAAGGTGGGACGCACCTCATCGCATATTATCCAGACAGTTCTATCACCACTTGAACGTCAACTATTTTACACAAATGAGAAGATGGCGGTGGGGTGACGTGTCCACGCTTTCGTCGTCCAACTCCTCCGGCCGCCGGCCCCTGTTCGAGCAGGCCGAAGACTACGTCCTGGCGGGCCTGATCCTCATCGGCGTCGGAGGCGGCCTGGTTCTCTACCTTACCGGGCAGGTCGCAGGGCTCGTATTCGAGTTCGCCTGGCCCCACACCTCCTTCGGCCAGGTCTTCGAGATCGCCAAGGCGCTGCCCAGGAACTGGCGCGACCCGAAGATGGCCTGGCCCGCCCAGGCCCGCGCGGACCTACCTGGCCGGGCGGGCTTCCTTGTCGCCGCGATCCTCGTCGTCGTGGCCCTCTCCTGGGCGGGCGCGCTGCTGTGGCGGCACCGGATGCGCCGCAGCCGCCGCCGCGACAACGGGTTGGCCTCCGGCGCAGAAGTCGCCCGCAGCATGTCGACCAAGGCAGTGCTGCGCAGCGCTTCGGCGATCCGGCCGTCGCTGGAGCACGGCACGGACGAGATCGAGGAAGTCGGCGCCGTGTGGGGACGGCGCACCCCGGGCGGTGAGGAGATCGCCGTCTCGGCCGAGGAATCTGTGATCGTGATGGCCGCGCCCCGCCAAGGCAAAACCTCACAGATCATGATCCCCCTGCTGCACCGGTGGCGTGGCCCGGCCGTGGCCACCACAATCCGCCGCGACCTGGTTGACGCGACCGCGTCCCTGCGCAAGCTGCGCGGCCCGGTACACGTGCTGGCCCCAACCGGCATCCGCACCGGGCTGCCCAGCGTGCGCTGGTCCCCAGCCACGGGCTGCGAAAACCTCGACATCGCCGCGGCCCGCGCCGCAGTCATCGTCACCGTCGGTAAAGGCGGGGCCGCCGAGGACTCCGCCGCCACCGGCTTCTTCGGCCCGACCGCCACCAACCTCGTGCTCAGCTGGCTGCACGCGGCAGCCCTGATCGGCGGGTCGATGATGGACGTGCTCGACTGGGTGCTGAACAAGAACGACGACACCCCGGTCCGACTGCTGCGCGACCACCCCGGCGCCCAGCCTGGCGTCGCCGCGATGCTCGCCCACATGTACGCCGAGCCCCCGGTCACCAAGTCGAACCTGTGGTCGACCGCGATGATCGGCCTTGCCCCGCTGCTCTCGCGCAGCGCCCAGGAGGTCTTCTGCTGCCCGGTCGCTGAAAGCATGAACCTGCGCGAGTTCGTCCGCTCCCAGGGCACGATCTACATCTTGGTGTCCAAGAAGAAGGCCGGCCCGCTCGCGCCCCTGATCTCCTGCTTCACCGAAGAAGTGCTGGAAGAGGCCAAAGACGAGGGCGACTCCACGATCGCCGGCCGCCTCGACCCGCCGATGCTGTTCGCCGCCGACGAGGCCGCCAACGTCGTGCCGCTGCCCTCGATGGCGGATTTCCTGTCCTACTCGGGTGGTTCCGGCGTGCACGTCGTGCTGATCTTCCAGAACATGGCCCAGGTCAAGGACAAATGGGGGCCGGTGGGTGCCGAGATGATCTGGAGCTCGTCCACCGTGAAGGTCGTCCTCGGCGGCCTCTCCGGCCCCGAAGTCGACGACCTGTGCACCATGGCCGGCGAGTACCTGCACCGCTACGTCTCCGTCCAGCGCGGTGCCGGGGGAACCACGATCCAAACCAGCTACCAGCACCGGCCCGTCCTGATCCCCGCCGACATCAGGGGCCTGTCGAAAGAGCGGCGCGAAGCGCTGATCTTCCACGGCTCGGCCGCGCCGGTGCTCGTGCGGATGGTCCGTGCCCACGAAGGACCGGACCGCAAGCTCTACCAGGCCGCCGTCCGTGACGCCCGAGGGCTGCTGGAAGCCGACGAGGCGGACCCGGAGGACGACCAATGAGCCCCGAACGCACACCGGCGAACAGGCGCCTGGCAGCACGCACCACGGCGATTCCCCTACCCCGGGCGATCCGGGTCGGGCGCAGGCCGAGGCCGCCGCGCGGAAGCGGCATCCCCGAATGGCACACGCTCAACATCGCTGATCGGCAGCTGGCCTGGACCCGGCTGATCGACTGGGTCGTGTGGCTGCACGACCGCTACGAGTTGTCCATCGAGGAACGCATCCCCCCGTGCTGGCCCCAGCACCCCGGCATCGTCGAGGAACTGTGGGCCCTGATGATCTGGCGCACCGAGATCTACGACCGACCCAACCGGGCCGCCGGGGACACCGCGCACTCCTGGCACCGCGAGCTACGCGCCTTCATCGAGGTGACCGTGCCGTTCTACGCCAGCGCGTGCCGGGCCGGACACCGAGGCGCCGAACGCCTCGCGGCGACCGACCGCACTCTGCACGAGCAGTGGCGCGGCCATAGCCCCACCAAGAACATCCCCCTGGCCACCCTGATGAGCGGAAGACCACGCACCAGCATGAGAGACGAGACCTGGATCACCGCGCAGGCCATGCAGATCGCCATCGACGCGGGCGAGGCCCTGGAACTGCCCACCGTCAAGGGCTGCCTGAACTATGAGGACGCTTGGTGGCAGCGCGCCCGCGACCGCTGGATCAAGATCGACGACCCGGCCACCATCGCCTCGATCGAGGAATTCATCACCAACACCCGTGAGGTCGACCGCGTGATCGAAGAACGCGCCCGACTGCGCCGCGTGCTCACCGGCAAGAAGGAGGACTGATCATGTCGGACCTGACCACCAGCACCGAACGCGCGCTGCTCGGCGCCCTACTGACCGATCCGGCCCAGCTCGACGACCTGCGCTATGTGCGCGTCGAGGACTTCGAGTTCCAGCGCCACCGGGAGATCTACACCGCGATCCAGGACGTGCACGCCGCCGCGCCGTCCCTGACCGGGGCCGCGTTCGCCGACAGCGTCGCCTCCCGCCTGCCAACCATCGACTTCGTGTGGGAGATCGACGAGCTGCACGCGCTCGCCCTCAACTGCCCCGACCCCGACCATGGTCCGACCTACGCCCGCATGGTCCAGGAGGCTGCCTTCCGTAGGGACCTGGCCGAGCACGCCGAACGCATCGGTGCGATCGCTTCGGCCGGCACGGAGCCGGAGGTGATCAGCGAGCACCTGGCGCTGCTGTCGGAGGCGCTGGGCACCCACGCCACCCGCTTCGGCCCGATGGCGGAGCTCGCCCACATCAGCGACGTCGCCGCAGGACGCGCCGCGGTCGAGATCGACCAGACCGAACCCGAACGCCTCGCCCGCCAGGACCAGGTGCTCGCCGACCTAATGCGCCACCCCGAGGACATCCGCGAGGTCTCCACCTGGCTCGGCTCCGACCGCTTCGCCGCTGGCCCGCGCCGCGAGGTCTACGAGACGATCGTCTACATCGACGGCCTGGACGAACCGGTCGACGAGATCACCGTGGCATGGAACCTCGCCCGCCGCGCCGCCGCCTACGACGCGCTCGGCACCGACCAGTACGGGCTTCAGCCCTACGCGGGCGTGCCCGCCTATATCACCACGCTGCGCGACATGGAGGTACCCCAGGACGCGGCCTTCTCTGTCGGCCGCCAGCTGCTCGCCGACGACCTGAGCGCCAAGCTCGCAGCCACCGCCGAACGGATGGCATACAGCGCCTCGCGCGAGGACGTCTCACCGGCCTACGCCATCGGCTCCACCGCCAGCGCCGTGCGCCAAATCCAGCACGCCCACGAGTACCGCCAGGACGTTGAACGCGACTACCAGCCACAACGCGACACCGGACGTGATGTCCGGTACGACGGCCCCACCCAGAACCTGTGACGCAGGAAGGACGACTCGAAATGAAGCCGAAGATCCTGCGCGGCCGACCCGCCACCGAACCCGCTCGCCCGGTCGAACTCCTGCGCCCAGCGATCGGACCCGACACCCTCATCCTGACCGACCGGGAGATGTCCCGCCTGCACGGGTCGGGCGAGGCGACGTTCTTCTCCGAAGCCTTCGAGGACATCGCCCGCCTGGCCGACTTCTGGTGGCAGTACCACCACGACTCCCGACGCTGGGCACGGGTCACCGACATGCGCCTGGCTGTCTACCTCGACCAGCGCCGGCCCGACTTCGTCGAATCCGACCAGAACCACGCCCGCAAGCGCGAGCTACGACGCGCCGCCAGGGCGAACCCGGCCACCGGAGAACGCGACGAGTCCTGACCGACATCGGCGGAATCATTGATTGCCATCAATGATTCTTAGAGAACATTGATGGCAGTTGACATCACGAAGGGATTCATGGAACAATATATATTCACCTGTTGTGCCATGTGAAAGTGTTTTTCCTGCGCCGAGGCTACTTGAGTGGCCGATAGTGCCGGGGAATGCCGGAAACCAGGCGCGCGACTGGTGCCCGCCGCACATGGAGTAGTCAGCATGACCAGCGAGAAGGTAGACCAGAAGCCCGGCGTGCTCGCCCGCAGACGAGCCGAATCCTCCTGGCGCGGCGCTATGCGCGCTCTCAAAGCCGGGGCAACCGAGAACGCGCACGCCGGCTTCCTCGCCGCCGTCGAGCACGACCCGACCTGCGCGGACGGCTGGCTCGGCCTGCACCACCTCGGCATCGACCGCCCCAAGGCGCTCTGGGCCATGGAACAAAACTCCACACAACTCGGCGGGCTGCGCACCCGCACCAGAACACCCCTGTCCTCCGCCTACTGGCTCGGCCACCATAGCCCCCGCCAACGACTGGACAACAGACTGGACCTGTGGCGCGCCGTCACCGCCCACCAGATAGAGGCTGGCAACCACGCCGACGCAGCGGCCCGGCTGAGCATGGCCACCCAGACCGACGACCACATTCGACTCCTACGGGTCAACCTTGCCGTAGCCGCCGGCGACTGGACCGAAGTGCTCACCTGGGGCAAGGGAGTCGCTGACAAACAACTCGCCAACTGCGCGACCCTGCACGTCGGCCACAGCCTCGTCGAACTCGGCGCCTACCGCGAAGCCACCCGCACGCTCCTGGGGCTGATCGACCGCACCGATGACGACACCCTGCGAGCCGCCGCGTCCGGCTGGTGCGCAAGAGCCTACGAGCGCCTGCACGAAACTGAGAACGCCGAAAAGTTCTACCAGTACGCCTTCCGCCTCGACCCCACCGGCGACCCCGACATCGCCGCGCACGCCACCGCGAAAGCCCGCGTGGAAAGGATCGATCGCTCCACAGCCCTGGCGCCAATGCGCGCTGCCGACCCGGCTGTCCTGGAGGAAGCGTGGAATCAGCTCGACGGATTGATCGGCCTTGAACCGGTCAAGAACCAGGTACGGGTCATGGCCGCTCAGCTCAAGGTCGCGGCTGCGCGGGCTGCGCAGGGGCTACCCACCAAGGCGCACTCCCGGCACTTCGTGTTCACTGGCGCTCCTGGAACGGGAAAAACTGAGGTAGCCCGCATCATCACCCGCATCCTCTACGGATTCGGCTACATCGAACGACCCGACGTACGCGAAGTCCATCGCGTCGACCTCGTAGGCCAGTACCTTGGGGCCACTGCGATCAAGACCAACGCGGTCATCGATTCCGCCCTTGGTGGTGGACTCTTTCTCGACGAGGCATACGCCCTCTTCAACCGCGGATACGTCGGGGACCGCGACGCCTTCGGCGACGAGGCCCTACAAACACTGCTCAAACGCGCGGAAGACGATCGGGACCGGCTGGTCATCATCCTGGCCGGCTACCCGGACGAGATGGACGAACTGTTGGGCGTTAACCCGGGCCTAGCGTCGCGATTCGCGACGCGCATCCACTTCCCGAGCTACACCAGCACGGAACTCGTTGCGGTCGCAACCGGCATGGCCACGAAGGGGCAAAACTCGTTCGATGACGCTGCCCTGCTGGAGCTGCGCTCGATCATGTCCGGCGTCTGCGAAAGCGGCCAAATCGACGAAGTCGGAAACGCCAGGTTCGTCCGCAACCTGTACGAGAAGGCTATCGCACAGCGCGATCTGCGGCTTGCCGATTCGGGCGCGGAGCTGACGATTTCCGCGATCACCACGATCACTTCGCAGGACCTCGTTGCAGCTGCGACCAGTCTGGTCCGCTAGACGACCGTCAGTCTGGCCGCCGCCCCGTCTCTCCGCGTTAGGGTCGGAGGAAGGGCGAACGACGATACTCAGTCCTATCGAACTGACGGGGTGCGACCGTTCACCATCGGCCGTTCGGTGCTTCAGACTCCAGTCAGAAGCTCTTGGGCTCGAATGTCGTAGTCGGCGACGAGTCGGTGGGCCCCGACCGCGCCCATACGGGTGCGCAGATCCTTGACCGAGTCTAGGGTCCGGCTGGACTTCACCTTGCCCGCGAGTTCAATCGTACGCACGCCGGCCGAATGCGCGGCTTCGAGGTTGCGTTCCTGGAGGTAGGCCGAGGCGAGCACTGCTTGCGACATGGCTCCGCGTCGAGCGCGCTTCTGGGCGGTGGCTGCTCTGATCGACGCCTTGGCATAGAAGGCAGCGTCGGCAGGTCGGTTCACGTCGCGCATCGCCGTCGCGTACTCGCCGTTGAGGTAGGCCGCATCGATGAATCGCGCCCACTCAGGTTCGGCCTCGTAATCAACCTGGCCGAAAATCTCTCGCGAGCGGTTGACCGCCGTCACCGCTGCCTGCGAGTCACCCATGGCCGCGTGGCCGCGAGCTTCCAGCGCGTACAGATCGGCGAGGCACGCAGGCGAGTCGGCTGCCCGAAGTCCGAGTCGGCCAGTCTGGGCGAGCCGCACGCCTTCTGCCGGGTCACCCATCAGGGTTGCCTGGTCGGCCATGCCGGCAAGGATGTGGGCACCGAGCGGCGTATCAGTGGACTCGTGGGCCAAGCGCAATGCCTGGATGAGGTAGCGCTGCGCAAGGCCGTGCTCCCCGTTGTCGTACGCCATCCACCCGAGCAGGTAGCTCTGCTCCGCACTGGCGCGCAGCAGCGAGTCGTGGACGCTCGCGGACTTGCGGGCGTGCAGCAGCGGATAGACGTGCTCATTCATGTAGGCGGCCAGGGCGAGGCGGGCACTTCCGCCTCCCTGCATGACGTCCATCTCCTGGAACACGGAGAACATGTTTTTGACGGACTGGACATCGCCCTGACCGATCCGCCGCTTCGGGCTGGCGGTCAGGGTCGAGAGCAGCCATTCGCGCGACGGCGCGACGGACGCCGCGGCGGCGAAAGCCGCGGACATGAGCACGCTTCGTCGTTCCACGTCAGCCCTCCCGAGATCGGTGATGACGTCTACGGTAGCGGCAAGCGACGAGTCGTACACCAGCGCGCGGTCCCGCGCCGGGGAGTCGGACAGCCCCAACTCGGACAGGCTAATCCGGACGCCAACGCGATCACTGATCACATCAGTGAGGATTTCGGGCACAGGCGGGCGGGGCTTGGTGCCTTCGAACCACCGACGCACGTTGTTGGCGTCGCAGGCTACCTGCGGATGTCCGTCGAGCCGGGCTCGCGCGCACACCTGGCGCGCCAGCTCTCCGCGACTCCATCCGGTGCGGTTGAACCACGCGATGAGCGCTTCGTTCTCGGCCACGGACCCACTTCCCATGATCGTGTTCTGCGCCAAACTCACTACCTTTTGCTACCCCTTGCAATCATAGCGCTCCCCACGTGCGCTGGTTCTCTATCTATGGCGGCAAATCAGAGCCGTTGTCTACTCATGGACGCCGCCAATGCAACGTTCGCGGACATGGAGGCTTGAGATGAGTCAGCCACTTGAAGGCCAAGGACCCGTATCGGTCTCGTCCAGCCTCGCGGGGCCATGTGTAGAGCTGGCGCCCGAGTGATCGCCTCCCACCAACGAAGGCTGATAAAGACCGGTTTGGGCATCTTCTGACTGTGCAACAAAATCAACCGCTTGGTTGCCTTCCGTGCAGATCAGAGGGACCGATGTCTGGTCGATGTCTGGGAGGTGTCGAGTGGGCGTCCTGTGGCGCTTGCACAAGGTGACGTTGACTGAAGTCAGAGCGAACTGCCGAACCCGACCGAAGGGAGTTGGGGTCTGTGACACAGGCCATTGATGTGCAGAGTGCTGACACGATCTCTACCCACTTTGCGCGGCAGTATCCGGCTTCCGATCTTTCGTGCCGGCAGGCACGGCGGGATGTCGCCACAGTGCTCGCCGAACTGGGGCTGAGCGTCGAAGGGGCGTACGACGCTTCAGTGGTCTTCAACGAGCTGTTCACAAACGCTCTGCTGCATCACCCGGTAGAGGCGGACGAGTGCGTAAGGGTCGGAATCCAAGGAGCGGAGGACGGTCAGGAGTGGGTGGGCATCGCCGTGACGGACTCGGGCCGCGGTGCGCTGAAGCCGGCCAAGGATGTCGCGCCGGAGCGCGCCGACTTTGGGCACGGTTTGGAGGTGGTGCGCGGACTTGGTGCGCGGCTAACCGACGTTCGAATCCCTGGCGGTTACACGGTCACTGCGTGGGTTCCCGCGCTCGACGCGCTGCGCCTGCGGGTGTGTCAGTGCGACTGTGCGAGCGTTCACGGTTCCGAGCCGTCGGCGTGCTCGTGGCTGATTGAGGACTGGGAGCAGCTGGACGAGGCACGTCGCGCGGAAGATCCGCTGGCTCACCTGTGCATCAGTTGTAGGGCTCTGCTGCTCAAGGCGATAGAAGAGGCTGATGAGGCTCGCCGGGCGGGTGAGATTCCGCGATGAGCGCGCCGCGTTTCGAGCCCGGCGACGTGCCGCCGAGCAAACCGGAGACGGACCCGGTCTTCGCGCCGACGATGGATGGTGCGCGGGCTGCTGGAGACTTCGTGGCCGAGGAAGTCCGCGAGTCGGGGCTGCCGTGGGTGGCCGACCGAGCGGCGTTGGCCACCTATCTTCAAGCGCTCTGGCTGATGCGCAACGGGCATCCCTCGGGCCCCCTAAGCGTGGTGACCGTGCACGGCGACCGAGACCGGCTTGTGCGCATCCAGGTGGGGGACGGAGGGTCGGGGGTTCCGGAGCCCGAGGACAAGGCCGACGCCTTGCGGGCGGTGTTCGTCGAACACGTCGATCGTCAGTGGGCTGGAGAAACGGACTCCGGGCGGGCGCTGGTCGGCGAGCTCGCGGTGCGGCGTGCCTTCCGGCTGCGCTCTGCGTGGCGGCCGGCCGAGCCGGGCCCGGTGCTCTACGGCTACGCGGACTTCGACGATGCCGACGAGGCCATAGCCGCCGCTGGTGCTGCGGCGGGTTCGATCGGCGCGGTCGAGAAGCGCGCCGAGCTGGTCGCCGTGCACCTTCAGGGCCCCGAGGACGGGGAATACGTGTGGCGGCGCGTCGCGCCGGAAGCAGCTGACGCCGAGGCGGTCGCGCAGCTTCTCGCCCAGGCGTCTGAGCCGCAGCTTGCGCTGGCGCAGCTGGCTGACCTGACGAAGATCGCGCTGCGGGCGTGCTCGTTCGACTGGTCGTTGCGCGGGGAGCAGGAGCCACCGCAGGACCTGCCGACCCTGCTGCGGTTGGCGCTGCCTGCCGGGCGCGCGACCTGGACCACCGTGCGCCAGTTGGCGCGGTGGGTGGCCGAGGCGTCTCCGGCGATCGGACCGGCGATCGAAGACCCGCTGCTGTCGCTGCTCGCCTCCACGCACAGCGACCCGCGCGGGCCGTTCGCGGGTTTGCAGCAGCGGCTCGGCGCGGCGTGGATGGCCTGCGAGGACAAGCAGCAGCAGACTTCGGCCGCGGCGCCCCGTGATTCATCCGAGCTGGCCGAGCAGCTGACCATCGCAGGGTCCTTCAGTCTGGTGGCCCGTGATCGGCGCACCGGGCGCGCGCTGCTGGCGCCCGAGGTGAGCGCCCTGGGCACCGCCGGGGCGCTGATCGCCGAAGCCGTGCTCGCCGGGCACCTGCTGATTGAGGCGGCAGGCACGTTGTCCTGGACGGAGCCGGAGAAGGTGGTCGGGCTGTCGCAGGCGGCGCTGGATCTGGTGGCCACCGTGCGGGCCGAGGGGCCGACGCCGGTCGGCCGGTGGCTGGACTACCTCGCGCTGAGCGCCGGTGAGCAGGTCGAGCGCGCTTTGCTGGACGCCGGGATCCTGCGGCGCGGCGAGGGGGCAGCCCGCCGGCGCCGGGGGCGCGGGGACGCCGTCCTGCTGCCGGCCCGTGAGGAGCTGGTCGATCACGTGGTGCGCCTGGCGAGTTTCCCGGATCGCAATCCGGTCGAGTACGCCGTGCTGCTGGCCCTGGTGCGGGCCACGGGTCTGCACCACGCCGACCGCAATACCTGGTGGATCGCGGAGAACGTCTCGGTCGACCAGGCCCTTGGCGCGGCGGGCACTGACCTTCCGCGCCTGATCGAGTACGTCGCCGACGCGGTGACCACTGCGGTGGCCGTCCGTCTGCGCTGACCCACACCATTTCCGCTGTTATTCGAGGAGTAGGAAGACGATGACGCAGATAACCGCCGAGGTCCCCGAGGCTTCCGGGGCCTCACCGGGCAGGGTCGCCGCCGCCCTGGCGCAGGGCAAGTTGGGCACGGTCCAGGTGGCGTTCTTCATGACGGCGGCGCTCGGTCCGTTGTTGGTGTCGGCCGGCACGTTCCCGTCCGCGTTCGCGGCCACGGGGCTCAGCGCGGTGCCGAGCGCGGTTCTGATCATCGCGGGGGTGCTGGCGCTGTTCGCGTTCGGGTACCTGGCGATGGCCCGGCATGTGGTGAACTCCGGGGCGTTCTACGCGATGGTGGGCAGCGGTCTGGGGCGACCCGCGGGTGTGGCGGCGGCGCTGCTGGCGCTGGTCGGGTACTGCGCGATGCAGGTTTCCCTGTACGGGATCATTGGGGTGCAGGTCGCGGGCTACATCGACGACAACACCCACGGGTCCTGGCACATCGACCCGTCCTGGTGGAGCTGCGCCTTGGCGGTCTGGGCGCTGGTCGCGGTCCTCGGGATGATGCCGGTGAAGGTCTCGGCCACGTTCCTCGGCGCGTTGTCGCTGGTGGAGATCGTGGTGATGGTGTGGCTGTCGGTCCGGGGCCTGATGCACCCGGCCGCGGGTGTGCACGCCGGGCCGTTCAATCCGGCGCGGATCTCCTGGCGCGGGCTCGGCCCGCTTTCGGCGATCGTCGTGCTGTGCTTCCTGGGGTTCGAGCAGGCCCCGGTGTACATGGAGGAGGCGCGGGACCGGCGCAGGACCCTGTTGCGGGCCACGGTGCTGTGTCTGGGCGGGGCGACGGTGATCTACGCCTTGGCGTCGTGGGCGATGGACACGTTCTACGGCTCGAACGTCGTCTCGGCCGCGCAGTCGCAGGGGTCGGGGATGTTCTTCGCGATGGGTCCGGGCCTGGCCTCGGCGTGCGGGAACACCCTGTTTCTGACCAGCCTGCTGGCGGCGGCGCTGGCGTATCACAACACGGTGGCGCGCTATAACTTCTCGATCGCCCGCAACCGGCTGCTTCCGGCGGCGGTGGCCCGGGTACGCGCGTCCGGGGTGCCGCGGGTGGCCTCGGCGCTGCAATCGGCGATCGGCCTGGCGGCGATCTGCGCGACGCTGCTGTTCCGGTGGAACCCGATGACCCAGCTGTTCTACATCTCCTCGACGTTCGGCGGCTTCACGATCATGGCGCTGCTCGCGGCCACCGGGTTCGCCGTCGTCGCGTTCTTCTGGCGCAACGCCCACGGGGAGGGCGCCGCGGTGCGGCTGTGGCTGCCGGCCGTCTCCGCGCTGGTGCTGACCGGCCTGGTGGTGGCGTGCGCGATGAACCTGCCGACGATGCTGGGGGTCAGCCCCTCGGATCCGACGATCGCGCTGCTGTTCGGGCTGCTGGCCGTCACAGTGCTGGTCGGGGTGGGCTGGAGCCTGTATCTCAAGGGCAGCCATCCGGATTGGTACGAGCGACTGGCCGGTCCCGAGGCGCGCGCCGCGCGGACGGTCGCGCTGGACGGAGCGGCCCTGTGACTACGAACTCGGCATCGAAGTCCCGCGAGGCCGGGATGCAGGTCGGCGACGGGCGCACCGTAGACCCCGGCGAGCTGGCGAAGCTGATCGGCGGCGCGTTCCTGCCGCTGGAGCCGTGCAAGTACCTGGTGCCCGAACCGGCCCACCGCCTGGCGGTCATGACGCGCTTCTTCGAGCTCGACGTGCGCGAGTGCCAGGAGGGCGGGTCGGTCGATGTCACCGCGGACCACCGCGGGGTCGCGCTGTGGATGCCGCGCAGCGGTGAGCCGTCCGAGTCCGAGGATCCGGAGTCGGTCGAGGCGCTGAAGCGGGCCACCGGGCACTACCTGGACCGGTTCATAGCCTTCAACGAGGAACTGGTCTCGCACTACCCGACCGGCCGCCCGTTCGAGCATCTGATGATCCTGGCGGTGGATCCGGGCGCGCAGCGCCACGGTCTGGGCAGCGCGATGCTGACCGCCCACCACGCACGCCTGGACGCCGAGGGGATCCCTGCGTACCTGGAGGCGGCGAGCCTGGCGCTGACCGAGTTCTACCAGCGCCACGGCTACGTCCGGCTGCCCGACCCGATCGTGCTGCCCGACGGGCGGCAGATGCACCCGATGTGGCGCGAGCCGCAGCCGGAATGAGCAGCCCCGGGGCGCGCAGCGATTCCCCGGCGTGCGCCCCGGGTGCCTTCCACCTCCCGGTGCCCGAGGACCGTCCGGGCACCGGGAGCCGCGCCGAGCTCGGGCGGCCAGTAGTAGCGGCCGAGATCGACCGGCGGTGACCGGTCCCCTTCCCGCCGGGGTCAGCGTCCGCACACGCGGGCGGGAAGGGGACCACACCGTCCTTGCCCAAACCGATGTCCCGCCACCGAAAGGCTTTCGTCATGCCCGCGCTCACCAGCGATCCCACGGTCACCGGTGCCACGCTCGTCGCGCTCGCGGCGAGCCGGTCGCCCGGCGGCGGATTCGCCGTGGCCGCCGACGTGCGCCGTTTCGCCGGATGGGAGTTCTACCGGGTCGCGACGCTGCACTGCGAGGTGCCCGGCGCGGCGACGGAGCACCAAGTCGTCCGCGCCAGCGCGCTGACCGTCGAGCAGATCAGGGGACGTACCCCGGCCGCCGTGGCGATGGCGTACCTGGACGCGCACCTGACGCAGCCGCCGTACCTGCTGGCCACCCACCAGGCCGGCCCGCTCGCCTCACTGATCGCCGGGTGCGCAAAGCAGTGCCCGGCGCTGGCTGCGGCCCGGCTGCTGGACACCGCCGAGTTGGCGCGGCAGCTACGCGGCACGCCAGCCCAGGTGGGGTTGGAGGCGTACGCCGAGCAGTTCCACGTCCCGCGCGCGTCGCTCGCCACCGTGGCCGACCGCGCTGGGCTGACGGCGCAACTGTTCACCAGCCTGGCGCGCCAGGAACCGCCGACCGGCGCCGACCCGACGGGCCTGCTGGAGCGCTGCGCCCCGGCCTCGCGCCTCGAACTGACCGCGAGGACATCATGACCACGGCCGCCGAACCCACAGTGCAGGACACCACGTTCGATCACGGCGCCATCGATCTCGGACTCGACGCCCCGCATTCCGCGCGCGTCGGGGACTACCTGCTGGGCGGCCGGACCAATTTCACGGCCGATCGCGAACTGCTCGGACAGATCATGGCGGTGTTCCCCGACGTCATCGGCGCCGCGTGGGAGCACGAATTCTTCACCCATCGCGCCGCTCTGTACCTGGCCGCACGCGGGATCTGGCAGTTCCTTGACATCGGCACGGGCATTCCGCGAGTGGAGAAGTTGCACCGGCTCGTCCAGGGGATCGAGGCGTCGTGCCGCGTGGTCTACCTGGACAACGACCCGATCGTGATGCAGCACCTACGGGCACTGATGGCCGACGGCCGACCCGGAGCGGTCGGATTCGTCCACGCGGACCTGGCCGACCCGCAGGGCGTGCTCGACGCCGTGGCCGCCGAGGGCACGTTGGACCTTTCCGCGCCGATCGCACTGCTGCTGACCGCGGTCCTGGAGCACCTGCCCGACGAGCGCGGCCCGCAGCAGGCGGTCAAAACCCTCACGCAGGCGCTGGCCCCCGGCAGCGCCCTGGTGATCTCGCATGTCGCCGCGGACCTGCACGCCCGAGAGATGAACAAGGCCGCCGCCCGCTGCCGCCAGGCCGGTCTGCCGCTGTATCCACGCACCCGAGACCAGGTCGAGGCGTACTTCGACGGGTGGGAACTCGCCGATCCCGGGATCACCACGCCGGCGCGGTGGCATCCGATCAGCCCGGGAAACGACGAGATCGCCGCCTGCCACGTCGGCGTCGCACTGGGCCGCACAACGGGCCCAGCCCGGGATCGGAGCCCGCATGAGGTGACCGACCAGCTCGCAGTGCACCAGTACGTCGATGACCGATATCAGAATCAGGGAGAACGTGATGACGAGTGTTTCCGCACGGGATGACGCCTATGCCGGATTGGACGCGCCGGCTGCGGGCCTGTATTGCCTTCTCGGCGCCTGCCCGGCGCCGTGGATCGACGCGCATGGCTTGGGCGCGCTGACCGATCTGCCTGCCCCCGACGCCGAACGGCTCGCGCGGAGCCTGGTCAAGGTCGGCCTGCTGAGTGTGGTCGGCGACGGGTTCGCCCTGGACGAGGACGGCCACCTGCACGCGAGGACCATGGCCGACGAGTGGGACGGGGCCGGGCACGGTCTTGACCTGTCCGGGCTGGACCGGTATTTCGCATGCCTCAACGACGCCGCGGGCGCGGCCGAACGCCTGATCACCCCGAGCCACCGGGCGTTGTGGGAGTCGCGCCCGAGCCAGGAGGCGGTGACGGAGCCTCCGTTCGAGCTGGAGGAGGTGGCGGCGCTGAACTGGCTGGAGGCGCGCCTGCCGACGTATCTGGCGGTGATGCGCTACGCGCTGCTGGATCAGCGCTACCCCTTGGCGGTCGACCTGGCCCACCGTCTGTGGCCGTTGTGGCTGCGCCGCCGCCACCCCGAGGAGCGCTACGAAGCGCTGCTGCTCGGTCTGGCCGGGGCAACGGCCATGCGGCACACCGGTGCCACCGGGCAGATGCTGACCACGCTGGCCGGGGCTGTCCGTGGCAGACGGCCGATCGAGGCGTACGAGCTAAACCGCCGCGCGGTCGAGCTCTACCAGGACAGCGGCGACACGCTCGGTCTGGCCCAAGCGATGAACGGAATGGCCAAGAGCCTTCTGTCCGCAGGCCACCTGCGTCAGGCAGCGGTGTACTTCCGCGATGCCGAGCAGCTGCGCGCGGGGCTCGGCTACACGCGCGGCGCCGCGCTCTCGCGCCAGGGACGCGGTCGGGTCGCCCTGGCCCAAGGCGACCCGGGCCCGGCCGCCGAGCTGCTGGGCGAGGCGCATCGGATGCTGCTGGAGGTCGGCGACCGCTACGACGCGGCCCTGACCCTCGCCTACCTGGCCGAAGCCGCAGCCGCACTGGGCGATCTCGACGGCGCGCTGACGCATCTGGCCAGCGCCGCCACGGCCCTGACGCAGGCCAGCTCCCTCTACGGCCAGGGCGTGGTGTGGCAGATCAAGGCCAACATCCTGGAGCAGGCCGGCCGCACGGAGCAGGCGGCACAAGCCCGCGAGCACGCCCGCAAGCTGCTCGCCGAGGTCGATCCGCCGGCAGCCGACCGCGCCGCCCACATCTGATGTCAATGTCCTGACACTCTGCCCACTGTCCGGCGCCGAGCGCGCCTCCACCTACAGCAATGCGACCCTGCGAACCGGAAGGGAGACCCGGTGATCGACCAGCCCGCCACCGAGAGCAGGACTCCCACTGAGCAACGACGATACGACCAGGGCCCCGCCGCAGAGCTCAGCGGGCCGGCACTCTCGCGCCGCCCGGCGGCGCAGAGCGGGCTGCACGCGCTGGACCGGACGCTGCTGGAGATGTCCTGGCCGCTGCCGAGGACCCGGGAGCTGGCCGTGCAGAGCGTGCGCAGCCTCGAACGGATCAGCGGCGCGTTGACCGGGCAGCGCCCCGGGATCGCCGAGCAGGACGTGCGCGCCGGGCTCGATGCGCTGCTGGCACGCGCCGGGTTCATCCTGCCGCACTGGACCGGCGAACTGGCCGCGCTAGCCCCGGACGGCTGGAGCGTCGCCCACGCCGAGGCCCTGGCCCTGGACCTAGCCGAACTCGCCCGCACCGGCGCCAAGATCCGCGACGTGATCGCCGCAGTACCCGCTCCCGGGCCCACGGTCGTGCGCGCCGCTACGGCGAGCGCAGCCACCGGGCACCGCCGGACCCGGGCGCGAAGGCCCCCCGGGCACCTTTCACCCGGTAAGCGTCACGGCGCCGAGGCGGTCATCGGCGCGATCACCGAACTGCCGCCGGTCTCCCGGCGGCTGCTGCTTCAGGCGTGCGCGATCATCCCCGCGGGGCTTGCCGTCGCAGCCGTCTGCTATGTCGCGTTCGATCGGCATCACCCCGCCGTACCGCAGGCCCAGAGCGCTTCCACCCGTACGAGCCCGCGCGCCGCTACGTCTGCCGCGACGAAGGCGTCGGCGTGGGCCGCCGTGTCCACCGGTCCGGCTAAGGCGACGCCGGCCGCGCAGCCGGTGACCTCGCTTCAGATCCAGCTTCTCGGCGCGAGTTCCACCCAGCCGAGCGTCGAGGCGGTCGTCTACCTCGACACCGCCAGCCCCGCGCCAGTCGAGGTGCACATCGCCTACCACGGCACCACCGACCCGCGCCCGGTCACCGAGTCCGAGCAGCTGGTCGGGCGCACCAGCTACCAGTTCGCGCTGCCGATCGACGCGGCCCCGTACTGCGGGGGCGGGGTCGTGGTCTCGGCCGCCTCCGGTGGCTTCAGCGCGAGCCAGACCACCACCGCCGGGCCCTGCCCCACCACCTCGCCCGGCTCGACGACGGAGTAAAGATGATCAATTACGAGAGCGTGGCCGGGAGCACCGTGTGCATCTGCGCGCCGACCCGCGCCAGCACCGAGGTCGCAGACCTCGAACGCCGCCTCGGACTGGCCGGGGCGAGCGTGCTGGCCCCGGTGCCCCCGGGCGGGCAGCTGAGCGAGTACGAACGCGCCGCACTCACGACCCTGCACCAGCGCAAGATCAAGGCCGCCGACCTGGTCGTGGTCGCCAACGCCTCCGGATACACCGGGATCGGCACCTGCGAGGAGATCGCCTACGCCTTGCGGCTGGGCAAGCCGGTGACCTTCCTTCAGGACCCAGTCGAGGTCGAGATAGACCCGGCCGGATACTCCGGACTGGTATCGCGCGACGCCCGCGCCCTGCTGCACGCGGAAGACAAGGTCGGCGCACAGCTGAACTCCGGCGCGGTGGTCAGCGTGCGCGCGCCCAGTGACGGGACGGAGCGGGCGGCGTGGCTGCGTGTCACCGAGGTCCGGCGCTTCGCGGACCGCGCCCAGGCACTCGCGGCGATCGACCCGGCCCGCGTGCGCCCCGGCACGGACCGCGCAGGGCTCGCTGCTTGGATGGATCAGCAGCACCCGGGAACCGGAGCGGACGCACACCTGGTGGTGGAACTGGACTTCATCGCCGAACTGCACGACGTGCCGCACCCGATCGAGCAGCCGGGAGCCGCGTACGTGAGCCTGCTGACACGCGACCGCGACGGGCGGGTCCTGCTCGCCCGCGACTCCGGATCCCAGCAGGAATGGCACCTGGCAAGGCGGGACGTGGTCGACGGGGATGATCTTCTGGCCGCCGCGATCGAGCTTGCGCGCGACATCCACGGCCGCCCTGATGCCGTGCCGGTGCTCGTGGCGCTCGACTACACCACGGCGGGCGGACACCACCGGATCGCCGAGTACGTCTTCGCCACCGCCGAACCGCACCACCAAGCACCGGCGCAGGCGCGCTTCACGGCGCCCGAGGATATTAAGGCACTGGTGAGTCCGCGGGCCGCCCGCGTGATCTCCGCAGCGCTCGCCCAACTCGGGCGTCCCGGCGCAGCGGTATGCGAACACGGATACGGACCCGAGCAGCGCATCACATGGCAGTGGCACGAACAAGCACAGCCGCCGACCGGCGTCCCGGTCACCCAGGCCGGCGTGTGGGCCTTCGACAAAGACGGGCGGGTCCTGCTCCAGTACCGGGAAGCCCGCCGCGCCTTCGCGCTGCCGGCCGGAAGTACTGAACCGGAGGACCGCGACCAATTGGCCAGCGCGGCGCGCGAGGCGTTCGAGGAGAGCCAGGTCGTGATCGACCAGCACCGCGCAGTCCTGCTCGGCTACCAGGTCACCTACGGCGACCCGCGCTTCCCCAACGGCCTAGCCCAAGCGCGGTACGCCGCCCCGATCCTGGCCTACCACCCGGCCGGAGAAGACACCGACCCCAAGCTGACCGGCCGACGCCCGGCCTACCGCCGGTACCTGGTCGACGTGCGCCGCGCGGCGGCCTTGCTGGACTACGGCCCGCACGCCGAAGCTCAGGCGCGCGCGGCCGAGCAGGCGGCGCGGGAGATCGGCATTCCGGTGGACCGCCCGGCCGCCGACGGCTACCGCGACTACGGAGACCCCGGCATCGAGCCTGCCCAGGGATGGGAGTTGACACTGTGACCGGGCACCGTGATCGAACTCGGGGCTGTGGATACCTACCGCGGTGCACCGCTACCCGCCCCGCGCGTATCAGCGTCCTGGCTCGCCGGTGCGGCGTCCGGCGTGGGCCGCACGGCGCCGCGCCACACCGTGGGGAGGCGGGATGGTGGAGCTGAGATTCACCACGGGCGCCCCAACCGGGATCGGAGTGGTTCGGTGAGCGCGGTTGGCGGGCCGATGGACGAGGCCGCGGTGAGCAGCGGATTGCTGGAGCGCCTGTACCGCGATATCGGCGCGGCCGGTGGCGTGCGGGCTGCCAGCGCCGCCGACGCGGTCGCGCACGGCGCCGACGCGGTTGCACAGGCGGCCGAGGCGAACGCGCAGGAGAACACCGTGTTCCTCAAACAGGTCGTCGAGGCGTGCGGCTGGCCGACCCGCGCGCGGTTCGGTGAGGTCGTGGAGGCGGCGGCCGGGTGGCTGCTGGCGTTCAGCGCCGTGATCGATCCGCCGTTCCAGGATGCGTGCCTGGACCTTCTGGGCCGCTTGCTGGCCGACGGCGAGGTGGACGCGGAGTTCTTCGCGTTCACCACCGACCGCGTGCTGATGTCCCAAGGCCGGGCGCAGCGGTACGCCACCCAGGTACGCCACCGCGACGGCTATGTCGTGATCATCGAACCGCTCGAAGCCCCGGCCCAGCTCAACGCCCGGCGCTGCACGATCGGCCTGCCCACGGTTCCCGTTGTGTTGGCGCAGCGGCGGCCGACCCCGAGCGCGGCCCGCAAGCGTGCCCCGCGCCGCGCCAAGCGCGGGAGGCGGCGATGAGCACTGGCGCACTCTCGGCCTCGCCGACCACAGCCGCCCGCGCACTGAGCGGAGCGCGCGACCAGGCTCGCGCGGTGCACGCGGCGCTGACCGGGGCCGGCCCGAGTGAGCACCCGGCCGCGGTGATCGCCGCGCTCGCCGACACCCCGACCACCACCGCCCGGCGCCACCTGCGCCACCTGGTCCGGATCGGCGCAGCCCATCCCGGTACCGCGCCAGACACCTTCCTGCCCGCCGTGCAGATGGATCCCGGCGAGCCGCTGAACCCGGAGGCGACCGGCCGAGTCACCGCCTGGTATCTCGGCTGCACGTTCCAGGCTGCCCGCGTGCTCGGCGCAGCGGCCCTGCCCGGCGGGAAGGCGATCGACGCGGACCCATCTCGCCCGCCGCACGTCCCGGCCGACCGGCCCGCCGCTCTGGACTGGTTCGCGCTCCACCGCGGCCGGCTGACCGAAGTACTGCGCTCCGCGTGCGCGGACGGGGACGACGCCCGCGGATGGCGGCTGGGCCTGCTGATGCTGAACATCGGCTGTTTCACAGGACCCTGGGACGGCTGGCGCGCCGTGTGCGACCTGGCGATGCACGCGGCCGGTCGGGCGCGTCACACCCGGGCGCAGGCGATGGTGCACGAGTACGCGGGAAAGCTGGAGCTGACCGGCGGGGACGTGCAGGCGGCCCGCGCGCGCCATCTGCTGTCGATGGAGCTGCGCCGCGCCAGCGGCGACGTGCACGCCGCGGTGCGCAGCCTGAACACCCTCGGAGTCAGCTGGCTGCGCGAGGGCTCCCTTCCCGAGGCGCGGTCGCTGTTCACCGAGGCCCTGGCGATGGCCGAAGTACACGGATACGAGGAGTTCACCGCGTATGCGGTGATGAACCTCGGCGCCGTCCACGCCCGCGACGGCCACCCCGCGCAAGCCGTCACCGAGCTGCACCGCGCGATCGAGATCCTGCCCGGCCAGGACCGCGAACCCTATATCGCCAACGCGCTGTCCGACCTGTGCGCCGCGCACCGCGCTCTGGACGAGGTTCCCAGAGCCCGGCAGATCGGCGAAGCCGCAGCGCGGGCCGCTGCGAACTGCGGCGTACCGATGTTCCTGCCCGGCCCGCTGGTCGAGCTGGCCGAACTCGACGTCGGCGATCGGCAGTACGTCTCCGCGCTCGCCCGCCTGCACGAGGCCCGCGCGATCTACACCCAGATCGGCGACCGGCTGCGCGCCGCCCAGACCCGCAACCGCATCGACCAGGTAACCCGACTGATCCCCGACGACCCGGACCGGTCCGCCGAGGCGGCCGTATCCAACCACCCCGACGCTCCATCGACTCAGGAGGACGCAGTGAATCAGGACCCGCTCTGGCTCGGACCGGCCGAGAATTGGAAGCTCGGACCGGCCGAGGCCCGCATACACCGAACCGAGATCCCGCTGTGCGAGGAGGCGCGGGTACTGCTGCGGCTGCTGGCCGGCGCCGGGCGCGCGCTGCCGGTCGCGGTAGCCGCAGCGCTGGTCGACCAGCCCACCGCGGTCGCCCGCCGTCACCTGGACCAGCTCGTGCGCACCGGCGCCGTACTGCGCACCGGCCAGGGGTACACGGCCGTGGACGGGGCGGAAGTGACCAGGCCGCTCGTGCCCGAACTGCGCGCATGGGCGCGAGTGACCGAGTGGTACCTGTCGTGCGCGTACCGCGCGGCCGACGTGCTCGGCGCGGCGGCGCTGCCCGACGACGAGACCGTTGCCGAGGACAGCGAGCGTCCCGCGGTGGCACTGCGCGACGCGGTCGAGGCAACTGCCTGGTATCAGGCCACGCACCCGGAGCTGTACGCCGTGCTCGACCGGGCGGTGGCCGCCGAAGATCACCCGCGGGTGTGGCGGCTGGCGCTGCTGATGGCGAACATCGCCATCGTGGCCGGCCCGCTCGGCGCGTGGGAGCAGGCGCTTGACCTCGGGCTGGCCGCCGCCCGGCGCGACGGGCACTTGGGCGGGCAGGCGATGCTGCTGGAGTACACCGGCAAGCTCTTGCTGCACGACGGCCGCTTCGATGCGGCCCGCACCGCCCACCAGGCGGCGCTGACCTTGCGCGAGAGCACCGGTGACCGGATCGGGCTGGCCCGCTCGACCAACGCCCTGGGCCTGGTCGCGATGCGCGAGGGCAACGCGGACCTCGCCGCGCGGCTGTTCACCCGCTGCCTCGCCTTGGCCGAGGAGGTCGGCAGCGAGGTGTTCACCGCGTTCGCCCGACTCAACCTCGGCTGCGCCCTGGTCGCCCAGAACCTCCCGCTGGACGGCCGGGAACAGCTGGAGCAGGCTGCGGCGTACCTGCGCGAGACCGGACGGCGCAACTACCTGGCCAACGCCCTCTACCAGATCGCCGCGACCCACCGGATGTGCGGGGAACACGACCGCGCGCTGATCGTGGCCACCGAAGCGGTCCACGAGGCCACCGACGCGGGACTGTCGATGTACCTGGCCGGGCCCCTGGGCGAGCTGGCCGAAAACCACCGCGCGCTCGGCAACGAGCAGGCCGCGCTCGAAGCACTCGCCGAAGCCCGCGCCATCCACGCCGAACTCGGCGATGTGACCCGCGCGATGCTCATCGAAGCGCAGATCGAGCAGATCACCCGGCACACCACCACTCCGCTGACCTGACCAGCACCACCCCCAACTGCACGCCGCCAGGTCAGTGCCCGAGATCCGCGGGAGTATCCGACCACGGATACTCCCGTACCCCGAACCTGTATCCGCCCCTTGAAATGGAGAAGCGAGACCCATGAAGAGCTTTCCCGGAGAGGCCGCCGCCTGGACCCCCAAGGACCAACGCGCCGCCGGCCTCGGTGAGGACCGCTGGCACGTCTACTACACGCTGCACGGGCGCACCCGGCGTCTGTCGGCGCTGGTCGAGGAGACCCGCCGCGTCGCCCTGGACGCGCTCGGCCCGGACCGCAAGGACTTGATCAGCCCGGTCGCCCCAGGCTTCCTGCACGCCACGGTCCAGCAGATCTCGCTGCCCGCGCACGAGATCACCCCCGCGCAGCTCCAGGCGTTCACCGCGGACCTGGGCGGTGCGCTGGCCGGCATCGAGCCGTTCACCCTCCAGATGCGCGGGCCGGTGGCCGCCACTGGCAGTTTGGAGGGCGACATCTACGACCCGCACCCGCACCAGCCCTGGCAGCAGGTCTCCGACCTGGTCGGCCGCCTGATCCGCGAGCACTTCGGGTCCCGGGCCTGCACCTACGAACCGCCGCCGCCGCACATGAGCATCGCCTACGGCGCTCCCGGGGCCGACGGGCCGGACGCGCTGCTGTTCGACTCCGGCATCATCCAGAGCAGGCTGCGCCGCCTGGTGCGCGAGCACCCGGTTACCTTCCGCGTCGGCGAACTCGCACTGCTGTGCGTGCACCAGGACCCCGACCAATCGACCTACACGTGGAGTCAGGACACCGCTGTGTACCTCGGCCTGGGCACCGGTGTGTACGGGTTCGGAGATGGGCCGGTCGGGTCGTGGCTCGGACAGGACCCGCAGCGGGCCGCGGACGCCGAGGCCGCCGGAGCGCTCGACGGGCTCGAAGCCGACGAGCAGTGCGCAGGCGCGGCGCTGGGGGCAGGTGCGGGTGAGGCGCGCATACGCCTGGCCGGATTGGTCGATGCCGGAGTGCTCGGCTACCGCGCCGGACGCTACCGTCTGCTGGACGCGGCCGACCCCGAGCCCTGCGACGGCCTGGACCACGCCCGCGATCGGCTGCTGGACTGGTACCTGGCCGCCGCCGGGCGCGCGCTGGAGTGGACCGGCAACGACTCGCTCAGCCGGTACGCCCCCGCCGGACCGGCTGCGGGCACGGTGATCGATTCGTTCGAGGCAGGCCGGGCCTGGTTCGAGGCGGAGCGGGAGAACCTGCGCAAGGTCGTGCCCGGCGCGTACGCGCACGGCCGGGACGAGCAGTGCTGGCGCCTGGCCGCGCTCTGGTGCGGATACCTGGCCACTAACAGCCACTTCACGTACTGGGCCGAGGCGGTCGAGACCGGGCTGCGCGCCGCCCGCCGCGCCCGAGATGACCGGGGCACGGCGATGATGCTGGAGTTCCGCGGCAAGCTGCTGACCCAGAGCGGCCACTACGAGCACGGCGAGGTCGTCGCCCGTGAGGCCCTGGAGCTGCGCGAGCGGGCCGGGGACGCCGACGGGATGCTGCGCTCGACCAACGCCCTGGGTCTGACCCTACGGCGCGCCGGACAGCTGGAGGCGGCCGAAGAGTCCTTCCGCGAGGCGCTGAACAGCGCCGACGAGCAGGGCCCGGTCGGCTTGCGCATCGCCACGCGCATCAACCTCGGCAACACCCTGATCGCCATGAACCGGGTTAAGGAAGCCGAGGCGGTGCTGCGCGCGGCCGTCGCCCTGGCCGAGCCCGGATGCTACGTGGGATACCTGGCCGACGCCCTACAGAACCTCGCCTTGGCGCTGCGCGCGGTCTCGCGGCTGCAAGAGGCGGTCACCGCCGGGCATCAGGCCGTGGACGCCGCCCGTCGCACCGGCTCGCAGCCGCACCTGACCGTAACCCTAATCGCACTGGCCGAAACCCTCTCCGCCACCGGCGAGCACAATCAGGCCCTGGACACCGCCCGTCAGGCGTGCGTCGCGGCCCGCCGCCCGGGAGACCCTGCCCGCGTACGCGCCGTCATGCGCCGGGCCGCCGCCCTCGCCGAAAACGCCGGAAACCACCACCTCGCCGCCGCCTTGAACGACCAGGCCAGCGACTGAAGCACCCGCCGACCCCGGACGCCCGCGCACCACCGCGCGCCGGGGCCGCGCACGCTAACCCCCTAACCAGATTGAGAACGAGGGAGATTCCAGTGGGCACTGAGGACCCCGGGCCGGACGGCTCGGGCTTGACCGTGCTGGTCAACGCCGGACCGTGGCTGCCGGTACCGTGCAGCTCCGGTGGTGTGGAGGCGGTGCTCGCCGGGCTGATCCCGGCGCTGCGCGAGCGCGGGGTGAAGGTCGTACTCGCCTCGCTCGCCGCCTCGACCGTCGAGGCCGACGAACTGATCCACGTGTTCGACGACAGACAGCACCACCGCATGGGCATGGCCTACACCCGCACCCACACCATCGCCCACGCACACATGGACCTGGTGCTCGAACGCGCCGCGGCCGGGGACATCGACCTGGTCCACGACCACTTGGAGATCGTCGGTGCGGCGATGCTCGGGGCCGCCGGACGTACCGTGCCGCCCGCGCTGCACACCTTGCACTGGAACCATCAGAAGGACACTGACGGGTACTCCCGCTGGTACGAGCGGTTCGACGGGCGCGGCAGGGTCCTCTTTTCGACCCGTTCCGAGCAGCAGCGCGCAGCCCTTCCCGACCACCTGGCCCGGCAGGTGCTCGCCACCGTCCCGAACGGGGTATCGGTGCCGCCGTACCCTGACGCGCCGGTGCGCAACGGCCCGCTGCTGTGCCTCGGCGACCTGTCCCACGCCCGGTATCAGCAGTTCTTCGCCCCGGCGTGCGCGGAACTTGGGATCGAGCTGGAGATGGCCGGTCCCCTGTGCGGTGCGACCAGCGCGCAGGAGTCGGCCGCGATGAAGGCGAGCGGAGTGCTCGACAACCACCCGGCCTACCGCTGGTACCTCGACCACGTCGCCCCGCACGAAGGCGAGCACGTCCGGTGGATCGGGGTGGTCGGCGGCCAGGAGAAATGGGCCCGGATCCGGCGCGCGCCGGCCTTGCTGTCCGGCCTCGGGCACGGGATGGCGGTGACCGAGGCCCTGATGCTGGGGGTTCCGGTCATCGCCCCGCGCCCGGCACCCGGCGCCATGACCCAGGTCGAGCACGGGGTCAATGGCTGGTTCTTCGACCCCGGCGACGTGGGCAGTTTCGCCGGGGCCGTCGCCCAGGCGCACGAGATCGACCCGGCCGAGTGCCGGGCGAGCGCTGCGGATCGGACCGTGGACGCGATGGCCCAGGGGTACATCCGCGCCTATCGCCGCCTGCTGGAGCGTGCCGGGCAGCACGCCCCTGCTGTCTATCAGCCCTCGTGTGATCACGGCTAGCCGGGCTGTGGTAGCGGTCACGGTGTCCGCCCATCACGTGTACTACCCGATTCGAGGGCGCACCCCGCGCCTAACGGCGTTCATCGGGCAAATCTGAGCATTAATATTCCCAAGCGAGCTTACGGCGCAACGGAAGCAATCGACTATGCGTCATGGCTCGACTACTGATACAAAAGAGCGACCGACATGCGGAATCAGTTGGCTGCGGCACACGACGCACAGCAGCCTGACACCGAGACGGCGCGGAAAAGGAGCAACAGCGTGAAGGTTTTCGTTACTGGCGTGGCAGGATTTCTTGGCAGCTACGTGGCCGAGAAGTTCCGTGACCTGGGCTGGGAAGTGTCTGGAATCGACAACCTCGACGGCGGTTACCTGTCCAACATCCCCGAGGGGGTCGAGTTCACGAAGGCTGATTGCCTCGATCGAGACACGTACGCCAAGCACCTTGCCGGTGCTGATCTCGTATACCACTGCGCCTGTACGGCCTACGACGGTCTGAGCGTCTTCATGCCAGCATATGTGTACAAGAATACCGTTCAGGCGACCGTTGAGGTTGCGACCGCCTCGGCGGCCGCGGAGGTGCCACGCTTCGTGCACTGCTCGTCGATGGCTCGCTATGGAGCGATCGAAGCACCGTTTCGCGAGGACATGACGCCAGCCCCCGTGACCCCGTACGGGCTCGCCAAGTATGCGTCTGAGATGTTCGTGAAGAACATATTCGAGACGCACGGAGGCGAATACGCCGTCGCTATTCCTCACAACATAATCGGACCCCGTCAGCGCTTCGACGATCCGTACAGGAACGTCGCGTCAATTATGATCAATCGAATGCTCCGCGGCCTACAGCCGGTCATCTACGGCGACGGGATGCAGCAGCGCTGCTTCAGTTTCATCACAGACGTATTGTTTTGCCTGGAGCGCATGGGAACCTCAGACGTCGCCGTACGCGAAACTATCAACATCGGGCCGGACGAGGAAACAGTCACTCTACTGGGGCTGGCCGAAGTCATCGCGGGCATCATGAACTTCGAGCTCGACCCGATCTTCGTCCCGAAGCGCACAAGCGAGGTGAAGGTTGCGACATGCAGCTCCGACAAAGCGCGCCGGCTGCTTGGCTACCAGACCACGACGAACCTCCGCGACGGGCTCCAGGCCATCGTTGACTGGATTGACCGGCAAGGCCCATCGGAGTTCAACTACCACCTAGAAATCGAGCTCAAGAAGCCCTATACGCCTGCGACATGGATCGACAAGCTTCTGTGAGTCTGACAGCCGGCCAACTCGGCGCCTTCCGGCAATCGCTTCAGCAAACGAACCGCTCCGGCATCGAGATTTACATCTCTGACGGGTCCGTGGAATTGGCCACAACTCCGCCATGCGACGTCGTCGTGGTGATCGATGTCATCCGCGCGTTCACTACTGCATGTGTCCTCTTCTCGCGCGGAGCCGCAGAAATCGTGTGCGTTACCGGCCAGGCCGAAGCCATGGAGATCGATCGTCATGCCATCACCGTGGGCGAACTGGAGGTCGGTTCACCAGGCCCAGAGGTCATTCCGAACTCGCCCGTGGAGGTTGCGAAGCTAGATCTCGAAG
This sequence comes from Actinospica sp., assembly GCA_035493475.1. Taxonomy (GTDB): domain Bacteria; phylum Actinomycetota; class Actinomycetes; order Streptomycetales; family Catenulisporaceae; genus Actinospica. The sequence goes on from DATJIF010000061.1 coordinate 54,204, forward strand.
CACGGCGGATCGTCATGTTCACGCTGAACGGCACCCGCGCCCTTCACCGTGTCTCCTCCTGCCGCGTTGTCATGGCCGCGGCAGCAACCAACGCCGGCGCCACAGCGGAGTGGATCCTCGCTCACGCGCCAGAGGGCCGAATCACCCTGCTTGCGAGCGATACGGACAGCCCCGAGGACTACGCCTGCGCGCGCTATCTCACCGCGCTTCTGCAAGGGGCGCCGGCTGATAGGACCGTAGTCGCCGCCGAAATCATCGCGGCCCAACGTTCCCACTGGGAGCGCTGGGGAAGGATAGTTTCACCCGAGATGTGGGCCGCCGTTGCAGCAGACATCGACATCTGCGCCCGAGTTGACTCCTATCCTCTCGCGATGGTCGCCGACGTCTCCGGCCCCCATCCTATCCTTCGCACGGCTTCTACCACGGTCCGCGAGGCACGCTGATGAGCAGCTTGCCTTCAGTCGCCGTCATAGTGGTCGGAATCAATAGCATGCGCTGGCTCGGCCCGGCGTTAGACTCGCTACAACGCAGCAGCGGGCAAGAGGAAATATTCACCCTTAGCTTGTTCTACGTCGACAACAACTCATCGGATGGCAGCGTCCCTTTCGTCCGTGAACGTTACCCCACAGTCCACGTCGTGCAGAACCGGGCAAACCGCGGATTCTCCGCGGCGAATAACCAAGCGATGCGCATCGCCCTGGACAGCGGTACGGACTATGTCTTCCTGGTGAACCCCGACACCTACAGTCCGGCCGGACTGATACGACATCTGACGACCTTCATGCAGGAGAGGCGCAGCTACGGCATAGTAGGTCCGCTCCAATGGCAGTACACGCTTGGCGAGCCACTTGAGCCGGTCCACAACGAGTGGACACGCGGCGCTATCGCCGCCGGCGAGCGTCACGTGCTAGCCGTCAATCGTGGTTGCCTGGCCCCGCCACCAGACCCAGGAACTCCGCGCGCGCCCCAGACTCTTGAGCACGGGTATGTCCAAGGAGCAGCACTCTTCGCCCGAGCAGAGATGCTGCGCCAGATCGGATTGCTCGACGAGGTCTACCACTCGTTCTACGAGGAGACTGAACTGTGCCGGAGGGCAAGGCTCGCTGGCTGGCGAGTGGCACTCGTGACCGACTGCGGGATACACCACCGAGGCGGCAACGGCACGACTTCCTCGTATCGACGGCTTCTGATGATGCGCAACAAGTACTTCTTCCTGCTAACTGATACCGATCTCACGGTGGCGGATATGATCGCCATCATCAGAGGCTGGCTGGGCCGCGACCTATCCGGCAATGGTGTCGGCGGGGCGTCGACGCTTGGGCAGGCTTGGCTGGATGCCGCGCGCAGCTGCGCCTGGCTGGTATCCCGGCTGCCAACGGTTATTCATCGCAGGCGCTCGCTGTCGTCCCTCAGAAGCGCTGACCGAGATCTCAACTGTAGGGTGTGAGCTTCGTGTCACAGCTTTTGGGAAGCCCTGACTGGCGGACGCCAGGAGCGCCACGGTGTAGTCCCCAACATTTCGTAGAACCATTCAGAGAAGGCTTCCTGGCATGTTGGCGAGTTCGGCTTGCCACCTCCGCAGTAGTGCACAACACGTGGTTCACACGGTGGCATCTCCGAGAGGTAGTTCCACTCCTGGGAGATTCGCTTCCAAACGCCATGGAACACTGCATTCAGCCCGAACTGATCGTGCTGCGGCCACTTCCCCTGAGCAAACAGATGCGCTCGGTGGTCGATACAGATGCCGAGTACACGCTTACCAACCTCCGCCGCTCGCCAGGCTCCAAGGTCGATAACCATGACGCCGGAGTTGAAGTAGAGTGCGTCCGGGTCAAGGCTGAGCTCGCGCCACGGCGAAATTGCGTCCCCGGTGCGCGGCAGGAAATAGTCCAGTGCGGCGCCAATCGGCGCACCCTCCAGATCGGTCATCCACAGGTCGTAGAGATCGCCTCTGACAAGCGTATCGCCGTCGAGGTAGATGCAGCGCCGGACGTCGGCCGGGAACAGCGAGCCGACGAGGCAGCGGAAATAATGAGGCTGCCTGATCAGTGGCTCCGGCACAACGCCGGCCCGATGGAATGCCGCATCGTCTACGTCGATCCAGCTCAGTGGAACACCGGGAGCCGCTTCAGCCAGGCGCCGACGCGCCTCGGGTTCAATACCGGGCTGGAGGATGGTCAGCTCGACTTCAGTGGATGGGGCACGGCTTGCTGCAAGCGAGGCGGCAAGCACCGCAACGTAGGGAAGGTACCCCTCGTCGCACGACGTAACGACACGTACGGGCCCTTTGGCAAGCGCGTTCTCTCGATGTACGGGAGCCGTGCTGGATTCCATGCGCTCTCCTGCGGGAGTGTCGGCACTCTGAGATTCATGTCCACCCTACACTCGTGCCGGGCGCCGCCGACAGCGGCCGAGGAAGGGCGACTATCAGCTATGAAGCAGGCGAATACAGACTGGAGGGACCGCGCATGAGCTTTGGACGATCCTACGGTGTCCTCACACCCGTAACTGAAGATCTTCACTACCTGGCACCTATCCCGATCATCTACCACCAGGTTTCCCTGCCTGATCTCGACTCGTTCCATGCTGACCTCATGCAAGTGGCGCGGGGCGCACTCAGCGACGCTGAGATCGAGGTCCCCGACGTCAGGCACAAAGAGGACATGGGCAAGACCTTCACGTTCGACGACGATGCATGGTCAGAAACCCAGATACCTGCGATCGGCCTGTGGCACGGCGTCCCCACCAACGCCTTCCTCGACATTCCAGCGGAACCTGTGCAGCGACTGCGGGCGCTCGTGGAAGAACGCTACCGATTCGCTGTCAAGGAAACGGACCAGGTCGAAGCGGAACAGCCCTGGATCAGCGAGAGCTGGATCCAGTTCTACAAGGATGGCGACTACAAGGTCCTTCACAACCACGAACGCTACGGGCCGCCCTACCCCGACAGGCGCTGGTCAGGAGCGTACTACTTGCAGGACGGAAGTCCTGACCCTGGCATGCCGTACGCAGGCATGTTCAGCTTCCGCGTCCGGCAAGCGAACTACTACATCCGTCCGAAGGCGGGCCTACTCCTCATGTGGCCGTCCGACATTCTCCATGAGGTCGCGCCGTTTTACGGAGCGGATGAACGAGTCGTGATCAACTTCAACATCAACGAGAAGCAGCTCTAGCCTAACGTGCCTCAGCCTGACCGCTCTGAGCCTTCGAATCGAAGCCGGTCGCGGTCACCAGCCCAAGTTTGAGTGCTTCCTGCCTCCGGACAGCGATTCCATCAGGAAGCTTCCAGGACGGCCTGCCGGGCGGCGTGCACACGATGATCTCAGATAGCCGCCCGGCCAGTCGGACACTTTGCACGAGCGTGATGGCGAACCCGCGGCGGCGAAGTTGGTTCACCGCGTCGAGATCGGCGTCCATGATGACCCCCATGCGGCCCGTGGGGGATAGCACTCGCTCCACCTCCGCCCAGAAACGGCCAAGGCCGCCAGCGAGCAGACCGGTCGCATCCACAGCGATGTTCCAGGGCGGGTTCGTGACAACAAGGTCAACGGTTCCATCGGCGAACCCGAGCTCGCCAGCATCGGCGGTCGTCATGTCAACAGCGACGCCGGCTCGCTTGGCATTCGCGATTGCGTTTCGAACGCGCGCGGGATCGCGGTCAGAACCGTGAACGACAGCGCCGGGCGACAGTCTCCCGATCTCGATGGGAATGGTTCCGTCCCCGCAGAACGAGTCGACCACAGTCTCTCCCGTCTTGGCTGCCAGTAGGCGGCCCAGTGCCGCGGCCATCGGGGGGTGCAGGGTGCCCGGTGCAGCGTCCTGCTTGTACTGGCGTCGGTGCAGTGGGCTATCCGCTAGGCGAAGCGCAAACGTTGCCCTATCACCATTGATAAAAACCCGCACTGTCAGGTCCACCTGCGGCATGTCGTGCGCGTCCCCGCGCCGCGACACATAACGTGAGCTCAGCATATCCGACAGGGCTGAGCCGACCTCGTCTTCAACATCAAATCGTGAATAGTTACGTCGACCAAGGAGGCTCGCTACTACATCAAAGCGGCGGCGCTCCGGCAGTTTTCGCAGGCGACCCACCACGTTTACGGCGTCGCCCCAATCCCAGCGTCTGGCATATTGGGCCAGCCAAGGCACAACATCCTTCCAATGGCCAACGCCTGTGACATCTCCGACGCTGAGAAATAGATCGTCTGGCGTTTGCAGCGCTGCAAGTGCAGGGACTACCTTCCCTGCCTGGAACGTCACCTCGCGCGGGTGCTGGGTGACAGTTGCCAAACCCAATGACTCGATCTCATCTGCGACGATGTACTCGACGCCCCGCACTGTTCGAGCGATCAATTTGATACTCACTACGTTCCTCGCACTCTCGGCGCCGCGGTCAGCTCAGCCTCGTTAGATATACAAGTGAAGATGGGCCGACGGTGTAACCTGGATCGCCCTAGGGCTCCACCGATGATAGGGGACATCCGTGACGACCACCGAAGACCGGCCTGGCAGGACGTTCGTGGAACTGACCGACAACGGCACCTTCTGCGCACTGCCTTGGCTGCACCTGAGCACGTCGGTCGACGGGGTCTGGGCACGCTGCTGCGTCGACGCAACCGCCTACCACGACGAGTACTACGGCCAACCGAACGAGCCGGCCTTCCTCTTGGAGGAGGACTCGGTGGGATGTGTAGCTAACTCGCGATACGCACGCGACAACCCCCAGGAGAGCCGGGGATTCCAAGAGGCATTCAACAGCCCCGCCATGAAGCGGACCAGGTTGGCCATGCTTGACGGAGAGAAGGTCCCAGCCTGCAAGTACTGCTATTTGCGGGAAGCCAGCGGAGGGGAGTCATACCGCCAGCAGGTGAACCGGAACCCTCCCGCTCAGGCCGACATGGATGCGTTACTGGCCGTGACCGCCCCTGACGGCTTCCTACCTGGATTTCCAAGCTATCTGGATCTGCGGTTCGGAAATTCATGCAACCTCTCTTGTATCATGTGTGGCTTTCCGACAAGCTCGCGTTGGGGAGTCGAGAAGCGGGTCCACTGGATGCCTGCAAACATCGATCCTTACCGGGACGACGACGCCTTATGGGAAGAGCTTGGCCGAAACGCCGACAAGCTCAGGCGCATTTATTTCGCGGGTGGCGAGCCCTTTATGCAACCGCTCCACTTCAAGGCGCTGGACCTGTTCGTGTCGAGCGGTGCAGCATCACACATAGAATTATTCTACAACTCCAACCTCACCATCGCGCCCGCAGGAATATTTGACAAGCTCCGTCTTTTCAAGAGTGTTGTCGTCGGTGCGTCTTGCGACGGCACTGGCGCAACGTTCGAGGCGATTCGGCGCGGGGCCAAGTGGGCGGAATTTGTGAACAACGTTGACCTGTTTCGCCAGCACGTCAAGGTCACGCTCCAAGTAGCTCCCCAGCGTGACAACATCCATGAGATCGGTTCCATCCTGGAGTTCGCCCAGTCGCGCGAAATCGAAGTTGATCTACGGAACTTCGTCCACTTCCCCGAAGAATTGAGCGCGCGCAATCTTCCGCTCGAAGCGCGCAGAACTCACATAGTCGAGTTACGGCAGCTCGCGGACGAGTGCAACCGCACAGGACGTCCCAACGAGGCAGACCACCTCGGGCTGCTCGTAGAGTTCCTGCGCGCCGGGGACGCCGAGACTCAGTAGAGTGGCCAGTGGCGGGTCAGGCAACCGCTGGCACGACACCCACCCCCGAAAGGGCAACGACACATGGCTGCTGAGTCCTCCTTCGACATCGTTAACAAGGTCGACCACCAGGAGGTGGACAACGCCTTGCAGCAGACGGCCAGGGAGATCGGCCAGCGCTTCGACTTCAAGAACGTCGACGCCGGTATCAAGTGGTCCGGCGAGTCAATCGAGATCCAGGCCAACACTGACCAGCGTGCGAACGCGGTTCTCGATGTCTTCAAGGACAAGCTGGTCAGGCGCAAGGTCTCGCTGAAGAACATCGACCCCGAAGAGCCTCGGGCCTCGGGCAAGCTGTACAAGATCAACATCATCGTGCGCGCAGGGCTCAGTCAGGAAAATATCAAGGCCCTGTCTAAACTCATCCGCGATGAAGGGCCAAAGGGCGTCAAGGCCCAGGGCCAGGGCGACGAACTGCGGGTGTCGAGCAAAAGCCGAGACGATCTCCAGGCCGTCCAGCAGCTCATCAACAAGCAGGACTATGACTTTGCCGTTCAGTTTGTGAACTACCGCTAGGCTCCCTAAGACCTGGCCCTGGGCGTCGCACCTGGCGCGAACGTAGAAGGAGATGTCTCGTCGGCCGCAGGGACCAGCGCCTCGCGGCCGTCCTCGCTTCTGGGAAGCAATTCCACGCCGAAGAGTGCGGCGCGCTCAGCGACCTCGTCGAGCTTGATGCCCTTGTCCACGAGGTGGACGATCGGCGCCTCGAACCGTGCCCGCTCAAGCGATCTGCGGCTGTGCAGTTGCAAGACGTGCGACTCCCGGCAGATCCGCACCGGCGGCCGGCGGCCCGCGAGCTCAAGCGCCACCACCGCGTAGAGCGAGTATTCACCAAACCTCTCCTGGTCCGCCGGGGAGGTGTCGCGCCCTTCCAGAACCCCGGTCCACTCGGCTCCATGGATACGCCGCAGCCGCTCGATCGTCGCGAGCAACGTGCTGCGCTCGAAACAGAAAAAGTCTGAGATGAAGTCGCCCAGGATCAGGGACGTGTTTGGCGTAACGCCAAGGAGTTCCGCGACGGCACGGACTCGCCGCCGTTCGTAGGACAGGTGGACTGACGGATAGCGGTAACGATTGACGTAGAGATAGGGACTGCCAGCCAGGGATACCAGGCTGGTTACGGGAAGGGTACGAGCAAGAAGCGTGTCTCCGCTCACGACACAAAAGGTGTCGCCAGAAAGAACCTCGCCCGCCCGGAGCTTGATGATCTGCTGCCTGTACCAGCCCGGCAGCCTACTCTCCCTGGCCGAGAGCAGGGACTCATCGGCGACCACGGAGACGTCGGCCATGCCCACCGACTTCACCAGTTCCTCGCCGAGTTGCCTCCGATCCGTAGCCAAGACCACCCGTCGACGGGCTGGGAAGTAGGCGACGAGATTGCGAAGGCACTGCGCCGTGGTGTTGAAGTCGCGATGGCTCGCGACCACAAGCACATCAAGCAGGCATCGCTGTTGTCCGGACGTGTCGCCCTTGCCTGCGCCGGGGCGCCCGGCGATGAGACTCACTTTATAAGTATACTGGTCCGTCGCTCCGGCCGTCCGCGAGAGGTCAACTAGATGGTGTCGAACCGCCTCAAGATCGCTCTAGTCAACCCACCATACCCATCGCCTACGCGGCCCAACTCATGGATCACAGTCCCACCGGACGGCTACGGAGGCGTACAGTGGGTGCTCGCCAATCTGATCGAAGGGCTCCTCGCCCTCGGGCATGCGATCTACCTGCTTGGCGCCCCGGACACTGTCTCCCACAACCCCAACTTCACAGTTGTCCAGGCTGCGGAGCCGACCGAGATACGGCAGTGGGTAGGGCAGAAGCCGCTCGACATCGTCCATGACCACACTAACGGCATCGTCGGCCCTGAACACGTCAGACCTGGCACAGCGTTCATCTCCACGCACCACATGACGGGCCGGCCGACCCATCCCCGGAATTGTGTCTATCTCTCGCTGGCGCAGCGCAGAGACTCCGGAGCCTCCGACGACGCACCGATTGTGCGAATCCCTGTCAACGTCAGCCGCTATCGGACGGCGCCGACGAAGGAAGACTTCCTTCTCTTCATGGGACGGGTGTCGCCCCACAAGGGTGCGCTTGAGGCCGCTGCGTTAGCTCGCGCAGCTGGATTACCTCTCCTCATTGCCGGTCCTTCGTGGGAGCCCGAATATCGGGCCCGCGTCGAGTCGGTGGGATCAGATTCAGTAAAGTTCCTGGGCGAAGTCGGCGGTACACAGCGGCTGGACTTGCTAGCGGGCGCACAGGCCGTCCTTGTTCTGTCTCAGCCTGTGTCTGGCCCCTGGGGCGGAGTGTGGTGCGAGCCGGGTGCCACTGTCGTCTCCGAAGCCGCAGCTAGCGGGACTCAGGTGATTGCGACCTCCAACGGCTGCCTCGCCGAGATCGTGCCTCCCGTTGGTCACGTAGTTCCATTCGGCCCAGAATTCGAACGCGCAGTCGTACGTGAGTACCTTGACAACCCCGTGCCCTCCACCCTTCTGAGGTCCGAGGCGGAGTCGCGATGGGGGCACGTCGGAATCGCCCGCGAGTACGATCTCATCTACAGGGCTCTGCTAGACGGAGCAGCCTGGCTGTAGGAGGCCCGGCGGAACGGTGCAGTTCAAGAAGGCAAACAACCCGCACCAACCACGGGTTCGGCCACCGCCAATCGCTCGATCACCACGAGCAGGCCATCTCCACAAACCCGCGATCAGATGGGGTGTTCGTGCCCGCTCTGAAACGTCCTCTACGCCAAAGCCGCGGTGACCACGTGGCACCACCTACCTGGGAGTTGATATCTGAATGCCAGCGGCACTCTCATTCGCAATATGCAGCAACCGACCGCACAACTTCGCGAACGCCGGCCGGCTTGTTGACGTCGTCGGGGAAGACGACGAGGTTATATTGGTCGCAGATCTCCAACCGCGTCCGTCCGATGCAGCAGGGCTTGACGACCTGGAGTCGCACGGTGTGCGTGTCCTGCGCAACGGCGTCAATCGGGGACTCTCATACAGCAGGAATCAAGCGCTCGCGAAGTGTAGGCATCACTTCCTCGTGTACGTAGATGATGACATCGCCCTGACAGCCGAGACCGTAGAGGCCATCCGAACTGCTATCGACGACGGCACTAGTATCGTTGGGGTCTGGCTTGAGCCCCGGTTCCCCGGCCCGAGGCCGTGGTGGCTAACCGGCGGCCAGTACCATTATCTCGGCGTCCATCACACCGTGGAGCAGGCTAAGACCTGGGGTGCCTGTATGGCCGTCGATGCAAAGCTCGCTCGACAGGCAAACATCACCTTTCGCGACGAGTTGGGGCGCCGAGGGAACGGCCTCCAGTCGGGCGACGACACGACATTTCTAGGCGAATTAAGGGCAGCCGGCGCTGTCGAACGCTTCTTGCAGGACGCTGTCGCCTCTCACCACGTGCCATCGGGACGCACGCGGCCGGACTACCTCTTACGCCGAGCCTGGTGGCAAGGACGGTCGGAGGTGCGGCGCTCAACTGCGGCTACATCGCTCGGCAAGGAATGGCGGCGAGGAGTAGCGCGAGGGCCTGCCGCTGCGGCTCCAGCGCTTCGGTACGCACTCAGCCTGGTGTACACAGGCGCCGTAGCATCAGGGATTGTCACCGAGCTCATGCTCCAGACAGCGCAACGCGGGTTGGGCCGCAAATGAGACTGGTTGTTGCGACCGATGTAACTGTTCGCGGTGGCGTCGACACCTATGTCTTGGCTTACCTCCAAACCCTTCGCGAGCACGGCCACGACGTCGTACTCCTCTACGAAAGGGGCACGACCAGTCCCATCGGCCGGCTGGCTGCACTGCGCGGAGTCGAGTCCATCCCCTTTCCGCTGTATCGGAAGTGGCATGAGCAAGCGGATATCGAGAGTGCATGCCGATCGATTTTTGCCACGTTGCGACCCGACGGAGTTCACGTTGTGACCGGCTCTCCGCGATCGTGCCTCGCTCTGCGAACGCAGGTGATTGCGTCAGGGCTTCCTCTCATAATCACCGAGTCACAGGTGAGCCAGGACCTTGTACTGGGCTCATCCGAACGCGCGGAAGTTCGCAGTTCATACGAAGCCGCTCTAGCGGTGATATTTGTCGCTGAGGGCAACCGGAGGACGATGGCGGAGGCTGTCGGCATCGACGGCGTGAACGACGTTCTAATTCCGAACGGCGTGGACGTCGATCACTTGGCGCGCCACCGAAGGAAGACGTTCCGGCCCCAAGTGCCCGCCCGCTTGGTGGCCGTTGCACGACTATCGCCTGAGAAGTCGCTCGACACGCTTGTGGAGGCCGTCGGCCGTCTGCCTTGCAGCTACGTAGGCTCGCTCCATATCCACGGCGACGGACCCGCCAGAGGAGAGCTTTCCGAGAAGATCGAGCAAAGTGGGCTCGCAGGAAGGATACATCTACATGGGTGGACTGGAGATGTAGTATCCGAGCTAAGTCGTTCTGACTTATTCGTTTTGCCGAGTGCTGCCGAAGGGATGCCCTACGCCCTACTCGAAGCGATGGCGGTCGGGCTACCGATCGTCTGTAGCGACATACCCGGCAATAGCGAGGCGTTAGCTGCGGGCAGTGCTGGTTGTCTGGTGCCACGACTGGATCCTGAAGCTCTGGCGGGAGGCATCCAGGACACCCTTCTGAATGCGGACCGTGCCGAGACGCGCGCGCGAGTGGCGTTGTCCAAGGTTCAACGCGATCACAACCGTGCGAACCAGATGGCCAAGACGGCGCAGTTGTGGGCCGGTTTCTCCTCCGAGCCGGAGGATAGGAGATACAGCGCAGCTCGCTGATGGCCCTTGGACTACATGGACCTCACCCATGGCCGAACACCAGTCCGATCTTGAGTCACACGCTGTACACCGATCTCAGGCTGCACCTCTGCCCACTCGGACATTCGAGCGAACGCATCGTGTTGCGATCCGGCCTTCGGCATCGGTGCGAAGTCAGCATGGGACGCCAGGCATCGCCCTGCCGTCCCAAGCTGCTTAGCTACCGTCGCCGGTGAGTCGACGACTAATTGAGCCACTGGGATCGCCTGCTGGAGCCAGCCCTCAGTACGAGCAGGTCCGTCTAGAGGCGGCGCTGCTTGCCCACGCTCGCCGGGGTCAGGCTAGTTAAGATCCGAACATGTCTGTGCACTGCTACGCTGTGCCGGATTGGAGGCGCACTTGATCGACACTACGGCAACATCGCCCGAGTTTGGCGTGATGACTATGGCGGAATCTCCCGCAGCCATCGAAAGGGCCTGTGGCCTGGCACTGTCGCTCGACGCCACTGGAGAACGGGTTCCCAGAGTCATACTTCATCCTCGCGACCTGCCTGTACCGGCCGGATATTTTGACATGACTATCAGGATGCCCGCCGACCCTTATCGTGGCAGATGGTTCTATCTGAATAAGCTAGTTCATCCGTATGCGCTTTCACCATTTGATCGCACGCTATTCATCGATAGCGATGTCATTGTTCGCCGGCCCATCAGGAATCTTGTCACAAGGCATTTCGTTGGCAAGCCGATAGCGCTATGCGTAAAGCATGAACCTCTCGACAGCACCCAAACGCTCGGGAATCACTTCACCCCCAAACTCTTTGTCGAACAGTTTGGAACTCCGCTGGTTCAAAATCCAGATGGTGGGGGTCATATGTACTTCGAATCGGGCGCGACCACTGAATCAATCGTCGCGCGCGCCCTCGAACTCGTGACCTGTAACGAGGATCTGTACCACAGAATATCGGGGAATTTCGGTTTCGTCGCCGACGAGTTGGCGTTGCTGGCGATATTGACGATCGACGGTATCGTCCTTCCTGCCGGCCTCGGCGCAGTACACCCAGTGCAGCCACACGATGTCGACGCTACTGTCGCCGACCTTCTGACCGGCACAGTCCAAACCCAGGCGGCCCTCTTCCATTTTTTCGGCCAGGGCAAGGAATCTGAATCATACAGTCGTCTCCTTGCCTCTATCCCCGCCAGGTGGCGCGGATGAGGGCTCTGTACAAGCGAGTCATCCTTGAACCAAGCGATAGCGACCACGACTGTAGAGGGGCATTCAACCCGGCCTGCGTCCGTGATGACGAAGGTATTCACGTCGTCTATCGAGCGTCGGATTCCCAGTTGAATGCCACCTTGGGATACGCCCGCCTCGACCTCGGGCACAACATCCTGGAGCGCGCGACGCAGCCGCTACTGTCCCCAAGTACGGACTACGACAGGTTGGGGATCGAGGACCCCAAGTTAATCCCCTGGGGACGAGGTACCCTGTTGCTCTATCACGCGGTCGGCACTGACGAACATTGGGTCGGCGTGGGCACTGCGGCCGCATACACGCAGGACTTCCGTTCCTTTAGGAAGTTGGGACTCGTTCGACCCTTTGTTCCGTTTCACAAGATACTGGCAAAGGTGCCCAGCACCTTTCACCCTACGCTGCGGCGCCTATGTGATGAATATTCGAAGCAGCCCGCCGTCCAGACTCTTTGGGGTAAAGATCTTGTACTTTTCCCGCGGAAGTTCGACGGGCGAGATCTAGCAATATACAGGGTTCCTCCAGCAATCAGTATTGCACCGCTTGACGATCTCTTGGCAGACCCTGTCTTTTGGCAGTCTGAATGTTTCGACCAGCGGCGGCTCCTTCTGTCACCAATGCACTGGTTCGAGTCTCGCTCTATAAGCCCGAGCGCACCGCCGATTCTCACAAGTCACGGCTGGCTGCTCATCTTTCACTGCGTGGACACTGGGACTGATGGCAACGCGCGCTATACGGCTTCCGCAGCACTGCTAGACAGGGAGAACCCGAGCAGGGTCCTGGGACGGTTGACCGAACCTCTCCTGGAGCCCGAACATGATTGGGAACGTCAGGGCACCACGGGCACCTGTGTTTATGTGAGCGCGGTGGATGTCATTGACGACACTGTGTACGTCTACTACGGCGCGGCAGATGTCCGGTCCGCAGTCGCCGCATTCGATCTCGGCGCTGTCATCGCGGCCATGGGTTGACTCGTATCGGGAGCAGGCTCCGAGCACCGAGGATTGTTGCTGGCGTTCTGAACTACTCTGGCGCAAGCCTCGGTGGCAGCGGCAGGCGACCAGATGATGAAATGACGCTCAGGAGGAGTCACAATATGAGCCTCAGCTCGCGCACGCCGAACCTCCATCTACTCGCCGTAGTTGGTGGCGGAGACAGCATTTTGGTAAGTCATCTCATTGAGCACTACCGTGCCCTCGGAGTGGAGTCGTTTCTTCTGATCAGACACGCTGAGTCCACATTGGATCCGGATTATGAGGCAATCGATTTCTACGTGAAGCAAGCGGGCCTCGCCCTCTATGATACGTGGCTCGGGCCATGGGACGACAAGACTCACGAGTCGCGAATGCGAGCGGTCATGGCCGACAGGCCAGACGACTGGTTCGTCCTGGTAGATCTCGACGAATTCCACCTTTATGACCGCCCGCTACCGGAGCTAATTAAGTTGTGCGAATCTGGAGGCTACTCCTTTGCCAAGGGCTGCTATGTCGACCGCGTTTCCATCGACGGCAGCTTTCCGGACATCGACTCCCGTTCACTCTGGGAGCAGTATCCGCTTGGCGGTGCGGTCACCGCACATTTGTTGGACGCGATTCCTTTGAAGGTCGGCGTCGCTCTCGGCCGAACTTTAGTGTGCGGTGGTCACCATGTAGGAGGACTGGGTAATGTTGGCCTACCTCGGCGGCAGTCCTACATTCAGGTCCACCACTTCAAGTGGACAGGTAGCGTGCTTGAAAGAACTCGGAGACGTATCCAACGCTACGAGAGCGGAAGTTGGAAGCTCGCATACGACAAAGTCCTGACTGACGCGCATCGGCTAATGAGTTATGTTGACAGCCATGGCGGGCGGATTGATATCACCGAGAAGAGGTTCCATTTAAGACCTGCGGCCAAACATTACGGGAGTCACCCTCTCTGGTCAGAGATAGTCAAGGATGCTGCCCGTTGGGAATATGACTGAACTGCTCCACCTCCGAACTTAGCCGAGTGCCGGGCGAGCGCTGCGGATCGCACTGTGGACGTGATGGCTCAGGGATGCATCCGCGCCTATCGCCGCCTGCTGGAGCTCACCCGGTGAACGTTCGTCTGGCCGGTATCAGCCCTCGTGTGATCATGGCCAGCCAGGCTATGGTGGCGGTCACGGTATCCGCCGATCCGGGCCCGCCTGCGGGGCCGGGCGGCGCGAGGGGTAGGAGCGGGCGGTGGACACGGCGGCGGAGGTAGTGCTGTGGTGCGGCGCCGCGCTGGATGTGGTTGTGTCGGGTCGGGTGTTTCTGCGGTGGCAGCGCCGCCCGACCGCGCCCCGGCGCCCCTCGTGCCAGCCGACGACGGTTGGCCCGGCGAGCCCGGTGATGTGGTACGCGATCGTGCCGTCGGACCTGTGGCAGAGCGAGGCGGAGGTGCTGGCGGAAATCGGTGGCAAACTCCGCCGGACCCGCGAGCTGATCGCCGAGGGCGACCGCATGGAGTCGCTGATCGAACCGGGGATCCGCGACGTGGAGGACTACCTGCGCCGCGCGGCAGACAACGGGAGCAGCACGTGAGAGTGTCCACCGAGCCGATCCGCCTCGTCTCGTGCAACACCGAATTCGCCGGCTGTGCCGAATTCGGCTACGGTGCCCCGGACCGGCGCGACGAGCAGATGCGGCTGCTGCGTGCGCTGAAGCCGGACGTGCTGGTGTTGCAGGAGATGAACGGATGCCGGGATCTGGGCGCGCGACGTTTCCGCCGCTGGGTGATCGGCACCGGCATGGCGCAGGGCTTCCTCGCCCACGCGAACGCGACCACCTCCGGACATCATTTCGACTCCGCGATCCTGGTCAGCGACCGCGTCAGGGTACTGGCTGAGGGAGCGAACACGGCGAAGTACCACCACGTGCTCGGGTGGATGGAGTGCGAGATCGACGGGCTGCCCGACCCGTTGGAGATCAAGCACATCCACCTCGACCCGTTCGACCCGCGCAACCGCACTACGGAGACCGCTCCGTTCGAGGTGCTGGCCGCCCCCGGCCGCAAGGCCGTGGTGATCGGGGACGCTAATGCGGTCGGCCTCGGCTTTCCTGAACCCGACTGGAGTCGGCTGCCCCCGCACCTGCGCAACGGGCACCTTGGCTTGCCCGGAACCCGGTGGGAAGGGATCGCCGACCGCAGCGCCGTCGAACAACTCGCCTTGGCTGGACTGGTCGACCTCGCGGAGCACTTCGACGATCAGCGGCCGACCGGCGGATTTGGCCCGAACGACGTCGAGCGCCGCCAGGACGTGGCCATTGTGAGCCCGGCCCTTGTGCCACTGGCCCGCAACTACCAGGTCCACGCTGAATTCGTCGACCGCCGACTCACCGACCACGCCGTGGTCAGTTTCGACCTCGACCCGTACGCAGCGGTGTAAACCCCAGGGCGCGGTCCCGACCCGGCGGGCGGTCTCGCCCGCTTTCCATCTGGGCGCGGCACGCCGGGAGGCGGCAGCGTCGACCGGGACGGGTGTGTATGCGACGGTGAGCGCAGGTCGGTTGCAGCCGGCCCCGCTAAGGGAAGGGATCAGAACGTGGCAGAACACGGCGAGGAGGCACGCCGCTGGCGCGCGGCCGTCGCGCGCGCCGGGACGGTCGCGGCCCGATCCGGCGCGGTCGATGAGAACAGCTGGGACGAGGTCGCCATCCGCGACATCATCGCCGTCACCCTGCATGCCCTCGCCTCGCGCGGGCGCACGCCGGTCGCCGAGGTCGGGTGGGACGTGGTGCTCTGGCAACTGAACGACGCCGACCGGGTCCGCGCGCTCGTCGACCTGATCGCCTCCGACGAGCCGGCCGGACTTGCGGAACGCTGGGCGTGGCTGGAGCGGGTATGGAACCCGCACGCCCCGTTCAGAGCACACATGGCAGACCTCAGCCGCGCGCGGTCCCCGATGAGCGCGGTACCCGGCGACGACGTCGAACCTCGCTGGGGCGGGATGACACGCGGTATCGCCCGCGGCCTGCCGGACCCGGCCCTGGAGATCGGCCTGCTGCACGCGGCCGGCGCAGTCGGGCGGGAGCTGCTGACCGCTTGCTCCGGGCTCGCCCACTACGCGCGTGTGGCCGTGATCGGGGGGCAGTACAAAGGCGACGCCGGATACGTGCGCGGCCCCGTGTGGGAGCTCGACGACGAGCGCGAGACGGTGACCACCCCACCCTGCGGGTATGAAGTGTCCCTCGACCAGGACACTGCGGTCTCGGCCCCCGTGATCGAAGCCTCGTTCCTGCGCGTCCTGGACGACGGACTGACCTGGGCGCAGCGGCCCGCCGGATCGGCCGCGCTGCTCCCGCCAGCCTTCGCCCCTGCCCCGGAGCCGGACTGCGCCGAGCACCTGGCCTCCATCCTCTCCCGGTCGACCAACCCGCAGATCGTGCCCGAAGAGCTGCGCATGCAGATCACCGCGAGCGCCCGGTACGCCCCCAGGCTCATCGAGCACCGCGCCGCCGCGCGCCCGACGCGCCGCAGCTGGCGGGCGACCGAACACCGCTTCGTCCCGGCAGCGCAGGCGGACGGCTTCGTGAGCGTGTTCGAGGTGGAGTTCACCCGCAGCGTCTTCGATCGCGATCCGGTGTGCGTGCTCGCCCTGGACGAATCGGAGATCCTGCCCATCATCGCCGCACACCTCGGGACGTGCTGAGCGACCCGGGGACGTTGATGCCACCGCCCACCCCGGCTACGCTGGGTCAGCGCTCTGCGTTTCGCCGGTCACCATGAGAGGGGAGCGACGTGCTCACCAGGACCCGCACGGTATATACGGAGTTCAAGCACTCCCAGCCCGGCCTGCCGTCCTGGCACAGCTGCCAGCATTACCACGGCCACAGTACAGACGTCATCGTGCAGATCCAGTGGCCCGGCGATGAGGCGAGCGTCGAGCAGATCGGCGTGTTCGAGACCGCCGTGCGCGACCTGGATGCACGGATCCGCAGCATCCACCTCAACGAGGTGAGTACCAACCCCAACCCGGAGGCTCAGGAGCTGGCCGAGATCGCGCACGGCATCCTCGCCGAGCGGTTGCCCGACGACCTGACCGACGGTGTCACGGTCTACGTCAACCACGCGCTGCTGCGCATCCCGCGGCGCTGGCCGCCCGCCGCCCCCGGAGAGCCCGTGCCGCTTCCCGCCGGCTACACGCCGCACTGGCAGCATTAAGCGCAATCCGGCGTCGAGGTTCACCGCGACCGCGCGTCCGGTACTGACGCTCGGTAGGCACGCGGGGTCCGCCTCTGGCGGCCCGCAGCGGATCCGTGTTGCAGAATACTGGCTTGACCGGGAGAAACTAGGGCAGGAAGCCGTCATGACCGTCACTACCATCCGCGTCTCTCACCGGGTGTGCCTGCGCGACCGGACCGCCAGCGAGCCGGCCCAGTTCCTCACCTGCCCGCACGCGCGCGGCCGTGACGGCACCGGATGCTTCGAGCTGATCCGCCGGGACGACGGGGTCTACGGAATCTGTACCGACCACGCCTCCCGGTGGACGCAGCATGACCGGAGCACGCTGCTGGTCGGGCTCCGGGACAGTTCGCCCGAGGTGGCCGCGGTTCTCGAATCGCCGCAGCGCGCGCAGGCATGGGCGGTGCCGCAGATCAGCGTGGACCTGTTCGACCGGCTCGCCGCCCGTGGCACCCCGGCGTACAGCGGCGACACGCGAGTGAACCTGCCGTACGTGTGCGTGCCCGAGGAGGTCGACGTGGACCTGGCGCCGCACCTGTTCGAGGTCGGCTACGTGTACGCGACGCAGGACGCCGTGTACGACTCGCTCCCGGCACCCGAGGGCGGCTACCTGCACCCGTGCCCGGGATGTGCCCGCCGGACCGGCTTCGTCGGCAGCTTCGACGGACACACCCTGCGCGTGTACTGCCGGTGCGGCACCGAGCGCGAAATCTGGCAGGGGGACGATCTGCGCGACTCGGTGATCAAGGGGTTCTCCGCCGCCGACGACGGCTTCACCTGGTTCCGCAGCGGAAACTCGCGCGTCGAGGCGAGCGTGGCGCAGATGCGTGAACGCGGCATCCGCGACGGCTGGTACCCCGAGACCGTCACCGCACAGGACGAAGCAGTGCTCGACCAGGCGATGCGCCCCGCGCGTGCGACCACCGTCCTCGGCGCCCAGGCCGCGCGGGCAGTGGCAGAGCCGTGGCTGCGCGCGCTGAGCGTCGCCGAGGCCATCAGTGACGCCCTGACCGCGAACGACGAACTCGACCGAGAGCTTCGCAGACTGCTGCGAGGCCCGCGCACGCGCGGGAGGTAGGCGGTGCACGCGCTCCTTCCGGGCCAGGGCTGGCCCGCCTGCAACCTCCACCTGCACGGGATCAGCCCTGGTGACCGCGAGGTGCTGGCCGTGCACACCACCTGCTACCCGTACGAGATCAAGGACGGATACTACTGCTGGGACCGCACGCCGCCGTTGTACTCCAGCGTGGTTCTTCCCCCGCCCTGGGAGATCATCAAGGCCCGTAACGAGTCGTTGCCCCGAGAGAACTCGATCAAAGCCCAGCGGGAATACGAGCATGATCTTCGCCGGGCCGAGAACGCCGACATTCTGACCGCACACATCGTCGACGACGCTCCGCCGGTCCTCGCCCTGGACGCCCTCGCGCGCCGCTACCCGCACGCGATGGCCTACGCGGTCATCATCGACAAACGCACCTGCCTGGCCGCGATCCGCCTCGACTCCTGGCGGCCGGACACCAGCCCGCACGGGTACACGGTCACCATGGCCGCAGCCGAACAGGAGACGGTCACGACAGCGGGGTTCTACAGCCCGCCGGTGATCCTTTACGCCGCGCTGCTGCTGGGCTGGGCCCGCTGGTGGGTTCTGGGCGCACGGGACCTGACCGATCACGCAGTCGGCCTTGAAAACCTGCCCCCGCCTCCGCTCGCCCTCGACCTGGTCGAAGCCTGGCAGCCGCACCGCGTCGAACTGCGCGATCCCGAGCGCGTCACCTGGCACCGCCCGGACCCGCCGACCGCCCCCGACCAGCCGTGGGGGTACGGCACGGACTAGGGACGATTCAGTGGCGCGCCGGCCTTGGGGGTCGTGTTCAACTGCTGGGGGCGAGGAGGGCGGCCAGCAGCCGGTAGCCGCTCTGGAACCTCCCTGGTGGCGACATCTGGCTGCTGCGGGTCGCGGTGCCGCTGGGGAAGGGGAGCGTGGACCAGGCCACCGGTACCGGATCGATCTCGTGGATCGCGGGATCGATCGGTCCCAGACCGGGCCAGTCCTCGACTCGGATCTGCCACACCCCGGTCATGCGACGACGGTCGAGGTCGGCCTTGTCCGGCAGGGCGGCGGCGAGTCGGGTGTGCAGCTCCTCGGGGCCGGCGGCCAGCAGCGCTCGCACATCCAGCAGGCCCGGTGCCACGTCGGCCTGCTCGCTGAGCGTGTAGAGGCCGAGCGCGGCCAGGGTCAGCGCGGGGTAGAGACAGAACCCGATGATTCCTTGGTCGGTGGTGCGCGGGATGGCCGGGTGTTCGGGATCGACGGCGGCCAGCTCCCGCGCCGCGACACGCACCGCCTCGCGCCAGCGCGCATCTCCTCCCGCGGCCATCGTAGGCAGGGCCCGGCCGAGCTCGGTGGGTAGATGCGACATGGTGGGCGGCACCGGGCCCGTCCACGAGTCGAACAGCCCGAAGCCCTGCTCACGGGCGTGCGCTTCGAGTTCGGGTGCGCTTGCGGGCGACCATTCGAGGTCTGTGGTGCCGAAGTCCTGCCTGAAGCTGATCTGAAGGGCGTTGCCGCACCGGCACAGCGCCCACGCCCACCACCAGACGTGTGCCGGCCGTGCGAACAGCCATGGGCCGGGTGCGCCGCACTCCGCGCACGTTTGCGGGCCCACACCGTCCTCGAAAAGGCGGGTGACCTCGCTGACGGGCGTGTGCGACCAGCCGGACTGACTGCCCGCCTCGATCCGTTCACGCACGCTCACGCACCGGACCCCGCAGGGCGAGCTGCCGGGATGCGGGCAGGAGAGGATGTGCTGTGCGCGCAGCCGCACGGCGCGCAGATGCCGCGGATCGGCGCCGTGCTGCTCGCGCCAGTGCAGGACCAGACGGGAGTCGAGCGGAAGGCCGTCCGGCAGTGCTCGGGACCAGTCACCGGTGAGCAGCTGCCCGGCTGCGCACACCGGAACCTGGTCGATCTCCATACCTGCCTGCCGCGCGGTGGTGTAGATCGCCGCGGCGGTGATCGGCACCAGCGCCTCGGCGTTCTCGCACCAGCGAGGGCGGGCGAGATGCGGTAGCAGCTCCACCTCCCGGCTCCACTCGCTCTCGGTCGCCGCCATCAGCGCTTCGGCGAGATCCAGTGCCCGCTGCCAACCGGGCCGGTCCGGGAAAGAAGCCAGCGCCTCGGGAAGCGGCCACGTCGTGCGCCACAGGAGCGCGAAACGCTCGCGCTGCTCGTCGGTCATGTGGAACGGCGGGCCGGGCACGTGGCGCGGGTCGGGATCGCGCTGGCGCATTTCGAGTTGCAGCCACCCGATCGGGCAGCGGTAGCCGGGGAAGACCTCGCTCCACGCTCGCTCGAACAGTGCGCACCGGGCGTCGGGGGCCTCGACCGGGCGCATCGGCCAATACCCCGGGGAAACCTCGATCACCCCGAGCCGGTGTACCTGCCCGCCGATTCGGATATCGATCTGTGGCGGCGGGTCGGGCAGTTCGTGTCGCCCGGCGATGAACATGCCGCCGTTCTCGAACTCTGCCATGTCCGCGTCGTATAGCGCGGTCTGCACGGCGAGAGGAATGAGCCAGTGGTCCTGCGCGGCCACCGTATCCGGCACGGCGAGCGTGATCACCCGGCCCGTTCCGCGCCCACGGTAGCCGTCGCTCATCCCGAGCACGCACGTGTCGGCGCCGGTGACCACGCCGACGGTCTGATCGAACTCGGTCATCACCGACTCAAGCACCTCGCGCGGCTCGCCCCCCATACAGAACGCAACCCGCACCTCGGCGCCACTCGTCCTGAACCACGAGCGCGCGGCCAGATACCGGTCGCGGACCTCTTCGCTGTGCTCGGCGAAGTCAGCCAGTTGCTGCGGATCGGGCAGGTCCAGGTGCGCCTTGCGTATCGGCAGTCTCGGGTACGGGCCACCGCGCACATCGCTGCTGGGGCGTGGCGCGAGGTCGACGCATGGGACCGCGCCGCCTGCGTCGACGTGTACTTCGACGCGGCGCTCCGGAACCGGAAGGTGGTCGAGAAGGTCAGTGAGCAGCACAGTCACGCACCGAGCGTAGCGAATCGAGCCCTTCAACGTCACCACCGAGTTCGCTCGCCTGCGCTGCGGTTGACCCAGCGCGAGCAGCGTTCCAGCACCTGCGCTGCCGAACCGGGCTAGGCCGATCTGCTCACCTGCGCGGTTACGCACGTGGTGGCGCATAAGGTCGCGGTGGGCGGTGAGCCCGGTCAGCCGGTTCTTCTCACCTCGCGCGAGGGTCAAGCTTGCGTGCCAGTACGCCGAGCATGCGCACCCCCGGCGGAGTGTCCACCAGAGGTTCGGCTCGCCACTCGTCGACCGGGACCACACCGGGCGGCTCGATATCCAGACCTTCGACGAGCTCTGCGATCTGCCCGGGGTCTCGGCTGACCACCGCCACCCCCGTAGACCTCACATAGTCCCGGGTCGCCGAAGCCTGCTCCGCCACGGTCGAAGCCTGTGTCTGCGCCTGCGACAGGGCCAGAAAACTGCCCGGCGCAAGCGGTTCGGTGTATGCCTCGACGATCTCACGACCCTCTTCGAAGAAGTGCAGCAGAGCGAACATCAGCACCGCGACCGGCCGGTCCAGGTCGAGGGTGTCGGTCAGCAGCGGATGCCCGAACACCGTTTCCGGACGGCGCAGGTCCGCCAGCATCGCCGCCACGCCCTCGGTGCCGGCCAAAATCAGCCGGGCATGTTCGACCGCGACCGGGTCGACGTCCACGTACACCACCCGCGCACCAGGGTTCGCCTCCCGGGCGACTTCGTGCACGTTGCCCATCGTCGGCACGCCGGAGCCCAGGTCCAGGAACTGGGTCACGCCGCACTCGGCGGCCAGGTGGCGCACCACCCGGCCCAGGAAGGCACGGTTGGCCCGCGCCACCACCGGAAGACCGGGATAGCTCTCCGCCATGCGCCGGCCCAGCGCGCGGTCGGCCGCGAAATTCTGCGAGCCGCCCAGCCAGAAATCGTAGATCCGGGCGGGGCTGGGATGGGCAGGGTCGATCTCGGGCAAGCTGAGCGCGAACTCCGCCGCGTCGATATGGTCCATGCGCAACAGTATCGCAGCCGTGCGACTACGCAGCGCAACCAGGGTCCGGTGGCGGCCACGGCGAGCTGGCCGGTGGCCGCAGAAATGCGTATGCGACGCCCCGCGCGCTCCCGCGCAATGCCAGAGGTTCGAGCGGCACGGCCGACTGGTTCCATACCGGCCGTGGGAATCGTCCCCGCCGTCACCATCACCGGATGTCCCACCTCAAACGCATGTACCGGCGGCCCGCGGAAGTCACCGGAATGGAGCAACCGGCGCGCACGGCTGAACACGGCCACCGCCCGCGCGTCAGGGCGCACACGTGCCCAGATCATCGCCTCGACGGCCACTGCCGCATCCAGGCTTACGCCGCCCGCACGGCCGTGCGCCGCCGCAGACGCCGCCCGCGCCGACCGCACGCAGGCATCCGGCGCAGCAGATCCACCGCCTGCCCGCCGCCGACCTCCCGCACCACACGCCAGGTGGCATCCTCGGCAGCGCGCAGCGGGATCCGACCGCCCGCATACGAGCATTCGGCGGACAACGCAGGAAGGATCAACAGACCTAGTGCTCTTAGTTCCTCCACGTCCAAGCCGTACTCGCCCAGAAACCCCACAGCCGCTTCGGCCAACACCTCGCCCGCAGCGATCTGGCCGATGACTCCGGCGAAGTAGCCGAGCCGCCCGATCGAGTCCCACAACGCCAACTGGCGCATGTTCACCGCGTACAGCACGCCGCCGATCCCCGGCAGAGCGAGCGCCACGGCAACCAGGCCGACGCCCTGCGCTACCTGGCTCATCGCAGTCCCTGCCCCTCGTCTCTCGGCGACGGCCCCACGGTATATCAGGACGCATTCTCGCGTCGACGCGGCGGCTGGGCACGGGTCCGGACTGCCACAGAGGTCTCGGCACCGTCGAGGCAAGTCTCAGGTGGCGCCGCGCTACGGTGCACTACGACCAGGGGGCCGGCGGCTGCCGAGTCTAGCCCCGACCGCGGTGGTCAGCGCTCGAATCGGCGATCTCGGGCAGACCACGCTCGCGCCGACTGCGCTGGAGCGCGTCGGCGAGCACTCCGCACAGCAGATGCAGCAGCACCCCGTAGTACCGGGTGCCGTAACCCTCCAGCTTGGCCGCTGCCCTCGCACCGTGTTCAGGCCGGCCGCGGCGACGCGCGTCAAGCATCGTGTTGACCAGGGCCAGGCGCGAGCCGATATCGCGGGTGTCCCACCCGATCGCCTCGACGAGTTTCACGTCCGGCGCCCGCACATCGCAGAGGGGCACCGGGTCGACGAACACCACTGTCATCAACTCCACGCACGCGCCGAGCACCGCGTGGGCCCGTAGCTCGTCGGTAGCCCCGAGGCTCACGGCCTGGCGGCCGGAGTTCGTGGCACGGGTCAGCACGAGGTAGGCGAGCGTGTCGACCTCCGCGGCCCGCGCGGCTGGACCGACGGCGTATCGCAGAGCCCGGGTAAAGGTGCGCAACGTGCTGCTGCCGCCGACCGCGGTGTAGATAAGCTTGGCGCGGATCGCCATGTGGAACATGCACTCGTCGAAGGTGCTGTCCTCGGAGTCGAGCCGGGCGAGCAGATCGGCGGTGGTCAAGATCGGCGTATCCCCGGTCGCCCCCACCCCGACGATCAGGCCGTCTAGCAGCTCGCGCTGCCGCTGTCGGCGTTCGAGGGCGACGGGCTCAGACCCGGACGGCGGCGCCAGGTCACCGCCGTCGAGCAGGCACGTCTTGGCGAGGTTGAGCCAGTACAACGCCAACATCGGCTTAGCATCGGGATTCAGCGCCGCGATTGCGCTGGACAGTGCTTCCGGCTTGGGGATCACCGCCTTCCACAGCGCGTCCAACGCAGAGTCCTCATACGCGATCACCGCGCTCCCACCCGGCGGCCACAACGCCACGTCGTGCTGGGGCTGCGGGTTCCAGATCTCCATACAGCGAGCGTAGCCGCCCGTACCCGCCTGATCGCAGCCCTCCCGGCCCGAGCACCCAGCATCCACCCGTAGCTGGCGTCACGGCGAAGGGGCGTGCGCGACCTAGACACGGCAGACTCACCCACGGCGCGTGGAGAAAGCCCAGTTCGCCCACCGCCGGATCCTGCGGTGCCGCTGGCCAATGCCCTACTGTCATAACCCGACGACATGCTCGGCGTAGATTGAAGGTGTAGAAGTGACCGAAGGTTCCGCGACCATCGTCCTGGCCGACCGCGCCACACTCATTCAGCAGATGCGGCAAGTCCCTGACCCAACCGGGGCAGCACGAGACATGGCCGTGCTGGTGGCCGACAAACTCGCCGGGCAGACAGTGACCGGCGGCGGGATCGCTGTTGCCCTGATGCTCGGGTTGAGCGAGGAATTCGCTTCGCTTCAGCCCGCCGTGCGCGCTTCGATGATCGCCACTGCATGCGAGCACGTACTGCCCGATTTGGTGTCCGCCATCGTGCCGGACGGCGCGGTGCGCGACGCCGCGCTGGGGGACTTGGCGGCAGCCACGGGGAAACAGAAGAATACATAGCCTTCTCGGTGTGTCAGAAGGTTGTGAACGTCGCCTCGCCTGTGGACAGGCTTTTCGTAAAAGTCCCGCCCTGCCGCAGGCGCGCGGCCGTGGACGCGCTGCCCCGGCGGAGTACGGATATGTGCAGCCAGCACTGCCACAACCGGCAGCCGGTCACTACACCAACGCGCATGGTAACGTCGCGGGCATGGCCGAGCCGCACGAGAGTTTCGACGCACTGCGCGCCATGATGCCGGGTGGGAGTTTCCACCGTAACGCGATCATGGACGCGCTCGCCCGCCGCGCCGTGCTGGCCTACCTCGACGCGCAACCCGACACCCTCGCCGCAGTCATCGAGCGGGTCGGCACGTGGGACGACACCCCGAGAGAATTCCAGTACCCGCAGACCCTTCCGCGGTACCGCTTCGCCGGACAGCGGGCCCTGGCCATCGTCAACCAGGCGTTCATGGTCGCCGATCAGGCAGGGATCGAGTTCCAGGACGCGATGGTAATGCTCGGTGCCCGCCGACTCGTCACCGATCTCGCACCCGAGGCCCACCGGCGAGAGGCGCTGGAGATCCTACGCACCGGAAAGAAAGACGCCGCCGGGATCGAACTGCGGCCAGACGCCGCCGACGGGCCTGCCGGACTGGTCGCCTTCGCCGCCACCGCCGCGCACCTATACGGGAATCCGCGTCTGTTCCGCTCCCAGCACGCGGTGCGCACGATGTTCGACAAGCAGATCCGCGAACTAGAGGCCGAGGCATATCAGATGCCCGACCTCGAACGTGTCGCCGATATCAGCGACCAGGACGCGCGCGCGTTCCTGCTGCACCTCCTGCCCGGCTTCCCGCTCTCGCCGCTCGGCGAGCCCACACTGCCGGAACTCGAAATTATCCAACTGATCAAACGGCACCTGCTGTCCACCCACGCAGACGCCACCACCGCCGACCAGCAAGAAGAACTCCTTCGGTGCGTCCGCGTGATCCTCTCCACCAGCCTCGAAGCGCGCGAGGCGAAAAAGCAATACGCGGCGCCGGCCAGCTCCTTCCCCGGCCGGCCCCGCCAGCAGCCGAGACGCAAGCAACCCAAAGCCAAGCGAAAGTAGCGACAACGCCCGCGCCACGCGGCAGCCGAGATAACAGCGCTCGGGGTTGCCTGTGTATACGTGTTCTGTCGAGGCCCGGAGGTTCATGCGTGTGGGCACCGTCCTCCGGCCCAGACGGGACTTCCCTGCTGTGTGCCCGGCGTGTGCAGCCCGAGAACGGGCGCGCGAGTCATGACTAGTGCGCCCGCGCACGGGTAGTCTACGTGCCGTAGCGCATTGTGAGATGCGCGCTCCGATAACACGAGAACCAGGGGTCGAATCCATGCCCGAACAGCACAGCGTGCACTCCCGTGGCAGCGGCGGCACGGTCAGTAACTCGGTCACCGGACACGTGGGCAGCCTGATCCAGGCCGGCGACGTCTACGGCGGAATCGACATGCGCGGCCCCGGCCCCGCGCTCATCCAAACCGGCCCTGCCAACCCTGCCAGCGCGCCGCAAGTGCAGGTGCCGCTCCCCTCCGACCTCGTCACCGATATGGCCGAGTTCCTTCAGCGAGTCTCCTCCGCCGATCTGGGACGACGCTCGACTGATGCGGACCGGCTGCATCAGCGACTGGCCCAAGCCACGGTCCGATGAGCGCGAGCGACTCTGCCACCGTCGCCGACGGCGGCCTGCTGCCGATCCTCACACGAGACGAGGTCGGCCGCCTTATCCGCCAACTCTGGGTACTGGCCGACTACGTCCCCAGCGCCCGCCACGACGCGGACGAACTCGCCGCGCTGCTCAGCGACCGCACCGCACCGCCCGGCACCCTCAAGCCCTATCTCCTGGCCGTGTGCCCCTGGGAGAACAGGCAGTTGCGCTACCAGATCTCGCGCCGCGTCCCCGGCGGCGTCGAGGAGGTCATGGAAACGTTCTTGAACCCACCCATGGCCACGTCCGAGGCGATCAGCTACGGCGTCAACCAAGCCTCTGAACGCCACCAGATCCCCAAGGATCAACTCGATCTGCGCCTGATCGCAATGCCCGCGGCCTAGACCGCGCCATGGCTGTGACGCGCCGCCGGTCGCTCGCAGCGTGGCGGGCAACGGCTTCCATGGGACAGGCGGTGGCGCTGGCAATTGGTTCCACTGGCATATGTCTACGATGGGCCGGGCCGCGACTTCGACTGTCGCAGCTTCGGCGGCGCAGGGCGTTGACCTCGGGAAGTATTATGCAAGTCGAATGGCGCTCGGTGGGTATTCGGATATGGCGCGGCGGTTGTTTGCGCGGCCTGGAAACGGGAGTTGAAAGTCTTTAGGTTTCTAAAGCATCTGGGAGTCGGCCTTGAAAGTGGATTTGAAAAGGCACTGAGAGAGCTTTGTGCTTGGCACACACCCAAGTGCGCCCTGCGGTAGAGGCATCCGTTGCTGACTTGGTGGACGAATCGGTGGGGAAGTTGCCAGGCGCCGAGCGCCGTACGAACATGTCTCAAGCTTGGCTCCTTAATGTGGTCGGCGCAAGGTCGCGTACTGGCCGCTCGCCAGCTCGCCGCCTCATTGCCTCGCGTCGTTCGCACTTGCCCCGGCCCGCAAGAGGCTGCAAACTACCGGAGGAGGTAAGCGAGTGACGACAGCCGGTTACGTGATCGTGGGTCTGTGCGCCGGTCGGCCTTCGTCGCGCGCGTCGGTTAGCTGTGCATTCATCAGCCTGCACTGCGGACCTACGAACAGGCTCCCGGTTCGGGAGCGGAGCAGTTCCGTGGCGACGGCCAAGCTCTATCACAGCGCGGAGAGACCACGGACAAGCTCCTCTCGACTTCGCAAGGTGCAGATTGAGTCAGGTGGCTTCCTTCGCGCAGGAGGCTGTCGCGAACCTGCGGGCTGTCAGCTCTCTGGGTTGAGGGCGTGCCCGGAGCGGGTAGTTGTCATGAGGGGACTTGGAGACTAGGAGATGAGGGGGCGCCGAGAAGAGTTCGCCCGCCGGCGTCGCGCAATCGGTCTTTCCCAGGAAGAGCTTGCAGACCGGCTTAAAGTGACTGCGAGAACAGTCGCGCGTTGGGAAACCGGCGAGAGCGAGCCCGTGCCGTGGTTTCGTCCTCGGATCGCAAGCTGCCTGCGTGTTTCGCTCGAAGAGCTCGATGCCCTGCTGATAGCCCCAGGCCGCGGCCCGGGGACGGCTATAAGCCCGCTGAGCGGGACCATTACCACGAAGAGCGAGTTCTACGACCAGTCCGCAGGCGAGGCGCTGGCGTTCGCCGACTCGCTGACCCTCGAAGCGCCGGCGGGCGACGTACTCCAGTTGCAGGAACGTGTGGTGGCGCTCGCCTCGTCGTACATGACCCAATCGGTCGACGTGGTAGCGCCGGAGGCATACAGCATCAGTCGCGATGCCCAAGCGTTGATTCCTGGCCAGCGTTCCGCGGGGGCGAAAGCCGATTTGCTCGTCGTCGTTTCGCGGTCTCTCGCCCTGCTCGCCAACGCCGCGATGGACACTGGAAATCACAGCGCGGCTGCCCATCACGCGGAGGCCGCAGCACGCATCGCAAGCCGTGTGGGCCACGGCGGAATCGAGGCATGGTCGCGCGGATTGCAGGCGAGCAACGCCTTCTGGGCGGGAGACTTCTCCGACTCCCTTCGCATCGCGGCGACCGCACTACCCTCGGCGTCCCACGGGACGACGGGAGTCTTCCTCGCCTCGCTGCTCGCCCGAGCGGCCGGCCGGGCCGGAGATCGAAGCGCTCTGGACTTCGCGCTGGCTGCCGCCGCCCGTGCCAGGGAGACGGCTCGGGCTGACGAGGTCGAAGGAGTCTTCGGGTTCAGCGAGGCCAAGCAGTACCTCTATGCGGCAAGCGGGTACCTCGGCTTGCGTGAGGACCCACGCCGAGCACTGGCGTACGCGCAGGACGCTCTCGCTCTCTACTCGACGGCGGATACGCGATCAGTGGGCGATGAAGCTGGTGCCAGAATCGACGTCGCCACTGCGCACCTAAGGCTCGGCGAGTTCGACGGCGCGATCGAGGCGCTGAGCCTGGTCCTGGAGCTGCCCGCAGAAATGCGCGTGGCCTCGATCGTCACGCGACTCGGCCGTATTCGGCAGGAGTTTCGCGCGGCCGGCTCCAACACCGCGGACGTCACTGCCGCCGTCGAACGGATCGACGCCTTCAGGAGGGCAGCAGACCGGGCGGCGGCTGCGGGACAATGAGGGAGTGCCCCAGCCCCAGGTAACCGAAAGCGGCCCGTTCGCCGAGCACCTGCTCCGCACAACACTTGAACACGCCTGCCGCCACGCCGACGTCGACCATCGCGGGGCGCAACTGATCCATGTGACAGTCAATGCCATCTTTCGCCTCGCCAGTGCGCCGATCATCGTGCGCATCGCAGCTTCCCCGAGTCTCATGCCCAAGGTCGAGCGCGTCGTTGCAGCGGCGAAGTGGCTCGAACGCCAAGGCGTCGCGGCCGTCCGGCTCTCCGAGATAGATCAGCCGCTGCTGGTCCGGGAGACCGGCCACGTCGTCACCTTCTGGCAATACCTGTCTCAGACGGAAGCGCCGCCTTCTGCCGGAGACCTGGCGAAGCCTCTGCGCTCCCTGCACTCGCTACCTATGCCGCAGTTCAACCTCCCGAGGTGGGATCCCCTACCGACAGCACGCGCACGTGTTGATGCTTGCCCGGATACTTTGCTGACTGCCCAGGAGCGGCGCTGGTTCGCGGACTACGCCGACATGCTGAACGAGGAGTTGGACTCCCTCTCGTTTCCGCTGAAGCGAAGTGTCATCCACGGGGACGCCTACGTGGGCAACCTGCTGCGTGATCAGAACGGGGCGGCCGTGCTCTGCGATCTTGACAGCCTGTGTTTCGGGCCGCCCGAATGGGACCTCATCCCCGAACTCGTGGGCCATATCCGCTATCACAGACCATCCATCGAGTATCAGCGCCTCGTTGACGCCTATGGTTTCGATCCCCGCTCTTGGCCCGGCCACCAGACGCTCCTGCGCGTCCGGGAGTACCTGGTCCTGACGAGCGTCCTGCCGGTGCTCGATTCCAGTCCGGGCATTGCGGCGGAGTTCCACCATCGAATCAGGTCGCTCAGGGACGGTGACCACGAGGCCCAGTGGACTCCGTTCGGCCGGGCGGCCTAGCTGATTCCGGCGCCGTTGCAGCAACCGTTGGCCACGTTGCTACAGGAGGTCTCTCGCATGATCCAACTTCCCGCTTCTCAGCGCCTCGACCTTCGCACAACGGACGTGGACGACGTCCTCTCTCGCGTGCAGTCCGCGCTTCAATTGGCGATGACGACGCAGACGGTTGTCAAGCGCCGGTCGATCGGGTTTCGCTCGGACCGAGGCACGTGGGTGCGTGTCGAGTGTCGGGGCCTGGAGCGCGACGGCGGCCAGGGCTGGGGTCTGGAGGCAGCACGGACGATCGTCGGCGTCCCGATTCCCGCATGGCGCGCTGGAGTGTCGTGGCTCGATTCCGAGCGAGAAGTGCTGTGGCGGGCCGATGAGACCGAGTTGATCGACGAAGCCCCGATCGGTCGGGCGAAGAGCGCTACCGACCTTCCCGAATCCTGGTGGCGTGCGTTCGGCTCGGCGATGGACCAACTCTCCGGCCACATCACCACGCGCGTGGCCACACCGGACTGCGAGCCGATCACCATCGAGCGGGTCGAGGCCGCCATCCGCGCCGTCTACCCTGGTGCCGTCGGAGTCCGGATCGACGAGTGGGCGACCGCCCACGCGGATTTGACCTGGGCGAATATCACCGGGCCCGGACTGTGGTTCCTCGACTGGGAGGATCATGGGCGCGCGCCCCGCGGTCTAGATGCCGCGGTCCTGTGGTTCGGGTCGCTGGCGGTGCCCGATGTCGCCCAGCGGGTCTGCCGTGAACTGCGCTGTGATCTCGACTGTCGGACGGGACGGGTGATGCAGCTGTTCAAGTGTGCCGAGCTGCTGGGGTGGGCGGGTGAGGACGAGCCGCTGCGGCTGCCGGCCCGCCGGGAGGCGGACAGGCTTCTCGCCCAGCTGGCTGCTGAACCGTGAGCCTGCGGGCATATGAGTTGGCGGGTGCCGGTCGTTGTCGGTGCTCGCCGGTAAGGTCCGGCCGGTGAGCCTGGACACTGAAGACGCCCTCCGTGACCCTGCCGCGCTGCGCTCCTCGATGGTTGAGCGCCTACGTGCACGCAGCTCGATCGACTCGCCCGAGATCGAGCGCGCTTTCGCGGTGGTCCCGCGCCATCTGTTTGCCCCGGAAGCCGCCCTCGGCGAGGTGTACGACGAAGACGCCGTCGTGCGTACGAAGTACGGCCCGGACGGGACGTGCTTGAGCTCCGTTTCGGCGCCGCACGCGCAGGCGCTGATGCTCAAGGCTCTCGGGGCGGTGGCCGGGGATCGGGTCGTGGAGTACGGCTCGGGCGGATACAACGCCGCGTTGCTGGCCGAAGTCGTCGGCCAGGGCGGGCGTGTGACGACGGTGGACATTGACGAGGATGTGACCGATCGGGCTGCGCGGTATCTGGAGCACGCGGGGTATTCGCGAGTGCGGGTGGCGCTGGCCGATGCCGAGGGTGGTGTGGATGGCGGCCCGTTCGATCGGGCGATGGTGACGTTTGGCGCCTGGGACCTGCCGCCGGTCTGGACGGCGCAGCTGGTGGATGGCGGGGTTCTGGTGGTGCCGCTGCGGATGGCCGGACTGACGCGGGTTGTGGCGTTCGTCAAGGACGGTGAGCGGCTGGTGAGCACGGGGCACGAGATGTTCGGGTTCGTGCCGGCTCAAGGGGCCGGGGCTCACGAAACCGGCGTCGTGGAGCTGGGTGCGGGGATCGCGTTGGAGTTCGACGACGGCGCGCCCGAGGATGCGGCTGCTCTGGCTGGGGCTGTGGCGGGGAGTCGGGCGCAGGCGTGGAGCGGGGTGACCGTTCCGGGGATGACGCCGTTCGACCTGCTGCATCTGTGGCTGGGGTTCACGCTGCCCGGGGTGTGCCGGCTGCGGGTGGACCCAGACGCCGGGGCGCAGGAGGGTTGCCCGGTGCCGAAGGTCATCGGGCCGGTGGCGAGCCGGGGCGGGTCCTTCGCGTACCTGACCTGTCGGCGGTGTGAGGACACGGGGGAGGCGGAGCCGGAGTTGTGGGAGTTTGGGGCGCGCGGTTTCGGGCCGCTGGCCGGCGAGTTGGCCGAGCTCGTCGTTGCCGAGGTGCGCCGCTGGGACGCGGGGTATCGGCATGGGCCGGTGCCGCGCATCGTCGCGACCCCGGCCGGTGGGCCCTCGCAGCTGCCCGCGATCGGGTACGAGCTGGTCAAGCGGCACGTGCGGATCGCGGTGCACTGGGGCTAGGCGGC
This sequence comes from Actinospica sp., assembly GCA_035493475.1. Classification (GTDB taxonomy): domain Bacteria; phylum Actinomycetota; class Actinomycetes; order Streptomycetales; family Catenulisporaceae; genus Actinospica. The sequence continues at coordinate 86,049 of DATJIF010000061.1, forward strand.
CGGCGGCAGGAGGGCGCGCAGGTGCGCGTCCGTGGCGGCGAAGCGCGGCAGCAGCCGGGCCGGGTGGTCGGGCGCCGGTTGTCGATCGTGGCCTGGTGCGGGCCAGGTGTACAGCTCGCGCATGGTGTAGGCGAGTTGGTAGAGGTGCAGCCTGGCGAGCAGGTCCGGGTGCGCGAACAGGTCCGGGTAGTCTTCGGCGATCCAGCCGAGGATCTGGCGCATGGCGGTCGGCTCGATCATCTCGGGGTCGGCGGTGCCCGCCCAGTCCACGGCGCGCAGGAACGGTTCGAGGTCCTGGTCCGGGGCGCCGAGTCGGGCCCATTCGAAGTCGAGGACGGCGGTGATCTGCCCGTGTTCGTCGCACAGGAGGTTGCTGAAGTTCAGGTCGCTGTGCACGACGGCGCTTGCCTCGGCGCGGTAGGGGTCGGCTGGTGTGAGGCGGCGCAGGGCGGCTTCGGCGTCGTCGGCGAGTTCGGGCGGAAGCTGTGATCCGGTGGCTGCGTGGGCGGCCAGGTGTAGTGCGCGCTGTACGGGAAGTGGGCAGATGTCCAGGCCGATGATGTCCGGCAGCGCGGTCGGCGCCGTGTTCTTGTGCTCTTCGAGCATCCGGGCGACTTCGGCTGGTGGGGACCAGCTGTGCAGAGCGCGAAGGACGGTGGAGACCTGGGCGATCGAGCGCCGCTGCTCGCGGTGGCCGAGGGTCGGCCATAGCTGGGTGAGTGGGCGGCCGGGGGCGAGGCGGCTGACTGTCCACGCGATCTGACCGTCCTGGCCGGCGGCGATGATCGGGGGGCAGCGGATCTCCGGGGGCAGTGCGGCGCAGAGCGCGGCTTCGCGCACGAGCCGTTGGATGTCGCCTCGCCAGCACACGCGCACGATTTTCTCGCCGATCCGCCAGGCGTCGTTGGACGCGCTCGGCAGCGCGCTCGCCTCGCCGTAGTCGCGCAGGCGGGCCAGGTCCAGGACGCGGGACAGGCGTGTGCGGGCGTCGTGTTCGGTCACGTCGTTCAGCATCCTGATCGCGGCCGGTGACGGCAAAGGCATTTGCCGCGGACGGTGGGCCCCGTCGTCTTGGAGGCGGCTGGCTGCCTGGCCGGGCGGCATCCTCACGGCGGCAACGGTCCCGATGGCCCTTGTGGACGACCACTTTTCCCCGGGCCGCCCGATAGCTGCCGGGTTTTCTGGGACAGGCCGAGGGGTCAAGGATGAGCGCAGCTCATCGCGTCTGCGGCGCCGCAGGCGTCCTTGACGGATCGGGATGTCCCGGACACTTCTTCGTCGGGCGGCCCGACCCGTACTCGCCGCATTGGCCACGGCATCGGCTCATGAGGCGCGCAACCGAGATCAGATCGGCGGGTGGGCGCCGGTCGTGGCGGGACGCGCGCGGCCGGGTGGTTCGGTTAGGCGGTGGCCGGTTTGGTGGCGATGGCCAGTATGTGGATGGAGAGGGCGGGTGCGTCGCGCTGCGCCTCGGCGGCCAGGTGGAGCGCGGTGTCGGTCAGGTTCGGGTCGCGCCGGGCGAGGGCTCCGAGCGGGCCTTCGATGCCGAGGACGTCGGGGCGCGAGAACCGGGCGTGTTCGATCTCGGCGGCCAGTTCGGCGGGGGTGTGGTGGTAGGTGCAGGCGTGCCAGTCTCCGCCGTGCGCGTCGTGTCCGTGGGTCATGATGGCGGCGAGGTGGCGTGCGTCGTCCGGGGTGTGCGGTTGGCCGTCGGCGGCGCGGGTGGCGGGTTTCGCCCAGCGGGACAGGGCGGCGGCGAACAGGATTCCTCCGGGGCGCAGCTCCCGGTACGTCTCGGTCAGCGCTCGGGCGCGGTCGGCCGGGTTGACGAGGTGGTAGAGCGGTCCGAGCAGCAGCAGCGCGTCGGCGCGCCCGGGGAGGAGGGGTAGTGCGGTCGCGTCGGCGACCAGCGCGGGGATTGCGTGTTCGGCGGCTTGCCGGGCGTGGATTTCGACCACGTCGGCCAGCACGACGCGGTACCCACGGTCGCGTAGCCAGGCCGCGTAGTAGCCCGGTCCGCCGCCCACGTCGAGCACGACGGCTCCGGGGGCCGGAAGGCGCTGGGCGATCAGGTTCTTGGTGCGTTCGGCTTCGATGCGGTTGCGCTGCTGGTCGAGTCGCCCGGTCTCCCGCCCGCGCGCGTAGGCGGCCTGGACCAGCGGGCGGCCGTCCTGGTTCACGATCATGGCGCCTCGTCCCTGATCCGTCGGAGTGTTCCGGCACGCACCCCGGGTTGGACGGCGATGACGATCACGGCCGGGGTGCCGCGTTCCTCGAAGGATGGCGCCGGGCGCGATACCGGGCAACGGAATATGCCGCCAGAGCGCTGCGGCGCCGCGTGGGGAGGGCGCGGTGCGCGTCCCGGCCCGAGGCCGGTGACGGCGGTTTCCGGCGGCGCGGCTAGTAGCCGATCTCGCGTTCGCTGGAGCGGTGGACGTCGTGCTCGATGTGCCGACGGGTGGTGTGCTGCGGCTCGTCGTAGTCGGCCGCCCGGGAGCGGGCCGGGACCGGCTGGCGCTTGGGCGAACTGGAGCGGGCGGCGCGGGCCGGGGCCTGGGTCGTCTCGTCCGTACCGAGGGCGAGCAGGCGGCCGACGGATATCTCCGCCTGGCGGTGGACCAGGTGGTCGCTCTCGTTGGCGGCCACGACGGGGCCGAGCGGTTGGACCGGGTCCTGCGCCGTGACCTTGTACTGCTCCCGGTAGGCGGCCACGGTCGCGATGTGGCGGCGCCATTCGGCGTCCTGCTGGACGCCGCGCGGTGTGGTGCGGTTGTCCTCGATCCACGCCGGGCGTTCGGCGGCGGCGCGGGTTGCCAGCTCCAGGACCCGGACGCGCAGTTGCGCGGTCTGCTCGACCAGCGACGCGCGCAGGTCTTCGTCCCCTTCGACTTCGTGGGCGAGGACGCGGCCCGGGGTGGTCAGCCACGCGGGCAGGCTCGTGTGGATGTCGGAGGTGTCGGTGTGGCGGTAGGAGGCGGCGAACGGGCGGTTGTCGAGGTAGGTGCTGATGCGCAGGGCGAGGCGTTCGGCCGGCTCGGGCAGGGTGTCGAGCTGGTCGCGGCGGGCGGCTTCGCGCAGCAGGAACTCGCCGTTGTGCCCGGCCTGCTCGGCGAGCAGCAGGGTGCGCCGCAGGGTCGCCCAGGAGGGGGATTCGACGATGCGTTCGGCGAGCTCCTGGTCGAAGGAGTCGGCGATCAGCGCCCGGTAGGCGGGGCGCGCCATCCGCTCCAGCGTGTACTGGAAGCGCGGGGCCAGGGTGGCGAGCGAGGCGGCCTCGATCTGGTTGTCGCGGATGGTCTCGGTGGCCGACTTCTCCGCACCCTCCAGCCGCAGGATCCCGATCAGGACCTCCATCGGGGCGTAGGCGCGCGGGTCGGTCTTGGGGTAGTCCAGGCGCTCGTCCGGGTCCAGCGGCAGCACCTCGTGCGTACCGACGTACAGCTTGGTGCCGTATTCGGCGCGGGAGAGTGCGACGTAGAGCTCTTCGCGGGTCATGCCCGCGGTGATCAGGGCGTGCGCGGTCTGGACGGTGGTGCCCTGCTCGCGCATGACGGTGCTGGCGTAGGCCAGCTGCACGTATTGGGCGACGTACTTGGCCGGGAGGGTCACGCTGCCGCCGTGCTCGGCGTGCCGGACCGCGAGCGAGCCGTCCTCGTAGCGGGTGGTCACGGTCCAGTCGTCGCCGTTCTTCACCCAGTCCCGGCCGCCGTTAGTGCCCAGGCGCCGGTCGTTGTTGCGGGTGGTGATCCAGTCCCCGACGCCTGCGCTCAGACCATCCTGCAGAACGACTCCGCCGACCTCCACGTCCCCGGCTTCGACGCGGTCCTGCCGGGCCTGGGCGTTGAGAGCGGTGACGTCGGTGCCGTTGGAGGCGACCAGCAGGGTGCGCTTGCCGGCGAGCATGTCCGCTTTCCAACCCTGGTAGGCCAGTTCGGTCATGCCGTCGCGGGTGCCGGAGACGATGCGGTTGTTGCGGGCGTAGAACTCCAGGCCATCGGCGTCCCCGACGCTGATCTTGAGGGTCGCTTCGGCCTCGGCCGGGTTCTTGAACCGGTAGAGCGTGGACAGCTCGACGTGAGCGGTGGCGTGGGCCAGCAGGCGCAGGGCACCGCCGGATTCGACGGCGCTGAGCTGGCGGTGGTCGCCGAGCAGGCGCAGCGTCGCGCCGCGCTTCTCGGTGATCTCCAGCAGGCGCTGGAGGTTGAGGGTGCCGGCCATGCCGGCTTCGTCGACGAGCAGGATGTCGCCCTTGCGCAGCTCGAAGTGCCGCATCTCGAAGGGCACGCGCTTGCCGCCGGCCAGCTGCTTGGCGTAGCGGCCTTCGGTGTACTCGTAGAGGAACTTGTGGGTGTTCTCCGCCGGGGTGCCCAGTTCGTTGCCGAGCACGGACGCGGCGGTGGAGGAGGTGCCGAGCGCGACCACGCGCACGCCGTGCTCGCGGGCGACGTGCACCAGGGCCTTCATGGCGGTGGTCTTGCCGGAGCCGGCCGGGCCGATGCCGATGGATATCCGGGTGTCGCGGGTGGCGAAGTCTTCGACCAGGGCGCGCTGTCCGGCGTCGAGCTTCCGGCCGGTGGCGTGCTCGAACGAGGTGAGGGATGTGGCGGCTTCCTTCGCCGAGATCTTCGTCTTGACGGTCGTGGTGGCCGCGGTCAGCAGGCGGTCTTCGGCGCCCAGGACGAGGGCGGAGGTGTAGCGGGCGGCGCCGTGGTCGATGAAGACGGACTCTCCGCCGCGGCGCTGGAGCTGCGTGGGTTCGCGCGTGAGCGACGGGGCTTCGACGCTGATCGAGGCGTCCAGCGCGGCCTTGGTGACCTTGTCGATGACGGTGTTCTGTTCGGCCAGGCTGACGAATCCGCCGCGCAGGATGCGTTCGGCTTCGGCGCGGATGTTCCACGTGGTCCAGGTGGAGCGCACTTCAGCGACCGCGTCGAGGATGTGGCGGGCGGCTTCGCGGATCTGGTTCTCGTCCAGGTCGAGTGCGGCGCGACCAGCGGGGATGCTCGCAGGGACGAGGGCGGCGACCTTCGCGAGGGCGCCGGTGCTGAACTGGTCGGTCAGGGAGGTGGTCCAGTCCCAGCGCATGGATTCGAGCGAGCGCGGGGCCTTCTTGCCTTCGCGGGTGTCGAGGTTCGCCTGCCGGGTCAGGGCGTAGGCGGTCTTGCGGCTCGGGTCGTGGCCGTGGTCGCGCCGGTATTCACGCACCAGCTGCGCGTACCGTGCTTCGATCATGGTGCGGCGGGAGGAGTAGTGCTCGATGTAGGACAGCGACATGCCCGTGATCTCGCGGACCGGCTGCTTGCCGCGCGGGGTGTCGGCCCGGGGCGTGAAGGAGACGCCGAGCCGGGCGGAGAGCAAGGTCTCGAACGCGCTGTTGTAGTGCTCGGAGGCCGCGACGGTGAGGCGGTAGAGGGCGCGGGCGTCCAGGCTGCGCCAGATTCCATCCGAGCCCTGGATCTTGTTGCTGATCACGACGTGGGTGTGCAGGTTCGGATCGCCCGCCCGGCTGTCGAAGTGGTCGAACGCGACGGCGACAAGGCCGGTGGTGTCGAGCTGGGCGACCCCGCCCTTGCCGGTGCGGGTGAGCGCGGCGTGGCCTTCGAGCATCGAAAGGGCGGAGGCGAGCGCGTCGCGGTGGGCCTGGTAGACGGCCTGGCGCACGGCTGCGTCGGGGTGGATCGCCCAGAGGATCGCGGCGCTTTTGACCGGGCTGAACACCAGGTCGTATCCGGCGACGGCAGCGCGCTGGGCGCGGGATTCCTCCTGCTTGGCCTTGTTGATCTCGGCCTTGGTCGGCTCGCGTCCGGTCTCCTGGCGGATCGCGTCCAGGCGCATGTCCACGCGGGCGTCGAAGTGGACGAGTTCCTGGTAGAGCGGGAACGCGGGGCCGAGGGAGGCTTCGCGGTCAGCTTTGCGGTGGATGGCCTTGATCTGGCTCTCGCTCATCCCGGGCTTGATGCGGGCGAGGATCTTCTCCCGGATCTTGTCGGCGTCCGGGTGCTGTCCGAGGCCGTAGAGCAGTTTCATCTGCTGCTCGGTGACCTCGGTCCCGGCGAGCTTGAGGACGTGCGCGCCGTAGCCGAGCCAGCGGCCGGGAGGGTTGCCTTCGGCGGTGTAGTAGTCGGCCGCGGTCTGTCCCATTTCGCGTTCGACGTCGCCGCCGGCGACCTGGCGGGTGAGGTAGGTGTAGCCGTCTCCGGCGGTGAGTTTGTGCAGGGCCAGCATCGGCTTCTCCTTCCTTTTCTGCCAGGTCGGGCGGTGTGATGCGCATCGGGTGGGATCCGCTAAGGCTTCAAGATCCTTTTCGTGCAAGAGGTGTCTTAGTGGTGGAGGGGGCGGGTGGCGAGCGGTGGTGCGGGAGGTGGGGAGTGGGCCTGCCGTGTGGGCGTGTCGCGTTCGCGAAGAGGGCAGGTGGTTGACACCTACTGTAGACCATCATCTATGGTGTGAGTAGTTCATTGATGTTAGTAAATGGAGGTGGTCGGATGGCGAGGCGAGGTGCGTCGGTCAAGGCGGCGGCGCGGCTGCGGGCGGACGAGGCGACGCGGGAGCTGCGCGAGGCGCAGTCGCGGAAGCTGGCGGCGCTCGGTGCGGCGGCGCAGGGGTACTTCGAGGCGGCCGAGCGGCGCGAGCGTGCTCAGGGCGTGGTCGAGCAGGAGGAGGTGCGGGCGCAGGAGGCGCTGTGCGCGGTGCGGGAGCTGGTGGAGACGAACAAGGCGGCGGCCGAGCTGTGTGGGGTGAGCGTGTACGAGGTGACGGCGGCGATGGCCGCCGTCACCTCGCGGGCTGCGCAGGTGCCGCAGCGCAGCCCGGCACCCGTCCCCGCCCCGGTCTCGACGGCGCCGGTACCGGTGACCGGCGGGTAGCGGACATGCGGACGCGGCTCGCGCGGCGTGGTCACCG
>DATJIF010000062.1:0-9622 GCA_035493475.1 Actinospica sp.
GAAGGCGGAGATCGGCAGCGGGTGGATCGCGGCCTCGGTGCCGCCGCAGACCACGATGTCGGCGCGGCCGGAGCGGATCATGTTGAGCGCGTAGCCGATGGCCTCGCAGCCGGTGGCGCAGGCGGAGACGGGGGTGTGCACGCCGGCCCGGGCGCCGAACTCGAGGCCCACGTACGCGGCGGGGCTGTTCGGCATGAGCATCGGGACCGCGCGCGGGCTCACGCCGCGGGCTCCCTTGGCGAGCAGCAGGTCGTAGTTGTCGAGCAGCGTGGTCACGCCGCCGATGCCGGAGCCGACGGCGACGCCGAGCCGCTCGGGGTCGACCTCGACGCCCTCGAGCCCGGCGTCCTGCCAGGCCTCGCGCGCGGCGATCAGCGCGAACTGCGCGGAGCGGTCGAGCCGGCGGCGCTCGACCGGCTTCATCACCTCGGAGGGCTCGACGTGCACCTTGCCGGCCATGCGCACCGGCAGGTCGGCGGCCCACTCCTCGGTCAGCGGGACGATGCCCGACTGTCCGGCGAGCAGTGCCTCCCAGGTCGTGGCGACGTCCCCGCCGAGCGGGGTCGTGGCGCCGAGTCCGGTGACGACCACGGTCTTGTTCACTGATCTAGCCCATCTGCTCGAATGCCGACCGAGAGGTTGTCCCGGGGTACTCCGGGTGGTGGCGCCGCCTCCCGGCCGCCGCGGATGACGCGGACGGCCGGTCGGCGGGCGGTGCGGCGCTCAGGCCGCGTGCGACGCGATGTAGCTGACGGCGTCTCCGACGGTCGAGAGGTTCTTGACCTCCTCGTCCGGGATCTTCACGCCGAACTTGTCCTCGGCCGCGACGACGACCTCGACCATGGTCAGCGAGTCGACGTCGAGGTCCTCGGTGAAGGACTTCTCCAGCTGAACGTCCTCGACGTCGATTCCCGCGACCTCGTTGACGATCTCGGCGAGCCCTTCGAGGATCTCTTCCTGGGTGGCCATGACCGGCTCCTTAAGCTGTGCTGCTGCGGTGGATCGGCCGCTACCGTGCGGTCTCGGCCTGGGGACTGGGAAAGCCTACAATCTGCGGGTCCGCGCCCTGCGGAGGGCTACGGGAGCTGGACGACCTGCGCCGCGTACACGAGGCCGGCGCCGAAGCCGATCAGCAGCGCCAAGCCGCCGTGCGGGGCCTCGCCCTCCTCGAGCATCCGCTCCATCGCGAGCGGAATCGAGGCGGCCGAGGTGTTGCCGGTGCGCGCGATGTCCCGGGCCACCGGGACGCTCTCGGGGAGCTTCAGGGCCTTGATCATCGCGTCGGTGATGCGCATATTGGCCTGGTGCGGGATGAACGCGTCGAGGTCCTCGGCGGTGATCCCGGCCTTCTCCAGCGCCTTCTTGGCCACCGGCACCATCTGGTACGAAGCCCAGCGGAAGACCTGCTGGCCGTTCATCCGCAGCGCCGGGAAGCCGAGCTCGGGCTGCTCGCGCAGCGCGTCCCAGTCGAAGGTCTGGCCGATGGCCTCGTACTGCGCGCCGTCCGCGCCCCAGACGACCGGGCCGATCCCCGGAGTGTCCGAGGGGCCGACCACGGCCGCGCCCGCGCCGTCGCCGAAGATGAACGCCGTGGAGCGGTCGTTCATGTCGGTCAGGTCGGAGAGCCGCTCGACGCCGATCACGAGCACGTACTCGGCCGAGCCGCCGCGCACCGCGTCCTGTGCCAGGGCCAGGCCGTGGCAGAAGCCCGCGCAGGCCGCGGAGATGTCGAAGGCCGCGGCGTGCACGGCGCCGAGCTCGTTGGCCACCATGGCGGCCAGCGACGGGGTCTGCGCGAGGTGCGTGACGGTGGAGATGATGACCAGGCCGATCCGCTCCGCCTCGACGCCCGCCGCGGCGAGCGCCTTGCCGGCCGCGCCGACGGACATCATCGAGACGGTCTCCTCGGCCGTGGCCCAGCGCCGCTCCTTGATCCCGGTGCGGGTCTGGATCCACTCGTCGGTGGAGTCGATGACCTGGCAGATCTGCTCGTTGGTCACGACGCGGGAGGGACGGTAGCCGCCCACGCCGAGGATCCTGGCGTGCGCCGGGCCGGCCGGGGACTGGATCTGCTTGGTCATCAGTGCGCCGCCTCAGCACTCGGATGGATACGGACGAGGGGCTGGCCCGGGGAGACCGGAGCGCCGTCCTCGACCAGCCACTCGAGTACCGTACCGCCGTGTTCGGCGATGAGCTTCTGCTCCTCGCTCCTCGAGACTATGGTCGCCAGGTGCTCGCCGGGGGCGAGCGCCGTGCCCGCGTCCTGCCGGCCGCGCTGGACGGTGCCGGAGAACGGGGCGACCAGCAGCCGCCAGGCCGGCGCGGCGTCGAGCGGGTCGGGCGCGGCCTCGGAGTGGTTGGCGACGAACGCGCGGGCCGCGTCGAGCTGGTCCGGGGTCTTGAGGGCGAAGGTCTCCACGCCCTTGAGCGCGCGCTTGGCGATGCCGGTGAGCGTCCCGGCCGGGGGCACCTCGAGGATGCCGGTGACGCCGAGCTCGCGCATCGTCTCCATGCACAGGTCCCAGCGGACCGGGCTGGCGATCTGGTCCACGATGCGCTGCACGACCTCGCGGCCGGAGTGCACGACGCCGCCGTCCCGGTTGGAGATGTAGCGCACCCGCGGGTCCTGCGTGCTGACGCCCTTGGCGAGCTGGCCGAGCCGGGCGACGGCGGGGGCCATGTGCTCGGTGTGGAAGGCGCCGGCGACGGACAGCGCGCGCAGCCGGGCCCCGGCGGGCGGGTCGGCCTCGAAGGCGGCGAGCTGCTCGACGGTGCCGGCGGCCACGATCTGGCCCGGGCCGTTGTTGTTGGCCGCGGTCAGGCCGTGCTCGGCGATCTTGGCGAGCACCACGTCGACGTCGCCGCCGAGCACGGCGGTCATCGAGGTGCGGGTGACGGCGGCGGCCGCGGCCATGGCCCGGCCGCGCTCGCGCACCAGGGTCATCGCGGTCTCGGCGGTGATCGCGCCGCTGCCCACGGCGGCGGTCAGCTCGCCGACCGAGTGGCCGGCGACCGCGCCGACCTGCCGGAAGGCCTCCGCCGGCTGTGGGAACAGGGCGAACGCGGCGGCGATGCCGGAGGCGACCAGCAGCGGCTGGGCGACGGCGGTGTCGCGGATCGTGTCGGCGTCGGCCTCGGTGCCGTAGTGCACCAGGTCGAGGTCGGCGACGGCGGACCACCAGGTGAGCCGGTCGGCGACGCCGGGGACGTCGAGCCAGGGCGTGAGGAAGCCGGGGGCCTGGGCACCCTGGCCGGGAGCGACGAGTACGAGCACCCTTCCACCTTGCCGCGAACGGGGCCCGTACGGCTGCCACGGCAGGCACGAAGATCCTGCGTGCGTCCTGTGGAACCCCTACAAAGGCTTCGCGGCCTCGGCGAGCCGCCCCAGCACCAGGGCGATCTGCAGGGTGAACGCGCTGCGCGCCTGGGACGGCGTCAAGCCTGTGATGTCGGTCACCCGTCGTAGCCGGTAGCGGACCGTGTTGGGGTGCACGAACAGGATCCGGGCGGCCGCCTCGAGGCTGGCCGCCTGCTCCAGATAGACCGACAGGGTCTCCAGGAGGGCGGAGCCCGCTTCTGACAGAGGTCTGTAGATCTCCTCCAGCAGACACACCCGGGCCAGCTCGTCCCCGGCGACGGCGCGCTCGGGCAGCAGGTCGTCGGCCAGCACCGGACGGGGCGCGTCCGGCCAGGCCACGGCCGCGCGCAGCCCGGACAGCGCGGCCTCGGCGGAGCGCGAGGCGGCGGTCAACTCGGCCACGACCGGGCCTATCACCACCGGTCCGGGCGCGAACTGCCCGGCCAGCGCGCGCAGCACGACGACCGGGTCGCCGGTCACGCCGCCGACGATGGCGATCAGCCGGTCGCCCTGCACGCCGCACAGCACCGAGAGCCCGGGGCCGTCGTATCCGGCGACCGGGCGGTGCCTTCCGGCCCGGTGCATGCCGTCGACCACGGCCTCCGGGTCGTCGTTCGGGGCGAGGCCGACCATGACGGTGATGTCGGTGCGCGCCGCCCAGCCGAGGGTCGAGGCGCGGGACAGCAGCGCGTCGTCCTCCTCGCCGCGCAGCACGGCGTCCACGATCAGCGCCTCGAGCCGGGCGTCCCAGGCGCCGCGCAGTTCGGCGGTCTGCGCGTAGATCTGCGCGGTGGCGAAGGCGATCTCGCGGGAGTAGCGCAGCATGCCCTCGCGCAGGATCCGGCTCTCCTCGGCGGTCTCGGTGAGCCCGTCGATCCGGTCCTCGACCACCTCTATGGTCGTGCGCACCATCTGCACCGTCTGCTGCAGCGAGACGGCCCGCGTCAACTCGCGTGGCGCAGTGCCGAAGACGTCGGCGGAGACGGCGGCCTTCTGGTCCGGGTGCCGGAACCACTCGGTGAACGCCGCGATGCCCGCCTGCGCGACCAGCCCGACCCAGGAGCGGTTCTCCGGCGGCATGTTGCGGTACCAGGAGAACTTCTCCTCCATCCGCGCGATGGCCGCGGCCGCGAGGCTTCCGGTGGCCTTCTCGAGCCGACGTACGGTGTCCGCCCGGCTGTCCCTGTGCTGCGTCTCGCGCGAGGTGTCCACGGCTCTACTCTCGCAGATGCGTCAGCCGTACCCGTGCGATGGGGCGAAATCCCGAGTTCAGCGTGCGTTCAACCCGGCGGTCTGCAGCAGTCGCGTGTAGAGCGTCGGCTGCGAGGCGTCGTCGAGCGCGGGCTCGGTGACGCCGTTGACCGTGACCTGGATCGCGGGACTGCACATTCCGCTGGCCTTCGGCGGCACCTTGACGTGCGCGAGCACCGGACCGGTCGCGGAGTCGCGGAAGTCGAGCGTCAGGTACGGTCCGTCGATCTCCATCGGGCAGTACACCTTCGGATACTTCGGCTGGGTGGGCAGCGCGTTGATCTCGGCGGCGATCTGCGCGATCTTCGTCGCGTCGGTGAGGGTGACGCTGCGGGCCCCGGTGTCCGTCGTGCCCGGCACGATGTGCAGCGCGACGGTGAGCGACGCACTGTCCGGGATCTGCTCGCTCGCGGGCTTGGCCGGGCGGGTGTAGGACGAGGTGGCGCTCGGGGTCGGGGTGGCCGACGTCCCGGACTCCACCGGCACTCCCTTCTCGCTCGCGCAGGCGGCGAGCATCCCGGTGGCGGCGCAGGCGGCGACGGCTAGGGCGGCGGTGCGAACCATCGATCTCATAGCCCTTCGACGCAGCGAACCCGCGCCGCGTTCCCCGCTCGTAGACTCCGATGCCATGAGCACGCCGACGATCACGCTGGATCCGATGACCGAGGACGAGTTCGCGGCGTGGCTGCCGCCCGCGGTCCGCAACCTCGCCTCGGAGAACGCCAAGAGCGGCCGGTGGGATCCGGACGAGGCGCTGGAGATGGCGAAGACCGAGTTCAGGACCATGCTGCCGGACGCCGTCCACACGCGTGGCCACCTGCTCTACACGGTGCGCGACACGGCGAGCGGCGCGGGCGTGGGCACGGTGTGGATCTCGCTGCGGCGCAAGGCGAACCGGCTCCAGGCGTACGTCTACGACATCGTGATCGAAGCGGAGCACCGCGGTGAGGGCTACGGCCGGGCCGCGATGCTCGCCGCGATCGCGTGCGCCCGCGAACTCGGTGCGCAGAGCGTCGGGCTGCACGTGTTCGGCCACAACCGGGTGGCACGCGAACTCTACGCGTCGCTCGGATTCGTCGAGACGAACATCCAGATGTCCCTGCCGCTGACGGACTGGCGGCGAGACTAGCGGGCCGGGACGGACAGGAAGTTCTCGATCAGGCCGACGTCGACCAGGTCCTTGGCCCGGCCGAGACCGCGCTTCCAGCGCAGCGTGTCCTGCAGCGACATGAACGGGATGCCCTCGATGAACTCGGCGCCCTCGATCATCGCGTCGATGTCGGTCAGCCCGCCGATCCAGTGGTCGAACACCTCGATCACGCCGTGGTCGATGGCGATGCGCTTGCCGAAGCCGGAGCGCGGGTGCACGATCGGGCCTTTGGACTTCGCGATTTCCCAGGCCTTTCCGCGCGCGACGAGGTCGAGATCGTGGATCGAGGACTTCAATCCGTGCGCGAGCAACGGGGCACTTCCCGTCACCACATAGTCACCCGACGGAAGCGCCAGTTTCTCGAGGAGGCGGAAGAGCCTGTGTTCGGAAAGCGCCATGCACCCATTGTGCGGCATTTTCCGGTTAGAGTGCGGCCATTCCCAGCGCCAACCGTGTGAGCAGGGCCGTTACCGCCGCGACGACCAGGCTGGAGAGGCTGCCGATGAGGTAGTACTCGGCCAATCCCTCCTCGTCGCGTTGCAGCGCCGGGAAACGGGCGGCGGATTTCGCGGTGAGGGCGAATGCGGCGGCGGTCGGCTGACCGGCGAGAAGAAATGAGAAATAGAGCATACGTTCGAGCCAGCCGAGCAGGGTTCCGCCGCCGAGGATGGCCTGCGCGCGCCCGACCGTGACACTGGAGAAGCGCCGGAGTATCGATCCGGTCAGCAGCCCGCCGACGAAGACCGCCGCCACGGTGCCGTTCAGGGTGACCGCGAGCCGGTCGTTGCACAGCCCGCGCCACAGCGTGTGCCAGAGTCCGACGCCGCCGAGGGCCAGCGCGCCGAAGACGACGGGCACCGCGAGCAGCGGGACCGGGCTGCGCAGCGCGGATATCAGCCGGTTGCGCGACGACGGCGACGACGGTGGCTCGGGCTCCGCCGCTTCCGTCTCCGTTTCCGGGTCCGTCTTCGGCGTGCTCGGCGGCTCCTGGACGAGGCCGCGCCGGGCCAGCGTCACGCAGCACGCGGCGAGCGCGGCCGCGAGCCAGGCCTGCCAGCGCTGGTAGAACGGCAGGATCGTGTAGACGGCGTAGGCCGTGGCCAGCAGGAACGTCGCCACATCCGAGCGGCGCACGCGCACGAAGCAGAACGGCAGCAGGACGGCGAGGGCGAGCCCCTCGGCGAGGCGTACGGTCGGCACGCGCCAAGGCTATAAGAGCCCTCCGACAACCTCATGAACAGCACTGGTCACCGCGGTTCCAGGAACTCCTCGACATCAAGATACGCCGATCGCCCGCCCCGGAGACCCGGGACGGGCGATCGTGTGCTCGGTTGCCGCCGCTGCGTCAGCCCTCGCCGCCGGTCGGGCCGGTGCCCGCCGCCTTCACGTCGTGCAGCTGGTAGCGGTTGATCGCCTCGGCCACCGCCTCGCGCTTGACCTCGCCGCGCTTGGCCAGCTGGGCGAGCGTCGCGACGACCACCGACTCGGCGTCGATGTGGAAGAAGCGCCGGGCCGCGCCGCGGGTGTCCGCGAAGCCGAAGCCGTCCGCGCCGAGCGAGGTGTAGTCGTTCGGCACCCACTGCGAGATCTGGTCAGGCACCGCGCGCATCCAGTCGGAGACCGCGACGACCGGGCCCTGCGTGCCGGCCAGCGTCTGGGTCACGAACGGAACCCGGACGGGCTCCTCCGGGTGCAGGAAGTTGTGCTCGTCCACCTCGAGGGCGTCGCGGCGCAGCTGGGTCCAGGAGGTCGCCGACCACACGTCCGCGGCCACGCCCCACTCCTCGGCCAGCAGCTTCTGCGCCTTGAGGATCCACGGCAGGCCGACGCCCGAGGCGAGCAGCTGCGCGCGCGGCCGGTCTGCCGGGCCCTCCGGGGCGTCCTGGTACTTGTACAGGCCCTTGAGCAGGCCGTCCACGTCGATGCCCGCGGGCTCGGCGGGCTGCTGGCCGGGCTCGTTGTACAGCGTGACGTAGTAGAACACGTCCTCGCCGTGCGGGTGCTCCTCGCTCGAGCCGTACATCCGGCGCAGACCGTCCTGCACGATGTGGCTGATCTCGAAGGCGAAGGCCGGGTCGTAGGCGATCACGGCCGGGTTCGTCGAGGCGATCAGGTGCGAGTGGCCGTCCGCATGCTGCAGGCCCTCGCCGGTCAGCGTGGTGCGCCCGGCCGTGGCGCCGAGCACGAAGCCGCGGCCCATCTGGTCGGCGAACTGCCAGAACTGGTCGCCGGTGCGCTGGAAGCCGAACATCGAGTAGAAGATGTAGATCGGGATCGAGTGCACACCGTGCGTCGCGTACGAGGTGCCCGCCGCGACCAGCGACGCCGTGGCGCCCGCCTCGCTGATGCCCTCGTGCAGGATCTGCCCCTGCTTGGACTCCTTGTAGGACAGCAGCAGCTCGCGGTCCACGGCCTCGTAGGTCTGGCCGTGCGGCGAGTAGATCTTCGCCGTCGGGAACAGCGAGTCCATGCCGAAGGTGCGCGCCTCGTCCGGGATGATCGGCACGAAGTGGGCGCCGATCTCCTTGTCCTTCATCAGGTCCTTGAGCAGCCGGACGAAGGCCATCGTCGTGGCGACCTGCTGCTTGCCGGAGCCCTTCTTCAGGTCCGCGTACACCGCCTCGCCGGGCAGCTTCAGCGGCTTCGGGCGCACCACGCGGGACGGCAGGTAGCCGCCGAGGGCCGCGCGCCGCTCCTTGAGGTACTGGACCTCCTCCGAGTTCTCACCCGGGTGGAAGTACGGCGGCAGGTCGGCGGCGAGCTGCTCGTCCGTGATCGGCAGGTGCAGCCGGTCGCGGAACTCCTTGAGCTCGGCCTTCGTGAGCTTCTTCATCTGGTGCGTGGCGTTGCGGCCCTCGAAGTCCTTGCCGAGGGTCCAGCCCTTCACGGTGTGCGCCAGGATCACGGTCGGCTGCCCGACGTGCTCGCGGGCGCTCTTGAACGCCGCGTACACCTTGCGGTAGTCGTGGCCGCCGCGCGAGAGCAGCCGCAGCTGGTCGTCGTCCATGTCGGCGACCATCTTGCGCAGCCGCGCGTCGCCGCCGAAGAAGTTCTCCCGGATGTACGAGCCGGACTCGACCGAGTAGGTCTGGAACTGGCCGTCCGGGGTGGTGTTCATCTTGTTGACCAGCACGCCGTCCACGTCCTGGGCCAGCAGCTGGTCCCAGTCGCGGCCCCAGATCACCTTGATGACGTTCCAGCCGGCGCCGCGGAAGGTGGACTCAAGCTCCTGGATGATCTTGCCGTTGCCGCGCACCGGACCGTCCAGGCGCTGCAGGTTGCAGTTGATCACGAAGGTGAGGTTGTCCAGCTCCTCGCGCGCGGCGATGGAGAGGGCGCCGAGCGACTCGGGCTCGTCCGTCTCGCCGTCGCCGAGGAAGGCCCACACGTGCGAGCGCGAGGTGTCCGCGAGGCCGCGGTTGTACACGTACTTGTTGAACCGGGCCTGGTAGATCGCCGAGATCGGGCCGAGGCCCATGGACACCGTCGGGAACTCCCAGAAGTCCGGCATCAGCCGCGGGTGCGGGTAGGACGGCAGGCCCGGGGTGTGGCTGTGCTCCTGCCGGAAGCCGTCGAGGTGCGCCTCGGTCAGCCGGCCCTCGAGGAACGCGCGGGAGTAGATGCCCGGCGCCGCGTGGCCCTGGAAGTAGACCTGGTCCCCGGCCTCGCCGTGGTCCTTGCCGCGGAAGAAGTGGTTGAAGCCGACCTCGTACAGCGAGGCCGCCGAGGCGTAGGTGGCGATGTGCCCGCCGACGCCCATGCCCGGCCGGTTCGCCCGCGAGACCATGATGGCCGCGTTCCACCGGATGAACGCCCGGATCCGCCGCTCGATGTCCTCGTCGCCGGGGAACCAGGGCTCGCGC